>CAXBJO010000005.1:0-132172 GCA_963976255.1 uncultured Rhodobacterales bacterium
CCTAATCAATCATCTCTTCAGCCGCTTGCAAATCCACCGATACCAGTTGACTTACACCCTGCTCTGCCATTGTCACCCCGAACAGGCGGTCCATGCGGGACATGGTTACGGCGTGGTGTGTGATGATCAGGAAACGGGTGTCTGTGGTGCCGGTCATTTCGTCCAGCATGTTGCAGAAACGGTTTACGTTTGCGTCGTCCAGTGGGGCGTCGACCTCGTCCAATACACAGATCGGTGCTGGGTTGGCCAAGAAGACGGCGAAGATCAGCGCCAGTGCAGTCAGGGTTTGTTCGCCGCCTGATAGGAGGGATAGGGTGGACAGTTTTTTGCCCGGTGGTTGGCACATAATTTCGAGGCCAGCCTCGAGTGGGTCATCACTTTCGACCAGAACAAGATTTGCTTCGCCGCCGCCGAACAGGGTTTTAAATAGGCGCGAGAAGTTTTTGTTTACTTCGTCAAAGGCGGCCAGCAGGCGTTCGCGGCCCTCTTTGTTCAATGACGCGATGCCGGTGCGCAATGCTTTGATTGCTTCTTCTAAATCTTCTTTCTCGACCACCAAATTATCGCGTTCTTCGTTGACTTCTTTGGCATCTTCTTCGGCGCGAAGGTTGACCGCGCCAAGGGCGTCGCGTTGGCGACGTAGGCGGGCGACGTCGTTTTCGATCACGTCGGCGGGGGGCATTTTTTCTGGGTCGGCTTCGAGTGTTTCAAGCAGGTTTTCGGGCGCGATGTTTAGATCTTCGCGGATGCGATCAGCAGCGGTGGAGACCTGAATGATTGCCGCTTCGGATACGGCATCGGCGCGGGCGCGTTTTTCGCGGCTGTCCGAAGCGCGGCGTTCAGAATCGCGTTCGGCCTGTTCGGATTGGCGTAGTGTGCTCTCGCCTATGGCCAATGCATCAGAGGCGGATTTCATGCGCTGTTCGGCCGTTGTGATTGCCTTGGATAGCTCGTCGCGTTTAGCGGCGATTTCATCGGGTGCTTGGGTCGCCTCTTTCAACTCGACCTCTGATTGGTCTTTACGTTCGGCAAGTTCCGTGATGCGTTTTTCAGCCGTGGACAGGCGGTGACGCCAGCCTGACACTTCTTGGATAATCTCTTGGCGCCGTTTTGTACGGGCTTCGCCTTCGCGACGGGTTTCGTCAAACATCGAGCGTTTGGTCAGCATCGTCATGCGTGCCGCTTCGACAGCGATTTTGGTGGATTCGACGATGCCGCGTGCCGCGTCCAGATCACCCAAATCCGTGATGCCTTTTTGGGCCTGTTTCAGGGTTTTATCGGCGGCGTATGTTTCTTCTTCTAGACGCGCCTGTGACAGTTTTAGATTTTCGACTTTGCCGCCCAATTGATCGCGATCTGCCTCGGCGCGGGACATTTGGCGAGTGGCGCTTGTGGCTGCTTCGTCGGCGGTTTTACGGGTGGTTCGTGCATCGCGATCTGCCTGAACAATGTCCTGTAACGCCTTGTGAATGCGGTTGAAATTTTCCTGTGAAGCATCAAGTCGCGATGTGGCTAGGGCCAGTGTTTCGCGCAACTCTTCCAGTCGGTTCATTTGTTGGAGGCGCAGTGCGGCGGCGGATGGTGCGTCATCGCCGCCTTGACGAAAACCATCCCAACGCCACAGATCGCCATCAGTGGAGACCAAGCGTTGACCGGGTTTTAATTCGGATTGTAGGCGTGCGCCGTCTGTGCGGGAGACCACGCCAATTTGGTTGAGGCGGCGGGACAGAACAGCGGGCGCCGCCACATGGGAAGCCAATGGTTGTGCGCCATCTGGAAGATCAGCGGTATTGGAATAATCAGGCATTTGTGCCCAGCCAGAGAGACCGTTTGCATCCACGACAGGAGCCTTAAGATCGTCAGCGAGGGCGGCGCCCAAGGCGGCCTCGTATCCTTTGGCGGCGCGGATGGAGTCGAGGAGTTGTTTGCCGTCGGCGCTGTCACGCGCAATGACACGTTCCAATGCGGCGACTTCGGCGCGCAGGGCGTTTGCTTCGCCCTCGGATTCGGACAATGCGGCGCGTGCGTCGCTGTCGGATGCTTGGGCATCTGAGCGTTGCGTTTCGATTTCAAGCAATTTTGCCTCGGCCTGTAACATCGCCTGTTGGGTGATGGCACGGGTTGTGGTTGCCTGTTCAAGGCGTTCCTGTGCCTCTTCTAATCCTTGTTCGGCGGACAGGACGTTGCCGACGGCGGCATCTGATTCCGCTTGGCGTTTGGTCAGGGCGGATTGCGCGTCGGACAATAGGCGGTGTGCGGATTGGTGACGGGCGGATAGGCGAGCGGCGTCTTCGGTTAACTTGTCGAGTTCGCTTTCTTTTTCTTGCATGATGCCGGCGGCGTCGCGGGCGGCAAGGTTGGCGGCGTTGAGTTTTTCGTCGTGACCAAGGGATGCCTTTTCAATCTGTTCCTGTTCCCAGTCGAGGCGTTTTATGGTTTCTTCAGCGTCTTTGTTTAGCCCCGCTTCGCGATCAATATCATTGCCAAGTTGTGCGATGCGTGAGCGCAGGGTTTCGATTTGATCACGTGCGCGGGTTTCTTGGTCTGCGAGGGTGTCGCATTGGACGGTCAGTCGTTGCACGACGGCGGCAGCGATTGCTTGTTCTTCGCGCAGCGGTGGTACCTTGCCTTCGGCCAGTTCGCGGGCTTTGAGGGATTGAGATGCTTCGGTTTGGGCGCTTGCGGCGGCTTTGGTCGCGGTGGTCAATTCTTCAACGGCGGCTTGGCGGGCGACGTCGGCTTCGCGCCAGCGGCGATACAATAACAGACCTTCGGATTGACGCAGTTCGGTGCCGATTTCACGGTAGCGTTTTGCTTGGCGCGCTTGGCGTGCCAATGACCCCAGCTGACTGTCGAGCTGTTCAACCACATCATCGACGCGCTTCAGATTTGTTTCCGCGCCATTAAGTTTTAATTCCGCTTCGTGGCGACGCTGATAGAGGCCTGAAATGCCTGCCGCCTCTTCCAGTACACGTCGGCGTGCCTTGGGTTTGGCGTTGATGAGTTCCGAGATTTGACCCTGACGCACAAGTGCGGGGGAGTGCGCGCCCGTAGAGGCGTCTGCGAACAGCATTTGGACGTCGCGGGCGCGTACCTCTTTGCCATTTGTTTTGTAGGCGGAACCGATGTCGCGGGTGATGCGGCGATGAACTTCGAGTACATCTTGGTCGTTGAAGGCTGCGGGTGCGAGACGATCGGTGTTGTCGATTAATAATGACACTTCGGCATAGTTGCGTTGTGGGCGGGATGCGGCGCCTGCGAAAATCACATCCTCCATACCGCCACCGCGCATGGCCTTGGGGCGGTTTTCGCCCATGACCCAACGCAATGCTTCGAGCAGGTTTGATTTACCGCAGCCGTTTGGCCCGACGACACCCGTAAGGCCGTCAGCGATCACCAGTTCCGTGGGGTCCACAAAACTTTTGAATCCTGTTAATCTGAGCTTACTAAACTGCACGCAAGTCGCCTTTGATTCTTATTCCGATTAAATTCCCTGTTTCGGGGGCTTTGAGTCAACACAAAAACCCCGCATTTAGCGGTTTGGGCGGAGTTATCCACAAGATATTGCAATATATGGTGTTTTTAGGGCATATCCAAAGGCGTGATTAAGAGGCCAAGGGTCGGAATCACACTTGCGCGGGGATCAAAGACAATGCACAAAGGTCGAGCATGGTTCCCCATTCAGAGTGTTTCAACATTCGGGGATCAAATGGGAATGTGGAGAGGGACGACCCAAAAGGGGCCCACAGCCACGACCGCCCCCGCGACTGTATGCGGAGAGCGATGTCCAAAAGCCACTGGCGCAAGCTGGGAAGGTGGGCAGAGCGATCGATCCGTAAGTCAGGAAACCAGCCTTGCGCAACGTTAATCAAATACCGTCGGGGATGACGGTGAGGAGAGAAAAATGAATACACTAGCGCAAACAAAAACACGGGTTAATACATCAACCGTTTCGATCGTATTCGCGGCATTGATTGGTTTGACCGTGATGATTTTTGCAGGTCACCTGCAAGCAGCGACAATCCACAGCGGCGCCCATGATGTGCGTCACGCGACCGGCTTTCCCTGCCACTAAATGTTTTACAGAATTGTTACCAGCGCGTTGTTCGCTGGTTTTGCAGCAGGCTTGATTGCCGGCTTGCTGCAACTTGTCTTCTTGCAACCTCATTTGTTGTTTGCGGAGATGTTCGAGAGTGGCGTGCTGACGCATGATCCGATAGCAGGAAGTTTAGCGCGCGACGGTGGTTTATCCTTTGACCCAATGCGTGATGGGGTAAGCCTGTTATTTTCAGCCCTAACCTATACAGGTTACAGCCTGATGTTCGTTGCCGCGATGGCGTTGGCGGATGAACGCGGGCATGTGATTACGCCTCGCTTGGGTATCATTTGGGGTGTTGCCGGGTTCATTACGGTACAGTTTGCGCCATCGATTGGATTGCCGCCACAATTACCGGGGTTATCAGCCGCGGATATGGTGTCGCGTCAAATATGGTGGTTCAGCACGGTTGCGGCCACGGGTGTTGCGATGTGGTTAATTGCGTTTGGTCGGTCGTGGATGATGTGGGGTTTGGCAATTTTATTATTGCTGGCGCCGCATGTAATCGGCGCGCCAGAACCTGAGAGATACCTGGGGTCCGTGCCACCAGAATTGGCAAGTGCTTTTGCGTCCGGCTCCATGGGAGTTGGGATGGCTGCATGGGTTATTTTGGGATTGTTGGCCGCACATTTTTGGAGAGCGCAAGGCGACGTATAACGCGGGCATGATCCCCGTTGATCCGAAAGGTTATGCAGGGATACGCCCCGTTAAACAAAATCGAAGGCGTCCGCATGGGCGGGCGTCATCAATCCAACCATCAGTTGATGCGGTGTATAATTTAGCGAATGCCAAAATGTCGTCGTGATCAGCGGTTGGGTCGATGCCAGAGAATAAATACGCGGCCTTGCCCGAGGCGCGAAATGACAAGGCGGTGGGTGTGTCGCACATCGACATACATTCCACGGTTTCAATGGAAATCGCGCGAATGTCAGCGTCATCGGAATTGGCGAACAGTTGGCGCAACGCTGCCGCCAATGTTTCGCCCTGCGGGTCTGTTTGTGGGTCTTTTTGACAGGTCGAACAGATGTGAAGTTTATGTGTGGTGTCCATGGGCCGTTTCTAGCCCGTTGTGAAAGTCCACGCAATTTAATATGACGATTTAAACGAAGTGGAAAAATCATGGCTCAAAAAATACCAGCGACTGTTGTAACGGGTTTCCTTGGCGCGGGGAAAACCACGTTGATCCGTCACATGTTGCAAAACACCCAAGGCAAACGCATTGCATTGATTATCAATGAATTTGGTGATTTGGGGGTGGACGGCGACATCCTGAAGGGGTGTGGGGATGAAACTTGTTCCGAGGATGACATTGTAGAGCTGTCCAATGGGTGCATTTGCTGCACGGTTGCGGATGATTTTGTGCCGACAATACAGGCGCTGTTGGAGCGTGAAAATAAACCAGATCATATTGTTATTGAAACGTCCGGTTTGGCGTTGCCGCAGCCATTAATCCGCGCATTTAATTGGCCAGAGATTTCAACCAAGGTGACGGTTGATGGTGTTGTCACTGTTGTGGATGGGCGCGCGTTGGTTGATGGGCGTTTTGCCCATGATGTGGCGGCGGTGGATGCGCAACGGGCGATGGATGAAAATCTGGATCATGAAACGCCACTGTCTGAGTTGTTTGAAGATCAAATTGCCTGTGCGGATATGATTGTGGTGAATAAATCCGATTTGTTAAGTCAGGTCGAAATGGACAAGGTCGTGGCCGATTTAAAAGCAAACAGTCGCAAAGGTGTGCAGGTGGTGAAATCATCCATGGGTGTGTTGCCGGTTGATGTCTTGTTAGGCCAAGGGATTGGCGCCGAGGATGATTTGGATGCACGACATGAAGTGCATCACCACCATCATGATCACAATGATGATCATGCAGAAGAGGATGATCACCACCACGACCATGATCACGACGCATTCGAGAGTTTCGTTGTGGCGCGGGGCGAGATTGGCGATGCGGCGACATTTGCCGCGCATGTGGGCGATGTCATTCGCGAACATGATATTTTACGTCTAAAGGGATTTATCGCGGTTGAGGGAAAGCCGATGCGCATGACCATTCAAGCGGTTGGACCCCGTGTTGACACCTATTTCGATCAACCATTTGGCGCGGCAGCGCGTGAAACCAAACTGGTTGTGATTGGACAAGCGGGTCTGGATCGGGATGCGATTATGGCAGCGCTGTCTGTATGACAGTAACCGTCGAACCTAGTGATCCACGCGACGCGGCGGCGGTGGCATTGTTGGAACAAAGCCATGCGCTAATGACGGCGATGTATCCCGCAGAGAGTTGTCATTTTCTGTCGTTGGATGCGTTATGCACGCCCGACATTTCGTTTGTGGTGGGCAAGGTTGACGGTGTGACCATGGGGTGTGGTGCGATTGCGCGACGCAGTGACTACGTGGAATTAAAATCTATGTTTGTTGATCCCGCCGCGCGTGGACAAAAGGTGGCACAGCATATTTTAGAACATCTGATTGCGATGTCCTTGGACCAAGGTTTTAGCCAGATGTATTTGGAAACGGGCGTCGGATTGGATGCGGCGCATCGGTTGTATGAAAAATATGGTTTCGCATTTTGCCCACCGTTTGGCGATTATGTTACAGATCCGCTTAGCCTGTGCATGCACAAGGCTTTGCGTTAAAACTTACCCACAAAATAAACAGGTAGAACGATGCATTTATTGGCCGCCACACCCGGACAGATTGACGATGGAACCGAAGCGGTTGATTTGGGACAAACGCCTGCGGATATTGTTTTTATTTCGGCGGCGGATACCGAATTGGCCGCCTTGTCCGAGGCACGTTCAAGTTTGGAATTAGCGTCCAGCCTGCGGTTAGCAAACCTGACGCACCTGTCCCATCCGATGTCTGTTGATTTGCATCTTGATGATTGTGCATCCAAATCAAAGATCGTGATTGCACGGGTTTTGGGTGGGGTTGGATACTGGAAATATGGGCTGGAACAATACGCGGCGCGATTGGGCGCGGCGGGGGTACGGTTTGTGGCGTTGCCCGGCGACGACAAACCTGACGAGGAGTTGTGGCGTTTGTCCACGATTGAGCGTGCGGATTGGGAAGCGTTGTGGGCCTATATGGTTGAGGGCGGACCAGAGAATTCGAACAACTTCTTGCTGTATGCACAGGCGATGTTGAATGATGCCGAACGTCCCGATCCCGCCAAGCCCTTATTGAAGGCGGGTTTGTATTGGCCGGGGGTTGGGATTGCGGATATGACCGCGTTGCGTGGCGCGTGGACGGATGGTGCACCGGTGGTGCCGATCACGTTTTACCGTGCATTGGTACAGGGTGCGGGATTGCATCCGATCAACCGATTGATCAAAGCGTTGTTGCGACGCGGATTGAACCCAATGCCGATATTTGTGGCGTCTTTGAAGGATCCATTATCGGTCGCGACATTGCAGGGATTGTTTGAACAAGCACCGCCCGATGTGATTTTGAATTGTACCAGCTTTGCGGTTGGATCGCCCGATCAAGGCGCCCAGAACGCAGGGGGATCGAACCCCCTTGTTCTGCCAGCTGCGCGGCGCGCACCTGTGTTTCAAGTGGTGCTGTCAGGATCATCCGAAGCGGCATGGGAAGAAGGATTGAACGGGTTATCGGCACGTGACATTGCGATGAATGTTGCGTTGCCAGAGGTCGATGGGCGCGTGTTGACCCGTGCCATTTCATTCAAGGGCGAAGCGTTTTTTGATGAAGCGACTGAATGTCCAATTGGTAGTTATCGCGCGCGTGGGGATCGGGTCGAATATGTTGCTGATTTGGCAAAAAACTGGACGGTGTTGCGCGGGGTTAAGCAGGCAAGCAAGAAGGTTTCACTGATATTGGCGAACTATCCCAACAAAGATGGGCGTTTGGCGAATGGCGTTGGGCTGGACACACCGCAAGCCACAGTTGATATGTTGCAAATGTTGGCGGATGAGGGTTTGCAAACGTGCGATTTACCAACGAATTCGGATGCCTTGATGTCGATTATTACGTCCGGCCCGACGAATTGGTTGACGGATCGCACCACGCGAACGGGTGGTCAACGGATGGCATTGGATGAGTATTTGACGCATTACAAGGCGTTGCCATTGGCCGTGCGAAGTCAGATAGAAGATCGTTGGGGTGCGCCCGATGCCGACCCGTTTTATGGGGCCGATGGGTTTGCATTGTCGATCTTTGAGTTTGGCAATGTCTGTGTCGGTATTCAGCCAGCACGGGGGTATAATATTGACCCCAAGGACACCTATCATTCGCCTGATTTGGTACCGCCCCATAATTATTTGGCATTCTATTTTTACCTGCGCCATGTGTATGGGTCGCATGCATTGGTGCACATGGGTAAGCACGGAAATTTAGAATGGCTACCTGGTAAGGCGATTGCGCTGTCGGATGAATGTTGGCCCGAAGTGGCGATTGGTGCGACGCCCAATGCATATCCGTTTATTGTGAATGACCCGGGCGAAGGAACGCAAGCCAAGCGCCGCATTTCGGCGGTGATTGTGGATCATTTAACGCCGCCGCTAACGCGGGCAGAAACGTACGGGCCGTTGAAGGATTTGGAAGCACTGGTCGATGAGTATTACGAAGCAGCAGGAGTTGATCCGCGCCGATTGAATCATCTACAACGCGAGATTTTGGCGTTGACGTCAGCCACAGGCATTGATCTGGATGCGGGTATGGCCGGGGATGATCAGGACAATGATTTGGCCAAGTTGGATGAGTATTTGTGCGAATTAAAAGAGGCGCAAATTCGTGATGGGTTGCATATCTTTGGATCATCGCCAAACGGACGGTTGGAGCGTGATTTATCCATTGCATTGGCGCGGGTGCCGCGTGGCGATGGCAAAGGCGAAAATGCCAGCCTTCAGAGGGCGTTAGCGTTCGATCTTGATTTGAAGTTCGATCCGCTGGATTGCCCGATGGGCGAGACATATGGTGGCGCAAAACCGCAGGTTTTGCAGGCGGTTAGTGATGACAATTGGCGCACGAATGGGGATACCATTGAGCGCATTGAAATTTTGGCGGCAAATCTGTTGGACGGTGCGCCTGTTGGGGACTGGCCAAATGCGCGCGTCGTCTTGGACGGCATCCGCCAAACGATCCGTCCGATTGTTGCGCGGTGTGGTGATGCGGAGCGTTTGGGTTTGATGGATGTTTTAAACGGCAAGTTTATTCCACCTGCACCGTCGGGAGCGCCGACACGCGGACGGATGGATGTTTTGCCAACGGGGCGAAATTTCTTCTCGGTCGACAGTCGTGCAGTACCGACGCCGACTGCATGGGCGTTGGGGTGGAAATCTGCGAATCTGTTGATTGAAAAGCACCTGCAAGATCATGGCGATTGGCCGCGTGCGATGTTGTTGACGGCGTGGGGCACGGCGAACATGCGCACGGGTGGTGATGATATTGCACAGGCGCTGGCCTTGATGGGCGTGAAGCCACAATGGGATTCTGCCAACCGTCGTGTGGTTGGGTTTGAGGTTATTCCCGTCAGCGTTTTAGATCGTCCGCGTGTGGATGTGACCTTGCGCGTTTCAGGGTTTTTCCGCGATGCGTTTCCACAGCAAATGGCGCTGGTTGACAGTGCCGCGCGGGCGGTTATGGCGATGGATGAGCCCGATGATATGAACCCTGCGGCGGCGAAGTTTCGTGCCGAGGGTGACGGCGATGGGGCGTACCGTGTATTTGGGTCTAAACCCGGTGCGTACGGTGCGGGTTTGCAGGCGATGATTGATGAAAAACTGTGGGCGAATAAGGCGGATTTGGCAGACAGTTATTTGGAATGGGGATCGTACGCGTATGGCAAGGATGCAGATGGATTGAAGGCGCGGGCGGCGCTAGAGACGCGCTTGTCACAGGTCGAGGCCGTTGTTCAGAACCAAGATAATCGCGAGCATGATATTTTAGACAGTGATGATTATTATCAATTTGAAGGCGGCGCGGCAGCGGCGGTTTCAACGTTGCAAGGGCGAGATCGTCCGATTTATCACAATGATCATTCGCGACCCGAACGACCCGTTATTCGCACATTGGACGAGGAAATTGGCCGTGTGATGCGGTCGCGTGTTGTGAACCCAAAATGGATCGATGGGGTGAAACGGCATGGGTATAAAGGCGCATTTGAGATGGCGGCGACGTTGGATTATTTGTTTGCGTTTGCGGCAACAACGGGTGCCGTGAAAAACCATCATTTTGATATGGCTGAAGCGGCATTTATCGAGGATGATGACACGCGCGAATTTATTGCGCGACATAACCCAGCCGCGTTACGCGAGATGGCCGCGCGGTTACAAGAGGCGATTGATCGCGGCATGTGGAAACCGAAATCAAATTCGGCGCGAGCGCGGATTGAGGGGTTGTTGTGACAAAGGGTCATTGTCTGTGCGGGGCGGTTTCGTGGGAATATTCGGGGGCTGAAACGTGGGCTTGTTTTTGTCATTGTGATGATTGTCGACGCAATTGTGCAGCACCTGTTGTGGCGTTTATTGGGGTGCCTTTGGATCGATTCAGTTGGACGGGCGCAACACCCAAGGTTTACACATCCAGCAAAGGTGTGGAACGGCATTTTTGTGATACTTGCGGGACGCCGATGGCGTTTCAGGCGGCGCATTATGTAGGTGAAATTCATCTGTATGCGGCATCGATGGAAACACCCGAAGCGTTTACCCCTGAATTTCACGTGCATTACAGAGAAAAACTTGAATGGTTGCATATGGCGGATGATCTGCCAAAGTACCCTCAGTCCAGAACCTAAAGGAAATCCCATGTCAGAAGATACAGAACGTCACGCAATGAAAATGGCCAAGAAGAAATCCGCGCGCGATAAAATTATGGCGACCAAAACCGATAAGCGTGGTTTGATCATTGTGCATACGGGCAAGGGTAAGGGCAAATCCACCGCCGCGTTTGGGATGATTTTCCGCCATATTGCGCATGGTATGCAATCCGCCGTTGTGCAGTTTATCAAGGGTGGAATGTCCACAGGCGAGCGGGATATGATTTTGGATCGGTTCACCGATATTTGTTCATTCCACACCATGGGCGAAGGGTTTACATGGGAAACTCAGGATAAAACACGCGATACCGAAATGGCACAGGCGGCATGGGCCAAGGCCAAAGATTTGATCCGTGATCCCGCCAATTCGATGGTGTTGCTGGACGAATTAAACATCGCATTGCGTTACGATTATGTGGATGTAAATGAGGTTGTAGAGTTTCTGGTCGAGGAAAAGCCAGAAATGACACACGTTGTTATCACGGGTCGCAATGCCAAGGATGAGTTAATTGAAATTGCCGATATGGTGACGGAAATGGAGCTGATTAAACATCCGTTCCGTTCAGGTGTTAAGGCGCAGATTGGTGTAGAGTATTAATCCGCCGAGGATATTTTCGCGCAATGGGTCAAGGGATTAACATGTCAGATGAAAACCAAGTACCACCATCCGACGCCAGCCAATTATTGGCCGAAGTTCGGAAGCTGAACCAGCATAAATTCGTGCGCGCACACGACAGTTGGATCAGCTTGATTTGGTTTCAGGTTGTGCGCGGATTGGCGTTTGGTCTTGGGTCTGTTTTGGGCGCGACTGTGTTGGTTGCGTTAATTGTTTCCATGCTTGGACAAATGGATTTCATTCCAATTCTGGGCGAATGGGCTGCACAGATTTTGGAAATTTTAGAGGTCGGAAAACCATGAAATTATTGACGATATCGGGTAGCCTGCGAGCAGGCTCGTTCAACCGTTTGTTACTGGTTGAGGCGGCGGGTCATTTTGGCGATGCGGATGTGGTTCAGGCCGATCTTCGCCTGCCGTTGTACGACGGTGATTTGGAAAAAGTACAGGGCATTCCTGTGGCAGTTCAAACATTGGCGGATCAGATTAACGATGCTGATGCGGTGGTAATTTCCAGCCCGGAATACAATCAAGCACCGTCAGGTGTTTTGAAAAATGCATTGGATTGGGTGAGCCGTGTGGATGGAAACCCATGGGCAGGTAAACCCGTGGCGTTGATCCATGCCGCCGCTGGTCGCACGGGCGGGGCGCGGGCGAATTATGCGCTGCGTTTGATGATGGCGCCGTTTGGGGCGGATTTAATACAAGGACCAGAGGTGTTGGTGGCCGGTGCGCATAAGGAATTTGATGACGCAGGGCAGTTGAACAATGAGCATTACGCCAAGGGATTGGCGGCGTTGATGCAAACATTGCGCGGACGTGTTTAGACGATGATGGATCGGCTGAAAAACCTGCTGGCGTCGGCGACCGCGATGCTGTTGGTTGGTATCATCACGATTGCCATCAGTATTGGAATGTTGATTTGGGTTCCGATACGGACGGTTTATCAGCGTTTATTTAAGCGGTTTTAACCCCTATTCCAAATGATGCGCGATTGTATAGCTTTTGGGGAATACTGTTGGTTTACCTTGGATCATGTCCGCCAGCGTTTCGCCGATTTTATGTGCCAATCCTAAGCCGATTTTAAAGCCGCCCATCGCGGCGAATACACCGTCAGCGTTTGGTATTTCCCCCAACATCGGATCGCGGCGGCGTGCCTTGGGGCGTAGGCCAGCCCATGTTTTGATGACAGGTGCCGATTGGATTGTAGGGCAGATTGCGCGAGCGCGGGCGATGACGTCGTCCAACAAGTGATCAACTTCATAGGGTTGACCCCATTTATTTTCCGACGTCGATCCCACACTGGTCTTGCCGTCCGCGTGTGGAATGATGTAGACGCCGTTTGCGTATATTTGCGGGGCGATGCCCATGTCGATATCCAGCAGAGCCGCCTGTCCTTTTACGCCAGATCCCATTTGCGTGCCAAAGTGGTAATCGAGCAAATGAAACCCATGGTAGCCGGCCGCCAGAATGATTTGGGGGGCTGTTGCCCTGCCCCATACACCCGAAACTGCACCTGTTTCAAAATCCGTCACACGGGTGTTCTCGCGAAATTCTACATCCAATAATGCGCAAGCACGCGCCAAAGATGCGCAAGCCTTGGAGGGGTAAATGCGTGCAGATAATGTATCGTTGATTAGGCCGAAGGGGGCCGCATTGGGTGCGAGCAATGGGTGATCGTCGACTACGTTCCATTCAAAACCGCCCCATAAAGTTTTTGCTTCTTCGTGGCGAAGGTGTGCGAGTTTTAATGTGCGTTCATCCATAATTGGTGACAGACGTCCGATACGACCGTATCCCGATGAAATGCCGGAGAGTTTATCCACAGTCGCCCAGTGTTTTTCGGCGCTGATCAGAGCATCCAATTGGTATTGCTTTTTAACATGCCATTGATCCGGTGTGTAAGGTGCCAAGGCGCCGACAATACCCCCCGAAGCACCACCACCAATTTCGCCCGCATCCAGCACCAAAACAGACAGGTTTCGCCGCGCACACGCGTAGGCACACGACAGGCCAAAAATGCCTGCGCCGACAATTATAACGTCATGCGATTTGAGCGTTGCCATTAAGGTTCCATGGGCGTTAGGGTTGGTCATCAATTAAGGCATTTTTGCATGAGCGACCAGATCAAATCGGCATCACTTGAATGGCGTGACGGGGATGTGCCGGTTGCGTTGGAATTTGATGATCCATATTTTTCATTGAATGATGGATTATCCGAAACACGGCATGTATTTTTATCAGGGAATGATTTACCCGCGCGGTTTCGGGCCGGGTTTCACGTGGCAGAGTTGGGGTTTGGCACGGGGTTGAATCTGTTGGCTTGTTGGCAGGCGTGGATAGATGCGGGGCACCAAACACCGTTACAGTACACAAGTTTTGAGGCGTTTCCGATGACCTTGTCAGATATGGCACGGGCGTTGGCGTTGTGGCCGACGTTAGGTGGTTTAGCAGATGAAATGTTGCGTCAGTTGACGCAAGGATGGGTGGTTGAGACACCGACGTTGTCCGCACGTATTATCATTGGCGATGCGCGAGAAACGGTGCCGTGTTGGGATAATCAGGCGGATGCATGGTTTTTGGATGGGTTTAGCCCCGCGAAAAACCCCGCGATGTGGGGCGCTGAATTGATGCGCGCAGTGGGGGATCACACCGTTGATCGGGGCAGTTTTGCCACCTACAGCGCGGCAGGTTTTGTGCGCGCCAATTTGGCAACGGCAGGTTTTGATGTTGAACGGATCGCCGGTCATGGACGCAAGCGGCACATGGCCATTGGGGTAAAGCAATGACGGCGGTAAAAACACCACCCAAACTGATCACGTTGATCCTGATCACGGCAGCATCGATGTTGTCGTTGAATATGTTCATGCCATCGCTGAGCAATATGGCCGATGATTTTGGCGTGTCTTATGGCGTGATGAATATCTCGGTTTCGGGATATTTGGCGGTGACCGCTGTTTTGCAAATCATCATGGGCCCCTTGTCCGACCGTTTTGGGCGCAGGCCGGTTTTATTAGGTGGTGGCGCGGTGTTTTGCATCGCGACGTTGGGCAGTATTTTTGCCACCGATATTTGGGTGTTTTTAACGTTTCGCATCCTGCAGGGCGCAATCATTTC
Source organism: uncultured Rhodobacterales bacterium (assembly GCA_963976255.1). Taxonomy (GTDB): domain Bacteria; phylum Pseudomonadota; class Alphaproteobacteria; order Rhodobacterales; family Rhodobacteraceae; genus Amylibacter. The sequence continues at coordinate 14,607 of CAXBJO010000005.1, forward strand.
AGGTACCGCTCTGTCGCGCGCCGTGGTGCGCGACATGATGGAACCACGCGATGCGGTGAAGGTTTTGGGAACCATTTCAATGGCCATGGCAATCGCACCGATGTTTGGACCGATGATGGGTGGGATTTTGGATGGGCTGTTTGGATGGCGTGCGACGTTTTGGGTTTACTTGTTGATGGGCATTGCGTTTTTGGCGTTGGTTTATGTTGATTTGGGCGAAACCAATTTGACGCCGTCCGAAACGTTCGGCAGGCAATTCGCGACCTACCCGGAATTATTGGGATCGGGTCGATTTTGGGGCTATTCAATTTGCCTGTCCTTCGCGGTGGCCAGTTATTTTGCATTTCTAAGTGGAGCACCGCTGATCGCGAATGAGGTTTTGCAACTGCCACCCTCGCATTTAGGGTTCTACATGGGATCGATCACGGCAGGGTTCGTGACAGGAACGTTCCTGTCAGGTCGTTTATCAGACCGCGTTGGGTTGACCCGGTTGATCGTGTTGGGACGGGTGATCGCGGTTGGCGGGTTATCCGTGGGGTTAGTAGCCGTATTGTCAGGATGGATCAGCCCAGCAACAATTTTCGGAGCCACAATTTTTATTGGCTTGGGAAATGGGTTTTCATTGCCAAGTTGCAATGTGGGCGTCATGTCTGTGCGCGCTGATTTAGCCGGCAGTGCATCGGGATTATCGGGTGCCATGGCCGTGGGGTTCGGCGCAATTTTGGCCACTTTGATGGGGGCGATTTTGACGCCACAAAATGCGGCGTGGGGATTTTTAGCATTCTTGTTGGTCGCCAAAATCATCAGCCTGATAGCGGCGGTTTGGGTGCATTATTTGGAAGAGCGTCCCTATGGGTAAGGGCAATCAGCGCATGGGCATCATGTTGATGATCGCCGCAACATTTGTATTCGCAATGCAGGACGGGATTTCCCGACATCTGGCGGGCGAGTATAACGTGTTTATGGTGGTGATGATCCGGTATTGGTTTTTCGCCGCCTTTGTGATTTTTCTGGCAAAGGCGCGCGTGGGATCCATTCGCAAGGCCGCGCAAACCAAACAGCCCCTACTGCAAGGTTTTCGTGGGCTGTTATTGGTTGTCGAGATTTGTGTCATGGTTTTGGGTTTCGTTTTCATTGGTTTGATTGAAAGTTTGGCGATTTTCACGATTTATCCGCTGATCATTGCCGCGTTGTCTGGGCCTATTTTGGGTGAAATTGTCGGATGGCGGCGATGGGTTGCGATTTTTATTGGGTTCGTTGGCGTCCTGATCATTCTGCAACCGGGGATGGCTGTATTCAGCGTTTATGCGATTTTCCCTTTGGTTTCCGCAATTTTGTTTGCCCTGTATGGATTGCTGACGCGATATGCCGCACGTCAAGACAGCGCCGCGACCAGCTTTTTCTGGACCGGCGTTGTGGGATCGATTGCGATGACGATGGTGGGCGTGTTTTTCTGGGAACCGATGATTGCGCGGGATTGGGCGTGGATGGGGTTATTGTGTGTCACAGGGGCGTTCGGGCATTTCCTGTTGATCAAATGCTACGAAGTTGCAGAGGCCAGCGGTGTACAACCCTTCGCATATTTGCAATTGGTTTTCGGGTCAGCATTGGCCATGACCGTGTTTGGCGAAACATTAAAATCCACCACGGCGATTGGCGCCAGCATCGTCATTGCGGCGGGGCTGTATACATTGTGGCGTGAACGCAGTCAGCGCGATATATCTTGAAAAATACGCAGGGGTAACGTTTTACCTGCGATCCGTGCGCGATAAACATGCAAACTTTCCATCACGCGCATCACGTAATTTCGGGTTTCGCGATATGGGATATGCTCGATCCACTGCAATGCATCGGTATCAGTCGTGCGCGGATCACCGTAGGTTTTGATCCATTCATCCACGCGGTTGGGGCCCGCATTATAGGCCGCGAAAGCCAAGATGTATGAGCCATTATATTTTTCGAACATCCCACCAAGATATGCGGTGCCAAGGGTCGCATTATATTCCCAACTGTCGGTCAATTTTTCGACGTCGTAATCGACGCCGATGTCGTCCGCCACATTGCGAGCAGTTGCCGGCATAACTTGCATCAACCCACGCGCGCCGGCAGGGCTGATGGCGGCCGGGTTAAGTTCGCTTTCGCGTCGCGCGATAGACAGTGCCACCTCTGCTGGTACTGATTTTGCAAATGTTGCCAAATCGGTAAGGGGAAAATACGCGGCTGGCATGATCACGCCACGCCTGACAGCCCGTTTGGCGATGCTGACGGTGGCAAAATCCGCACCAGATTGGCGGGTGTACTCGGCCAACAAAGGCAATTGCGCGAGCGGTAATTTATCCACTAAGTTCACCAAAAATTGCCGCGCCATCGCTGTTTCACCTGCAGCCAACAATATGGTCGCAGCCTGAAAAACGCTATCCTTTACAAACGGTGCCCGTCGCCAGTCGCCAACGGATTCCAGACCCGCCAATGTCGGATCAGGCTTGACACGATTGCGCTGTGCCGAAAGTTGGCCGTAAAAGCTGGTTTGGAATTTTGCACCTTTACGATAGCTTTGCGCGGCATTTTCATAATCTTTGAGCGCCTCGTAAGTTTGCCCAAGCCAATAGCTTGCGCGACCACTGCTGATTGGGGATTTAACGACCGCTTCAAAGTTTTTAAAATGGACAAGTGCTTGGTCTGGGTTTTGCAAGTATTGCAATGCGATATAGCCCGATAACCATTCCAAGTCGGCATAATCTGAACCCGATGTCAGATAATGATACCGCGCCAAATCATAGGCGGCTTGTACATCCCCCGCCCGCATGGCGCGACGCGCGAAACCACGGCGTCGTTTGGCCCATTTCTGAGGGCGGCTCAATTTATTTTCCGCGCCCGTAACCGCAATCAGTGCGTTTTGCGCGGCGTCCCATTCACCCTGTTTGATTAAATACTGAAAACGATCATAGGCGATGCCCGCAGTGTTGATTTCCAATTTTTCAGGCAATGTCCCGCGTTGGAGATCAATTCGAGTTTGAGCATTCGCCCTGTAGGCAATCGGCACCAAGGACAACATTGCTTGGGCTTGTGTCAACGCACCGCGCCACAACAAATTTTCTAAGCGCCGTTGATGCAGTGGCGTCAGCAGGTTTTTAAAACGATCAAGAAAAACTGCTTGTTCCTGCGTGCTTAAATTCAGATCGAGCCATGCATCTGCCGCGACGCTGGGATCAAGGTTAGCGAGCCACAATGCTCCTTGTCCGGTTTGCGCAGGCTCCCCCATAAAAACTCGTCGCATGTCAGGTTTCTTGGTGCGATCCGTGATCGCAAGTTCGGCCTGTTTACGCAACCTTTTCAAACCTGGCCATTGTGGGTTTTGATCCAAAAAATCACGGTACTCGTTCCACTCCCCCTCGCCCGCCCGCAGCCGTGACCACAACACCAGTTTTTGCGCCGCAGGTTGGTTCAAATTTTGCGCAATGGTTTTGGCCTGTTCCCAATCTGATTTTTCAATCATCGACAGCATCGCCAAGGGGGTATTTTCCATCTCTTGCGCCGAGACTGGTGACAAAGTGACGAGGCACGTAAAAATTGCTGATTTAAAAATGTGCGCCATGGTTTTCCTATTTTCAACTAACTCAAAATCTATGCCAGCAACGATTCATTTCAAAGTAACATATTGAAGATCGCACATTTCATAGTACACATCGGCAGTTTTTCGCGTTATATGCGCCTCTGAATCACTTGGTTTAAGGAGAAACCCCATGTTTAAAGGTTCTATGCCCGCGCTTATCACACCGTTTACAAACGGTAAGGTGGATTTTGACGCCCTTAAACACTTGGTTGATTGGCAAATCGCCGAAGGTAGCCACGGATTGGTGCCAATGGGTACAACGGGCGAGAGTGCAACATTGAGCCATGCCGAACACGAAGAGGTTGTGCGTGTTGTTGTTGAACACACCGCTGGGCGCGTACCAGTGATCGCAGGTGCAGGATCAAACAACACCGCCGAGGCGTTACGACTGATGCATTTTGCCAAAGATGTTGGTGCGGATGCGGCGCTGGTGGTGACACCGTATTACAACAAGCCAACGCAACGAGGATTGTATGCGCATTTCGAAGCTTTGAACGTCGTTGGATTGCCCATCTTTATTTACAATATTCCGGGCCGTTCGGTTGTCGACATGACGCCCCAAACAATGGGTGCATTGGCCAAATTGGAATTCATCGTTGGCGTCAAGGACGCAACCGGTTCGATGGATCGCGTGACCCAACAACGCCTTGAATGTGGATCAGAATTCATTCAAATGTCTGCCGAAGATGCCAGTGCGTTAGGGTTCTATGCCCATGGTGGTGTGGGCGCGATTTCTGTTACTGCCAATGTGGCGCCACGTTTATGTGCAGAGTTTCAGAACGCATTAATGGCAGGTGATTTTGCTACTGCGCTAGTACTTCAGGATCGCTTGATGCCATTGCACGAGGCAATTTTCACAGAACCTGGACTGATTGGCGCAAAATATGGTGCGTCGTTGTTGGGTAAATCTGCACCCGATGTGCGTCTACCGTTGACGAATTTGGTGGACAGCACGAAAGCTAAGATACAAGCGGCGATGCGTCACGCAGGTATCTTAAATTAACATTCATGCGCTCCGCGCGGAGATATTTAGACAAAGTAAAAATGCGCCCCGCCGATCCAATCGCGCGGGGCGTCTTTACTTTGACGGCCATCGGCATCTCTGCCTGTACCGCCCCCTACTATTCACTTAAAATAGTTTTTACTTTGTTAAAATATCTGCGGGGTGAATGGGCGCGAAGCGCACAGAGGGGTGCGCGCACCCCTTATGGCCTTGGCAGCGGGCGATAGGTGGATTATATCGCAGTGATTATGGCCAAAAAGAAAATACCAGATAACAACAAGATGATCGTCGAAAATCGGCGGGCGCGTTATGATTACGCGGTCGAAGATGTTTTGGAATGCGGGATCATGTTGATGGGCTCTGAAGTTAAAGCCCTGCGCATTGGTTCCGCCAATATCGCAGAGAGCTATGTCGATATTGAGAAGGGCGAATTGTGGCTAATCAATTCTTACATCTCGCTTTATACGCAGGCTCAAAATTTTGGTCACGAAGAACGTCGACGGCGCAAGTTATTGGTGTCCAAACGCGAAATCGCGAAGTTGTGGCAGGCCAAGGGGCGCGAAGCCATGACAATTATTGCGTTGAAAATGTATTTCAATGACAAGGGCAAAGTGAAATTGTTGATCGGCACCGCCAAGGGCAAAAAGCAGTCTGATAAGCGTGATACAGAGAAAAAACGCGACTGGAACCGCCAAAAATCACGGCTTTTGCGCGAGCATAGTTAATTTTCTTAGGTAATTCCCTTGTTTTGGGCTAAAATTTGCATACTTAAAAAATCAAGGGCTCAATAATGGGTCATTATACAGGGGAATTATATTATGTTACCATTAATCATTCAGCTTGTTTCAGGCGCGATCGGCGGCAACGTTGCGGGCGGCTTACTTAAAAATCTTAACCTTGGTGTTTTGGGCAATTCGGTGTCCGGCATCATTGGCGGTGGCCTTGGCGGTTCAATTTTGGGCGCTATGGGTGCTGGTGGTATGGCCGGCGCGGGCGGCATGGACATCGGATCAATCATCGGTTCAGTTGCATCAGGTGGCGTAGGCGGCGGTGTATTATTAGCTGTTGTTGGCATGGTCAAAAAAGTGATGGCTAAGTAAGCAAATTGAATAAAGGTTTGACGCGCGTTTGGGGATACCTGAGTGCGCGTTTTTCTTTGCCACTGTGTATTAGCTGCGATAAGTATCACGGATGCAAGTAACCGTAACAACAGATTGGCTGGACGCACATATCAAGGACGTTAAAATCCTGGATGCGTCGTGGTATTTACCAACCCAAGATCGCAACCCGTTTCAGGAATTTCAAAATGCACATATCGACGGTGCGCAGTTTTTTGATATTGATTTGATCGCGGACACCGACAGCGATCTGCCGCATATGGTTCCCACAAGCGATGTGTTTGCCGATCATGTGCAACGGATGGGGATTTCAAACGCTGACACGATTGTTGTTTATGACACCCACGGTATTTTCTCGGGGCCGCGCGTGTGGTGGCTGTTTCAAGTTATGGGTCACGAAAAAATATTTGTTTTGGATGGTGGTTTGCCAAAGTGGATACGAGAGGGGCGTGTGGTTTCACAAAACTCCAAAACACCCGTTGTGGGGCAATTTAATGCCATTTTAAACAGAGATGCCACTGTAGATTCAGAGATGATTTTGAATACCAGCGCCCAAGTAATTGATGCACGTCCACCTGCGCGTTTTGCGGGTGAAGCAGCAGAGCCGCGTCCCAATACACGTTCTGGTCATATTCCCAATTCCACTAACATATTTTTTAAATCTGTTTTAGATGAAGGTGGTATTTTGAAATCAATTCCTGCGTTGCGTAAGACGTTCACAGACGCCAGTGTCGATTTAACCGCGCCAATCATCACCAGCTGTGGATCAGGTGTAACGGCGGCAATTTTGATGATGGCGCTAAAACAGCTAGACCACCCAAACGTCGCATTGTATGATGGGTCGTGGTCGGAATGGGGTGCCCGTGATGATCTGCCAATCTCAACCAGTTAAGGACGCGCGACATGCTGTCTTCGTTAAAAAAACAACCCGCCGACCGTATTATCGGTCTTTCTGCCCTTTATAACGCCGATCCACGTGATACGAAAATAGACCTTGGGGTTGGTGTGTATAAGGATGCCAGTGGCAACACGCCAATCATGCGCGCAATTAAAACAGCAGAGCAACGTTTGTGGAACGAAGAGACGACCAAAACATACACCGCGATGATTGGTGATGGTGGGTTTCACAATGCGATGGCCGATTTAATTTTGGCCGACAGCGTTGATCGCAGCCGCGTTTCATATTGCGCCACACCCGGTGGCACAGGTGCGGTTCACCATGTTTTAGAAGTCGTCAAAATGACCGGAACAGGCGCGACCGTTTGGTTTAGCGATCCGACATGGGGCAATCATTTGAGCATCGCAAAGCACGTCGATGTACCTGTGGCAAAATATGCCTATTTCGACACCGAAGCGCGCGCCGTAAATTTTGATGGCATGATGTCCGATCTGCAAAATGTGGCATCTGGTGACGTTGTTGTGTTGCATGGTTGCTGTCACAATCCAACGGGCGCAAATTTGAATGAAACACAATGGCGCCAAGTGGCCGACTTGTTATTAGAAAAAGGCGCCATCCCATTTATCGATATTGCTTACCAAGGTTTTGGTGACGGTTTGGAAGAAGATGCATTTGGTACACGCCTGTTGGCGAGCATGTTCCCAGAGATGTTTATCGCGGCCAGCTGTTCCAAGAACTTTGGTATTTACCGTGAGCGGTGTGGCTTGATTTTAGCGATTTCTGCGGATGCAGACATATCGGCGATCACACAGGGTAACCTGTCATATGTAAACCGCCAAAACTTTAGCTTTCCGCCTGATCACGGGGCACGTTTGGTGACCATGGTTTTAACTGATCCAGAATTGCGAGCCGATTGGACCGCAGAATTGGAAGAGGTACGTTTGGGCATGTTGAATGCACGTCGTAAATTGGCAGATGCATTGCGCGCCGAATGTGGGTCTGATCGTTTTGGTTTTCTGGCAGAGCATCGCGGCATGTTTTCACGCATTGGCGCAACAGAGGCACAGGTCGATCAATTGCGTGAGGACCATGGGATTTATATGGTATTCGATGGCCGCCTAAATATTGCGGGCGTCCGTGTCGATAAGATCGAAACGATTGCCAAGGCCATCATCGCGGTTGGTATTTAAAGCCCTAAAATGGATAATGCCGTTGCAAGGCGGCCTTATCCTGATCTGCGATTTTCAACAGGTTATCTGGACCTGACTGACTGAATATTGAAATGTCGTTGTAATACGGATTTTCGATGTCCCACATCAAACCCAATGATTGCATCACCTCTTCCAGCACAATCGCCTGAAGTTGCACGGGGTCTGTCAATGTGTTGCTGATTGTCACACCTGCGCGCATGATATTATAATTCTGATTAGCATAAATTCTGGTGCGTGCATTTTGCGCCTTTAGACCGTTCATGCCCTTTAACGAGACCCCCTTGATCAGAAAATTAGGGCCTTGGGGTTGGATGATGTGAACTTTGATCCATGCATTTTTCGCCTTGCGGCCAGAGACATAGCGCAGTTTGAGGTTGGCACCGCTGTCATTGATCATTTGCACACTGCGTTGCAGTGCGGTGGTTACGATTTTTTCTTGTTCTGGCGAGGTGCCGTTTTGAACTTGGGCCAATCCGACGGTTAATTGATTGCTGAGGAATGCTGGCCAGCGAGCTGGCTTTTCTTGGCATGGGGCATCTACTTTGGCCTTGCAGGTTACGGCCTTGTAAAATTGTTCATCCGTCAGCTCTCCATTGGAAAACGTGTAATCCTGTGCAAAGGCTGTTCCAATGAGCGTCAGGAAGATTGCGGTGCCGATAATGATGGTTCTAAGTAACATGATTGATCCTTTCATCTTAGATAGGGTGCAATCGGCAAAACTCAAATAATCGACCTGCATCTTCTTGCGCAATCAGCGCAAAGCCGCTAACAGCGCGCTACCCTTAGTGGGGAAAGTATCCGCAACCTTTTCAAAACGGAGTTCAAAAATGAACCGTGGTTTTATCCTTGGCGTTATCGCCATGGCGGCGATTGTCGTCATTTCAAATATATTAGTGCAATATCTGTTGGGCAATTGGCTGACATGGGGGGCATTCACCTATCCGTTTGCATTCCTTGTAACGGACATCATGAACCGCCTGTATGGCGCATCCAATGCACGCAAAGTTGTGTTGGTGGGCTTTGTGGTTGGTGTTATCAGCTCGTTCATTGGTACGCAGATTGTGGGCGAATTTGGACCCTTGGTCACCTTGCGGATTGCAATTGGTTCTGGCGTTGCATTTCTGGTGGCGCAGTTAGTTGATGTGTTTGTGTTTAACAAATTGCGGGCAGGAAAATGGTGGCGCGCGCCGCTGGCGTCCACTTTGGTAGGGTCTTCTTTGGACACGGCGTTGTTTTTCACCATTGCGTTTTCCGCCATGTTCATCAGCATCGAACCGTCAAACGATGTGTCATGGGCGGGTGAGATGATTCCGATGCTGGGACTTGGTCCTGTTGTACCGCTGTGGGTGTCGTTGGCGGTGGCTGATTGGTTCGTCAAATTATCATTGGCGCTGATTGCGTTAATCCCGTTTCGGATGCTGGTCAACAAGTGGCAGGGCACGACCGCATAGCCCCGGCGATACAAAAAAATTGAGAAAGTTCTTGGACTTTTTGCAAAGTCGTTGCATGATTCGGTTATCGGGCGAAACGCCACGGTCATGTAACTATCGAAAGGAGGTCCTATGATTATTGGGAAAAAAGAGCAGCTGGTGAAGGATACGAGCGAGGTACACGTTTAGGGGGCAGCCCCCCAATCGCAGACCTGGCTCCAAAGCTAACGCTTTGCTTGCCACCTCTAAATCTCGAGAGAAGCCCGCATCCCTTGGTGCGGGCTTTTTCATTTGCTATAAGATCCCCATGATACAGATCACCGACACCATCCAAATTGAAGACTGGGAAATAACCGAGAGTTTTATGCGATCCTCTGGCCCGGGTGGTCAGCATGTGAATAAGGTGTCGACAGCCGTCGAATTACGGTTCGAAGCAGGGCGATCGCCGAACCTGCCAGAGCATGTAAAGGTACGATTGCGTAAGTTGGCAGGACGCAAATGGACCAAAGATGGGGCGATTGTTATAACGGCAGAAAAGCATCGCTCGCAACCAATGAACCGTGCCTTGGCGCAAGAGAAGTTGATCGAATTGATCGTTGAGGCCACAAAGCGCCCCAAGTTTCGTGTGAAAACAAAACCAACCAAAGGATCGCAGCGGCGGCGCATGGACAGCAAGACAAAACGTGGCCAAGTGAAGGCGCTGCGTGGGCGTGTCGACGACAGCTAACATGAGTGCGCAAGCGCACATTATTATATGCTTGGGCTGATCGCCCAAACGGATTGCTCCGCAGGAGATACTTAGACAAAGTAAAGACGGGTCATTTGGTCTTTAATTCTTGGGGGAAAAGGCCTAGAAGGCGCGAAACCCTGATAGGATTACTCAATGGCTAAGTTCACAACAATTGCTGATTTTTCGCGTCGTTTACGTATGCCAGATCGCAGCCCTGATTATGCACCAATGACGCCGATGCAGGCCAAGACGGATGTTTTGTCTGGATTGACCGTTGCATTGGCATTGGTGCCAGAGGCGGTTGCATTTGCGTTTGTGGCGGGGGTTGAACCGTTGGTTGGGCTTTATGCCGCGTTTATTGTTGGCTTGATTACCGCTGTATTTGGTGGGCGCCCTGGTATGATTTCGGGCGCGACCGGTGCATTGGCGGTTGTGATGGTGGCCTTGGTTGCGGATCACGGGGTTCAATATTTGTTTGCGACCGTTGTTTTAATGGGGATTATTCAGGTACTGGCGGGTTTATTCAAATTGGGCAAGTTCATGCGTCTGGTGCCACATCCGGTGATGCTGGGGTTTGTGAATGGATTGGCGATTGTTATTTTTCTGGCACAGATGGAAAATTTCAAATCCGTTGATGCCAGCGGGCAACATGTTTGGATGACGGGTGTCACATTGTGGATCACATTGGGTTTGGTTGCGCTGACCATGTTTTTGATTTGGGCAACGCCGAAAATTACCCGCGCTATTCCAGCGCCATTGGTGGCGATTGGATTGGTTGCAGGTTTGGTGATTTATTTTGACATACAAGTGCCGCGCGTTGTTGATTTGGCGTCGGTTAAAGGTGGATTGCCACAATTTGCCATCCCTTCTGTGCCGTTTACGTTAGAAACGCTGTACATCATTTTACCATATGCCCTGATATTGGCCGCGATTGGTTTGATTGAAAGTTTGCTGACACTGAATTTGGTTGGTGACATCACCGGCAAAAAAGGTGGCGCGAGCCAAGAGTGTTTAGCGCAAGGCGGGGCGAATATCGTTACTGGGTTTTTTGGTGGCATGGGCGGTTGTGCGATGATTGGGCAATCAATGATCAATGTGAATTCCGGGGGGCGTACACGATTGGCCGGCATTTCAGCGGCTTTGTTTTTGTTGGTCTTTATATTGTTCGCCAGCGGGATTATCGATTTGATTCCATTAGCCGCATTGGTTGGTGTAATGTTTATGGTCGTGATCGGTACATTCGCATGGCAATCATTGCGCCTGATGAGGCGCATTCCGATGTCTGACGTTTTGGTCATTGTTGTTGTAACGGCGGTGACTGTTTATTCCGATTTAGCGACCGCTGTTGTTGTTGGTGTTATTATTTCTGCATTGGTTTACGCATGGAATGCGGCATCCCAAATTCACGTTACGTCCCACGATTCGACCACCGAAAAAGGCGCGATTGTTTATGAATTGTCAGGGCCATTGTTTTTTGGGTCAACGACGAAATTCATCGACTTGTTCAATCCAGAAACAGATCCAGATACAGTCATTATTGATTTCGATGGGTCCCGCGTTGTAGATCACAGTGCATTGCAAGCGATCGATGCTGTGGCCGCGAAATACGAAGCCGCAGGCAAGCGTTTGATGTTGCGTCATTTGTCACGTGATTGCCATGCATTATTGGCCAAAGCGGGACAATTGATTGTCGATGCCGATGATGATCCAAGTTATCGTATTGCGACAGATTACGGTATTCTGTCCGGAAATATCAGCGGACATTAGGAGTCAAAGTCATGTCTACAATTGTTGCCGCCCTTTATCATTTCACTAAGTTTGCAGATCACAAAGCCTTGCAACAGCCATTGTTGTCTTTGTGCCGTGCGCAGGGGATTAAGGGATCGTTGTTGTTGGCCTATGAAGGCATAAACGGCACCATCGCGGGGTCACGCGGGGGTATCGATGCGGTTTTGGCGCATCTGCGCGCCTTGCCCGGATGTGATGATTTAGAGCACAAGGAAAGTTTCGCAACGCAAATGCCATTCAACCGTATGAAGGTACGATTGAAGAAAGAAATTGTGACGATGGGGCAACCCAACATCGATCCAACAGTTAACGTTGGCAACTATGTTTCGGCCAACGATTGGAACGATTTAATCACCCAAGACGACGTGGTGGTGATTGATACGCGCAACGATTACGAAGTGGCGATTGGCACCTTTCAAGGCGCGATCGATCCTGAGACCAAGAGTTTCGGCGAATTTCCCGCGTGGTGGGAACAGAATAAATCGCGGTTTCATAACAAACGCGTAGCGATGTTTTGCACAGGTGGTATTCGGTGCGAAAAATCGACGAACTACCTGTTGAACGAAGGTGTGGACGATGTTTACCATCTGAAAGGTGGTATCCTGAAATACCTTGAGGAAGTACCCCAAGAGGAGAGTACATGGGATGGGGAATGCTTTGTTTTTGATGCCCGCGTGTCCGTTAAGCATGGGCTGCAAGAGGGTAAATATGACCTGTGCTATGCTTGTCGCATGCCGTTGGCGCCTGAAGATTTTGAACGACCTGAATTTGAAAAGGGCGTTTCCTGTCATCAATGTTCTGAAACCACGGATGATGAACGCAAAGAGCGTTTTCGTGAGCGCCAGCGCCAAGTTGAATTGGCAGACAGACGTGGCAAGCATCATATTGGCTAGAGGCATCCGATGATCGAAATTACCACAGGATTGTTGGTGATCCTGTTTTTTGTTGCCATGACGGCCGGTTTTTTTGACGCCATTTCGGGTGGAGGCGGATTGCTAACTGTTCCCGCACTTTTGATGGCGGGCGTGCCCCCGTTGATGGCCTTGGGAACCAACAAGTTCCAAGGAGTATTTGGCACGGCCACCGCCACAATGACATTCGCCACAAAGGGACATTTGGATTTACGCCGATTGTTGCCCATTGCGGTCGGATGTTTTGTGGCCTCTGTTGTGGGAGCGTTTACGGCATCGTTTATCCCACAGGATGCATTGGCGTATGTGTTGCCTGCTGTGTTAATTTTTGTCGCACTTTATTTTGCTTTTGCACCTGATTTGTCAAAAGGAGCGCGGCAACCGCGTGTTTCACCGCTGATCCTGTCGGCAGTGGCGTTGCCTTTTGTTGGGCTTTACGATGGTATTTTTGGACCCGGAGCTGGGTCATTTTATATGCTTATTTTACTGGGTCTTGGGGGGTTGAGTGTTTTGCAGGCTACCGCACAGACCAAATTATTCAATTTAGCATCCAATTTGGGCGGTTTGATTGGCTTTGCGTTGATGGGTGCGATTGCGTGGAAAATCGGCGTGACGATGGCTTTGGGCCAAATCATTGGCAGTAACCTTGGGGCGCGCATGGCCATGAAAAAAGGTGCCGCATTAATTCGCCCGCTTTTGGTTACGATTTGCATTCTGACCGCTTTGAAATTGTTGGTTGCGGGTTGAAATTAGGTCCGCCAACTCTTGGAGCTTCTCCAACACCATCTGTTTTTTAAGCGGTTTTGTCAGATAATCATCCATACCGACGTCTAGGAATCGTTCCTTGTCGCCGGGCATTGCGTGGGCGGTCAGTGCGACGATAGGAATGCGCGCGTGGCGATCTAAGTTTTCGGTTTGGCGGATCAGCACAGTTGCCTCCATGCCATCCATTTCTGGCATGGAAATATCAGTAAAAATCAAATCAGGGCGCTTCTTTAACACTAAATCACACAGCTCTTGGCCATTGTTGACGATCGTCAGGTCAATATTTTCGCCTTTCATCATCTTTCTGAAAACCAATTGATTGGTTTTGTTGTCCTCGGCCAGATAGACAATGAGCGTTGCACGATCTTTGGGTGTTTTATCCGTTTTCGGATCTTTGTAGAAAGGCGAATCGATTGGCATTTCATAGAACGCGTTCAGAGATTTATACAGATCGCTGCGCAATGTTGGTTTTTGAAAGCTGGCATTGAATAGAACACGATCTTGGCTGATGGTATTTCGTGACGTACTTGAACTCATCGCGATTAGGGTGCCCTTAAACCCATTGTCACGCAGTTTTTGTGCCAATGTTGGACCGTCCATGTCAGGCATGCAATGATCGGTAATGATCAGGTCATATTTTCCATCGTTCATAAAGTGGTTCAACGCGGAAATTCCGCCTGAGAAACAATCCACTTCGAGCCCGAGATGTCCCAATTGTTTTTGCAGAATTGTGCGGTTTTCTGCGATGTCATCAACGACCATTGCACGGCGCAATCCGTTCGTTAATTTAGGGAGCTGTTGCATTGGATCGTCAAGGGAGGGCAATGTAACCTTGAAGCCGAAAACCGATCCTTCGCCGTAAACTGAATCAAGCCATACTTCGCCATCCATTAATTCGACAAGGCGCTTGGAAATAGCCAAGCCAAGGCCTGTGCCTTCGTTTTTGCGATTTTCCTCTTCGTCGACCTGCTTAAATTCGCCAAAGACGTGATCAATTTTATCTGCTGGGATGCCGATACCAGTATCCTGAACCGTGACGTGCAGGCAATGGCCATCCTTATCATCAATACCAATGACCCTGACCGTGATATGGCCCGTTTGCGTAAATTTTATCGCGTTGCTAATCAGATTCAACAAGATTTGGCGAATGCGCCCACCATCACCAAGGAATGTGGCCGGCGTAAACATGTCGTAATCGATGAGAAGAACCAATCCTTTGTCACTGACTTTACTTTCAAGAAGCATCGACACTTCGTGAATGCATTCTTCGAAATTGAACGGTTCTGGAAACAATTCCATTTGGTTTGCTTCGATCTTTGAGTAATCCAAGATGTCGTTGATAATGATCAACAACGCCTCGCCAGAGTTTTTGATCGTCTGCATAAACAGACGTTGTTCATTGTCCAAATTGGTTTCGCTGAGCAGATCAGCCATGCCGATCACTCCATTCATGGGTGTGCGGATTTCATGGCTCATGTTTGCAAGGAAGGCCGATTTTGCGCGGTTGGATGCCTCTGCCTCACGATGTGCCTTTTCAAGCGCGTATTCGCGTTCCTTTTCCAGCGTGATGTCAACACGATAAGAAATCACATCGTCAGATGCTGTGCGACGTTCGATCAGCCGCACCCAGCCTCCATCGGGTTTTCGCAAAATCGGTGATGGAAATTCATTCCGTAGCCACGCATCTTCGCGTGCATCGATCCAATCTTGGGTCGGTTCGCCATTGGTCGATATCAGATCGTGGTTTATCCCTGCCCGTAAAATTTCATCGCGTTTCGCGCCCTCAATCAGCAGTGGCCGGATTGTCGTATAGTTTTCAAAATATGCATTGTTAGCGGTTACTAAACGATGCTCTGCGTTGAAAACCGCGAAACCGTCGGGCATGACGGCAATCGCATCTTTCCAACGCTTGACGGCGCATTCTAACGTGTCTGCATTTTCGGCAATTTGCACACTTTGATCATTTACCAATTTACGTAAATCAGCATTTTCCGTTTCCAGTCGCGCAATTTTATCCGCTAAATCCTGTTCGTTTTCCAATGCCAGCCCTTAATTGTCATTTAGGGTCTTTTGTCGCTTTATACTTATTGTTGCGTTAATTTTCGCTGTCTCAATTCGGAAATTCCCTTAAAGTTTTATGCAATGCGATCCGATAATGATGTCCGAGTGCGTTGCAGGATTGGGATCTCTTTCACTGGCAGATGCACAATTGCGCTGAACGCACTGGCGCCAATGCCGACCCACCACACAACTGTATAGTTACCATAAATGTCATATAATGCGCCGCCCAGCCAGACGCCCAAAAACGATCCAAGTTGGTGGCTAAAGAAAACGATTCCGTACAAAGTACCCATGAATCGCAATCCATAAATATACCCAACCAAACCAGAGGTAAGCGGCACAGACGCCAACCACAACAGTCCCATGGTGATCGAAAAGGTTACCACCGTCAGTGGCGTCATAGGTAACAGAATGAACAGGATCGCGATGATGGTACGACAGGTGTAAATCACCGCCAACAAGTTCTTTTTCTGAAAACGTTTGCCAAGGTATCCCGCCGTGATGGTTCCAATAATGTTTGCTCCACCAATCAATGCGATGGCGAACGCACCAAGGGCACTGGTGGTTGTCACACCCATACTTGCAAGAATACCATCGCCGGAAATTTGGGCGCTCATTTCAGTGACAAATGCGGGGAAGTGCGCGGTGACAAATGCCAACTGAAATCCACAAGAAAAGAAGCCCAGAAAGATCAACGAGAAACTGGGGTCGTAAAACGCCTTTTTCAGAATTTGCGTTAGCGTCTCTTCTAGTGCGGGTTTGGTATCGATTTCGGGGGCTTTTAGGATCGGTAACAATGACAGCGAAGCAATAATAACGCCCGCAAAGATAAGGAAAACGCTTGCCCAATTGAACATCCCCAACAGGTATTCCGCCAAGAGAGGTCCAATTATTTGACCAATAGATCCCACGGCTGTGGCAATGCCCATCGCCATTGATCGATGTTCGTCCGATGCCGCCCGCCCCACGATAGCCAAAATAACACCAAAACCGGTGCCCGCGACACCGAAACCCACAAACAAAGCATAGAATTGATGTTGCCCGGGGGTGATTGCATAACTGGACAGGATTAAGCCGACTGCATAAAAAGCCACGCCCAACAGGATTGCTTTGCGGTCGCCAATTTTTTCCGCAATCGCGCCGAAAATCGGCTGTCCGATCCCCCACGCAAGGTTTTGAATCGCAATCGCCATAGAAAAATCTGACCGTGCCCATGCGAATTGGTCAGCGATGGGGATTTGAAACACACCAAAGGATGCACGGATACCAAAGCCGATCATCAGGATCAGCGAGGATGCAACCAGTACAGGCGTAATTAAGCGGTTTGATTGGCTTTGCATTTGGGTGTCCCTCTTTGGTTGAAACAACGTGGTTAAATTGCTAGGTCAAGTCAAAGGGTTTTAAAGGCGTGAACAGTTGAAGCCGATTGAAATATACAATGCCCGTGTCGCCAATGGTGAATTACGCCAAGACAGCGATCAATTGCAAACGCTGCAAGCCTTGCAGGATTTGGCCGTGGAAATAGAAGGCTATAAGCCGCGTTCAAAATGGTTGATGTCGGGATTGTTCGGTGTACAGGCACCGCGCCCCAAGGGGCTGTATATTTATGGCGGTGTCGGACGGGGTAAATCCATGTTGATGGATTTGTTTTTTGACGCTTCGCCGCTTAGGCGAAAACGCCGAGTTCATTTTCATGCCTTTATGCAGGAAGTACACGAAAACCTGCATGCTGCCCGTCAAACAGGTGTCGAGGATGCTATTCGTCCCGTCGCCGAAAAGATCGTAAGCCAAGCCAGTTTGTTGTGTTTTGATGAAATGCAAATCACCGACATTACCGACGCAATGATTGTGGGACGGTTGTTTGAGTTTTTGTTTGATGCAGGTGTGATTGTCGTTACCACATCCAATCGTCATCCAGATGAGCTGTACAAAAGCGGCCTGAACCGCGATCTGTTCCTGCCGTTCATCGGATTGATCAAAGAGCGCCTGACAATCCACAATTTAGACAGCAAAACGGATCACCGCCAAAATCGATTAATGGGAAGCCGCCGTTATTTTCACCCGCTTGGCGCAAATACCAGCAGTGAAATGGATGCCATTTGGAATGATTTAACCCAAGGCGAAGATCAGCCCATTGTCCTGCGTCACAAAAAACGGGAAATTTTAATACCACATCACCGCAACGGCATCGCGCGCGTCAGTTTCGCAGATTTATGTCAAAAACCGTTGGGGCCTGGGGATTATTTATTAATCGCGGAATCTTTTCGATTGTTGATGATGACCGACGTGCCAAAATTATCGCGCAATAACAACAACGAAGCAAAACGGTTCGTAACCCTGATCGATGCGCTGTACGAAGCACATGTCAAAGTTTTAATCAGTGCAGATGCCG
Organism: uncultured Rhodobacterales bacterium; assembly: GCA_963976255.1. GTDB lineage: Bacteria > Pseudomonadota > Alphaproteobacteria > Rhodobacterales > Rhodobacteraceae > Amylibacter. The sequence goes on from CAXBJO010000005.1 coordinate 32,527, forward strand.
CACCTGGGCAACTGTATCAAGCTGGATCAGGCGCGTTTGAGTTTGAAAGAACGGCCAGCAGGTTAGAAGAAATGCAATCTGACGAATGGGGTCTTGACCAAGGCTAAATTACGGCTAGAATAAGGCAAGATTAATTTTATACAAATTTTAATACCTCAGTTCCATACTGCAAAAACTAACAAGATGAACATGGAAGCACTGGCGAATGGGAACTGAACGTTCGCCAAACCCTGACTTGTTCGCGCAACTTAAAGTGGAGGTTATTATGTCTGCATCAACCATTTATATCAAAACACGCGGTATTCCGATCCGTGGCGCTTGTGTAACCCTTGCATACAAAGAGGGTGGCATGTCCGGCACATTGACCACAGACAACACGGGCAAAGCGACGATAAACCATATCGCGTCAGGACCTGCTGAAGTGATCGTAAATGGCCACAAATCTGCCATAATTACGCTTCCTTGCACGTGTTCGGTCGAACTCTAGACACTAGAATCACTTGTGTGAAACACACACTGCCCCACAACGGCTCGATGCCGTTGTGGGGCAGTTTCGTTTTAGGTATTTAACCTGCGCGACGTAACTTTAACAACAAATCTTCGTTCGCTTTTGCATCAGGAACCATACCGCGTGAGGTTTGGAATTTACTGATGGCGTCGTATGTTTTGGGACCGATAATGCCGTCAGCTTCGCCGACATCAAATCCCAATTTATTCAGCAATTCCTGCACTTCGATCTTTTGCTCAAACTTTAGCGCACCTGGGCCACGTGGCCATTCGCGAACAAACGGACCCTTGCCGGCGATCCGATCCGCCAAATGACCAACCGCCATCGCATAAGAATTCGCGTTATTGTAACGCTTGATGACCGAAAAGTTTTTGAACACCACGAATGCGGGGCCGTCGGCACCAGCGGGCAGGAAGACAGAGCCTTCGCCGTAATTGGGGATTTTGCCGCCATTCATTGTGCGCAAACCCAATTGTGTCCAGCGCGCCGGAGTTGCTTTGACTTTCAATGACGCATTGCCGTAATTAAACCCTGCTGGCAATTTGACCTCTACGCCCCATGGTTGATTGTTCTTCCACCCAAATTTGGACAGGTAATTCGCCGTCGAGGCCAGCGCATCCGCTGGATTGCGTGGATCCCAAACATCGCGTTTACCGTCGCCAGTAAAATCTTGGGCATAGGCTTGATAGCTGGTTGGGATGAACTGTGTATGTCCCATCGCACCCGCCCATGACCCCATCATTTTATTGGGGGTGATGTCACCGCGTTGAATAATGCGTAACGCTTCGAGCAACTGTTGGCGCCCAAATTTTTCGCGGCGGCCCTCGTAGGCTAGTGTCGATAATGCCTCGATAATGTTGATGTCACCCATTCGCTGACCGTACGAGCTTTCTAGCCCCCAAATCGCCACGACCACTTCGGCATCCACGCCATATTTCTTTTCGATCTGTTTTAAAACGCGCGACTGAGCGTTAAAATTGGCCTGCCCGTTGGAAACGCGCTTGGGCGATGTCGCCGTGTCCAAATAATCCCAAATTTCGCGTGAAAATTCCGCCTGCTTGCGATCTGATTTAACGACGCGCTTGTTCAATGTAATGCCACGAAAAGCCTGGTCAAATGTGCGTGCAGAAATGCCCTTGGCCAAGGCCTGTACACGAAAGGATTTAACCCAGTTCTGAAATCCGATTTGGCTTTGCGCCACTTGTATTTCCTGTGTCTCGTTGGGATCTGCTTGAATCGGGCTTGCACTTATAGCCAGCCCAACGACGAGGGCTGTTGTAAATCTGCTCATGTTTCTCTCCTGCTCGAGATTATTATTTTTATTGCGTTTAATCTAAGCCAGCAATTCATGCAAAACAATGGGTCGTTTGCTGTGCGCATATTTGCGCCGATGTTTGGTTTGATACTGCGCGTTTACATCACTATGTAATTTGTTTGTAACCTTGTTGGCGAATTCTCCCAAGAACGCTGATAGTTCCGGGATGAATTTTTGACGGCATGCCACTATTTTGGGTGCAAAAATGATTCAGACCTCTATATGAAGTCCAAGCCAAAATGAGTAGCATACGCTGAATAGGACACAGAAGTGCTTTGATGAAATGATACATGCACACGCAAAGGCGGCGGCTGTTTTTGAGGCGATGCCAAATGATACACGAAAAAGTGCCATGGCGTTGCGTGCATTAATTGCACGTGAGGCGGAAGGATTGGATGTGCAGGAGTGCCTGCGGTGGGGGCAACCCACTTATATTGCACCCAAAGGTTCGATGTTGCGGATTGGAATTGCCAAATCTGGTGATGTTGCCTTGTTCGCGCATTGCCAAACCACCATCATTTCCGATTTTGCCGCGCAATTTGGTGCGGATTTTTGGATTGAGGGTAATCGCGCGGTGGTGTTTCCAACCACCGCGGATATCCAGCCTGAAAAATTACGTCTGATGGTCGCGCACGCACTGCGATACAAAGAGAACCGTATTTAGCGGTTCTTTTTACGTTTACCTTTGTCTTTGGAACGCGCGACACGGCGACCCTTATGACTCTTTTGACGGCCAGAGCCTTTGGGCATTGCCTCGCCGTTCAGTTCCAACATTTCCAATGTCAGCCCACCTGTCAGAGCAGTTGCGTCAACCAAAGAAACCTTGCACGGCATACCGACGGCGATGATGCGATTGCTTTCTTCGCCCTGTAGGGTGCGTTCGCGTTCGTTAAAACGCCAGTATTCGCGACCCAATTGTGATAGCGGAATAATCCCATCCGCACCTGTATCGTCCAATTTAACAAACAGACCAAACTTGGCGATTCCAGACACCCTGCCTGTGAATTCTGCGCCAACACGGTCGGCCAAAAATGCGGCCAAATAACGATCAGTTGTATCACGTTCAGCCAACATGGAACGGCGTTCCGTGGTGGAAATCCATTCGCCGGTCTCTTGCAAAACCGCCTCTTCTTCTTGTGACAAACCATCATCGCCAAAATTATGTGCGGACACCAATGCGCGGTGTACAATCAGATCGGCGTAACGGCGAATTGGGCTGGTGAAGTGTGCGTAACGGCGCAGATTTAGGCCAAAGTGACCAAAATTGGACGGACCATAGTATGCCTGTGTCATGGACCGCAGAACGGACATGTTGATGATTTCCGCATCTTCGGTATCTTCGGCCGCGGCCAGCAGTTTGTTAAGGTGTATGGTTTTCAAAACCTGACCTTTGGCAAAATCCAAACCGGCAGCTTCGGCCGTTTCGCGCAACACTTCCAGTTTTTCAGGCGTGGGTTCTTCGTGAACGCGGTACAACAGGTTTTTTTTCTTAGCTTCCAATGTTTCGGCGGCACAAACATTTGCCGTGACCATAAATTCTTCGACCAGTTTATGCGCATCGAACCGTGCGCGGAAATCGACGGATAAAACTTTGCCCTCGTCGGACAAAATGATTTTGCGTTCTGGCAAATCAAGATTCAGTGGTTGGCGTTCATTACGCGCAATGGTCGCGCTTTGATATGCCGCAAACAGGTCGGCCAAAGGGCCCGTTAGTGGTTTGGTGGCATCGTCGTAAGTGCCTTCAAACGCTGCTTGGGCTTGTTCATAGGACAAGGCGGCGGGGGATCGCATCAGGCCACGGTGAAATTCATGATCCAGCTTTGCGCCTTTGGCATTCAATTTGATCCGAACGGCCATACAGGCACGATCCACACCTTCGTGCAGGGAACACAGATCGCCAGACAACGCATCAGGCAACATTGGCACCACGCGATCTGGGAAATAGGTCGAGTTACCGCGTTTGCGTGCCTCTTTGTCCAATTTCGATCCTGGGCGGACGTAATGTGCAACATCGGCAATAGCGACCCAGACAATGTGACCGCCAACATTCGCGGGGTCTTCATCGGGCGCGGCACAGATGGCATCATCGCGGTCACGGGCATCGAACGGATCGATCGTGAACAATGGTAAATGGCGCAGGTCAGTGCGATCACCCAGTGCGACAAGTTGGGCCGCTTCGGCCTCGATGATGACATCATCGGGGAAGTGGTCGGGGATTTCATGTTGATGAATGGCAATCAGCGAAATTGAACGTGGCGCCATGGGATCGCCCAACACCTCCATCACACGCGCAGACGGCAGACCCATACGCGCCTTGGGGCCAATTTGTTCTGCTTCGACCAATTCACCATCTTTGGCACCATTGGCATCGCGGGATGATATTTTGTATTCGCGGGTACTTTTCTTATCCACGGGAACCAAACGACCACCTTCGGATCCAAGGCGGTAAATACCGATCACCAAATCGGGGCCTGAACCAATACGACGAATAAGGCGTGCTTCTAGATCATGATCTTGTCCCTCAACAGGCGAAATTCGGCACAGGATGCGATCACCGACGGTCAGGGCTGGGTCGTCTTTTTTGGCGATGAACAGGATACGGGGGCGGTCGTTTTCACTGTCCCATTCAGCGGGCTCTGCCCAAAGGTCACCGGCACCGTCCAATTCGGACACACGCAAAACGGACACGGGCGGCAATTCGCCTGCACCACGAAAGGCACGGCGTGATCCAGAAATTAGGCCGTCAGCACGTAATTCGCGCAACATGCGCTTCAATTCAGTGCGTGCATCCCCTGTAATTGAGAATGCTTTAGAAATGTCACGTTTTGACGCTTTGTCAGGATGCTCTTGCACCCATTTCAAAATGTCTTCTTTGGAGGGAAGTTTGTTCATGCCTGCTCTCTATCACGCAAGGATGGGCGGTGTCATGGCCTTTGTAGCGCAAATAAAACCCGTTCTTGCAACCTGCACATGATGTAATTAGGTGCTATGTAACAGCGCAGTGGTGTGGCGGTGTTTTTCAGAAGGAACGTAATGCGCGAAACATTCGGAATTCTTGTTTTATTTGCGGGCTGGGTCGTATTGGGTATGACTGGCAGTGGTACAATTCTGAAGGACTGGGATTTTGGCATGGATGCAGTCGAGATCGAAGATTACATCCGTAATGGTGCCCAAGCGAAAATCGGCAAAACCACCTATGGTGTGGAAACATCGGTTTCGGGTCGTGATATTGTCGTTTCCGGCACCGTCGCCAGCGATATAGAACGCGCCGCGATTTTGGCAAACTTGGATGACACCCATGGACGCCGCCGTGTTTTGGACAACCTGACCCAAATAGCAATAGCAACACCATATATTTTTCGTGGTAGTAAAACCGCAGACGGCATGTTTTTCAGTGGAAACGCACCAACGCAAAACACGTTGGCGAACATTATTGGATCCGCAGACAGCGACCTGACATTGGCAGGCGGTATGCCAAGCACGCAATGGCCAGATTTTGTTGGCACGGGTGTGCGGGGTATTTCGATGCTGCAAAATGGTGCTTTTGATATATCAAACCGTCATATTTCAGTATCGGGATTGGCGCGTACCCTGGAAGAAGAAAAGGCCGTTCGACAGGTTTTTGCAACATTACCTGCGGGCTATACCGCCAGCGTTGATTTAAAAGTTGTGCCAACAATTCCGTATGTTTTCAGTGGCACCAAGAATGGCACGACTGAAACCTTTGGGGGATATGTTCCATCTGCCGCTGCGCGTGGTGGGTTGGCGGGGTTAATTGGTGATGCGGCCCAAGAATTAAAACCAACTGCTGGCATGCCCGACGAAAATTGGATGTCGGTTGTTGGCGTTGGCATCCAAGCCTTAAAAGGTTTGAACGATGGTGAACTGAGTGTGGTTGATCGCCGCGTTCAAGTGGTGGGTTCGGTGAACACATCCGAAGCAGTCGATGCCATCGAAAACTTGTTTTCAGTCATGCCAGAAGGATACAGTGCTCATGTTAGCTTGACATCCGAGGACGATGGCACCCCTGCGCGGTTAAATCTGAATTGGGTTGCCGGCAATGGCGGTACGATCAATGGCAAAGGCCCCGAAGGCGTTTCCATGGGTGATCTGACATCGGCGTTGAATTTACCCAAACTTGGTGGCATTTTTCGCCAAGGTAGCGTTTCGGGCAAAGAGATCATGTTGCAGCGCTTAAGCAGTATCGGCGCCGCATTGCCATTGTTTGAATCTGTCAAAACATCCGTTGACGAAAATAGCGCGACCTTTGAAGGAGTGTTATTGCCTGGTGGGGACATGGAAATTGCAAAATCCACCTTGACCCAAACATTGGGGTCAAACGCGACGATCAACCTGACACGTTCACTGATGGAGCCACGCGAAGGTGATACGCGCATCAACGCGGACACAGGAAAAAATGAAATCCTGCAAGGCGGTTTCTGGAAGGTTATTGCCAAAGTCGCAGCCGCCTCAGAACCAGCGACAAAAGAAACCCAAACAACGAAGCCAGTGATAGTTTCCACCGCCACGGGCAGCGCGATTGCAAACCCCGAAATCACAGCGTTACAGCGGTGCACGGCACATACAGCGAACGTAACAGAGGATGCTAAAATTACATACGAAACCGCATCAGCCACATTGACCGCAAACAGTTTAGCCACATTGAGAAAATTGTCGGATATAATGATTGCCTGTGCCGAAATTGATGGGCTGAGCGTTGAGGTCGCTGGGCATACCGATAGCCAAGGTTCAGAAGCATTTAACCAAAAGTTGAGCTTAGAACGTGCAAATTCTGTGCGTACCGCATTAATCGATTTGGGCATCAACCAAACCGCAATTTCGGCCAAAGGTTTTGGCGAAACGCAACCCATCGCAACCAATGACACCGTCGAGGGTCGCGCACAGAACCGGCGCACCACGTTCACATGGATCACACAATGATCTGTTAAGGCAGATAAAGGAGAGAGAAATGTTCCAAGAATGGGGCTTTTTATTAGTCGAAATTTGGATATTGCTTGGGTTGGCGACCTTGCTTGGATTGTTGGTGGGTTGGATCATTTGGGGGCGACGCAAGGATCAAACCAACAAGGATGAGTGACGGGCAAAATTGGATACCTGTCAGGTGGCGTAATTACATGCCTTGCGTAAAAAACGCCAACGTTTGCGGTGGTTGCTCACATCCCTTATTCTACAAATCGGTAACCGTATCCACATCACGCAATGCCGCGATATGTTTTACGGCATCGGTGTTTAATGTTCGCAGCGTATCATTCAGCGTTTCGGCATGCGACCAGCGCACATTTTGAAACAAGGCTTTGGGAACAGGTTGCACACCTCGTTTTAAACCAATCAACCAATATCCCCCGTCAAAGGCGGGGCCGATGACGGCATCATGGCGTCCAAGCGCATCAAAAGCGTCGTTAATCAAACGCGGTGTAATATGTGGAATATCCGCCCCGATGATGACGACAGGTCCCTTGGGTGCGCAGTGGAAAATGCGCCCCATGCGATCACCTAAGTCACCCGAACCTTGTGGCCAACGCGGAATTTTGGACGGCCAAATGCGACTGTTTAAACCCTCTACATCAGGCGCAACAGCCAGAACGGTTTGCCAGCGCGGATCACGCGACAGGTTGCGGATCAATGCTTTGGATTGATGGCGAAACCACCATGCGGCGGCGGTCATGCCAATGTCGCGCCCCAAACGGGTTTTGACACGCCCAGCGCGGGGTTCTTTGACCATGATGTATAAATGGCCCTTGATCACGCAAAGTAATCTTTCATCACCCGCAGATAAATCGATTTCAACTGATCAATTTGATCAACGGCTACACGTTCGTCCACCTGGTGCATGGTTTTACCAACCAAGCCAAATTCAACAACTGGACAGTGATTTTTCACAAACCGCGCATCCGATGTTCCACCCGATGTAGACGGCGTTGGGCGTATGCCCGTTTCCGCGTGAACCGCATCTGCAATCATCTGCGAAAAGTCACCCAAAGGGGTGACAAAACTCTCGCCCGAAACATGTATTTCCATCACGATTTCGATACCCGTCTTTTGCGAAATCTCGGTGCCAACTGACGTCACCCATTTGGATAAATCGTCCGAGCTGTGCGCGTCATTGAAACGGATGTTTACCGTTGAACGGGTTTCGGCGGGGATCACATTGTTGGCAGGGTTGCCCGTGTCAATTGTTGTCACGGCCAATGTAGAAGCGTCAAAATGTTCTGTACCTTGATCCAATTCATGCGACGTCAGTGCGCAAATCAATTGCGCCATCGCGGGCAACGGGTTTTTCGCGCGGTGCGGATAGGCCGCATGCCCTTGAACACCACGCGCCGTGATATAGGCCGTCATCGATCCACGTCGTCCGATTTTCATCATTTCACCCATCACATCAGGACAGGTCGGTTCGCCAACGATGCAATGATCCATCGTTTCGTCATTGGCATTCATCCAATCCAACAGCGCAACCGTGCCGTCAATTGCAACGCCCTCTTCGTCGCCGGTGATTGCCAGCACAATCGATCCATCGGGCGGTGTATTCGTGACAAAGTCAATCGCCGCCGCCGCAAAGGCAGCAACCCCCGATTTCATATCCGTCGCGCCACGCCCATACAGATACCCATCTTTGATTTCCCCACCAAACGGATCAACCGTCCATGCATCCATGTCGCCAACGGGAACCACATCCGTGTGGCCATTGAACCCCAATGTGCGCCCCTGACCCCAACGCGCGAACAGGTTTGAAACTTGCCCACGATCTACACGGGTACAGGTGAAACCTGCCTGTGAAAGCACGTTATCCAGCAATGTCAGTGCGCCGCCCTCTGTCGGGGTAACGGATGGGCATTTCACCAATGCAGCAGTCAGGTCAACGGGATTGATTGTCATGGCTTTTCCTTTGCTTACCCTCAATTATCGCGTCACGCCCGCAACAGCAAGTATCGGGTGGAAAAACGGGATTATTACGCGGCAGTGTATTTAATTTTGCCCTGTTCTAAAAGGGAACAGGTGATTTAAATTCATGCCACTCTCCGCCAATTGGGTGGCGTAGTTTTAGCGAACCCGCATGTAATTGCAACCGATCCGCCGCGTCGATTTCATGCGGATTTCCGTAAAACCGATCGCCCAAAATCGTGTGCCCCAGCGCCATCATATGCACACGCAGCTGATGCGTTCGCCCTGTACGGGGTTGCAATTCAACCCGCGTCGCATTTGGTTCGCGATCAATAACCAACCATTGCGTTTGTGCGGGCTTTCCACGTTCATGGTCAACCATCTGTCTTGGGCGGTTTGGCCAATCGACGATTAAAGGCAGATCAACCAGCCCTTGATCCTGCTCTATAATTCCGGCGACGCGCGCAATATATGTTTTTTGCACTGTCCGTTTTTCGAACTGCAAACCCAAATGGCGTTGCGCGTTTTTATTACGAGCAAAGATCATCAGGCCACTGGTATCCATGTCCAAGCGGTGCACCAGCAAAGCATCGGGGAATTGTGCGCGCACACGATCTTCGACACAGTCGCGGTGTTCCACTGCCTTGCCTGGTACTGACAATAAGCCAGATGGTTTATCAATAGCCAGAATGTGTGCATCTTGATGCACAATCTGCAACGGGTCATTTGGTGGGTTGTAGACGAAGGTTTCCATAAGGGGTGGCATAAAAGCAAAAGGCGCCCTTGTCACGGACGCCTTTAGGTTTGTTAAAATTCTTACGCCTTACGGGGCTAAACTTTCACACGTTCCGATTTTGGATCATACAACGGTTTCATGCTTGGCGTTGCTTTTACACGCACACCGGCCACATCGATTTCATACGTGGATGCCAAAACATCTGCCACGGTTTCACCTTTGCACGGAACATAGCCCAAACCAACCGCGCCACCCAATGTGTGGCCATAGCTGCCCGAACTTAGATACCCAACCAACTGACCATCACGCAGGATTGGTTCGTTGTGATACAACAAGGGTTCGCCGTCGTTTAGCATGAATTGTAATAAACGGTTTTCCAAACCATTTTCCTTTTTGCGCAGGACGGCGTCACGGCCGATGAAATCTGGCTTGTCGGTTTTTACTGCGAAACCAAGCCCCGCCTCGACCACGTGATCTTCGCATGTAATGTCGTGACCAAAGTGACGATAGCCTTTTTCAATCCGTAAACTGTCCATCATATGCATGCCGCACAGCTTAAGACCCATATCTTGGCCGGCATCATGCAATGCTTCAAACACGTGACCTGCTTGATCCGCACTTATGTAAACTTCCCAGCCCAGCTCGCCCACATAGGTCACGCGGTGCACCCGTGCCAACCCCATGCCGATTTCGATTTCTTGTGCAGTACCAAAGGGATTCACTTCATTGCTAAAGTCGTTTGGGCTGACTGCTTGTAACAATTTTCTGCTGTTGGGGCCCATCACAGCCAAGACACCTTCGCCCGCTGTCACGTCCGTAATCACCACATTAAAATCGCCGATGTTGCGTTCTAACCAAACCTGATCTGCCTGACGTGTTGCGGCAGGGGTGACCACCAAATAAGCGGCTTCGCTGATGCGGGTGATTGTCACATCCGCCTCGATGCCGCCACTGTGGTTTAAGAATTGAGAGTAGACGATTTTACCGACAGGCACATCGTATTGACCACCTGCAACAAAGTTCAGAAATGCTGTTGCATCGCGACCTTCGACGCGGATTTTACCAAAGGAAGACATGTCGTACATGCCAACGTTTTCGCGCACGGCACGGTGTTCGCGTGCAGCGTTTTCAAACCAATTTTGGCGTTTCCATGTGTATTCATATGCCGCTTCTTGGCCCGCATCAGCGAACCAATTGGCACGCTCCCAACCTGCCAACTCGCCCATAACCGCACCTTGGTCCAGCAATTGCTGATGAAATGGTGTGCGGCGAATACCGCGTGCAGTTTTCTTTTGTAGAAATGGGAAGTGATCAGCGTAAAGCAGACCCAATGTTTCCTTGGAACGCTCGAACAAATAGTTTTTGTTTCCTTGGAATGGTTGCATACGCGCAATATCGACGTCGCCCAGATCAAATGGTTTCGCACCCGCATCCATCCATTCCGCCAACGCCATACCTGCACCACCCGCCGATTGAATGCCGATAGAATTGAAACCAGCTGCAACCCAGAAATTATCCATCTCTGGTGCCAGCCCTAAGTGATACGCATCGTCGGGGGTGAAACTTTCGGGGCCATTAAAAAACGTGTGAATGCCTGCTTCGGCCAAAATTGGTAAACGTTCGCAGGCGGCTTCTAAAATTGGTTCAAAATGATCAAAATCTTCGGGTAACTGATCAAATTCGAAATCTTTGGGAATTCCATCCATACCCCATGGTTTTGACACCGGCTCAAACGCACCCAACAGGAATTTTCCTGCGTCTTCCTTATAATATGCACACTCGTCCGGCACGCGCAGAACGGGCATTTGTGTAAGACCTTCAATGGCTTCAGTCACGATGTAGAAGTGTTCGCATGCTTGAAGCGGTACATTCACGCCGGCCATACGACCCACTTCGTGACCCCACATGCCGCCACAGTTTACAACCATATCGGCCGCAATGTGCCCTGTTTCACCTTTGGATTCCCAATCAACGCCCGTAACACGGCGACCCTGTTTTGTCACACCCGTCACACAGACATGTTCGCGCACCAACGCGCCGCCACTGCGTGCGCCCTTGGCCAATGCCAAGGCGATATTTGCGGGGTCACCTTGGCCATCCAGTGGCAACCAAACGCCCGCTTTGACGCCGTCAATATTCAGATGCTCGTATTTTGCTTTCACTTCTTCTGGAGAAATCTCTTCGACTTCTACGCCAAATGCGCGCGCCATTGATGCTTGGCGGAAAATCTCTTCTTTGCGTTCTTCTGTCAGGGCAACTGTGATCGAGCCACAGCGTTTAAAACCCGTGGCAACGCCTGTTTCTGCTTCTAGATTGCCATACAGCTCTTGCGAATATTTCGCCAATTTGGTCATGTTTGCCGTAGCACGGAGTTGCGCGATCAATCCCGCCGCATGCCATGTGGTGCCCGATGTCAGCTGTTTGCGTTCTAATAATACAACATCTTTCCAGCCTTTTTTGACCAGATGATATGCGACTGAGCAACCGATGACGCCGCCGCCGATGATGACCACGCGGGCCGATTTGGGTAGATCTGTCATGTTTTTTCCTTTGACTAAACCAAACGCTCTTTGCGCGTTTCGCGCGGCGTTTTGCCATAATATGCTTTGTAAATTTTACCAAAATTGCTGCCAAATCCGCAGGCGGCAGCGATCTCAAGAATGCTCATGTCCGTATTGACCAAAAAGTTTTGGGCACGGATCAGGCGTAGTTCGCGATAAAAACGTCCTGGGCTGCGACCCAAATGACGTAAAAATTGACGTTCCAATGAGCGTGTCGTTTGCCCCAAAGCGGCGGCCAATTCAGTGGTTTTTAACGGCTCTTCTATATTGGATTGCATCAGTTTTATCGCGTGGTCGATATGGCTGTCTTTGCCCGCACTTAATGCATCCATCGCACCCGGTTGGCGCGTTTCGAACGAGCGCACCTTGTCCAACAGCAGGATCGAAGAAATAGTTAACAGTTTTGCGCGTGACACATGGGCGGCCACGATTTGCAGCATAATGTCATAAGTCGAAACCAAGCCCGCGCATGTGACAATTTTATTGTTGGAAACTGCCAATGATGGCGCGATGTCAAAAATACCACTGCGTTCCTCTAGCAATAATCGGTTTTCCCAGTGGGTCGTATGCCCGAACCCTTCATCCGAATTTGCAGAGATATAAATCGCCGCCGCTTCGGCCAACAAAATGACTTGGGCATCGGAATAGCTGTATTTACGTACCGCACTCTCGATTTCGCGGCTGGTAAAGTTAAGGTCTGAATTCCCCAAGAAGACTACGATGTCAGCGTTTGGGACATCGGACAGAGCCGCCGCGTTCAACCATGTATCCGCGCTGGATTTTACTTCTCCCGCTTCTGGACTGACATAACGAAACTCAAACAGCTTGTTGCCAACCACACGATTAGCCAAGCGCAACACATCCACAACACCAGACAGCTCTGTCATAACGAAGCCGTCCGACAAAACGATGTCGACACGTTGCGGTATTTGTTTCTGATCACCGGTCATTATACATCTCTGCAAATTTTTGTTTATACAGTGCAATCATCGCATCCTCGGTTGCGCCATCATCATAGGGCGGCGTTGTCAGAGGCTTGGCGTATTCTACGGGTATTTTGACAATCACGTTAATACGATTTGCCAGATCACCCCAAAGATCCACCCATTGGTTAATGATTTCATCAAAGGCGGCGGTATCACGACGCACCAACAATGCCGCACCGCCAACACGCACACCTTTTCGGGTGAATTGATCAACAAAATTTACTTCAACTTGTGGATTGGTTTGAATGTTTGTCAGGGTTTGGGGCGAACGAATTTCACCAAATGCAATGGTTTCATCATCCAGCACAATAAACGTGCCCTTGGGTGACACATTTGGTCGCCCACCCGCTGTCACCGAGGCAACAAAGCCAAGGCGCCACATTTCAATGGTTTGAATGGCGGATTTGGGCAGTTTCATTACATGATCCCCGTCGCAAAGGCATTGATCCGCATAAAGGCATCGGTCAATTTTTCATTGTTAACCGTCAACGCAATTCGGATGTGACCGGCCGCACCCTGGCCAAAACTCTCGCCTGGCATGACCGCAATTCCTTGGGCATCCAGCAGTTGATTTGCAAATTCATCGCCAGACAAACCTGTGGCTCGCACATCGACCATCACATACATTGCACCTTGGGGTGCAACCAATGGAATCGGTGCATCCGCAAACGCAGCAACGGCCAAATCGCGGCGTTCCTTGTACAACGCGGCCACCTGTTCCGCCCCCCCCAATTGCAACGCTTTCAGCCCCGCGTCTTGGATAAATTGAGGCGAGCCATAGGTGGTCGCATTAGCCATCGACAACAGCGCATCAATCACGTTGGTTGGGGCAACGACCCAGCCAATTCGAAAGCCAGTCATAAGATGCGATTTTGAAAATGAGCCGACAACAATTGTGCGCTCTACCATGTTAGGTAAATCGCGCGGGCTGATGTGTTCGCCAACATAAACTTGGGTTGCGTAAACCTCGTCGCTGATCAACCACAGATCATTTTGGATGCAAACATCCGCAATCATATCCATCGTTTCGCGTGTGTAGACCGCGCCCGTTGGATTATTTGGCGAGTTCACCATCAGACAACGCGCACCCTTGGTCGCGGCCATCAGCTCAGCGCGTTGAGGCTGAAAACCGTTTTCGCTGTGCGCAATCGCAGTGGTAAAAATACCCCCCGCACCGCGTACGGTGGATGGGTATGTGGCGTAATGAGGATCGATTACCACGACCGTATCTTTGGGATCAATCGCCGCGCAAAGAGCCGCGAACAAGCCCGCCTGACCGCCACTGACCACCGCAATATTTTCGCGTGTTACGCCGTAATCGGATGCCAATTGATCGCGCAAATCTTCGCTGCCCAGAACGGGTGCATATTTCGTGTTGCCTGCGCGCGCCGATGTAACCATTTCATCAATCACCGCCGCTGACACACGGGTATCATGATCACCCACGCACAATGAAATTACGTCCTGGCCAGCACGCGCCATATCCCGCGCACGGTAATGCACACCCCAGCCATCGTCGCCAGCGGTTTCAAGGTTTGTTATGCGGTGCGACAATTTCATTTGATAAACCTGTTTTTGAGTTCTGTAATATGTGCAGGCCCAACCTCGCAACAACCACCAATTATTGTGGCACCTGCATTGATCCACCCTTGGGCAAAATCTGCATAGGCATCTGGCCCTAAATCTGTTCGCGCTTTCAATAAATCAACTGTTGCACCTATTGTATTGAAATCACTGTGAATTTTAGTGAATCCGTTGGCATATCCGCCAACAGGAATACCTGATCCTGTTAACAATGGGATTGCGGTAGTGACTGCTTCTGGAAGCGAACAATTCACATTTACAGCGGCAACATCATATTCGCCAAGTAATGGCAATAAATCCACAACTGGCTCGCCAGAGCGCAGTTTTGAGCCATCTTCATCATCGACCGTAATCGAAATCCAAATTGGTTTACCGTGCCCCGACATGCCCATTAATGCACCCCGCGCCTGATCCACTGACGCCATTGTTTCAGCCATCAACACATCCACATAATCCACCTGAATTTTACAGATCATCGCATAAGCCTCTGCCGCCTGTTCCGCAGGTGGCGACAGGTCAGGTTGATACGAAAATCCCTGTGGGCCAAGCGACCCCAATACTAACCCCGATCCATGTGCATCACGGGCATCAACGGCTTGTTGGCATGCCAGACGTTGAAGCGTTTCCAACTGGTCACCAATGCCGTGTTTTTCTAGGCGATCAGGCAGCACCGAATATGTATTCGTTGTCGCCGCCATCGCGCCTGCGTTAAAATAGTCGTCGTGAACAGCACGCACCATTTCTGGCTGATCCAATAACGCTTGGACAGACCAAAGGGCGGTTGCTGTTCCGGCACGGGCAATCAATTCTTGGCCCATGCCGCCATCAAGTAGGGTTATGCTCATGCACGTATCCGTTCGTTCGCTGGATCCCACAATGGTTCGTCCGCTTGAACAACAGCTTTGCAACGTTTGCCGAAGATTTCCACTTCCAGCTCGGTTCCTGGTGTTGCTAACTCAGCCCGCACCATGCCCAGCGCAATAGATGCATTTACACGATATCCCCAATCGCCCGATGTGGTTTCTCCGACAACTGTGTCGCCTGACCAGATTGTTGACATGTACGGTGCATCAGCGAAATCAGCATCGACAATCAGTGTCACAAAGCCCTTTTTCGACCCTTGCTGTTTTTCTGAAAGTAATGCGGCCTTGCCCGGGAAGTCTTGGGGTTTTTCGAATCGGATGAAACGTTCAATCCCACCCTCTAGCAATGTGTAATCCGTCGACAAATCACCCTTCCATGTGCGGTACCCTTTTTCGATCCGCATAGAGTTTAGGGCATACATGCCAAACGGTTTTGCACCTGCGGCGGTGACCGCATCGAAAACAGCGGGGCTGTCATCGAATGCTGTGTGGATTTCCCAACCCAATTCGCCCGCAAACGAGATGCGGAACAATTTGGCAGGTTTGCCGGCAACGGTTGCGTCCTGATGCGTCAACCAACCGGATGACAGATCAGCACCCTTGGAAATGCCTGCCAAAATTTCACGTGACTTTGGGCCTGTTAGCAACAATGTTGAATACGCGTTGGTCACATCGTTCAGCGACAAAGAGCCGCCCGCAGGCAGCGCCTTTTTCAGGAATTCAAAATCATGCCATTGCGCCACAGCCGCTGTCATCAACAAGAAATCATCATCACCAAAGCGGATGATTGTTACTTCGGTTACGATGCGTCCACGGCTGTCTGCGAAGTAGCCAAGGTTCATACGACCAACCTTGGGTAATGCGCCCGCGATTTGGCAACGTAGCCATTCGGCGGCACCGTCACCTGACAAGGTGTAGCGTGAAAACCCGGGCATATCCAAGACGCCTGCGTTATCACGACAGGCTTCGACTTCGTCTTTGATCCGCGCCGCCCATGGGCCGTTGCGTTCCCAGGTGTGTGTTGCTGCCTCGGATGTGTCGTCGCCATCTTTGGCGTACCAATTGGCGCGTTCCCAACCATTGTACGCACCCATTTGTGCGCCAGCGGCCAATAATGCCACATGATTTGGTGACAATTTTTTATTACGCCCTTCTGGCCATTCGTGATGTGGGAAATGCATGGCGTATTCGTGGCCATATGTTTCCAACGCTTTGGACAGGCAGAAATCATGGTCGGCGAAATCGGTATAGCGACGTGGATCAACCGCCCACATATCCAATTCGGTTTCACCATGCATGATCCATTCTGACAATGCTTTGCCTGCGCCGCCACCTTGGGCGATGCCGAATGTGAATGAATGAGCTTCAAATGCGTTCTTCACACCGGGCATTGGTCCAATCATTGGCAGGCCGTCAGGCGCATATGGAATTGGGCCGTTGATATTGCGACCAACACCCGCAGTTCCCAACAACGGCAAACGCTCCATCGCATCCTCGATATACCATTCCAAACGATCCAGATCGTCAGGGTACAGTTGGAACGAGAAATCTTCGGGCATTGGATCCTGTGGTGTGACCCAATGCGCCTTACAGTTACGCTCGTACGGTCCGAGGTTTAGGCCGTTCTTTTCTTGGCGCAGGTAATAAGACGAATCCACATCGCGGATCATTGGCATTTTGCGACCATTCTCTTTGGACCATTGTTCCAATTCTGCGATTGGTTCTGTCAGGAAATATTGGTGTGACATCACAACCATTGGTACGGTGCGTCCGCCAAAGGGTTTGAACATCTCGCCGACTCGCTGTGCGTAATAACCCGCACAGTTGGCAACATAATCACAGCGAATGTCACCCTTTGCTGTTTTCACAATCCATTCATCGCCATCACGTTCGATACCATCAACGGGGCAGAAACGTTCGATTCGACCACCTGCATCGCGCGCACCTTTGGCCAAGGCTTGGGTCAATTGTGCGGGATCAATATCACCATCCAACGGATCCCACAGGCCACCTGCCAAATCATGAGTTTCGATAAACGGATTATGCTCTTTCAGCTCTTCCGGTGTGCAAATATCCATTTGCAAACCTTGGTAGCGCCCCATACCGGCAACGCGCTCAAATTCTTGCATCCGTTCTTTGCTATGCGCCAAACGCACGGCACCCGTGACGTGATAGTTCATCGGGTAACCCACATCTTCGCCCAATGTGCGATACATTTCGGCCGAATAACGCTGCATGTTCATCACAGCCCAAGAGCCCGCAAAGTTAGGCACGTTACCTGCTGCGTGCCATGTCGAGCCCGCCGTCAATTCGTTCTTTTCCAGCAGAACACAATCTTTCCAGCCCGCTTTGGCCAAGTGATACAGCGTCGAGGTGCCCACGACCCCGCCTCCGATGATGACCACACGGGCCGTTGTTGGAAAATCTGACATTTTAATCCCTATCATTCGTTTTTTTAGTGGTTGATTTGATTGAGCCGAGACCCATGGATCGGCGTGTTTTCGTCACGTCGATGTCGAATTGGGGTGCCTGTGGACACCCATCCGAAATATCGTAGTAGTCACCCTTTTCAGAGGTGAAGCAGTGGTAATTGACTTTAACTCCGGTCGGATCATCAAATGCACCGGCAGAAACGCTCCATCCATCGCGCCCTTCGAGTTGCCAAAACAAACTGGAACCGCAATCGGCGCAAAACCCCTTGGATACGCCGTCCATTGACGGAAACCATTTCAGCGTTTCAAAACGTAACAATTCCATTTTCGCAGTGGGAACGATGATAGAGGCCGCATAGTGTCCAGACGTTTTACGGCACTGCGTGCAATGACATGTAACCACGTTATTCAATGGTGCAATCACCTCAAACATCACGCCTTTGCAAAGGCAGGAACCGGTATGTATAATTGTACCCATCCCTTAATCCAAAACCAATTTGGCGGCCAAACCGCCGAAAACGACCGCTGATATTTTGTTCATTTTGCCGCTGAATGATTTCAGGCGCATCGCCATTAGGCCTGCAAAAATGCCAAAAATACCGTCGGTAATCACACCGCCCAGCGCCAAAAACAATCCCAGCCAAATAATCTGATGCCAAATTGGCCCGATAGAGGGGTCAGTGAATTGAGGTAAGAAGGCCAGAACGAATAATGCCACTTTGGGATTCATGATGTTAGTGATGAACCCACGGCGAAACGCACGCCAGATGCTGTGATTACCATGCCCCATGCGTAATGTATCCCCAGCACGCCAATTCTGGACTGCTAAATAAACCAGATACCCAGCGCCCAAATATTTGATCGCACTATATGCGGCGGGATATGCCAACAGCAAAACCGCCACACCCAATGCCGCCAAAATCACATGCACCAATACGCCTGTGGAAATACCGGCAGCGGCCGCTACACCTGCGCGAGGACCGCCTGTGATACCTGTGGCCAATGTGAACATCATGTCGGCACCGGGCGTTAAATACAGGGCAACCGCCGCCGCCATAAAGGATGCGATGGTAACCCATTCCATGGCTGACAATGTGTCCAACATTACCATTTCTCCAACTGCGGCAGACCATCGGCGATGTCGTAATAATCGCCCTTGTCCGCCACGCAAATATGCTTTTCGGTACGCAATCTCGTGTCACCGTCCAAGGTGCCTGCGCCAATGGATGTCGCCCCTTCGCCGTCCATTTCCCAAAACAGTGATGACCCACAGCCGGTGCAAAACCCACGTCGCGCCCAATCGCTGGAACGGAACCATTTCAAACCTTTGTCGTTGGTCAGCCTTAGGTTTTCAGTTGGTACCTGTGTCGCCGACCAATAATGACCACTTGTTTTACGGCACTGCGTACAATGACATGCAAGGGGTGGGCGCATTTCGCCGCGCACCTCAAACTCCACCTGACCGCACTCGCATGATCCCGTTATCATGGCCGCCTCCTAATAAATCGGTGGGGCGATAACCCAGATGACGACCGCTTCGGTGTCATGTGGGTTTGCCCATTTAAATTGCTCACCGCGAATGCGAAAGCTGTCGCCCGCGGCCAGATTGAATTTATCTGTTTCGATCCACAGAGACAACTTGCCTGACACCACATAACCAACTTCTTGGGTTGGGCGGGCGACAAATTTTGACAGTGACGCATTCGGCTCAAAAACGGATCTTAAGACTTCGAAATCATCAGTCAGATCAGGAGAGAGTAATTCTTCGACTAAGCCGATTTCACCACCGCCAATTTTACGACGTCCTTGCTTGCGCACAATACGACCCAACTCCTCTGCTTTCGCTTCTGCTTGGCCAAAAAACAAAGATAGGGGGACATTGAACGCCGCCGCGATATTGCGCAGCTCGTCAATCGTTGGGGCAGAAATGTCGCGCTCCACCTGGCTGAGCCATCCGACAGAGCGTCCAAGAGTATCGGACATATCCGTCAGCGTCAGCCCGCGCGATTTGCGCAATGCTCGCAAATCGGCCCCCATGCTTCCAGCTGTATGCGCAACATTTAACGTCATCCGACGAAAACTCCCGTGAAATTTTCAGCATTATTTTCACGAAAAGGCGATTCGTGCAAGCATGCCAGCGACATTTTCAAGTCGCTAACGCATAAAATTGAAGATTTGTGACTTTACGTTAAATGTTGTAACGTGACAAAAATCACTTTTATTAACCATGAACCCCCTAAAATCTGCACATGTTACGTAACGAACTTACATTTCCACCGAAAAGTTTCTTGGGTCAGATCAACCAAGATAGTTGGGATTTATTGTCTTCGCGTTGGCGCACGCAATTGTATAAATCAGGTCAGTTCCTGATTAACGCAGAAGATGACAGTCGCGATGTATTCTTTGTTTTGCGTGGGTCGGCTAAAGCCACGATTTATACCGACATTGGCCGCGAGGTTTCATTTATTTCCGTTGGCGCCGGCGATTGTTTTGGTGAATTTTCTGCATTGGACGAGAGCCCACGTTCCGCATCCGTTGTCGCCGCCGAGGAATGTTTGGCCGCGCGCATTGATCAGGCGAATTATATTCAATTGATGAAAAGCCATTCCGACATGACGTTCAGCTTGCTGACAATTTTGATCGGACATCTGCGCGATCTATCCAAACGTGTGGTGGATTTCAACGCCAAAAATGCGGATGCACGTCTACATGATACGCTGTTGAATTTGGCTTTGAAATATCAACGTGGCGGCAGTGATAGCGTGCTGATTCCACGCCCCCCAACCCAATCCGAATTGGCCGCGTTCATCTTTTCTTCGCGCGAAAGTGTGGCACGGGAAATGGGGCGAATGCGTAAAATGGGATTACTGGCACGTCAAAAGCGCGCATTGGAAATCCCCAGCGTGGAAAACCTCCGCGCATTCATTAACAGGCCTTAACTGAGCTTCCAATCATTTGAATCGATTGGATATAACGCCTCGACTGCCGCTGTTGCGATCACGTGATATGTGCCGTTTTTTGGATCCTCGACATTTTGCCCACCCTTCACCGCGCTCACCGACGCAACACCGCGTGGCAGGGTTGCCGCCACCGCATCGCAATCTACCAATTCGGGTTCGGCCACGCCAATCGTGACGCGCACCTGCATTTTTGCTGCATCCAGATTCAGCGACTGAAATACGCTTAACGTCGAGTGACGAAACGCATCTTCGACCGCGCGTTTTGCCGCCTTGGTGTAGTCCATGCCGTACAGGTCATTGCCCATGCCCATTTCCAAAATCAAGCGCTTCATGTGGCAGGCTCCATATCGAAGGATACAATGACGGCGGCGTTTGCAATCACCGTTATCCCCGCGTCTGGCTTGGCAATATCCAACCCGCCATGCACGGCCCTAAATGAACCTTTGCCGTAGGGCAGGATGTCACGCAGCGCATCCAAATCCACCTGATCGGGTTGCTGCACCGCAATCTCGACATCGACGATCATCGCGGATTTATCAAACCCAAACGCCGGTGCCATGGTCAATGAATTATGCCACAGCGCATCCTTTAGAGCGCTGGCGGCGGCCTTGGTGTAATCTTGTCTTCGCAGGGACGTGCCCATTCCAAATTCGACAGCGACGCGGGTTTTTGCCATGTAATCAGCCTTTCATTGCTTGGCGCCATATTGACGACTCGACTCTTTTGGTCAATTTGATAATTTGGAACAAAAGTGGAACATTTATGCAGAATCGTCGCGTCATATCCCTGTGGTTTCCCCGATTGGCGGCGCAACGTGTGTTACGTTCGCGCCATATTGATGCGCCTTTTGCTGTGGTCAAAACCGTACACAACACACAGGTTTTGTCGGCTTTATGCGCCCAAGCATCGGCGCAGGGGCTGTTTGTTGGGCAATCCATTTCCGATGCACGCGCCTTGTGCCCCGGCCTGATCACCCAAGAAAGTGATCCATTGGCCGAGATCCAATTTTTGGCCCGATTACATCGCTGGGCGGGCAAGTTTACGCCGTGGATCGCGATGCAACCGCCCGCATCCTTGATGATGGACATCAGTGGCTGTGCGCATCTATTTGGCGGCGAGACGGCGCTAGCCGAATTGATTACTGACGATTGCGAACGTTTGCGCCTGTCTGTGCAGATTGGAATTGCCGATACTGTCGGTGCTGCATGGGCGTTGGCGCGGTATGCGGGCCAACGCATGGGACCACAATATTCAGGTGATGACATTGATCAGGAGGCACGTGCAACGCGATCACGCGCGGTCAAGCGCCGTGGGTGGGAACGCGGCGGCGTAGTGCCAATTCATGCGGCGAACGCGCGGGTGAGTTTTATTGCTCCGGCAGGGCGAACATTTGAAACAATTGCAGAATTACCCTTAAGTGCATTACGCCTGCCGGATGGTGTGCCCGCGAAATTAACACGGCTTGGATTGCGCAGTATCACCGATTTAGCGGCATTGCCGCGTGCATCATTGGTACGCCGGTTTGGTGCCGATACGGTTTTACGATTGGATCAGGCATTGGGTGCGCAACCTGAACCTGTTTGTCCAGCGGATCCGCCACGTAATTTTGCGACGCGGTTATCCCTGCCTGATCCGATTGGGTTGGCGGATGATATTCAGGTGGCGATTTCGCGGATTACGCAACCGTTATGCACCAAATTACGCCGTGCGGGATTGGGCGCGCGGAGCTTGGATTTAGCGTTATATCGCACAGATCAATCGGTGCAATTAATCCAAGTAAACTTGGCCCATCCTGCCCATGATCCTGATCGTATTTTACCATTATTGACGCTACATTTACCCACTATTGAACCAGGGTATGGGATCGATATGATCCGTCTAGAAGCCACCATAGTTGAGCCTGTGCGCGAACAGCAACATGCTGGTCACGCACAGGCATTGGCAAAAGCCACGAACCGTAAGGGATCAGATCATGCGGATTTGATCGGGCGCCTTGGGGCTCGTATTGAATTGAAATCATTAAAAATTATACATCCAGCGGACAGTAACCTGCCTGAAAAATCCCAAACAATTGTACCGGCCACATATAACGAACCCGCGGATCAATGGCGAATGCCCGCGATCAAAAGACCCATCATTATGTTCGCGCCCGAACCCATCACCCCCACAACCAGCGCCCGTCCACCGTTGGAATTTCGTTGGCGGCGACAACGGTTCAAAACCATATCCTATGGCGGACCAGAACGCATCGCGCCAGAGTGGTGGATGGATAACCCAGCATGGCGCACAGGTACGCGGGATTATTGGGCAATTACAACGGATTCTGGGGCGAAGCTGTGGTTGTATCAGGCCCATGGTGGATCACAAACGGGCGGGTGGTTTTGCCATGGTGATTTTGGTTAATACGCGCAACCTACGCCGCGTTAAGGTATTTCCGAGAACGACAAATATTCATAAATGCAACGTCAGTATGGCGTCTGGACGTCGTACTGAATTGAAGCGTTAACAAAAATGGAGTTAGGGCGTGACGCGCGAAAAAACCCAATCATTTTCACCAGAAAGTTCCGGGCGAAAACCGTAACCATCTGTATTGAAATCTTTAAGCCCATCAACTGTTTCAACGCGATTTTGCACGATAAAACGCGCCATGGCGCCGCGTGCCTTTTTGGCGAAAAGGCCGATCATTTTCAGGCCATCTTCGCGCTCTTCTTTGAACGCCGGAGTGATGACGCGGCTGTTCATTTTTTTACCAGCCGCCTTAAAGTATTCGCTCGATGCCAAATTCACGATCACACCATCCGACACATCGTCCAGTGCCGCGCCAATGCGATCATCCCAGAAGGCGTATAATGTATTGCCAGATTTGGTGGCCAACTTGCGGCCCATTTCAAGGCGGTATGGTTGGATACGATCAAGCGGGCGCAACACGCCATATAACCCCGATAGGATGCGTAGGTGATCTTGAGCGTAATCCAAATCATCCGATGATAGGCTGTTGGCCTGTAATCCAGTGTAAGTGTCACCTGCAAATGCGAAAGCCGCCTGTTTAGTGACGCGATCATCGGGAGCTTCGGAGAAAGCCTGAAAACGCTCTCGATTCAGCGTCGCCAAATCCTCGGAAATTTTCATCATGGCACGCAAATCAGAGACCGAGAGTTTACGTGCTTGCGTGGCCAATTTATTCGCATCTGCCAAAAAATCAGGTGTTGAATCTGCGATGCCCGTTATCGGTTCAAAATCCATTTTTTTGGCTGGTGAAATAACGGCAAGCATGAGCGTATCCTTTTAGAATTATTCTAAATATAGCAGGGAAATAATCAACGCCAAGGTTATTCTGTATGCAGCGCGTTCAAGAAGGCGTCACCGAAACGTTCAGCCTTTTTCGCACCCAACAAACGTTCGACGCTGGCCAAATCACGGGGCTTGGTTTCGGCGAATTTCGCCAGCTGACTGGCAGAACAAGCCATTGGTTTATCGTGGCCGAGTGGTCCGTTCATCAGTTCCAGTTGCGCGGCTTGAAGGCGGTCAAAAACCGTTCCCGCCTCTTTGCCTGCTAAGCGACGGCGCGATGGGTGTTGTTCAACAACGCTGTCATTTATAACTTCTAGAAATGCCTTGCCGTAGCGTTCCAGTTTTACCGCACCAACACCCGAAA
Source organism: uncultured Rhodobacterales bacterium (assembly GCA_963976255.1). Taxonomy (GTDB): domain Bacteria; phylum Pseudomonadota; class Alphaproteobacteria; order Rhodobacterales; family Rhodobacteraceae; genus Amylibacter. The sequence goes on from CAXBJO010000005.1 coordinate 57,030, forward strand.
GCTGTGCAAAATCGTCCAAATTAGCGGGCCGTATGCGTGCCATTTCCATCAGGACGGCATCGGCGAACACAACGTAAGCGGGGGCATTTAATGCTTCGGCCAATGCACGGCGTTTGGCCTTGAGCGCAGAAAACAGTGGTTCATCCTCTTCTGCGACCAATGATTTAACTTTGACGCGGCGCACCTCTTTGGTGATTGTGTCACGACGCAGTTCGATTTTTTCCTCGTTTCGTAAAATGGGACGCGCCGCGTGGGTCATGCGGAACGCACCAAAGCGTTCGACGTCAGGGCGGATCAAATCATAACCCATCATTTGACGGAAAACCGCCTGCCATTCGCCTTTGGAATATTCCTTACCCACACCGAAGGTGGGTAATTTTTCGTGACCATGTTGACGGGTTTTATCGGTGGATTGCCCGCGCAGGATGTCGATTAAATGACCCGCACCAAATCGTTCATCGGTGCGCAAGATTGCAGACAGCGCCATGCGAACGTGGGTGGTGCCGTCGAATAATGCGGGCGGGGTGTCGCACAGATCACAATTACCGCAAGTTTCGATTTTGTCGCCAAAATATCCAATCAGGACGCTTCGGCGGCAACGGCGTGCCTCGGCCAAGCCAAGCAATGCGTTTAGGCGACCATGATCTGCCTGTTTGCGATCATGGGGTGCCAAGCCCTCGTCGATTTGAGAACGACGCAGGCGGATGTCATCGGAACCGTATAGGGTCAAGGTTTCAGCAGGGGCACCATCGCGGCCTGCGCGACCGATTTCTTGGTAATAACTCTCGATTGATTTTGGCAGGTCGGCGTGGATGACATAGCGAATATCGGGTTTGTCGATACCCATGCCGAACGCGACCGTGGCAACAACGATTAAGCCATCTTCGAGTTGGAAGCGGCGTTCGGCGGTACGCCGATCATCAGCATCCATGCCTGCATGGTAGTAGATAGCGGCGTGACCTGCACCACGCAGCGCCGCCGCCAGGGTTTCGCATTTCGCGCGTGATCCACAGTAAATAATTCCTGACTGGCCTTTTCGCGATGCAGTAAAATTCAGCACCTGTTGGCGGGGGGCATTTTTGGGGGCGAAGGCAAGGTGGATGTTGGGGCGATCAAAGCCTTGGAGGAATATTTTTGGTTCGCGACCTTTGAATAATCGCGCGACGATTTCGTCTTGGGTTTCGGGATCAGCCGTGGCGGTGAAGGCAGCCAACGGGACGTTTAGTTTTTCACGCAGTTCGCCAATGCGCAAATAATCGGGGCGAAAATCGTGACCCCATTGGGAAACACAATGTGCTTCGTCCACAGCGATAAAGCTGATGGGCAGGTTGGACAACATGCGCTGTGTGCCGAAATTGGCAAGGCGTTCGGGAGCGACGTAAAGCAGCTTAAGATCACCATTTTCAAGGGCTTGGAAAACGATTTCGGTTTCTTCGTCAGTATTGCCGGATGTCAGTGCACCCGCATTTACGCCCAAGGCCTGTAGTGCGGCAACTTGGTCACGCATCAACGCGATTAAGGGGGATACGACCAGTGTGACACCGTCGCGTGCCAAGGCCGGGAGCTGAAAACACAGGGATTTTCCGCCGCCTGTGGGCATGATCGCCAAAACGTCATTGCCCGCCGCAACCGCATCCACGATTTCAGATTGGCCATCACGAAATGCGTCGTGGCCGAAGACTGATTTCAAAAGATCAGCGGGCATGGGGATCCTGTTGTGTTTCGTTGATCACATCAATCACATATTGAGATTCGGTGAACAAGGGCTGTTTCAGTTCAGGATGTTGGCCGTGATCAATTCCGCGCGGCTGGGTATCCAAATTTCACTGGCTGGTGTGGCAAATATTTTGGAAATAAAAGTCTCAGGCGTGTTGATACGTTGAAAGCGGGCGACATCTTTGGTTTGTTCGGCCACCACATCGATTTGTTGACCTGTAAAGTTAAAGCGATAGGCGTAGCTGTGAAAACCAAAACGTGCGCTTGGGTCAGCAGTGCGGTTTTTGCCAGCAATGAAAATTATCGTACAGGCAGAAAAGCAATCATTGATGACATTGGTATTTAGGCCACGCTCCACAATCAGACGGTGGAAACCGCGTGCGGCGAAAATGTTGCCACCTTGGGAATCCAAGGTGACTGTGCGCAGGCTGTTCACATCGCGGATATCGCGAAATGCATTGTATTGTTTCAGGGTGATCGGCCCGTTTAGGAATACTTCGCCGCCATCAGATGAGCGGGGCAATGTAATGATTGCGGGATCAACGAACGGTTCTGGGATGGGGTCGAACAGGCGATGGTATTGATCGCCGATTTGCCATGTTGTGGTAATAATGACGGCCATGGCAGCGATGAACAGGATGATCGTTTTAAAAATACCGTCAGGGTGATCAAGGCCGGATTTTGCGGCGCGAATGGAGCCGATAATTTGCCAGATCAGGATGACACTGATGAGCAGGAAGAGGATGAGCCAGATTGGAATTGGCGCGTTTTTTAACGCCCCACCGACGAAGTGGACTGCCGCGCGCAGACCCAGTAAATTTAGGGAGACGAGCCAGATGAAATCCGCGCGCCCAGCCCAGTGTGTTTTGATGTGTTTTACTATGGCGTTTTGCAAGGTAACCTCTGACAATATTACCTTAGCATAGCACGGTTATGTCACTTCTAATATATGCACCCATGTATCGCCGTATTTGCGCACGTCCAGCATTGTAAACCCTTTGGGTGGGATTTGTTTGGTGTTTTCCTCCCATATACATAGCGCATCATCGTTAAGCCAGCCGCCGTCAAGCGCGGAGGTCAGGGCGGTTTGGCCCATGGATTTACCGTAAGGAGGATCGAGGAAAACGAGGTTATACAGCGCACCGTTTACGGGCCCTAGTTTGGTGGCATCGCGCCGGTATATTTTGGATTTTCCAATGGCGCGTAGGATGTCCGTGTTTTCGCGGATCAGGGCGCGCGCCTTGATGCCGTCATCCACGAACAAAACGTGGGATGCGCCGCGTGACAATGCCTCGAATCCCAGGGCACCTGTGCCTGCAAACAAGTCAAGGACGCGGGCGTCTGTGACGGGATCACCGTAGCCGCCGTTTATCAACAGGTTAAAAATACTCTCGCGGACGCGATCTGTGGTGGGCCGTAGGTGCGCGGTTTCGTCGCCTGTGCCCACCGCCGCCAATTGCGTGCCGCGATTTTGACCACCAATGATCCGCATTATAACAACGATTTAAGGTTGGACGCAGGATCGCCAACTGTGGCGCGATCAGGGGATTTTCCAGCCTCGATCAAGCGTTTGCCGATCATATACCCGCGCGGGTCGTTCATGGCGTCAACGGCCAGCAATGTTTCGCCCTTATAATACCAGAATGATGTGGTGGTTTCGGTAATGCGCGAAACGACGTTGTCATAGCCCGTGTTCAGGCCCGCGATTTGGAGTTTGACATCGAATTGATCCGACCAGAACCATGGTTTTGCAGTGTATACGTTTTCGCCGCCCATGATATTTGTGGCGACCAATTCGGCCTGATCAATGGCGTTGGGGACACTTTCCAAACGAATGCGCCCGCCCTTGTAGGGAAATGATGCACAGTCGCCTGCCGCCCAGATGCCATCAACGGATGTGCGCCCCTGTGCGTCTGTTTTAATGCCGTTTTCGATGGTACATCCCGCCTGTTCGGCCAATGCGGTGGACGGGGTAATACCGACACCCGCAATGACGAAATCAACGTCGAGAGTTGAGCCATCGGTCAGTTCGGCGGCAGTGACACGGGTACCACCGATCAGTTTGGATAAACCAACACTCTCGCGGATGTCGACACCGTGGGATGTGTGAAGGGCGCGAAAATAATCGGACGTTTCTGTACTGGCGACACGTTGTAAAATACGGTCAGCCATTTCCACAAGTGTGACGCGCAAACCAAGTTTAGCAGCAACCGCCGCCGCCTCTAGCCCGATATAACCGCCGCCGATAATCAGAACGTGACGGTCGGCCGTAAACTCGGGTTGCATGGCATCCACATCATCCAAGCTGCGTACAACATATACGCCGTTCAGGTCACCTCCGACAGAGGCAGGCAATCGACGGGGATCTGAGCCGGTGGTGAAAATCAGGTTATCATAAGATAATATGTCATTACCAATCGCGATGGTTTTTGCGCCCGCATCGATGCCCGTGACGGTTTCGCCAAGGCGCAGGGTAATGTTCATATCGGCATAAAAATCAAGCGGCCGTAAATACAGGCGTTCCAAATCCATTTCACCCAACAGGTATTTTTTCGATAATGGCGGGCGTTGGTATGGCGGGGCAGTTTCCGCGCCAATCAGTGTGATGTCACCATCAAACCCTGTGTTGCGCAATTTAACAACGGCGGATGAACCCGCCTGACCTGCACCGATCACGACCACGTGTGACATTGTATTTCCCCGCTAGTGTTTGATTTAATCCTTCTATACTTATTACCAGTATTTCGAAAATGAAAAGGACGAATTATGACGATTTCAGTAGGCGACACATTACCAACGGCAGAATTCCAATTTATGGGTGCCGATGGCCCTGCCAGCCACAGCATGGCGGATTTGACGGCGGGCAAGAAAATCGTGATTTTCGCTCTGCCTGGTGCGTATACTGGCACCTGTTCCACGGCGCACATGCCAAGTTTCACACGCAACGCCGATGCAATCCGTGCCAGGGGTGTAGATGCAATTTATTGCCTGTCAGTGAATGATGTATTTGTGATGCAATCATGGGCGACTGAAATGGGTGCAGATACCGCAGGCATTGGCATGTTGTCCGATGGCGATGGATCATACACCGCCGAAATCGGCTTTGATTTTTCCGCGCCCGCTGTTGGATTGATCGGCCGTTCAAAGCGCTATTCCATGATAGTGGAAAACGGTATTGTGACCGCGCTGAACGCAGAAGAAAGCCGCGGCGTTTGCGATATTTCTGGTGGCGAAGCGATTTTGGATCAGCTGTAAAGCATATCGATTTTAATCGCTAAATCGATATCTAGCTCAGTCACCCCGTCCGCCGAATGTGTGGTCAGGGTGACCCAAACACGATTGTAAACGTTCGACCATTCGGGATGGTGATCCATTTTTTCCGCCAGTATCGCAACGGATGACATCCACCCAATAGCGCGCGCGAATGATTTGAATTTGAATTCTTTCTGGATGGCATCGCGACCATCCGCCATTGTCCAACCCTGATCCATCAGTGCTGGCAATTTCATTTCGCGTTGTCGTTGGGTCATAAGATCGGGCATTTATTCCTCTTTCCATTTTTTAAAGGGACCATAGGTGGTTAGGATTTCAATGTCCTGATCCACGGCCTCGCGTTCGGCGTTAAGGTATGCTTGTACCGCTTGTGCAAATCCCGCGTTAGGGATGTAATGCAATGAATATGTCGGGGTCGGCATATAACCACGCGCAAGTTTGTGTTCACCTTGGGCGCCTGCTTCGACCCGTTGTAAGCCTTGGGCAATCGCGTAATCGATAGCACGGTAATAACACAATTCAAAGTGCAGGCATGGGTGATCCTCGGCACAACCCCAGTAGCGACCGAATAGTGTGTCGCGTCCGATGAAATTTAAAGCCCCCGCAACCCATCGCCCATTGCGTTCGCACAGGAACAAAACAATGTCGTCGCGCAGGGTTTCGTGGGCGATGTCAAAAAATGCGCGGGTCAAATACGGTGTGCCCCATTTACGTGCGCCCGTGTCCATGTAAAATTCCCAGAATGCATCCCAGTGTTCGGATTGAATTTCGTCGCCAGTAAACTGTTGAAATGTGCCGCCAAAATCCATCGCCGTAGCACGTTCTTTACGCAGGTTTTTGCGTTTACGGGACGCGAGTTGCCCCAAGAAATCATCGAAAGATCTATAGTCATTATTTTCCCAATGGAACTGTTGTCCGATGCGTTGCATTAAACCCAATTCGGGGGCGGCATTATATTCGTCCTCGGTACAGAACGTGATGTGCGCGGACGACCAGCCCTGTTGCTCAAGTACGGCGTGGATACCTTGGGTAAGAGCCGCGCGCGCAGTGTCTGTGTGATCCGGGTGTGTTAAAAATCTGCGCCCTGTCACCGGTGTAAAAGGTGCGGCGATTTGGAGTTTGGGATAATACCGCCCGCCTGCGTTTTCGAATGCATGCGCCCAGTTGTGATCGAAAATATACTCGCCTTGTGAATGGCCCTTGGCGAAGCTGGGCAAAACGCCGATCAGCTCACCGTTCTGACGCGCCGTGATGTATTGTGGAACCCATCCCGTACCATGGCCCACGGAACCGCTGTCCTCCAATGCCTTCAGAAAACGATAAGTGGTGAAAGGGTCGATGGGGCGGGAATTTGAGGCCTCGGGACATGCGCAGGCATCCCATTCAGATTGGCCGATGTCGCCGATTGCCGTGACGACGGAAATTTCAACCTGTGGGAATTTGGTCATGCTTGGCCTTTGGGCAAGTACCCCTCGAATGTGATAGAATGCGCTACTTTGCGGGCTGCAATTTCTTGTGCTTCTGACTTGACCGTCCAACAAAAAATTGTGGCGCCTTGGGATTTTAATTCGGCCACACGTGGCGACGATAAATCAGCGCGGTTATGGGAAATAAATGTGGCACCAATCAGATTGTAATGTGGAATTTTCGCCAACTCTGCGCGGCGATCTGCGTCCACTTCAGGCCAGTCGTCAGCGGTAAATGGATCAGTGACAAGGCCGCGTGGAACATCAGGTGCCAACATTGCACAGCGTGCAATCATATCGGGATTAAAGGACATCACCGCAACCGCACCAGTGTATCCGCGCATGATTTCACACGCGGATGATTCAAGATTTGAGAGTTTGGATCCTTGGGCACCATCCTGATCCTTTAGCTCTATCAACACGGGCACACGACCCGCAACATGCGCCATAAATTCATCGAAACGCGGGATGGGTTTTGTGCCGCCTGTCAACGGGATTTGTTGCAATTCAGTCGCCGTTCGAGCAGCGATCAGTCCCGTTTCAGCCGTCAGGCGATCCAGTTCATAATCGTGGAAAACCATTGGCACGCCGTCGGATGATAATTGTAAATCGATTTCCACAGCCAAGTCCTGTGCAATCGCGGCGTCCAATCCCTCGTACGAATTTTCGGGACGACCCGCTTTTACATCATGCAATGTGCGATGTGTAATCGGGCCGTCGATGAAGGGTTGAAGTGGGTTCATTTGATTTGAAAGATGCCTTCGATTTCGACAGCAACACCCAATGGCAGACTGCTAGAGCCGACGGCGGCGCGGGCGTGTTTGCCTGCATCGCCGAATACTTCACCAATGAAATCTGATGCGCCATTGATGACCTTGGGGTGGTCTGCGAAGTCGGGTGTGCAGTTAACAAAGCCGCCCAATTTGATGACGCGCACCAAGCGATCCAAATCGCCGTCACATGCCGATTTCAGTTGTGCGATCAGGCTGATTGCACAGGTTTTTGCCGCCGCTTGACCCTGTTCTACGCTGAACCCATCGCCCAATTTACCGTTAATCCGACCATTGGCATCGCCCGAAATTTGGCCAGAGACATAAACCATATCACCCACAATCACGTAGGGTACATAATTCGCCGCAGGTGCAGGGGCATCAGGCAGGGTTACACCCAGTTCGGCCAAACGTGTTTCGTATTTTCCAGACATGATAATTCCTTTTGAGTTGCTCTCAAAAGGCTACTGTTTGTGGAAATTTTCGCAAGGCTAAACCGCCTACTCGCGGAATGCGCGGCTTAAATAATCCGTGAACGGTTTCAACAAATAATTCAGCGGTGTGCGATCACCGGTTTTGATAAATGCCTCGACAGGCATGCCTGGCAATAATTCTACATCGCCAAGACGGTCAATTTCACCAGGGTTTGGTACTAATTCAGCCGTGTAAAATTTTACACCCGTTATGTCATCGGTAAACACATCTGCAGACACCTTGGACACGGTACCGAAAATTTCAGGTGTGGTGCGTTGATCAAAGGTGGAAAATCGCAAACTGGCCGGTTGGCCGATGTTGACCTGATCAATATTAATAGTTTCGATGCGCGATTGTACAATCAATGGTTGGTCCTGCGGGATGATATATAAAATTGGGTCAGCGGGGCGCACGACTGAGCGTAATGCGTGAACCTGCATGTTGTAAACAATGCCCGCAACGGGTGCGCGTACGTCCAATCGTTGCAGCGTTTCATTGGCTGACAACAGGCGTTCGCTAAGCTCGATCTCGTTGGTTTCGATGTCTTGCAAATCTGTTTCCGCCTGTTCACGTCGTTGAGACGCAAGGCGCAATGCTTCTAATTTGGTTTCGATAATTTGCGCACCGCTGGCGGCGATGCTGGATTCCAATTCACCACGCTGTCCCAACAAACGCGCCTCTTCACGTTGTAGCGCTAAAACACGGCTAGCTTGCGCCAAACCCTTGGCCAACAGGCCTTCTTGGTCTTTACGCTCTTTTCCGATCAAGGTGATTTGCTGTTCAAGGGCCACAACTTGTTTTCGCGATCCTTCGATTTGCAAATCAATCTGCGTTTGGCGTTCGATCAACTGCTCTTGGGTTTGTTGAAATGTTTGCAGGCGAGCGTTGAACAGGCTGGTTTGTGATTTCAGAATATCTTGTAAGTGGGTATCAGATTTAGCACGTAGAGCGAACACGGGATCGAATTTCAGGATTGTTTCGTCATCGCGCTCGGCACGCATGCGCGCCTTTCGACCTGCATATTCAGACAGTTGTCGATCCAAAATCGTTGCTTGGGGTTGCAGAAAATTATCGTCAAAACGCAACACAATGTCCCCTGCGTTTACACGCTGGCCATCACGCGCCAAGATTTCACCAACAACACCGCCATCTGGATGTTGCACAACCTGGCGTAAACTTTCGTCTTGAATTGTGCCCGATGCCACAATTGCACCTGCAATATTGGTAAAGCTGCCCCAAACACCAATGCCCAGAATCAGTGCTGTCAGCGCCCCAAACCCAACCAACATCGGCGTTTTGGCAGACCATTTTTTCAAGTCGTTCGATTGCGTCATTTTTTCGTTCCAAGATTGATGCGACCTTGGACCGTCGTCGGTGACATCATGTTCTTTTTCAACTGAGGTGCGTTTTTAACGACTTTCGACAGAACTTCGTCACGCGGGCCAAAGGCCTTAGGGATACCACCATCCAACACCAATAAAGTATCACAGGCGTCAATCGCCGAAGGACGGTGCGCCATGATGATGACTGATTTATTTTCGGATTTCATTTGTGAAATGGCGGCAGTTAATGCCGCCGATCCCGTGGAGTCCAAAGCAGAGTTCGGTTCATCCAAAACCAACAAAATTGGATCGCCGTATAATGCACGTGCCAGACCAATGCGTTGGCGTTGGCCGCCCGATAACGCACCGCCGTGTGGTGACACGACGGTGTTGTATCCGTCGGGTTGTTCCAAAATCAATTCATGCGCACCAGCGCGTTTTGCGGCCGCGATAACCATTGCCTCGTCTGGGTTTTGCGACATACGGGCGATATTTTCGGCGATTGTAGCGTTAAACAATGTCACGTTTTGCGGCAAGTATCCGATGTAGTGACCCAATACATCCGGATCGTATTGATCCAATGTGGCACCACCCAACCGCAATTGCCCGCCGACCACGGGCCAAAACCCGGTGATAACCCGCGCCAAAGACGATTTCCCCGATGCGGATTGGCCAATAACGCCCATCGCCTCGCCTGGGTTTACACGGAATGTAATGCCACGAAGGCAGGGGGTTTTCGATCCTGGCGGGATGGCCGATACATTTTTTGCTTCAAGCAATGCAGTGGGTTTTGGCAGCGCAACGCGATCCGCCGCATCAGGTGCGCTTTGCAATAATTCAGACAGGGAATGCCACGCGGAAAAGGCGCGTTGTACCTGTGGCCATTGACCGATTGCTTGTTCCACAGGTGCCAATGCACGGCCCAACAGGATCGAGCTGGCAATCATCGCGCCCGGTGATAATTCGCCCTGCAAAACCAGATAGGCCCCAAGTCCCAGCATCCCTGATTGCAAAAACAAGCGGAAAGATTTGGTGAATGCCAAAAACATCCCCGAACGATCAGAAACGGACATGTCATACAATAATGCATCATCGCTTTGCTCTTGCCAGCGCGCAAGGACGTCGTGGCGCATGCCCAATCCTTCGACGGATTCATTTTCTTCGCGGATGGATTGCGCCATCTGGCTGGCGCGTGCCAGTTTTTGATGTGACAGGATTGTATTCTCGCGGGTCATCCACTGATTTATCAGTGACAAAATGATTAGCACCACACCGCCGGCCAATCCCAACCAGCCCATTAACGGATGAAATATGAAAATTGCAGCCGCAAACACAGGTGTCCATGGCATGTCAAAGAAGCTGAATAATGCAGTGGATGAAAACACCCGCTGTAGGGTGCTTAGATCCTGAACACCGCTGATGATTTTGGCACCGAAGTGGGGCTGTTTGGCAGTTTCAAGAACCGAGAAGAAAACCCGTTTACTCAGCATTGAGTGCATGCGCGCACCAACCCGCGCCATGATGCGCCCGCGCGCCCAATCCAAAAACCCCATCATCGCATAAAGCAACAAAATCAATACTGTCAGCGCAACCAAAGTTTCCACCGAGCGGCTGGACAAAACACGGTCGTAGACCTGTAACATGTACAACGGCCCCGCCAGCATCAAAAGATTCACAAAAATGCTAAAGATGAAGACAGCGGCAAACAGTTTCATGCCTTGATTCCGAACACGCCGCAATTCTGCTCTGCCTTTGGGGTAAATGTTCTTTTCTTGCATAAATAACTCAATCGTGATTTGAAATACCGCCACCGACGTTAGAGTTATAGCAACATCCTAAAGGTTAATTATACGTGCATATCGTGACCAATTTCCCGCTTTAATAAACGAAAGTATAGGGTGCTGTGGACTTGGATTGTTAAATATATTACACGAGCAACACCTTTGAACTATGGTATAAATTATGTCTAACAAATTTCTTTCACGCATTTTCACTGTTACTCTATTATCAACAACGGTTCTGCTGTCGGCCTGTGCAAAACAGACCGGCGATAATATTAGCGATCCAATGGAGAAGATGAACCGTAAAACGCATGCGCTAAACAAGACACTGGACAAGGCGTTGTTGCGGCCAGCAGGGAATGCTTATGGTGCGATCATCAGTGAAAAAGATAATGAAGTGATTAACAATTTTGCGGCTAATCTGTCCGAGCCATCCACAATCGTGAATGAAATCCTGCAAGGACGCATCATGAAGGCAACCAAGTCTTCGCTTCGGTTTATCATCAACACCACACTTGGTTTTGGTGGAACTGTGAATGCGGGCAAAGATTTCGGCCTGTATGCAGATGAAACCGATTTCGGTGAAACCTTGGACGTTTGGGGTTTTGGCGAGGGCGCATATGTTGAATTACCATTTTACGCTGGATCAACTGTGCGTGATACCGTTGGACTGTTGGTTGATTTCGCCTTTGATCCAGTGAATCAAATGATTCCAAAGAAGTACAAACCTGCTAAAACAGGCGTGAAATTGTTGGAATTGGCCGGTGATCGTGATCAGTATGGCGATGTCATTGACAGCGTTCTATATGAAACCGAAGACAGCTATGCGTCACAGCGGCTGTATTATTTGCAAAACCGTCGGTTCCAGTTGAACGGTGGTGTAATTTCAGATGCTGATTTGGAGAATCCTTATGCAACAGAGTAATATAAATCGTCGCACAACATTGATCGGCATGGCCGCAATGGTCGGCGTTTCCACCGCAATGCCCGCGTTCGCCTTGACCAAGGGCGAGGCGGAGACATTGATCAACCGCCTAACGGCAGAGGTACTTGACACGATCAATGCCGGCAAATCCCAAAACGCAATGTTTCGCGATTTTGAAAATATTTTTGCGCGCTACGCTGACGTACCCTTGATCGCCCAAAAGGCGTTGGGTCCAACGTGGCGTTCCGCCAGTGCGGCACAACGCACCGCATATGTTGCGGCATTTCGCGGATATATGGCGCGTTATTATGGGAAACGTTTCGAAGAGTTTCGCGGTGGTGTAATCGAAGTGGATAAATCCCGTAAAACAGCAGGTGGATATCTGGTTGATACAACTGTCAAACTGCGCGGGTCATCACCGTTCAGTGCGCAATGGCATGTGATCGATGCGCGCGGCAAAACATTGATGTATAATCTGTTCCTTGAAGGTGTCAGTGTTTTATCAGATGTGCGCGTCCAAATCGGTTCCATGTTGGACAAACGTGGTGGTTCCATCGACAAACTAACTCAGTACCTAAAAACAGCGGGCTAATTCGCGTTTTTCTTACCGAACAGTTTTTCGAAAATTGACCTTATGTCCTGGCTATTCTCTTGTCTGTCACGTTTCGCTTTTTGCTCGATCCGCTTGATCTCGTTTTCCAATCTTTGAAACGCTTGGTCGATCGGATTAGATGGATCAGTTTGATCCAATGATTGGGGAACTGACACGGGCACGTCCATTTTCAGTGGCGTAAGGGGCAAACCGTCATGCACCCGCACCATGGTTTCACGCCATATTTCGGCCGGCAGGCCACCACCGGTAACACCTGACAATCGGCGATTGTCGTCATAACCCATCCACACGCCCGCCACATAATCCGCAGTGAACCCGATAAACCACGCATCGCGTGCACCTTGCGTTGTGCCCGTTTTACCGGCTGATTGGCGTTCGCCCAAGTTCGCACGGCGTCCGGTTCCGGACTCTACAACTTGGTTCATCATATAGGTTAACTGACTGGCGGCTTCGGGATTTATGACCCGTAACCCTTGGTCTGCTTCATGGCGCAACAGCGGTTCGCTATCACCCTGCATTGTTAACGAAGTTAGGCCATATGGTTTGGCGGAAACGCCTTGGTTCAAGAAACCTGCATATGCGCCTGTCATTTCCAACAGTGTACTTTCGCCCGCACCCAATGCCATTGCAGGCACCAAGGGAATTTCTGTGGTAATGCCAAAATCGGCGGCCAATGCACGCACACGTTCACGTCCGGTTTCCTCGCTGACTTTCACCGCCACGGTGTTGATCGATTTTTTCAAAGCATATGTCAGGTCGACTTCGCCCTCGTACCGACGGTTATAGTTTTTAGGCTGCCATTCGCCGCTGGATGTAGAAATACTGACTGGTTCATCAACAACGACACTGTCATAGCGAAAGCCACTTTCTAATGCTGCCGCGTAAACGAATGGTTTGAATGCCGAACCTGTTTGACGCAAAGCCTGCGTTGCGCGGTTAAATGTCCCTGCCAACCCCGTGTTACGCCCGCCAACCATGGCACGCACCGCGCCGTCGCGCGACATGACAACAATAGCGCCCTGAACGTCAGAACCGTCTTTTAGTTTTTGGAATATAACATCAAACGCCTCTTCGGCTGCGCGTTGAATGCGTTGGTCGAACGTGGTTTCGATAATGACGTCCGCGTTGGCATCCTTGATAATGAATTCGGGCGCCGCACCCATGACCCAATCTGCAAATGCGCCCCCTGCTTTGTCTGCGGCAACTTGTGACAGTTGTGCGGGGTTTTCGCGCGCATCAGTCGCCTGCTGTTGGGACAAATATCCCTGATCTTCCATTAGGCCAACAATCAGGTTGGCGCGTGCTTGTGCACGATCAAGATTGCGAATGGGATTTGCGGCGGATGGTGCCTTTAGCAGACCCGCCAACATCGCCGCTTCAGCTGGGCTAACTTCGCGCGCGGATTTTCCGAAATAACGCTGGCTTGCGGCCTCGAAACCAAATGCCCCAGACCCAAGGAATGCGCGGTTAAAATAGATCGTCAGGATTTCGTCCTTGGTGTATTTCAGCTCCATGGCGATCGCCATTGGCAGCTCTTTTAATTTCCGCTCTTTGGATGGCAGGTCTTTGTAATAAATATCTTTGGCCAATTGTTGGGTGATGGTCGAACCGCCATTACCTTCCCATGGTTTGCGACCCGCGCTCATGTTGATCCGTACCGCGCCCAAGATGCCGCGCGGGCTGATGCCAATATGGCTGTAAAAACGTTTGTCTTCGGTCGCGATAATGGCGTTTTTCAGGTGCGGTGAAACCGTTTCTGCTGTGACCTGACCGCCAAATTGATCGCCACGCCATGCGAAGGCATCACCGTTGGCGTCCAGCATTGTGACCGAACCTTTTTGGCGGTCATCTATTACCTCGGCCACTTCGGGCAGTTGGCCAAAGTCGATGAAAATTGCCGTGCCCAAAACCACGCCGCCAATGATTGTTACAGTGGCGAATGTCCACCAGACGATGCGCAGGATGGATTTGAAGAAACCAACAATCAGGCGCACCACAATATTGCCTGACGGTTTTTTGGCCGCACGCGGTTTACGCGCCGCTTTACGAGGCGCTTTTCGCGTTGGTTTCGCCGTCTTAACCCGTGGTTTTGCTTTGGGTTTTGGGTCTGTAAAATTACGCTTTGGTGCCACCAGCGGTGTGCGCCCTTTGGGTTTATCTGCCATGTACTGTCCGACCTTTGCGGTTCTTTGTCGATAAGATAAGCGCATTTTTCACATTTGTAGAGTGCTGTTTGTACAATTATTATGCCTAATTATTAGGCATAAATCTGTGTGCGCTTAAATCATAAGCAAAAAGATAGAATTTCAGTGAAAATATCGGCCAAATTATTGAGCATTGGCGGAAATTTACGTCCGCTATCGTTGTGCAGTGGCCAAATGCCACGCCAAGAGAGGTAGAATGAAACTGATAATTGCAACAATCAAACCCTTTAAATTGGAAGAGGTGCGCCAATCCCTGACGGATGCCGGTGTCACAGGAATGATGGTCACCGAGATCAAAGGATATGGCGCGCAATCAGGCCATACCGAAATTTACCGTGGTGCCGAATATGCCGTAAATTTTGTGCCCAAAATTCGACTGGATATCGTTGTTCAAGATGAACAAGTGGATGCCGTCATCAACACAATCGAAACAACTGCCAAAACCGGCAAAATCGGAGACGGCAAAATTTTCGTCACGAATGTGGAACAAGCCGTGCGCGTGCGCACTGGTGAAACTGGGGAAGATGCCGTTTAGGCATGAAAGGAAAACCAATGACTTTGAAATTACTTACAACCAGCGCCAGCGCCACCATCATGGCCAACAGCGCATTCGCCCAAGAGACCGCCGTATCCGTACCAACGGATTCCGTTTTTATCCTGAATTCTCTGTTGTTCCTGATCGGTGGGTTTTTGGTATTTTGGATGGCCGCAGGCTTTTCGATGCTCGAGGCAGGATTAGTGCGATCCAAAAACGTGACCATGCAGTTGACCAAAAATATGGGGCTGTTTGGATTAGCTTGTCTGGCCTATTACGCAGTTGGGTATAACCTGATGTATCCGTTGGGCACATGGGCGATTGATGGCGTGTTGTCCGGCGTTTGGGGCGTTGCGATCCTAGAGGTGGTTGGTGTCGATGCCGCAGGTGTGGATGATTATTCATACGCCGCGACCGGTTCCGATTTCTTCTTTCAGTTAATGTTCGCGGCAGCGACGGCATCGATTGTATCGGGTGCATTAGCCGAGCGGATTAAATTGTGGCCGTTCTTGGTATTCACAATTATTTTGACCGGCGTCATTTACCCCCTGCAAGCATCATGGAAATGGGGCGGCGGATTTTTGGATCAAATGGGCTTTTTGGATTTCGCTGGCTCGACGGTTGTGCATTCGGTTGGTGGCTGGGCTGCATTGGCGGGGGCGCTGATTTTGGGGCCACGTATCGGCAAATACACCAAGGATGGTCGCACAGTTCCATTCATGGCATCCAATTTACCGTTGGCCACGTTGGGAACGTTCATCCTGTGGATGGGGTGGTTTGGGTTTAACGGTGGGTCGCAATTGGCCATGGGCTCAATTGGAAACGTTGCCGATATATCCCGTATTTTCGCGAATACAAATGCTGCGGCTGCGGCGGGTTTGGTTACGGCCATGTTGTTAACACAGCTGATGTATAAAAAGCCTGACTTGACGATGATTTTGAACGGTGCACTGGCGGGTTTGGTGGCAATCACCGCCGAGCCGTTGACACCTACATTGGGTCAAGCATCCCTGATCGGTGCGGTTGGTGGTGTAATTGTTGTGTTTGGCGTGCCGTTGTTGGACAGGTTAAAAATTGACGATGTGGTTGGTGCGATTCCGGTGCATTTGATGAGCGGCATTTGGGGCACGCTCGCGGTGGTATTCACCAACAGTGATGCGTCACTGGCGACGCAGGCCCTGTCTATCGTTGTGGTCGGCACATTCGCGTTCAGTTGTTCCGGTATTCTGTGGCTGATCCTGAAGGCCGTAACGGGCATTCGTGTTGGTGAAGAGGAAGAGATTATTGGCTTGGACATATCTGAATTGGGTATGCCCGCATATGACATCGTGAAATAACCGCAACAATATCGCATGCAAAAGCCGGCCTTCGGGTCGGCTTTTCATTTGCAAAGTCATGATTTTTGCCCTTGAGTATCCATAGGGAGAAATCATCATGTCACAAACAGTTACCAACCTACCGAATTTGCAACATATTGAACAACGCGCCGATTTGGCGGCGGCGTTTCGATGGACGGCGCGCCTGAACATGCACGAGGCTGTTGCCAACCATTTTTCATTGGCCGTGAATGACGCCGGCACACAGTTTTTGATGAACCCCAATCAGATGCATTTCAGTCGGATCAAAGCCAGCGATATGTTGCTGATTGATGCCAACGATCCCGAAACATTAAGCGGCCCGAATGCGCCAGATCCCACCGCGTGGGGGTTGCACGGTGCCATCCACCGCCATTGCGCGCATGCGCGTTGCGCGATGCATGTGCATTCAATCCACGCCACCGTTTTGGCCTGTTTAGCGGACAGCACCCTGCCGCCCATCGATCAAAATTGTGCGACGTTTTTCAACCGATACGTCATTGACGATCATTATGGCGGTTTGGCGTTCGAAGAAGAGGGCGAGCGATGCGCACAACAATTCCAAGACCCCAAAAAGACAGTGATGATTATGGGCAATCACGGCGTAATGGTGATTGGCGCAACCGTGGCCGAAACGTTTAATCGGATGTATTATTTTGAACGTGCGGCGGAAACCTATATCCGCGCATTGCAGACGGGGCAAAAATTGCGGGTTTTGTCAGATGCCATCGCCGAAAAAACTGCACAGGAATTGGAAGGTTATCCGGATCAAGCGGATCAACACCTGTCCGAGTTGAAGGCGATTTTGGACACTGAAAATTCGGATTACGCCGCCTGATGTCCGAATGGGGCCATCATCCCGATCTGCCCGTTAAAGTCAGCCCATTGTTTCGCTGGCCCATCAAACCATACGAGGTTTTTCGTTGGTTTTGGGACAGTTGGTTTTTAATCTCTGAACGCCTATTGCTGGTCGGGGTTGCAGTCCTGTCTTGGTATTATGTGCAACCCAGTCTGCAAGTTTCGCAAGATTTTGCCGTCGGTTGGGTCGCACAAATGTGGGTGCGCAATCTGATATTAATGACCACTGTGGCGGGTGGATTGCACCTGTGGCTTTTCACATTCAAAGGCCAGGGGCACACCCTGAAATACGATCCGCGCGATTTGGCAACGGGCCGGATGTTCACGTTTGGCAGCCAGACATTGGACAATATGTTTTGGACAATGGTCAGCGGCGTCACCATATGGACAGCCTACGAGGCGTTGATGATTTGGGCCTTTGCAAATGGGTATCTTAGGGTGTTGCAATTCAATGAGAGCCCAGTCTGGTTTATCGCATTGTTTTTCCTGATCCCGATATGGGAAAGTTTTTATTTTTATTGGATTCACCGCTGGCTGCATTGGCGGCCGTTATATAAATTGGCGCATCATTTGCATCACCGCAATTCCAATGTGGGACCATGGTCGGGTCTGTCGATGCATCCCGTCGAGCACGTTATCTTTCTGGGTGGTGTATTGATCCACTGGGTGATTATCAGCCACCCCATCCACATCCTGTTTCATCTGCAATACTATTGCCTGACCGCCGCCACCACTCATTCAGGGTTCGAGGGGTTGGTGATTAAGGATCGGAATAGATTGGCCTTGGGGACGTTCCATCATCAAATGCATCATCGGTATTTTGAATGCAACTATGGATCGCTGGAAATACCGTGGGATCTGTTTTTCGGATCATTTCACGATGGAACCCCAGAGAGTAAGCAAGCGATGAAAGAGCGGCGCAAGCGTTTGGGCGCTAAACTGGGTGGCTAAGGTATTGCGCAAACAGTGGCCTAGATCAGGTTGTGGTTGGCGTAAAAAAAGGCCGTACAATTTGCACGGCCTTTGAAATCCAATTTATTTTGGCTTAGCCATATAGCGGTTGAACACCCAACATTTCGTGGATGTTGTTCACCTGTGTTTGGCCCAAACCCATGTTCTGCGCCAAGTCGTTCAGGTATGACGCCTCGTTTTGGGTGTCCAAGTTAATGCCCATAACCGACATCATGTAAACTTGGTCTTCCATACCTTTCGGAACGTCACGCACCAAGCCCGCAATATCTACATCACGTTCCATTTCAGCGTTGATGAATGCCGCTTCTTCTTGGCTTAATTCGCCAACATTGGACATCAATTTATCACGCTCTGCTTGGTCGATATTACCATCGGCCTTGGCCGCTTGCATCATTGCGCGGATCATTAATCCCGCCGCGTCTTCGTCTTGTTGTGATGGGGTTTGCGTCACTTGACCGCCGTTACCCAATGCGCCCGTCAGCAATCCGCCCAAGCCACCCGCAGACCCTGCGCCGCCAAGTTTTCCCAGCAGATCGCCCATACCAGCACCACCAGCACCGCCGCCCAAAAGGCCGCCCATCAAGTCGCCCAAGCCACCAGCGCCACCAGTGGATGATGATGAACCGCCGCTAAGGCTACCTAAAATATCGCTAATGCCACCGCTCTGTGAGGACGTAGATCCGGCTCCCAAACTTCCCAGCAGATCTCCAAGACCGCCGCCTGTTTGTTGCTGTGATGCGCCGCCGCCCATCATGCCGCCCAAAAGATCGCCGATGCCGCCACCAGAGGATTTAGCCCCGCCGCCTGTCATTGATTTCATTCCTTTTGCGACGGCAACGCCGAGTGCGACTTTCGCAAGTGTTCCAACCAAGCTCATGACTATCTCCTATAATGTCGAGTCGTTTGGAATATAGGTACGAAAAAGGCTCCTGCCTAGGGCAAGAGCCTTTAATACGTGGCGTCGGCTGGTTATTTGCCGTCCATCGACATGTCCATCATCTCGGCTATTTCAACCGACCCACCGCTGCCGTTAATGGGGCACCCTTTGGCCAATGCGATCGCACCATCCATGTCCACCGCCGTGACAATTGTGTATCCTGAAATTGGATTCGCGCCGCCATCATCCGCCACGCCATTGCTGGAAACTGTTTTGGACATGCCCACTGGCGCGCCCATATCTGCGATGGATGCTTGGATGTCGCCCATCCATGCGCGCCATGCGGCCATGACCGCTTGGCCTTCTTCGGGTGTTTCGGGGCGTGCGCCGCCGTGATAGGCGAAAATATATTTCGGCATTTAAATCTCCTTGGTTTAAGTGGCCAGAATAGCCTCTAGTTTCGTAACGGTTGATGTCCAGCCTATGGTGTGGCTTTCCATTGCTTCTGCGTCTGGCAGGTTGGTGTGGATCAGGGTGAAAATACAGCCGCCCGTACCATCCGATTTCACTTGAAAACGCACATTGCTTTCATGGCCGCGTGCATCATTTTCATCGTGCCATCCCCATGTGAAATCCACAGAATTGGGTGGGTCAATCGCTGTCACCTGCCCGCTCATTTTGTGGGTCTGGCCTTCGCTGTTTTCAATCACCGCGAACCAGTTCGCCCCCGCAGTTAGGTTCATATCAATATCGATACAGCGCATCGTTACAGGGCCCATCCATTCCTTTAGATGTGCCTGTTGTGTTACATGTGCAAACACCACATCGGGCGTATGCGCAAATTTGCGTTCTAGTGTTAAGTCATTCATTTTGTTACTTTCTGTTTTGCTAATGCGGCTTCTAGCTTGTCCAAGCTGCCCGCCCAAAAATCTTGGTAGTTCATCGTCCACGCATGGATTGCCTTCACTGTTTCAGGGCGCACGGAATATAAACGGCGTTGCGCATCCACGCGCTGTTGAATGACACCAGCATTGCGCAACAACTTTAGATGGCGCGAAATTGCAGGCGCAGAAATATTAGATTGATCCTGTAGGTGACCCGCAGACAGTTCGCCCTCGGCCAACAGCCGCTCGACGATTGCAAATCGCGTAGGATCACCAAGGGTCGCAAAAGTTTGGTGCAGTGACATCGAATCATATTTCCTGTATTTGTTAATTAACATTATTGTTATATTATGATTTGTGTCAACATTCATTTGGGGGTTTTCAACGCGGCACATCACAGCTAGCGTTTTTCAAAGGCCAAGGGGTTGCCATGAAACTGACCGAGAATATGACAGGTGCGTTGTTTATGTGCGGGTCCATGTTGGGGTTTGCGTTTAACGATGCGGCAATCAAATATGCGTCTGCGGACATTGGAATTTATCAATCAATTTTTGTGCGCGGGCTGTTTGCGGTGGCGCTAATCGGATTTGTGGCATGGCGCAAAGGCGTGTTTCGCGCCCTACCTGATCGGCGCAATCATCGCTTAATCGCATGGCGGTCCTTGTGGGAAATGGGCGGGACATTGACGTTTCTGACGGCATTGTTTTACCTGCCGATTGCCAATATCACGGCACTGCTTCAGGCGTTACCCCTAACCGTTACATTGGCCGCCGCATGGTTTTTGAACGAGGCAATTGGCTGGCGGCGTGGGGTGGCGATTTTCATCGGCTTCATCGGCGTATTGTTGATCGTGCAACCAGGCACAGACGGGTTCAACGCCTATTCCATTTTGGGGCTTATTTGTGTTCTGTTCGTAACGGCCCGCGATTTGGTTGTGCGTCGGCTCAGCCGATCCGTCAGTTCCTTATACGTGGCCTTCGTAACGGCGGTCGTTATTACCACTGTCGGTGGTTTATTGACCATGTTGTACGAAGGTTGGGCGCCGATGATGGCATCAGAGGTGGCGCTGTTAGCCGTGGCAGGAGGATTGATTTTCGCCGGCTACTTCTTTTCCGTGGCGGCGATGCGGGTGGGCGAAGTCAGCTTTGTCACACCTTTTCGCTACACCGTTATGGTGTGGGCAATTGCGTTGGGATATTTCATTTGGGGGGACATTCCCAATGCGCTGACGATGATCGGGATGACCATCGTCATTAGCATGGGTATTTTCACATTTTGGCGCGAGGCAAGTTTGCGCAAGCGCGAAATGAACCGCGCTTAGAAATCCAGATTTTCAACTGACAACGCATTTTGCTGAATAAATTCACGGCGTGGCTCAACCACATCACCCATCAACTTGGTGAACAGATCGTCGGCGTCCGCCAGATCGTTTACCTTGACTTGCAAGAATATGCGCGCCTCTGGATCCAATGTGGTTTCCCACAGTTGGCTTGGGTTCATTTCACCCAATCCCTTGTAGCGCTGCAGGCTCAGGCCTTTTTCGCCTTCTTCATTCACGATATTCAACAAATCAGACGGCGCGTTGATGATCGTGGTCTTATCGCGACGGTTAAATTTTGCGGGCGCGGCGTACACCTCTTGAAGGCTGTCGGACATGCTGGATAATTTGCGTGCCTCGCCGGATTTCAGGCATTTGCCATCCAATGTGCGTACTTCTTCGACCCCACGCAGGATGCGGCTAAATGCCAATCCATCATCTTGGGTTGGGCGGCCATTCCAACCGCGTTCGTACTCAGTAGCGACCAGATCAAGGCGTTTCGCAACAGCGTCTGCGGCCACTTGTGGACCGGACATAACTTGTTCAAAATTCAGCGCGTTCGCGATGGCGGCCTGTTCCAAAATGTGGTGGCTATAATGCGTCGGGAAGGCGTTCAGGATGGTGCGCGTTTGACGCGCCTCTGAAACCACACGAGCCAAATCGGGGCCCGCCATAGTTGAGCCATTCCCCAATGTCAGGGTCGCACCATCAACGCCTTGTTCGGCCAAATAATCGTCCAATGACACCTGATCCTTTAGGTAAACTTCGGACTTGCCACGCGCCACTTTGTACAAGGGCGGTTGGGCGATATACAAGTATCCGCCTTCAATCAGCTCTGGCATTTGACGGAAGAAAAAGGTCAGCAACAACGTACGAATATGGGCACCATCAACGTCCGCATCAGTCATGATTACGACCTTGTGGTAACGCAATTTGGTGATGTCGAATTCATCGCGCCCAATTCCCGTGCCCAAGGCAGTGATTAAGTTTGTGATTTGTTCGGACGTCAGCATTTTGTCAAACCGTGCGCGCTCGATATTCAGGATTTTACCGCGCAGCGGCAATACTGCTTGGTTTTCGCGCGAACGCCCCTGTTTGGCTGACCCACCCGCAGAGTCCCCTTCCACGATGAAGATTTCGGACAGTGCGGGATCTTTCTCTTGGCAATCGGCCAATTTACCTGGCAATGACGAGCCGCCAAAAGCTGTTTTGCGCCGCGTTAGATCGCGTGCTTTGCGTGCGGCTTCGCGGGCGAAGGCGGCCTCTAGGATTTTGCTGACGATTTGTTTGGCGTGGACTGGATTTTCCTCGAACCATTCGGACAGTTTTTCGTTCATCAGGCTTTCAACCACAGGACGCACTTCGGATGAAACCAGTTTGTCCTTGGTTTGCGAGCTGAATTTTGGATCGGGAACTTTAACCGACAAGACGCAAGTCAAACCTTCGCGGGCATCGTCGCCGGTGAATGAAATCTTTTCTTTCTTTGCGATACCTGATGATGCTGCATAGCTGTTTATTGTGCGGGTCAATGCGCCACGAAAACCCGCGATATGCGTGCCGCCGTCGCGTTGTGGGATGTTGTTTGTGAACGGCAAGACGTTTTCGTGATAGCTGTCGTTCCACCACATCGCACATTCGACGGTGATGTCATCTTTCTCGCCCACGATATAAATCGGTTCTTCGATTACGGGTGACTTTGATCGGTCCAAGAAGCGTACAAATTCCTTGACCCCACCATCGTAAAATAATTCCGTTTCTAAATGATCAGCGGGACGTTCGTCCCGTAGGATGATTTTGACGCCAGAGTTCAAAAACGCCAATTCGCGCAGGCGGTTTTCAAGTGTTTTGAAAACATAGTCGCGGTTAGAGAATGTGTTCCGTGAGGCCATGAAGCGCACCTCGGTGCCTGTTTCGCCGTTGGCGTCGCCGATGACTTCTAAATGCTTGGCTGTCTCACCGTGTTCGAAGCGTGCAATGTGGACTTTGCCTTCGCGCCAGATCTTCAATTCCAACCAATCGGACAGGGCATTCACAACGGAAACGCCAACGCCGTGCAGGCCGCCAGAAACCTTGTATGAATTGCTGTCGAATTTACCGCCCGCGTGCAGTTGGGTCATGATGACCTCGGCGGCGGAAACGCCTTCTTCGGCGTGGATGCCAACGGGGATGCCACGGCCGTTGTCACGCACAGAAACACTCTCGTCCGCGTGGATTGTGACGGAAACAAAATCGGCGTGTTTGGCCAATGCTTCGTCGATGCCGTTATCCACGACCTCGTAAACCATGTGATGCAAACCAGAGCCGTCATCGGTATCACCGATGTACATGCCAGGGCGTTTGCGCACAGCCTCTAAGCCTTTGAGAACTTTGATAGAATCGGCGCCGTATTCTTCGACGTTTGGTTGCTCGTCTGACATCAGTATTATTCCCACTGTTATGTGCAAAATATAGCTGATTTGCGGGGGAATGTCACCCCATGGCACCATATTTTGCGTCAGGTGATGGCGATAATCAGCCCAACCAAAATCAACGCAATTCCCGCCCAAATATTCGTGCGACGCACGGCGTCAGGCGATGCCAAAAAGCGGCGCATCTGGTCGACAAAACTGGCTAAAATCAAGTTACCTGTCAGAGGAACAACGAATGATAAGGCCGAGATCGCGACCATATCGTATTGCGTTAATGTGTTGAAATCAAAGAAGCTAGGCAGCAGAGTCATGTAAAACAAACTGGCCTTTGGATTTGCGATCACAGCGGCAAAACCGGCAAGGAAGCCCGCCCAGATTCCCGGGCGCGTCAGAGCAGAGTTTTCAGAGAGGATTTTGTTAGGCCAGCGCACCAAAGCGGCACCCATCAAGAGTAAAATTAGGGCTGCAACATAACGAAAAATGATCAAGATGTCGGCATAGATAGAAACCAGATATGTAACACCCAGCAAGGCCACGAGAGGCCATAATACATCGCCCGCAGCCACGCCAAATGCCAAGGGTACGGCGGATTTAAAGCCGCCAGAAACCGCGCGCGCAATCACCGCAACCCAGACGGGGCCTGGGGTGATGAATAGGATGAACAAGGCCCCCGCGTAGAGTGCAAGTTGCGTAATTGTGATGGTCATGGGGTGTAGTTTTGTGCCGATTTTCAGTGCATTGCAAGCGATGAAATTCAGTGCCGCGCGGTGGGGTAAGAAGTGGAACAGAGTGAGGATTTTGTTGTGCCGTAAACGCACGGTATTTATGCAGCAATCGGGAAATTAACATTTGGCCTTCGGCGAAGATATTTTTGCAAAGTAAAGTTAAGCATCGCCAACAATGTTGCCATCCACGTCAAAATTCCAAAAGGGGTTGTGGGCGATTTCCCACAAGTGGCCGTCGGGATCGGTGTAATTTCCAGAGTATCCACCCCAGAAAACTTCGGTCGGTTTGGTGATGCAAATTGCGCCCGCATCCATGGCTGTCGCGTACGCCGCATCCACGGCTTCGCGGCTGTCATAGTTGGTGGCCAAGGTTGCATTTCCTGTGCTGCGGCCGTGGATTGGCATGCACAAATCCTTGGCCAAACCATCGCGGGAATAGAGGCTGAAAAATTGGCCGTTCATTTTGTAAAAAGCGATACTTTCGTTGCCGCCTTCAGATTCAGTGAAACCGAGTGCCCCGTAGAAGGCGCGGGATGCTTCGATATCTTTGACCGCCAATGTAATCATTGAGATGCGTTGGGATTTCATGGGCTTCCTCCGATGATGACTGATCCTGTGGCGTCTTCGCTAATTTCCAGATGTTGCGCTCGATTTCCCAAACTGTCAAATAATTCCGCGCCTGTGCCCGTCATCCATGCCTGTGCGCCCAGCGCGACGATTTCATCGTACAATGCATCACGCCGATCAGCGTCAAGATGCGCAGAGATTTCGTCTAGCAACAAGATAGGCGCTGCGCCAAAATCCTGAGATAGGGCGCGGCCATTTGCAAGGATCAGACTGACCAACAGTGCCTTCTGCTCGCCTGTGGAACACAGCTTCGCAGGCGTTCCCTTGGCCGCATAAATCCCGTGCAGATCGTCGCGGTGCGGCCCGATTAAGGTGCGTCCTGCAGCCATATCTGCGCGGCGATTATCGGCAAAAGCATCGCGCAGATCGTCGATGATAACGTCGTCGCCATTGGCGCCGATCAGGGTAAGATCAGCAGAGGGAAATGCGGTTTCGGCATCTGATTGCGCCTGTGCGATACGATCAATTGTGTGCAGGCGATTGCGTTCAATATCTGCGCCTGTTTGCGCCATTTGTCGTTCCACGGCCGAATACCACGACGGATCAGTAATCCCATCCTTTAGCATACGATTACGTTCGCGCATGGCGCGCTCATAAGCCAATGCGTGATCCGCATGAGAGGGTTCGAAGCTCATCGCCAAGCGATCAAGGAAGCGACGCCGCCCTTCGGCGCCTTCGACCCAAAGGCGATCCATGGCGGGAACCAGCCAAACAACGCGCGCGATGCGACCAAGGGCGGTTTGAGTGGCCGATTTACCATCAATGCGCACCGTGCGCGACCCCTCGCCAGAATAAGTCGTTTCGATTTCGTGGATTTGACCTAATGACTGCAGGGTCGCGGTAATTTTCCAGCCCAAGTTTTCAGGTGTGCGTGCCATTTCGTCAACCCGGGCGCGGCGTAATCCCCGACCCGGAGAGAGTAATGATAATGCTTCGAGGATGTTGGTTTTGCCAGCGCCGTTCGATCCGTACAATGTAATCGGGCGCCCGTCATCGGTTAATACGCGCGCCTTTTTGTAAGATCGAAAATGAGAGAGTTTAAGGTCCGTTACCGCAAGACGGGGCACATGTTACACCCGCATTGGCATGACGACATAAACCGCAGATTCATCATTGCCTTCGCGCATCAAGGTTGGATCGCCTGATGAGTTGAACATGAACACCGCGTTTTCGCGATCAACCTGACCTGCGATTTCCAACAGATATTTGGCATTGAACCCAATTTCAAGGCGTTCGTCAGCGTAGGCCACGACCAGCTCTTCTTCTGCGGCACCACTGTCGGGTGCGTTGACAGATAAGATCAAACGATCCTCGTCCAATGTCAGTTTAACGGCGCGTGAACGTTCAGATGACACGGTTGAAACCCGATCAACAGCGCTTGCGAATTCCGATGCGTCCACTTCCAATCGGCGTGTGTTACCCTGTGGGATAACGCGGGTGTAATCGGGGAAAGAGCCGTCGATCACCTTGGATGTCAGAACGATTTCGGGGGTCGCAAAACGGATCTTTGTTTCGGACACAGAAACGGCGATTTTCATCTCGTCTTCGTCCAACAATTTGCGCATTTCCGCTACGGTTTTACGTGGGACGATGACACCCGGTAATGTGTCTGCGCCATCGGGCAGATCGGCATCGATACGTGCCAAACGGTGGCCGTCGGTTGCAACACAACGCAAAACCTTGCCGTTTGCGCCGTCAGATGCGTGCATATAAACGCCGTTAAGATAGTAACGGGTTTCTTCGGTCGAGATTGCGAATTTTGATTTGTCGAACAAACGGCGCAATACTTCAGCGTTAGCGCTGAAGTTGCAGGCGTATTCTGATGTGGCCATCACGGGGAAATCTTCGCGTGGTAATGTCGCCAGCGAGAAATGCGAGCGACCTGCGGTGACGTCCAGACGATTGGCCGTACCGTCGTCAGCCAATTCAACCATCGCACCGTCGGGCAATTTACGCACGATTTCATGCAGGGTGTGTGCGCCAACCGTTGTGGCGCCTGCGCGTTCGACCATGCCGTTCACCTTGTACACAACTTCGATGTCCAAATCGGTGGCGCGAAATGATATTTCACTGCCTTCGGCCTCGATCAATACATTCGCCAAAATTGGGATCGTGTTGCGGCGTTCCACAACGGATTGCGCCTGTGACATCGCCTTTAATAATGCGCTTCGTTCAATGCTGACTTTCATAACCTTGATCCCCTATAACTCGGACTGTCAAAATGGCTTAATTTGTGTGTTATTTCAACTTAAAAACACATTTCATTGGAATTGCGGTGGGGTCAAGGGCAAGTGGTTATTTGCGGCTGATTAACAAGCCTGCCGCTGTGATTAATATCATGCCAAGGATAGATGCGGTATTGGGGTAATCGCCAAACAGAATGATGCCCAAAATAATCGCCCAGATCAGAAAACAGTAATCGAACGTGGCGATAATAGTGGCCGGACCGTTTTGATAGGCCATCGGCATGACGATCCCGATTGCGGTCATCAGTACGACTAATGCCGCGATGATTGTCCACGTGCGCGGCGTCATGATTGACCATTGGTTTGTCAGGAATGGAAATTCGGTGACGGGGTTTGCAATTGCAATGATGATTGTACCGATCAAACCCAGCACCAAGGTAAAGAGTGTGAGTGAAAGCGAGAGCGAGAGTGGTGAAATATTACGACATTTTGTGCGGGTGATGATCGCCTGTAGCGCATAAAAAAAACCGCCGATGATCGGCAGTATAGTGAGGTAAGAAAAGCTGTCGCTGTTGGGTTGAACGATGAAAAGAACGCCCAGAAAACCAATCGCAACACCCAGCCATCCGCGCCAACCCACCGGTTCCTCCATGAAATATGCGGTGATCAATGCGACGAAAATTGGCGCAGTGTAAACGCCTGCCACGATGGTGGCCAAAGGAGTAAAGGGAATCCCTGTATATATTGTTATCAACATAACGGTCATGCACCCCGCACGCGCCATCGGCCATTTATGAAATGCGCCACGCCAAGTATCGCGAATCTGACGGGTGGGCCATGCCAGTGCAAGGAAGAGTGGGATTGTCAGGAATCCGCGCAGCGTAAAAATTTGCCAGACAGTCAATTCTGTCGAGCTGAATTTTATCAATGCCTCTTGCAATGCAATAAGGAATGTTGCGCACAACATTAATAGAATTGCAAAACCTGTACGATCTTGGGTGGGTGGTATTGGATGGCTCATGCGGTGAGCCTAACGTGTTTTTTGCATGGCGATGAATGTATCACGCCATGCAATGATCTGTTCACGCCAATCAGCCCTCTAACATCCGACGCAAAACTTCGATGTCGTTTGCGATTTGATTGTCGATGGATCGGAGCTCTTCGATTTTCTTTACCGCGTGGATCACAGTTGTGTGGTCACGTTTTCCAAAACGACGGCCGATTTCAGGCAGGGATTTCGATGTTAGTTTTTTCGCCAAAAACATCGCCACCTGACGCGGACGCGCGATCGAACGGGTACGCCGTGCAGACAGCATATCGGTTAGGTTGACGCCATAATGGTCGGTGACCTTGCGGATAATTTCATCAATTGTGACTTTGCGGTCTGTGGCACGCAGGATATCGGACAGGCTTTCTTGGGCCATTTCCAATGTGATTGGGCGCCCGACCAATGAGCCGAATGCATAGAGGCGCGTTAATGCACCCTCTAGTACGCGAACATTGGATGAAATGCGGTGCGCCATGAATTCCAAAACGCCCGGTGACATTTCAACGGATGGGTTGCGGCCTGCCTGAATTTCTTGTTTCGATTGCAAAATTCCAAGGCGCAGTTCGTAATCGGTTGGATGAACATCCACAACCAAACCCCATTGTAGGCGCGATTTGATGCGATCTTCGAGATGTTCCATGTCAACAGGGGCGCGGTCGCCTGAAATGATGACCTGTTTGTTCTGGTCGATCAGCGCGTTGAATGTATGGAAGAATTCCTCTTGGGTAGAAGATTTTCCGGCGATGAATTGAACATCGTCAACCATCAACACATCAACCGAGCGGAACATTTCCTTAAAGCTGATGGTGTCTTTGAAACGTAACGCTTGGACGAAGCGGTACATGAATTGTTCGGCCGACAAATACAGCACACGCGCGTTTGGATCACGGCGTTTAATTTCCCATGCAATGGCGTGCATCAAATGTGTTTTACCCAGACCGACACCACCGTGCAGGAACAGAGGATTGAACGAAACATCGCCACCTTCGGCAACGCGACGGGCAGCAGCGTGCGCCAACTCGTTAGGCTTGCCAACCACGAAATTGTCAAACGTGAACCTTGGATCCAATGCGGCACCTGGCAAATCGGCGGAACCGGTAGTTGCGCGTTCAGTTTTTGGTGCGGTTGTTGGTTTGACTGCCCGATTGACAGCACTTGTTGCGAAATTCAGGCGATCAATGTTGATGCCTTGTTTTGCGAACTCGATTTTAATTGCATCGCCATAATTGCGTGCAACCCAATCGCCAATAAATTTAGTCGGCGCGGAAAATTGCGCCGTTGCACCATCCATTGATGTCAGTTCCAAGGGGTTAATCCAATTGGTAAAGGCAGCCTCACCAACAATCTTCCTTAGGGCCAGTTTAATTGCTGGCCAAATTTGCGTTCCCATAAATTTTTATTCCATATATTTTTAGGACTGACGCCAAGCCAATCCGCGAGCCTTCCAGCCGTTTGTTCTACCCCTGTGACGCGATGGATCAAGGTCGCCCTCGAATCCTTCGGTTACGTTAACGCAATTCACAGACCATCCCTGTGCTGCAAAGATTTCGATCATCAGTGCCGCCGCCGCGAGCGAACGCACGCCAGAGCGACACAGAAAATAAACATCCGAGGGCGCAGCGCCATTCAGTGTGTCCATTAATTGTGATGCGAATTCTTCGTTTTGGGCCATGTCTGGGAATTGTTTCCATTCAATCAACGCCGCTTGTTTATTCAACGGCGATAAATCGGGGATACCCACAAATGACCATTCGGCATTCGTTCTGACGTCGACCAATATGGCGTCAGGTTTTTCTGCCAAGCCAGTCCAAGTTTCAATCGGGTTTGCATCAATAATCGTTGTCATTATACCCCCGCTTTAAAAATTGTCTCTGAATCACTTGAGGACTTTGGCCCATCGCAAACCGCATTTCAACGTATCTTCATTGTTGACACGAAAAGAATCGGAACAACCCGGACATTTTTGTAACACGTTGAATTTAATGAAAAATTTAAACATTACACGCCAAAAATCACCACGTCATCGGACAGGTGTGCAGGGTAACATCGATTTTGAGAACCAAGTAGCAGGCAGCGACTCGGTATGTGGATAACCTACGCGCAAGGGACGATTCCAACAACGTGAACAAATTGGGAACGACGCTAAGTCATTCAAAAAATTGACATAAAAAAACGAGGCCGAAGCCTCGTTTTTAAATTCTAAGTCTTAAGCAAGTCTTAAGCGCTAAGGCCTTTGATGCGTTTGCTTAGGCGTGACAATTTACGTGCCACGGTGTTTTTGTGGTAGATACCTTTGGTAACACCGCGCATCAATTCAGGCTGTGCCTCTTTGAATGCGGATTGCGCAACGGATTGGTCGCCGCCCGCAATCGCTTCTTCGGTTTTACGCAAGAATGTGCGGATACGCGAACGACGCGCTTTGTTTACTTCTGTGCGACGCTCTGTTTGGCGTGCGCGTTTTTTTGCTTGGGGCGTATTAGCCATGATAATTTCCTGATCTTGTCGAATGCGAAAGATGAAGCCGCCGTATAGGGCTGATCCAATTGATAGTCAACGGGGCAAACGCACCTTTATGCATGACATTTCCCTTAGGTCTGGCATTTAGCGCAAAAGAAGGTGGAACGTCCAGCCTGAACGATTCTTTTAATCGATCCTGTGCAATCGGGTGTACGGCATTGTTCGCCTTCACGGCCATATGCAGCGAAAGAATGTTGAAAATAACCCAAATCGCCATTGGTTTGACGGTGATCTTTCAATGATGCCCCCCCTGCGGCAATCGCTTGGTTCAAGACATCACGTATTATGGGCGTCAGAATTTCGATTTTTGCGCGGCTGACATTACCCGATAAACGTTTCGGGCTGATGCCCGCGCGCCACAGGGATTCGCAAACATATATGTTGCCAAGCCCAGAAACGATGCGTTGATCCAGCAGTGCGGATTTAATGGGGGATTTTTTGCCCTGCAATTTTGATGTCAGATAGTCCGAATCGAATCCATTGCCCAAGGGTTCGGGGCCAAGATGGGCAATCAGCTTATGTGCATCCAATTCATCGGTGGGAATCAGATCCATCGCGCCGAAACGGCGGGTATCGTTAAAGGTAATCCGTGTGCCATCCGCCATATCCAACACAACATGGTCGTGTTTTGCGGGTGTCGCGTGCAGATGATGAAAATCACCCAACATATCCCCGCGATCGCCCGTCAGCGGTGTGATAATCATCCGACCCGACATGCCCAAATGGATCAACAAGGTCTCGCCAGTATCCAAATCACACAGAATATATTTGGAACGTCGGCGCAGACGTAACACGGTCGCGCTGGTCAACCGTTGCGCCATGTTTTCAGGAAATGGCCAGCGCAAGTCGGGGCGGCGAATGTCGGCGCGTGCGATAACGCCACCAGTCATAACAGGTTCCAGACCACGGCGAACCGTTTCGACCTCTGGTAATTCCGGCATAATAAAAGGGCGTCTTTCGTGTTAAATTTATAGGCTAGCGAGTTGGGAACAATTCACAACGTAAAATTCATCCTCTTTCACCGATGGCACATCAACGTTGAACGACGGATCATTTGTTTCCAACAACAAATCATCTGCCTTGCGAATAATGCGCACCTTTGGTGTATAATTACCAGCGCTAGTCTCTTGGGCGGCATAAAGCCCCGCCTGATCCAAATTCATCGTTCCCGTTTTAACCTGGTCAACAATGTTTGTGCACACACGCGCCATTTTCTGCCCTGCCAGGTCTGATGCACGCCCGTTCACCATTTTCAGCGAGAGAATACTGATAGCGACAAGCAAAACAATGTTTGCAACCAATAGCACCTTCCTTGTTTTCTTGTTCATGCGTGTTTCTCCTTTTGTGAATACACCTTAAAGTAGATTCTCAAATTTTCGAGAATTTTCTTCATACATCGTAATATTTTTAAGTTCGCTCAAGTGACGCATTCCCTCGCCCGCCTGAACCGCATATAAGGGCGTTAATTCAGGAGTTGCACGATGGCTAAACATAATCCAAGAACCCATTTCGGCTTTGCAGAAGTCGACGAGAAAGACAAAGCGGGCATGGTGCGAGGCGTGTTTTCGTCAGTGGCCTCGAAGTACGACATCATGAATGACGTCATGTCCATGGGCATTCACCGCCTGTGGAAAGATGCGATGATGGATTGGTTGGCGCCACGCGATGGCCAGCAATTGTTGGATGTGGCAGGTGGTACCGGTGATATTTCGTTTCGTTTCCTGAAACGCGCACCAAATGCGCATGCCACGGTGTTTGATATGACCCAAGGTATGTTGGATGCAGGCAAAACCCGCGCCGAGGCCGAGGATTTATCCGACCACCTAAATTGGGTATGTGGCGATGCGATGGCCTTGCCGTTCGCGGACAATTCATTCGACGTTTACACGATTTCCTTCGGCATCCGTAACGTCACCCGCCCCCAAGAGGCATTAAACGAAGCATACCGTGTATTGCGCCCCGGTGGGCGTTTGATGGTGTTGGAAT
The DNA here is from genome assembly GCA_963976255.1 of uncultured Rhodobacterales bacterium. Lineage (GTDB taxonomy): Bacteria > Pseudomonadota > Alphaproteobacteria > Rhodobacterales > Rhodobacteraceae > Amylibacter. Next base: position 89,870 of record CAXBJO010000005.1, read on the forward strand.
TCAGCCAAATCCCAAACCCGGCGATGCAATGGGCCTATGATCGGTATTCGTTTAATGTGATTCCACCAATGGGAAAATTAATCGCAAATGATGCAGACAGTTATCGATATCTGGTCGAAAGTATTCGCAAATTCCCCGATCAAGACACGTTTTTGGGCATGGTGCGTGACGCAGGTTTTGCCAATGCCAAATACCGTAATATGACCATGGGTGTTGCCTGTCTGCATTCGGGATGGAAAATCTAAATGCGCGGACCACATAATATTTGGCGTCTGATCCGTACAGGCGCAACGTTTGAGCGCACGGGCGCAATGGATGTGCTGTTGGACAAGCTGGACTTGCCACCCATGGTGAAATTGACCGCACGGGTTTTGGGATGGCCGTTCAAGTTGTTGGGTCTAAAGGGTGATCCACAGTTTCCCCCGATTGTGCGTGCGCTTACCGCGCTTGGCCCTGCGTATATCAAATTCGGCCAGATCATGTCGACCCGCCCTGACGTGGTTGGGACAGAGTTAGCGCAACAATTGCGGGTGCTACAAGACAGCCTGCCGCCGTTTGCGTTGGATATCGCACTACAACAAATCCAAGAGGATTTGGGGCGACCAGCCGCAGAAATTTTTGACGATATTTCCGAACCCGTCGCCGCCGCATCCATTGCACAGGTGCATTCCGCACGTCTGAAGTCGAACGGTAAAAAAGTGGCGATCAAGGTATTGCGCCCCGGCATCGAAAAGGCATTTCGCAAGGACATTGACGCTTTCTATTTCGCGGCCAACATGATCGAGCGCCTGTCCCCGCGATCACGTCGTTTACGCCCCACGGCGGTCATTGAGCATTTTGAGTCCATCGTGCGTGGCGAATTGGATCTACGCATCGAAGCCGCCGCCGCCAGCGAATTTGCTGCCAACACCGCCAAAGATGCGGGGTTTAGCGTTCCAAATGTGATGTGGGACCAATCGGGTCGGCGCGTTATGACGTTGGATTGGGTTGATGGTGTGCCATTAGGAGATGTGGACGCCATACGCGCCACGGGTGTGGACATGCCCGAACTTTCGACGCGCATTTTGTCGATATTTTTGCGCCACGCCCTGCGCGATGGCTTTTTTCACGGCGACATGCATCAAGGTAATTTGAAGCTTAACGCGATGGGGGAATTGGTTGCCTTCGACTTTGGCATTATGGGGCGTATCGACGAATATACACGCCGCGTCTATGCCGAGATATTAATGGGCTTCATCCAAAAAGATTATCGCCGCGTCGCCGAGGTACATTTCGAAGCAGGATATGTTCCCGCTGACCAAGATGTGGATGAATTTGCGTTAGCTCTGCGCGCCGTTGGTGAACCAATTTTTGGCCACACAGCCGAGGATGTTTCCATGGCACGGTTATTGTCGCATTTGTTTGATGTGACCGAACGATTCGGGATGGAAACCCGTACCGAGCTGATCTTGTTACAACGCACAATGGTTGTGGTCGAAGGTGTTTCGCGGTCATTGGATCCTGTGACGCTGGATGTATGGGATGCAGCGCGGCCAGAGGTCGAAAACTATATCAAGGAAAACTTGGGCCCGCGAGCCATGGTGCGTGATCTGATGAAATCCGCGCGGGTGTTATCCCGCTTTGGCCCCAAAATGCCACAGATGATCGAGGCCGCGTTACGTGCGCAATCGGCGACACCCACCCCCGAACCGCAAAGCCATTTACGTCTGAAAGCGGGATATGCCGCTGTGGGTGGCCTGGTCGCGGTGGTTGGGGTGTATGCCTTAGGTCTGTTTTAGGATCGCAATTTCGGCCAGAGCCGCATCCGCGTAACCATTCACACCCTGATCAGCACGCCACAAACAATACGCCGCCATGCGCCAATGATACAAGGCACCAATCTGCGCATAGCGCGTGGATACATCCGCATCAATCGCCGCCAGAAAACCATCACGTTCAGCGTTGTGCAATGGCCCAGCGCCATAAATCACGTGCATCGCAGGTGACAAAAACATCGCCACATCCACCACGGGATCGCCCAGCGCAGGACATTGCCAATCGATCAGGCGTAATCCATCAGCACCGAAAATCAAATTGCCAGCCACAACATCGGTGTGGATCAGAACAGGCGCGACTTCGTTAACATCAATCACAGGCGTCATGTTGCGTAAATCATCGCTGCTCTTGGTTTTTACTTTGTCTAAAATATCTAATCCTTGGGTCGTCACATTCGCTGAACTTCCAGATAGAACGCGCAGATCAGTTGGCGGTGTCAGGTGATGAACACGAGTGATTAAATCCGCAACCGCAACCGTATCCCCATCCCAAACCCGTCCATCGATATAATGATACAACAACACCGCACCCAGCGGTGTTTCAACGAAACCATAAACATCGGGCGCAACACCTGTCCCCGCCAAGGCCTGTAAGCAGGCATATTCCGCGGCGGGGGTATTCGCATACAACGGGTTCGCCGACGCATCGACATACAGTTTGCAAATCAAATCCTGATCGCCTGTCAAACGCCACACCTTGTTGGTGCGCCCGCCTGTTTGGGGATGCCAAACGGCGTTGCAAGGGATCAACCCATCGTCCACTAAAAAGCGATGCAAAGCCGGCTCAATGTCACATACAGAATTCATGCGCCATCTGTAGGGGGGAACGTTTCAGGGCGCAAGCATTCCAGCTTTCCTTGGCGTCTTAATCCGCCTAAAACAACATCGACGGCCCTGTGGCTCAACTGGATAGAGCAGCCCCCTCCTAAGGGGCAGGTTAGTGGTTCGAATCCACTCAGGGTCACCACAGCCACCCAAAACCTTAGGTCAATGCCTAGGGTCGATGACGCCGTCAATGTTTCCATAGAAACCTTGATTGTTAAGAAGGGTAACTTTAAATTTTTCGGCCTAGTTCAACCATTCAATAATCGCAAAGCCTGTATCTTTGCCGATCCATTGTTCTGCTTTCCAAGCTTTTCCACTGCTGTCGCGCCACACGCGGTTTTTAAATCCGGTAAAGCTGTTACGGCAAACTTCTTCGGTCAGGGCCAAGTTATATTGACGCTCCAAAATGGTAACGGTTTGGGATGCTTTGCTGGCAGTTTCGCAGTTTACTGCCAATGTCGCTATACCATTTGTGGCCGACAGATAATTATATTTGCGTGGGCTTTGGGTTAGAGAGCGCGACATCAAATCGTATCGTAATCCACGTGTCGCGGTCAACTGACCGTTACGTAAAACAAAGCTTTTGTTCGTGCCCGTGTAAAAGTTTTCATAGCCGCCATTATTGGCGACTTTTTTGGCGATCTCTTTGTAACCGATTTTGGGAACAGAAATTATGATAAGGGCTTCTTTGATTCCTTTAATGTCTGCGCGGGTCAACTCTTTGGGTGCAATTGTTTTACCAGCCCGCTTTGCCGCACGTTTCGCAATTGTAGCCTTAACCTGCGCCTGCACAACCTTTCGAACAGGGCCCGTATTGTTACCTTCGGAACTACACGCTGTTAGCGCGAAACCAAGACCAAGGATCAGCAAATAAGTCTTCATCTCCAAAAGCGCCCCCATGCGCTGCTTAGGGCGGTGCCGTGTGTGTCGCGGATAGTGCCGTACAATCTATTTTCGATATTCAAACGCGCACCACCATCACGCGCTTGCGTTGCAAGTTTGTTTGATACGACTTTCTTGGATGGCGTGCCCAACGCCCATGACAATGGGATGTCCAATTGAATACCTTTGTCAAAACTACCATCGCCAAAATCTTCGGCTGATACGTCTGTAAGCGTCGCATAGGCACCAACGCGCCAACCATTGCCGAATGTGCGGTCAACGCGGAACGTCGCACCGACGTCACCCGCCAAATAGCGCCCCACGTTGACTTGACCTTCAAAACCTTTGGGCAATCCAAAGTAAGCGGAAACAAATCCCGTTGTGGTGGTGTAATCTTGAAAACCAAACCCTTGCGAAAATTCACGCTGTTTGACGTGGTTGATTTCAGCGCCCAAGCCCCAGTTTTTATCCGCCTGTTTCCACAACAGTTCGGTCGAAATGCCCCCGAACATAGTCTCAAGATAGCCAACCGAAACACGTCCATACACATCAGGTCGAAGTTTGAATACATAATCAGCAGTCAAGCGTTCCAATGCAGGATCACCCTGTTCACGGTACTTATTGCTGTCGGTGCGTACACGATACAAAACGGTTGGGCTTTGAACATTATCGGAAACGCTCTTGTCGACAAGGTTCTTTTTTACAGACCCTGAAACCGACAGGCCGGGCGCAATATCATACGATGCCGCAAAACGCAGGCCAATATCTGCATCCAACGGGTTTTGTGAATCAAACAACGTAATGTTTGCAAAAGGCGCCAGTGACCATTTCAATTTCGGATACAGGTCGGAAGGGCGATTTGTACCCGCAGGTGCAGGCTCCGCATCGCTGATATCGGCGCGCTGTGCCATCAGGACGGATTGGTCTGGATGGTTTTCTAGTTCTTCGATGTCGCGGCGCTGCATGGTGATCGCAACACTCGGCACTCCGCGATCAACAGGAATCACACGAAAGGTTTCAATGGAATCTGGTAACACCCGTGTCATAGCACGGGCGACACGACCAATTGCCTGTGGCACAGCTTTGTATTTACTGTTGCGCACGCGCACTTCTGCGGTAGCGCCGTCAAAGCTGACCACCTCGACTGTCATACCATCTGTTTTCAATAATTTGTTTAACTGTTGGCGCGCTTTGTCATTGATGCCCTCTGTTTGCATCCAATCCGTTGAACGATCAATCACACCTGTGCGAACCGATACTCTGCGCGGTGCGCGATCAACAACACCGACATTGCGTTTGGGATTAAGCGACGTCGAAAACGACAAGCCGATTTCCGAACCATGCATGATAAACGCACCCAATTTGAACCCGTTTCGCATTTGGTATTCAAGGCCGACGTTTATCGGTGATTTACGGTCAAACGCGGCGGAAGTATTGTTCACAGAAATCGTATTTTCAGAAACATAACGGTCCGCGGAATATTCGATTTTGGCATGCAGTCCCTTAACTGGCGTTTGCCATTCCAGCCCACCAAAGAAACCCATAGGACCTGAGAATAGCTGTTTCAGATCTGGTTCGCCGCCCTCGATGGCATCAATGGTTTGAACTTGGTTACTGTCTGAAAACCGCCCCCAACCAAGGCCACCAGTTACTTTCAACGTTGAGGTCAGTTTTTTTGTTGCGACAAAGTATTGGCCAGAATAAATGCCAGTGCCCATAAAGTCACGCAAGCCAACAGCAACAGAAGGAATATATTCCCCCTCATCAACCAAACGATACTGAAGATCAAAGCTACGATCATATTGCGAACCGTCACCGTCGGTAAACCCAGTTTTCGCGTAACGAAAGCCGCCAGATAAGCGCGGCAGGATTTGGAATGTGAATGTGCCACGTGTAGCACCTGCAAACCCGCCCAAAGTTGTAGAAAATTCCGCATCTGGCTGGCTTTCGGCGCTTGGCATATCGATTAAACCAGTCGTGCCATACGCATTCAAAGATGGGGTCATATTATCCGCATTCAATGCGATGGCGCTAACACTTAGGGATAGGCTACTAATAATACCCAGTGTCGTCGTCTTGGATGACAATAATGACATGATCTACCCTCTAATTTATCCCCATTCCTGCTAACAATTAAATGGATTAATAGAAAGCATTGAACCAATACCTGTGATATTTTTTCCCGTTTGTCACAATTTTATCCACTTAAACACATCAGTCCCTACGTACGGATGCAGCCAACATTACGTTCCTCAAAGAAAATCGCAAAAAATTTATACGCCGTCATTTTGTTGTCACGCAGGCTAAATAAGAATTTCATCCGTGGAAATAGTCTGTTTGCGACACTTTTAATGTCGAATAATCCTTTTGAAATCCAAACTTCCGCGTTAGGCTGTCGATCTACAGACTCAGTAACGAAGTTTGCTTAATAGGGAGAAATACATGAAATTCTTTAATCGCAAAGGTGATGCACTGCCTGCTCATCTGATTGAAAGCGCTGCAAATGCACGCAAAGGCAGCGAAGTTGATCGCCGCGAATTTATCACAGTAGCCAGCGCATTTGGCGCGACAGCTGCAACCGCATACACAATGTTGGGCACTGCTGCACCAGCACAAGCCGGCAGCGATGTCGCACTTCAGCAAGGCGGCACAGTACGCATGCAGATGGAAGTCCGCGCATTGAAAGATCCGCGTACATACGATTGGACTCAGATCGCAATGGTCACCGCCGGTTGGCTGGAATATCTGGTTGAGTACAACAACGACGGTTCGTTTAAACCACGCTTGTTGGAAGATTGGTCAGTAAATGACGACGCCACAGTTTACACATTGAACGTCCGTAAAGGCGTGAAATGGAACAATGGTGACGACTTCACAGCCGCAGATGTTGCACGCAATATCGATGGTTGGTGTGATGGTACAGTAGAGGGTAACTCTATGGCCGCACGCATGAACTCTTTGGTTGATCCAGACACCAAGAAAGCCATCGTTGGCGCAATCCAAGTTATCGATGACTACACTGTACAATTGAATTGCTCAGCGTCCGACATCACAATCATCCCTGGCATGGCCGATTACCCAGCATCCATCACACACAGCAGCCTAAACAACGACAATGTTACAACGAACACCGTTGGTACAGGCCCATACACATTGGAATCACACGAAGTTGGTGTGAAAGCTGTTTTGGTGCGCAACACAGATCACGCATGGTGGGGCGAAGGCACTGGTGCTTATTTGGATCGCATTGAATTCATCGATTACGGCACAGAGCCGGCATCATGGGTTGCAGCCGTTGAAGCCGAAGAAATTGACACAATGTGGGAAACCACAGGTGAATTCGTTGAGATCATCGAAGGCTTGGGCTGGCAGACATCAGAAGTTGCTACAGGTTCAACAATCGTTATCCGTCCAAACCAAGACGCAGAAATTTACAAAGACGTGCGCGTTCGCCGTGCTTTGGCAATGGCTGTGGATAACAATGTTTGCTTGGAATTGGGCAATGACAATCGTGGTATCCCTGCGGAAAACCACTTGGTTGCACCAGTACACCCAGAATATGCAGACATCGGCAAACCTGTGTTCGATCCAGCAGGCGCATTAGCCCTGATGAAAGAAGCTGGCGCGGAAGATTATGAGCATGAGCTGATTTCCATCGATGCGGGTTACCGCAAAGACACCACAGATGCTGTTGCAAGCCAATTGCGCGACGCAGGTATTAAGGTGAAACGTACGGTTATGCCGGGTTCAACATTCTGGAATGATTGGGTCAAATACCCATTCTCATCCACAAACTGGAACCACCGTCCATTGGGTGTTCAAGTTTTGGGTCTGGCGTGGCGTTCTGGTGTGAAATGGAACGAAGCTGCATTCTCAAATGCTGAGTTCGATTCATTGCTAGACGAAGCGGTCGCAATTGCCGATCCAACCAAACGTTCCAAAGTCATGGCGAAGATCGAAAAGATCATGATCGACGAAGGTGCAACAATTCAGCCGTATTGGCGCTCGTTGTATCGTCAGTCAACGCCAGAACTGTTCGGCGCGGACATGCACATCGCGTATCTGCCACAGTTCTACAAGTGGGGCTGGAAGAAAGCCTAACTTTCACTGAACATAAAGACCGCAAGTTTATGACTTGCGGTCTTTTTTTATCTAAGCAAAGGACGACATGGGACAGTTTATCCTAAAGCGCATAGGCGTCATGCTGATTACCGCAGCATGTTTGACATTCATCGTATTCTTTCTGACCAACCTTTTCCCGAATTTAGAAAAGTTGGCCAAAACACAAGCAAACAACCGTATGACCGACGACCAAGTGGCCTCTTGGCTGGACAATCGCGGATACAGCCAGAACCTGTTTAAAAAGTACGGGGAATGGGCCGGCGTGTTGCCGTCATTAAGAGTCACAACAGACGACGGGAATGTTTATACCCGCTGCTCGCGCCCCACGATACCTGCCGCAGAAGCGCCACGGTTTTGTGGGTTGCTGCAAGGCAACATGGGATTCTCCTCTGTATTCAAAGAAGAGGTTTCAACCATTATCGGCAAACGCTTGGGTTTGACATCATACCTGATGCTGGCCGTTTTGATGGTTATGGTACCCATGGCACTGTTCGTGGGCGTCGTTGCGGGCATGCGCGAAGGGTCGCGTACAGACCGCACATTATCCACATTTGCAATCGCAACCACCGCGACACCTGAATATGTATCAGGGGTTATATTTATCGTTCTTTTTGCATCATCCAAGGTCGGCCTGTCCCCGATATTTGCCGATTGGGGGTGGATTGACGGGCGCACAATTGTCAAAGGCTCGTCTGCATCCGCGATGGATAACATCACATTCGCAAATTTCGTCCTACCGGTGATGGCATTGGCATTGTACGGCATGGGCTACATCGCGCGGATGACACGCGCATCCATGGCCGAGGTGATGACCGCACAATATATCCGAACCGCACGCCTGAAAGGCGTAAAATTTAGCACAATCGTTTTCAAACACGCATTGCGCAATGCCTTGATCGCACCTTTCACGGTGATCATGTTGCAAATTCCATGGCTGTTAACGGGCGTGGTGATCGTTGAAACCTTGTTTAACTACAAAGGTTTTGGTTGGTCATTGGTCCAAGCCGCCGATGGTAACGATATTCAGCTTCTGTTGGGTGTTTCCGTTGTAGCCGTTGTTGTTGTGCTGGTGACCCAGCTGATTTCCGACATTGGCTATGCTTTCCTTAACCCACGCATCCGCGTATCTTAAGGAGGACGTCTTATGGAACCCTTATCAGGCTTTGAAATTTTCACCGGCGTTATCGCGCGTTTTTGGATTGTCTGGATTAGCATGGTGCTGATCTTTGCGATCTCGATCAAAACCAAACGCAAAACAGCGCTGTATGGCAAATTGTTCGACAGCCCCATCGGCATGGTCGGATTCGCGTTGGTACTCTTTTGGGTATTAACCGCATTGTTTGCCGATCTTATCATGACGCATGATCCACTGGGACAGGTGTCTGGCATGAAAAACAAGGTGCCGGGCACACCGTTGCGCGGTGCAACTGTGGACGAATACCAATGGTATTTATTGGGCGGCGATCATTTGGCGCGTGATGTATTTTCGCGTGTTATCGCAGGCAGTCGCATCGTATTGAAAATCGCACCATTGGCCACATTGTTCGCCTTTATGGTCGGTATCACATTGGGTCTGCCAGCAGGATATTTTGGCAAACGCATCGATACAATTCTGTCATTCTTGGCCAATATGATTTTGGCCTTCCCTGTGATTTTGTTGTTTTATCTGTTGGTGACACCAGAAATTATCGCAACGGGTTTGCCACTATTCTTGGCGGGGGTGATGTTCTTGATCCCGATCGTGTTCATGATTTTGCTGTGGCAGTCACGGTTTCACATTCGACCCAAAGTACGTAACAAATACGTCTTTTGGACGTTGATGATCGGCGGCTGGATTTATCTGGGCGCGGCATTCAATATGGATCCTCTGGTCATTGTGCGCAATCTATTCGCAGGATCTGAGGCCACATGGCAAACCTTCCCCAAGGGATTGGTTTACATGCAATCCAATATCCTGATCGTGTTCGTATCCGTTGTGTTCGTAAACTCGCCCACTGTTTTTCGTATTGTGCGGGGTCTGGCGATGGACATCCAAACACGCGATTATGTGGCCGCCGCGCAAACCCGTGGCGAAGGGCCGTGGTATATCATGTTGTGGGAAATTCTGCCCAACGCACGTGGCCCGCTGATCGTCGATTTCTGTTTGCGGATTGGGTATACAATCATCCTCTTGGGAACCTTGGGTTTCTTTGGTCTGGGGTTGGAATCCGAAAGCCCTGATTGGGGGACGACGATTAACTCTGGTCGTAAATTGTTGACCATCTATGCCCACCCCGCCCTGCCACCTGCGCTGTCATTGATGAGCCTTGTGTTGGGATTGAATCTGCTGGCCGATGGTCTGCGTGAACAAAGTTTGAAGGACTAGGAGAGAGACATGAAAGAACCATATGATGGCCCGATCCTAGAGATTACCAACCTTTCGATTTCGTTTTTTACGCGATTATTTGAAATCCCTGCGGTGATGGATTTTTCCTGCACCGTTATGCCCGGCGAGGCGATGGGATTGGTGGGTGAATCAGGATGCGGTAAATCCACCGTTGCCTTGGGCGTGATGCAGGATTTGGGTGTGAACGGCAAATGTGTTGCTGGATCGATCAAATTCAAAGGGCGCGAACTGACAACCATGGGCGAGAAAGAGCTGCGCGAATTGCGCGGTTCCGAAATCGCGATGATTTATCAAGAACCCATGGCATCCCTGAATCCAGCAATGAAAATCGGCAAACAGTTAATGGAAGTGCCGATGATCCACGAAGGCGCTTCTAAACAGGTCGCGTATGATATGGCCATTGATGTTGTGGAATCTGTACGCTTGCCTGACCCAAAACGGATCATGAATTCATTCCCGCATCAGCTGTCTGGCGGTCAACAACAACGTATCGTGATTGCGATGGCGTTGATGTCAAAACCATCGCTGCTGATCTTGGACGAACCGACAACCGCGTTGGATGTAACGGTCGAAGCGGGCATCGTTGATTTGGTCAAGGATCTGGGCAAAAAATACGGCACATCAATGCTGTTTATCAGTCATAACCTTGGCCTTGTTTTGGATACCTGTGATCGCTTGTGCGTGATGTATTCTGGTGAAGCCGTGGAAACGGGATCAATCGAGGACGTGTTTGACAAAATGCGTCATCCATACACACAGGCGCTGTTTCGCTCGATCCCATTACCGGGTGCCGATAAAAACGAGAGCCCGCTGGTGGCGATTCCAGGGAATTTCCCATTGCCGCACGAACGCCCAAACGGGTGTAATTTTGGCCCACGGTGTAATTATTTCGAGGCAGGGCGTTGCGATTCTGGTGATGTGAAAATGAAACCATTCGCAGAAAATGATCGTCATCACAGCCGCTGTGTAAAATTCGACGAAATCGACTGGGATGCCAAATTGGCCGCGGGCGATGACACCCAAAAGGTGATGTCAGGCGAAGTAGTGTTGAAAGTGGACAACCTGAAAAAATACTACGAAGTTGCAGCAAACGCGGTATTCGGCGGTGGTGAAAAACGTGTGGTCAAGGCCAACGAAACCATCGCATTCGAAGCACACGAAAGCGAAACATTGGCAATCGTAGGCGAGAGTGGTTGCGGTAAATCCACACTGGCCAAGGTGTTGATGGGGTTGGAAACTGCCACAGACGGCACGGTGACATTGCTGGGACAGGATGTGGGTAACACCATGATTCAGGATCGCGATACGAAAACCGTGTCGTCCGTTCAGATGGTGTTCCAAAACCCGTTTGATACATTGAACCCAGCCATGACGGTGGGATCACAAATCATACGCGCCTTGGAAATTTTCGGTGTGGGCAACAGCCCAGCAGAGCGCCGCGACCGCATGTTGCGGCTGTTGGATTTGGTAAAACTGCCGCGTGAGTTTGCGGATCGGATGCCGCGCCAATTGTCGGGTGGTCAAAAACAACGTGTGGGTATCGCGCGCGCCTTTGCGGGTGATGCACAGATCGTTGTGGCGGATGAACCCGTTTCGGCGCTGGACGTTTCGGTACAGGCGGCGGTGACGGATTTGTTGATGGAAATTCAACGTGAAAACAAAACGACGTTGTTATTCATCAGCCACGACTTGTCGATTGTGCGTTACTTGTCGGATCGCGTCATGGTGATGTATTTGGGTCATGTTGTGGAAATGGGAACGACCGAACAAATCTTTTCCCCGCCGTATCATCCATACACAGAAGCATTGTTATCAGCCGTGCCAATCGCAGACACAAGCATCGTGAAAAAGCGGGTGGTTTTGGATGGCGATATTCCATCGGCGATGAACCCGCCATCTGGTTGCCCATTCCAAACGCGCTGTCGCTACAAGGATCAGGTCGCAGGTGGATTATGTGACACCGAGGTGCCGCCAATGCGCACATTGGCAGGCGGGCATGAAATGAAATGTCACCTGTCAGCCAGCATTCTGGATGCGATGGAACCTGTGATCACACAGACCAAGAAGAAGGTGGCGAAGAAGAAACCAGCCGCCAAAAAGAAACCGGCCAAGGCCAAATAACAACGGAGCCTTCCATGTCGACATCAGTTTTTGATTTTTGCAAAAATCTGACATGGGAGGCGATACCAAAAGACGTTCAACATCAATCAAAACGATGCTTGTTGGACTTGATCGGCGTCGCCGCTGCAGGGCGCACAACCCCCACTGCTGATCTTATAAACAGCCACGCCGCCATGATGTTTGGCGGTGGAAAATCGGCCTTGTTTTTCGATGGACGTCTTGTCTCCCCCGCCGGTGCCGCAATGGCCAATGGCATGACAATCGACAGCATGGACGCCCATGATGGCCATGTTTTAACCAAGGGGCACGCGGGTTGCGGCGTATTACCTGCCTTAGTCGCAATCATTCAAGCCCAGGGTTTAACCGTAACGGGAACAGAATTCCTAACCACATTGGTCATTGGATACGAAATTGCCATTCGCGCTGGCATCTCCCTTCACGCCACCGCACCCGATTACCACACCTCTGGCGCATGGGTTGCCATCGCCGCTGCTGCAATGGGCGCACGATTGATGGACATGAACGAAACGCAATTTCGTCACGCCATCGGCATTGCCGAATACCACGGCCCCCGCAGCCAAATGATGCGCCTCATTGATGCACCGACAATGTTGAAAGATGGTTCAGGTTGGGGTGCGATGGCGGGAGTATCCGCCGCGTATCTGGCGCAATCGGGTTTCACGGGCGCACCAGCAATCAGCGTCGAAGAAACAGAATATTTCGACGACTTGAATGAAAAGTGGCACATGATGGGCCAGTATTTCAAACTCTACCCCGTATGTCGCTGGGCCCAACCCGCCGTCGAGGCGGCGGCGGCATTAAAACGCGAACATGGTTTCAATGCAGATGACATTCAAAGCCTATCCATTGAAACCTTCCACGAGGGTAAACGCTTGGCCGTCGGCAAACCAACAGCCTCGGACGAGGCGCAATACAATCTACCATTTTCGGTTGCCGCATACCTTGTACACGACAGCCTTGGCCCACGCCAAGTAACGGGCGCGGGCCTGACCGATCCTGCAACTTTGGCGTTGATGGATAAAATTGTGATGCGTGAGGACGACACATTCAATGCCCGCTTCCCCGCCGAACGTTGGGCGCGTGCGATCATAACATTGAAAGATGGGCAAAGTTTCATCTCCTCCGATACCACCGCGCAGGGCGATTGGGATAATCCCCCAACGGATGAAACATTGAACGCAAAGTATGATGACCTAACCCGTGACAGTGGCCTAACGGCGGACTTCAACCGCATCAAAGAATTGGTTTGGACAATGCAGAATGAACAATCAGCCGATGATCTTCTCTCGCTGCTTTGCGCAGGTGCGTAATAACGCCGTTAACACTTTAAATTATTAAAAACAGTAGCTTGACCCCATGTCCCCATGGGGACACCTCAAAAAGCGGGGTCAAAGCATCTTAATAACGTCCTTATCAACCGCCAGCATATACCCCTTACGCGAGATATTTTTCACCAACAAATGGCTGATCATCTGATTACCCAAATGATCCCGCAACCGTTTGATGCGTGTCGCGCCCGATGCTTCGTCCACCTCGATGGTTGGCTTGCCTGAAATCATCGATTCCAATTCCGCACCTGTCAAAACATCATCATCCAAACGCGCCTCGCATAACACCGACAGGGTTTCACAAATCGCACTTGTCAGTTCGAATTCCATATCGTTGATCGTCACGATCTGTTCCTCGCGGTTCACAACCAATGAATTCACGATCAAGCCAGAGCGCGTCATTTCACCCATCTGTTGTTGCAACCCATGGTTCGTCAGCAAGAAATAAAATGCGGATAACAACAGCGATGATGTCAACACCAACAGAATGAACAGGATCACGCGGTAACTGCTCAGCACATCGGCAAACGCGGTGCCAGATTGCGCCAACACTTCCAACAACTTTACATTTTCGGTCGTGGTTAGCGCATCGTTTTGCGTGAAAATCTGTTCCACGCGATCATTGAACGCATTGGCGTCGGGCAGGTTGATAAACAACAAAATGCTGCCAATCAACAACAGTCCCAACACTGTGACACTGCCGTAAATTACCAATGATCGTCGTTTAGTATCGAAGGAAGTATTCACCAGCATCCGCCTGTTTATTGTTCAATTGATCCGCACCAAAGGTCGACATGACACGTAACAGTTTCCACCCGTCACCGCCAATGCGTCCCTGAATTTGTGCGTTCATTGCATTCTTATCGCCACAAATCGCATCGGGCAATTCCACGATACCATAATGCAGACGTAAATCGCCGCTTGTTTGTTTTGCTTTGTAATCTGCATAACATTCCGCCGATGCCAAGCTGGGCAGCGCGATGAAAAAGGCAGTCACAATCGTTTTCTGTATATATGTCATGCAATCAATCTGATCCCTTACCCCATGTTATTCAATATCAAACACACCCAAACCGTGTGATATCCAATAACACGCCCGCGTCATTGCCTGACAAACAGGTTTCAGCCCAAATTCATCTTATGCAAACGCCATACTGGCTCGCACCGAAAGGATTTGAACATGAAACTCAATAAACTTGCCGCAGGCATCGTGACCGTCGCAATCGCAACCACCGCCATTAATGCCCCCGCTAATGCCAAACAGAACAAAGAGCTGAATACCCTGTTGGCGATCTTGGCAGGTGGATTGGTCATCAATGAAATCATCGATCGCAAAAAGGATCGCGCAGAGCAGGCAGCAACCGTCGCCCCACGTAAGTATCGCAAATATCCACGTGACACATCCGTACGCCATCAACACCGCGATGGGCGCTGGCAAACCCACCAGAGTCGGGCGGACTTGGAATGGTATCACCGCAATGACCGCGACTTGATTTATGATCGCGATCGTAAACCGGCACCAAAACATCGCAGCCCGAACGTGCGTGCAGAAAAATTGCCAATGCCCGATCGGTGCGAGCGCACAATCAGAAAGCGAAACGGAAAGAACATTAAGGCCTTTTCCGAACGGTGTTTGCGCAAAATGGGATACCGCGTCAGCAATGATGGGGTTGTCAGCCACCGCAAATGGCGATCCCTGACCCGTCGCCCAAACTTGGTATAATTTTGCAGGGCGGTCATTTGATCGCCCCTTCCTTTGCCGCCCGTTCCCCCGTAAATAAGCCGTATGGCAAATTTTGAGATTGAACAGGCGCTGATAAATCAGGGCACCCAAATTATCGCAGGCGTGGACGAGGTGGGGCGCGGCCCATGGGCGGGGCCCGTGACCGCATGTGCTGTGATCTTAGATCCCAATAACATTCCCCACGGACTGGACGATTCCAAAAAGCTGACGGCGGGGCGCCGCGAAGCCTTGTACGATCTGATTATCGACAACGCTCATGTGTCCCTGATCCATGTAGAGGTTGATGAAATTGATCGCATCAATATCCTACAAGCAACCTTTCGCGCCATGGAACGCGCCGTGGCCGCATTACCAATGCCCGATCACATATTGATCGATGGCAACAAAATTCCACCGAACCTGACCGCCCCCGCCAGCGCAATCATCAAAGGTGATGGCAAATCTGTGTCCATCGCTGCCGCATCCATCATCGCCAAAGTGACCCGCGACCGATTAATGTTGGATTTGTCCAAACTACATCCTGGGTACGGGTGGGAAACAAATGCTGGCTATGGGACAAAAATGCATCAGTTGGGACTGCTAAATCATGGGGTGACCCCTCACCATAGACGTTCGTTCAAACCCATACACAATATCTTGTATTCTTCTTCAAACGCTAAGTAGCTGATTTCAAGTAATATATTGACCCCGAATCATGTTTGAATCATTTTGGCCGTAACGACGCAAAATGCGCATTACGAGGCAGATATGGTAAACACAACAAAAACAGCAGGCGGCACAACGTTGCCGCTGAACAAAATTCTTGATGGTGATTGTATCGAGGTGATGAATTCATTGCCCGAAAATTCTATCGATCTGATCTTTGCTGATCCGCCTTATAACCTTCAGCTGAAGGGTGATTTGCACCGTCCCGACAATTCCAAAGTGGATGCGGTGGACGATGATTGGGATCAATTCGACAGCTTCGCAGTGTATGACAAATTCAGCCGTGAGTGGCTTAAGGCCGCACGCCGCATTCTAAAGCCAAATGGCGCGTTATGGGTCATCGGATCATACCACAACATTTTCCGCGTTGGGACAGCGTTACAAGATGCAGGTTTCTGGATTTTGAACGACGTTATCTGGCGTAAATCAAACCCGATGCCAAATTTTCGCGGTGTGCGTTTAACCAATGCCCATGAAACCATGATTTGGGCGGGTAAATCCGAAAAATCAAAACCGACATTTAATTATGAAGCGCTGAAAGCGTTGAATGATGGTGTGCAAATGCGGTCCGATTGGTTCCTGCCGATTTGTAACGGCCATGAACGGATCAAAGACGAAAATGGCGACAAGGCACACCCGACACAAAAACCAGAATCATTACTGCACCGCATAATCGTGGGCTCCACAAACGCGGGTGATGTGATCCTTGATCCCTTCTTTGGCTCTGGTACCACAGGCGCTGTTGCGAAAAAGCTCGGCCGTGATTTCATCGGGATCGAGCGCGAAGAAGCATATCGCAAAGTTGCAGTAAAACGTATCAAAGGCATCCGTCAGTTTGATGCAGAGAGCCTGAAAGTATCCACATCAAAACGTGCCGAGCCCCGCGTGCCATTTGGCCAAGTTGTGGAGCGCGGCATGTTGAATCCAGGAGATCAATTATATTCTTTAAATGGTCGTCACAGCGCAAAAATCCGCGCCGATGGTACATTGATCGCGCACGATCAACGTGGATCAATCCATCAGGTTGGCGCCGCACTTGAGGGCGCGCCCAGTTGTAATGGTTGGACATACTGGTGTTTCAAAAAACGTGGTGAAGCCATTCCAATCGACATGCTTCGCAAGAAAATTCGCGCCGAAATGGCCTTATAGAAACTTTGGTTTCGGGCGGCAATCGCCCCTGACCAAACGGTACAGCTGTGCCCAAAGTTACCGCCGTTTAGGGCTGCTCGTCCTAAACTTGCCAACTTGCCCCGTCCTTTGTGACGGGGTTTTTTTTGACCAAACAATTGCGTGATCATGCATCGCCGCGCCTTGCCTCGGCTTCAACAATCCCTAATGTGATCCGCAAAACATGCAGGATTTCCCAGATGAAGTTACGCTCTGATTTTTCCAAACGTGTCGTTGTCCGCCCAGAAGATTATGATTGGGTTGCATCCCCCGCCAATGGTGTGGATCGAATGATGTTGGATCGTATCGGCGACGAGGTGGCGCGCGCCACAACCATTGTCCGCTTTGCACCAAACAGCTATTTCGATGCGCACATCCATGACGGCGGCGAAGAGTTTTTGGTTTTGGATGGTGTGTTTAGCGACGAAAGTGGCGATTACCCCGCAGGGTCGTACGTGCGCAATCCGATTGGCACATCCCATAAGCCACACACCGTTCAGGGCAGTACAATTTTGGTCAAACTGCATCAATTCGATGATGATGACCGCGAACAAAAACACATCAAAACCAACGAAGAAACCTTTCGCCCTGGCATGGTTGATGGATTATCTGTCCTGCCACTACACAGTGTCGAGGGCGAAAATGTTGCCTTGGTACGTTGGGCCGCGGGCACAAAATTCAACCCGCACCGCCATTGGGGTGGCGAAGAGGTGTTTGTGATTGAAGGCACATTTGCTGATGAGCACGGAATCTATCCTGCGGGCACATGGATTCGCAGTCCACACATGTCCGAGCACAAACCTTATTCAGACGAGGGATGCTTGATTTATGTGAAAACAGGCCACCTGCCCATACCCGCCGTTAACGCGGCATAGGGTTCGTCGCCTTATTGTAATCCTGCCAATCCGTGATTTGTGGATAAAACTGTTTGCGCCATGAACGTACTCGTGGATTCATGCGCCGTCGCCACAATGGTGGAATCAGCGCCATTGCTGTCATGGCAGGATAACCAATCGGCAACTGCGGCGCATCATCTGCGCCGTAGGTTTGCAACAATGGAAAGCGGCGATCAGGTTTATAGTGATGATCCGAATGGCGCTGTAAATTGATCAGGAAATAGTTCGTAACCCGATGCGCCGAATTCCATGAATGATGCGGTTTACAATGTTCATATTTACCGTTGCCAAGGTGTTCACGCGTCAGTCCATAATGTTCAACATAGTTCACTAATTCCAACTGCGCTACGGCGCTGTATGCCTGAACCAAGTACAGCCCAAGACCCAGCAAGCCGCCAACCCATACCGCAAGTAAAAGAAATATTGCTTGCAATATCATATACTTCCAAAACGGATTTGATCTGTAAAACGGTGGCAATCCCTTGCGCGCCAACATTGCCTTTTCTGCGGCCCATGCGGATTTAAAACTACCAATCAGAACACGGGGAAAAAATCGATGAAACCCTTCGTTGTAACGTGCTGTCACAGGATCGCGCGGTGTGCCAACGTACCGGTGATGCACCAACAAATGTTCGGATCGAAAATGCCCATACAGCGCCATCGCCATCAATAAATCACCCAAATGACGTTCAAATTTTGGCTTTTGGTGCATCAATTCATGGGCATAAACAATACCGATACTGCCCGACAAAATCCCAGCCGAGAACATCAGCAAAATCATTTCCCAAACCGCGTAATCCGAACGCACCACAAAATAGATCAAGCCGTAGATCATCACGAATTGAATGGGGAACCAAATGATCGTAATCATGCGATACCAAAACAGATTTTCATCCGAAACATCGGTTTCAGGATTTTCATGGTTTACACCCTCGAACGCATCCCACGCACCTATCAATACCCACGCATGAATGATGCTCAGCCACAGCCACGCACCACCCATATAAGCGGCGAAAATAATAACGGGCAACGTTGTCAACGACAGCCAAAACGGCAAAGCATTACGAAGTAAACTTATATTCTTAAGGTTTTTCATGTCCTAGGTATCATCCTTTGGCGTGCGATTTGCAATATCCCAAACCTTACGCATCACAGTCGGCAGGTCATCTGGTCTGAACGTTGCAATATCATGAAATTTTCCCGTTTGTGGAATTCCCGTCACGTCACTTGCGATCATCACAGTCAGCTCAAGATGAAAATGCGTGAATGTGTGGCGAACTGAGGTGTTCAAGGTCACCCAATCGGCATTTATTGGCGGTGTATGCGATACCTGATCCACGGCCCACGCACCACCGGGCCATCCCAACATTCCACCCAACAAACCCTTGTCTGGGCGGCGTTCCAGCAGTACTTGGGTTTCGTTTTTCGCCAGATAAACAACACCAACACGGGTAGGGATTTTTGCCTTTCGTATCTTTTTGGGCAACTCGGCCGCAATTCCCTGTGCATGTGCCGCGCAACCACCCTGCCACGGGCAAATTTCGCAATTGGGTGATCGTGGCGTGCAAACCGTTGCGCCTAAATCCATCACCGCCTGCGCATAATCCCCTGCACGTTTCACGGGCGTCAAAGCCGCCGCAAGTCCGCGCAGTATCTCTTTGGACGCAGGCAGCGGTTCCATTACCGCGTGGACACGGGACATTACACGTTCAATATTTCCATCTAAAACAGTGGCTTGCACATCGAACGCAATGCTCACAACCGCTGCCGCAGTGTACGGTCCAATGCCGGGTAATTTTAGTAACTCTTTTTCGGTTTGCGGAAAAACACCATTAAGTTCACCTGATACCATCCGCGCACATTTCAACAAATTTCGAGCCCGGGCATAGTATCCCAAACCAGCCCAGGCTGCCATAACCGCGTCATCCTCGGCCGTTGCTAAATCGTGAACTGTCGGCCATAACGCTATGAATTTAATGAAATAATCCTTTACTACTGCCACGGTGGTTTGCTGCAACATCACCTCGGACAGCCACACGCGATATGGGTCAGTTAACACGCCCGAACGACGGTCACGTGGGGACACACGCCATGGCATAACCCGCGCATGTGCATCATACCATGACAGCAATTTCGCCGAATTGACCGAATTGTTCTGCAACCCATATCCCCCTGCAAAGAATCTGCTATACCATAGATGGGTCACAGGAATTGGAAACAATGAAACGCAAATCGCGGGGATTTTTGCAAACAGGTGGGTTATTGAAATCTCGTATTCGCGGCGCATCGGAAACGCGCGGCTTTGCTCAAACACGCCTGTTGACCAACTGGGTCGATATTGCGGGCCCTGCCATCGCGAAACTGTGCCGTCCGATCAAGGTGGGATATAACAAGCAAGGCTTTGGTGCGACGCTGACAGTATTAAGCACGGGTGCCAACGCGCCAATGTTGCAAATGCAACTGCCTCAAATCATGCAAAAAGTGAACGCCGTTTACGGCTATAACGCCATCAGTCACATTAAGATCACCCAAACTGCGCCAACTGGGTTTGGTGAAGCAGACGCAGCGTTTGATCACAAAAAGCCACCAAAACCTCTGTCTGATGCCCAAAGAAAAGACATTGAAATTTCGGTCAAAGACGTATCAGATAGCACCTTACAGGACGCTCTGGCGCGTTTGGGTGAAAATATTTTAAGCAAACAAAATAAGGACGAATAAAATGGATCGCAGAACATTCACTGCTCTAGTAGGCGCAAGTGCCATCAGTATTGCAACACCAACTTTCGCCCAAGATGCGACCCAAATCGTTGTCCCCGATATGATCTTAGGTGCCGATGACGCACCTGTCACGCTTTATGAATACGCATCATTCACCTGTCCACACTGCGCCACCTTCCACGAAAATGTTTTTCCATCAATTCGTCGCGACTATATCGACACCGGCAAGGTGAAAATGGTCTATCGTGAAGTTTTCTTTGACGGCCCAGGTCTATGGGCCGCAATGATTGCACGCTGTGCTGGTGACGCACGTTACTTTGGTATTACAAAGATGTTGTACGAACGCCAACGTGAATGGACTCAAGGCGCGGGCGGCGCGGAAATTGCACAAAACCTTTACAAAATTGGTCGCATTGCGGGACTAGAGGACGCTGAAATGGAGGCGTGCCTTCAAAACCAAGATATGGCGAAGGCAATGGTCGCGAAATTCCAAACAGACACACAAGCGGCGGGGGTAAACTCCACACCATCCTTCGTATTAAACGGCGAGAATTTGGGAAACCTATCTTTTGCGGATCTGTCCGCTAGGCTTGATAAGGCGTTGAAATAATTGGCTGATCTTCCACTCAAAGGTTTACGTGTCATTGAATTGGCGCGCATTTTGGCAGGCCCTTGGGCAGGGCAAACATTGGCTGATTTAGGCGCCGAGGTGATCAAGGTCGAGAGCATTACAGGGGACGACACCCGCACATGGGGGCCGCCCTTTGTGGAAACCGACGGCGAGGTTAATGCCGCTTATTTCCACAGCTGTAACCGTGGTAAGCACTCTGTTTCCTTGGATTTTCAAACACCTATCGGTCTGAAGCAATTAAAACAATTGATCGCTTCGGCCGATATACTGATCGAAAACTTCAAAGTTGGCGGTTTGGCAAAATATGGGCTGGATTACGACAGTTTATCACATGAGTTTCCGTCTCTAATATATTGTTCTATAACTGGTTTTGGTCAATCAGGCCCCTATGCAAAACGCGCCGGGTACGATTTTTTGATGCAGGGCATGTCCGGATTAATGTCCATCACCGGCGAACCTGACCGTCAGCCACAAAAAGTTGGGGTTGCCGTGGTCGATGTGTTCACAGGGCTGTATGCCGTGATCGCAATTCAGGCCGCCTTGCGCACGCGCCAAGACACATCGCACGGCCAACACATTGATATGTCCTTGTTGGATGTCGCCACCGCCGTGACCGCGAACCAAGCGATGAATTATCTGGCCACAGGCACCGCCCCAAATCGCAAGGGCAACGACCACCCCAACATCGTTCCCTATTGCGTGGTAGAAACCCACGATGGCCATATCATTTTGGCGGTTGGTAATGACGGGCAGTTCCAAAAATTCGCCACAATATTTGATGCGGATTGGGCAAACGACCCACGGTTCATAACCAATCCTAAACGTATCGAGAATCGCCTGGCCTTGCTGGATTTGATTGAAATCCAAACAAAACAGCTGACCAAGGCGCAATTACTGTCCGAATGCGAATCTCGCGGCGTCCCTGCAGGGCCCATAAACACGATAGGCGAGGTGTTTAACGACCCCCAAGTTATCCATCGCGGAATGCAAGTCGATGCTGACGGTGTGCCAACCGTGCGCAATCCGATCGTTTTTTCGGATATGGAAATGAATTTCAACCGTCCTTCGCCCAATCTTGGATCATCGAACGCAAAGTTTTTAAAATAACGCCTGCAAACACCGTACCAATTCCGTGTCATCATCAATCACTAAGCGCACGGGCAGGGTCAAAACTTTCACCTGCCATTCAACGGGTAATCGCGCCGCATCCTTTTCGGTCGTCACCAATTGTGCCCCTTTGGCCCAAGCATCGGTTTCTAAGCGTTTCAGTATCGCCAAGGGAATTTTTTGATGATCGCCAAATTCACGAGTTGCGACAACTTTGGCACCTAAGCCACGCAAAGTATTGAAAAATTTTTCGGGACGTCCAATCCCAGCAAAAGCATATGCATACATACCCTTCCAATCCATACCCGTCTGCAAGGGTTCCAATATACCCGTCAACAATGGCAGGCCGTCTGCGCGCACGCTGCCAGCTGACCCAATCGCCAAAACGATGTCCGTACGCGCCAAACCGCGTGATACCAGTTCGCGTAACGGCCCCGCAGGGAAAACGCGGCCATTGCCAAACCCCACCGCGCGATCAACCACGGTAATGGTCAGATCATATTCAAGAGCAGGATTTTGCAGTCCGTCGTCCAAGATAATGACATCAGCGCCCTGTGCAATCGCAACCTTTGCGCCCATTGCCCGATCGCGCGACACACAAACGGCACCAAACCCAGATAACAAAACGGGCTCGTCGCCCACATCATCCGCAGTGTGTTCCGACGTCACCATCACTGGCCCCGTCATTGATCCACCATACCCACGCGATATCACGGTGGGATTTTTTCCCATTGCGGTTAGGCGCGTCACCAGATCAATCACTGTCGGGGTTTTCCCAGTACCGCCCATGTTGATATTGCCCACACAAATCACAGGGACATCCATGCGCAAACGTGCGCCACGGCGCAATTTTAATGCTGTCGCCGCGCCGTACATCCACGACAAGGGCGTCAAACAAATCGCCGCAACACTGTGGGATCTTTGCCAAAACCTAGGCGGCTGCATCGCTCACCTCTTTGTCAAAATAGCCATCCAATAATTCGATAACCCGATC
Organism: uncultured Rhodobacterales bacterium; assembly: GCA_963976255.1. Classification (GTDB taxonomy): domain Bacteria; phylum Pseudomonadota; class Alphaproteobacteria; order Rhodobacterales; family Rhodobacteraceae; genus Amylibacter. The sequence goes on from CAXBJO010000005.1 coordinate 113,331, forward strand.
ATTCACTTCGGCACCTGCCGAACAAACTTCCCATGCGGCATGCGCCATTTCGGCGGCACGATCCGGCGATAATGTGTCGGACAATGCTTGCGATAACATTTCCGAGTTTTCAACCAACCGCGTCGCATTAGCATCCGCCAATCTGTCATAACTACTTTGGTATGTTTGAGTGTATGGCCCATGTAGAATCGCAGATCCAAGCGCCGCAGCCTCGAACGGATCGTAACCCCCTGAAGGCACCAATGATTGTCCCAGAAAACAAACCGGAGCCAAACGATAATAAACACCCAATGCGGAATCACCATGGGTTATAAAAATATCGACATCAGCCGTCGGCATTGGATTGTCTTCTTGTACCGCAATGCGCAAACCCAGTGCGGTCAATCTGACAACCGCGGAATCTGCTTGTGCTTTGTTTGCCATATTCAAAATCAACATCAAGCCCTGCGCCACGCGCGACACACGGCGTTGCGTCCGCCCCAAGGTTGCCACCTCGCCCTGATCAACATGCGCCGCCAACCATATCGGTCGATTGTTCAACTGCCCCGCCAATTTTGCGCGTTCCATTTCGTCGTGCGGCAAGGCGCGCGCACCAGCGTGCATCACGCCCAACACTTCTAGGCGATCACGCGGCACATGTGCGCGACGCAGTCGGTTTGCCGACTCGTCCGTCTTTGCCAATATGCGGTCAAAACACGCTAAATATAGGCTAATAAATTTTGGAAACCATAAAAACCGCCGTGCCTTTGCACGGCTTAATCCCGCATTCGCATAGATCGCTGGAATTTTTGCGCGCGCAACACTGCGTAGCAAAATCGGATGTATAGATTCCGACAACCAGACCAATGCATCGGGGCGCCATTTTTGCAAAAACTTAGTTACAAATGTGGGGTGATCCAATGGAATATGTTGGTGTTTGCCTGGAAAATTAAACACGCCGTCAATGTCGTCTTCTTCGGTTGTCCACAAAAACGTCACGTTTTCATTGTCTTGAAAATGCGCCACCACTTCGCCAAAGCTCTCGGCTTGCGCCAGTGTTGTGGCGTGCAACCAGATCAGCGTTCTATCGTCGCGCATTAAAAAATTTGCACCAATTAACTGATCTACCAATTCGGCATGAATGTCACCGCGCTCTAACTGGCTCAGCAATTTGGCCTTGACGATAGGTTGCTTCAACCAAGCCCAAATGTAATTCGCTGTCAGACCAAAACTGGGGCGCATAATTGCCCTAGCCCAGCTCTTCTGTTGCGCTGGCTGGCTCTGCTTCGTCGCGCAAACGGTGTAGGTGGGCGATGAAATAGCGCGCATGCGCATTGTCCACAGTTTCGTGTGCTTTTGCTTTCCACGCATTATACGCTGCTTCGTAATTTGGAAAAATGCCGACCAAATCGATATTATCGCAATCGCGGAATTCCTTGGTCGATGGGTCTTTCAATTCGCCGCCAAAAACCAGATGAAGTCGCTGTGTCATGTGTGATCCTTTTTTGCTAAAAATACGCGCTCATTGATTGATTGGCAACGCCTTAAAGATAAGTAAAAAATGCGTCCATCAATGTGTCGTTTGCCGCGATCATACCATTCATTCTGGCGCTTGCAGAATTATATGTGGGGTGCGATCCATTTTGGTTTTTTACAGATGCGCCAGCCTCGCAACAAATCAGATGACCGGCCGCCACATCCCATTCCCATGTGGGACGCAAAGTCATCATGCCGTCAAACCGTCCTTGTGCAACCAAACACAATCGATACGCCAGTGAAGATCGAAAATGGCGCTCGATCGGCGGGGAACCATTGCGCCACAAATCGGCGCGAGTTTGCGAGCCAGACGCCAAAATCCGTGCACCCCTTAACTCCGCGCGATCCCCTACATGGATTGGCTTCCCATTCAAAAAAGCACCCGCACCTTGGCGCGCACTAAAGGTCAAACCTTTGGCGGGTAAATGCACCACCGCTTCGGTCACAACACCACCACGCGCAATGGCGATAGAGGTTGAAAAATTCTCATTCCCATTCAGAAACGACCGCGTCCCATCGATGGGGTCAATGATGAAAACCGCGTCCGATTGTAAACGCTTTGGATCATCTTCGGTCTCTTCGGATAAAATTGCATAGTCAGGCCGCGCTTTCGAAAATTGTGCCAACAGCATCTCATCAATGGCCAAATCTGCTTCGCTGACTAGGCCGTGGCCACCGCTTTTGCTCCATTGCTTAGGGTTATTGCGGTAATACAACATCGCGATTACTCCCGCCTCCAAAGCGGCCGCGTGGATCAGTTTCAGATCACTTTCCGGCAATGGTCAACCCTTCCACCAACAAACTAGGAATAACGCGGGACAGATGAGTACGTCCATCATTTGCGGCAATCATATATTTCAACATGTTCAACAGGTTACCTGCCACAGTGCATTCATTGACTGGTCCAAGAATTTGGCCGTTTTCAACCCACAAACCTGCCGCACCGCGTGAATAATCACCTGTATTGGGGTTAATGGTCGATCCAATCATCGATGTAATGATCAAACCTGTGCCCATTTGCGCAATCAGTTCATCACGGCTATATATTCCGGGCGTCAATTCTAGGTTTCCAGTGCTGGGTGATGGTGGCGATCCCACACCGCGTGCGGCGTTTCCGGTGCTGCTCATGTTCAATTGGCGTGCAGTCGACAGGTCCAACGTCCATCCTTGCAATACGCCATCTTTGATCACATCGCGCGACACGACGGGTAATCCTTCGCCGTCAAAGGGTTTTGATCCCCCCACGTATTTGCGCGTCGGATCCTCGCGCAAACTCATACCCTTGGGCAATATCTGTTCACCCAACTTATCCTTGGCCCAGCTGGAGCCGCGCACAATAGATGATCCGTTTATCGCCCCAACCAGATGCCCGATCAGGCTGGATGACACACGTTCATCGAATAACACAGGAAAACTTCCGGTTGGGGGGCGGCCTGCGCCACTGCGTGCGACAGCGCGTTCGCCTGCCAATCTGCCAATCTCTTGGGCGTTCAAAACATCACTGTAATGGCTTCGGCTGTCGCCATACCAATCGCGTTCCATGTCCAATCCGTCGCCTGAAATCGCAACGCAGGAAACCGAATGTGATGTGCGTCGATACCCGCCCGCGAAACCATTGCTGGTCGCTAAATGTACCGATACATCGCTGAGCATTGATGATGCGCCCTGCGCCTTGGCGACGCCATCCACACGCAACGCCGCCGCTTCGGTGCGCATGGCGATGTCTTGCAATTCATCGGATGTCGGCGCAGTGGCTGGGTCGTATAATTCCAATGCATCGACGTCCCAATTAGTCACCAATTTATCCGTCTCGGCCAATCCGCAATGCGGATCACGCGGAGCTTCGTTGGCCATGGCGATGCATCGCTGTGCCATTTGTTCCATCACGTCGGCGCTGACATCCGATGCGGACACGGATGCCTGTCGATCCCCTTGGATCACGCGCAGACCAATATCCACACCTTCGGCGCGTTCTGCATGTTCCAACACACCGGCACGCACATCAATGGATACGGCCGTGCCATCCACCACCAAGACATCGGCAGCATGCGCACCTGCACGTTTGGCAATGTCTAACAATTGGTGTGCAATTTGGTTCAGGTCTTGGGTCATTGGCGCGTCCTATTTCAACGGGAAACCGTTTGCGGAAATACTGCCATCTGGCGCGATTAAAATCTGGCTGACGAAATGATCCAAACCTTCACCACCTTGTTTGAAAAATACGCCCATCATACCCTTGGCCATCATCGCGTTTTGGGCGGGCAACAATCCCGCCTTGGTCAGGTTGTCCATCAGCGTGTTCGCACCTTGGATGGACACATCAGCTGTGCCCGACGCGGTCGGTGGGAATTTTGCGCTGTTAATGTCAAACGCACCCGTCGTTGTCACTGTCGCACCCAGCGCGTTCAGGTTCAGCGCCGTAACCTTCACATTTTCAAACTGCACGGGCAGTCTTGTAGCCATGGTTTTGGGATCGAAATCCGCGATTTTCTGTGCCCACTTCACATCACCAGACAGATCAATTTCCAAATTCGCTTTGTCTTGGGGCAACAATCCCTGAGGATCAAACATCGCCCAGATCGCCGGATCCAATTCCAAACCATTCAAAGCCATTTTCAACTGCGCGGGCTTAGCGTTATCCACATTATCCAGCGGAAACGCCATCAAACTTTCGGTTTTATCAATTGTCACTTTCATCGGCGGCATGCCCGCCGCTGATACGTTGTAAACCAATGTCTCTAACGTGCCCGCCGACGACATTGTGCCGTCCCTGGCGGCCATGCGACCCGCCATCGCACCGCCTGATGTTTCCACATTTACAGGCCCCATCGGTGACGCAGCGGCCATTTTTGCCGTCATCCCGTCCGCCACATAATCCACATAAAAATCCGCGCCCGCGCTCCATATTGCCTGCCATGAATTCAGATCATTGCCCTTCAATACGGGATAACGATAGGTGCCTTTCATTCCGCTAAGTGACATCTGTGTGTCGGTATTTTGACCTTCGATATTAATTTTATAGTTGATGTCAAAAGCGGGATAATCAAACGCGCCCGTCATAACACCCTTGGCCAACTCCGTCTGCGCATTTCCATCGCGCAGAGTCATGGTCATGTCAGCGATATCGCCCATTTTTATGTCGACATCCACCGACCCGAAAGTCCATTCAAAGGTACGTGCCATCGCAGTTCCTTTGACGTCGACTTCAAAACCACTGTGACGGATTGTACCAGAAAATTCGCCCGTCTCTTCTGGCAACTTGCCCGTGATATCAATTTGTGGTGCCATCGTTACGGTATACCCGCCGAACAAATTCTTGGACACTTCGATCCATGGCAAATTTATGGTTGGCGCACCTTCTGCCGCATCTGAAATCACTACATCTGACCACCGCGTCAGGCGGTTGGCATCATCTTTGTTACCAACTTCTGCTACACCAGCAGTCGCCCACATCACCTCAAACAACTCTTCCATAACAGCGGTCGTTTCAGCGTCCGCCATGGCGGGCGTAAGGGGCGTAAGCGCAGTGCAAATCGTCAAAATCGCAACTTTAGAAAAACGGGTCATTTCAAATCCTTTAGGGAATGTTCGCGCCCTTCTTATTTCAGACGGCATTCACCCGCAAGAGTTGCAACAAAATAAGGTTGCATTGGATGATCAACTACGGTTCTGTCAAACTGATATTTTCAGAGAGAGCGCATGACTTGGTCACCAGATAAAACAACCGTCAACAGCTGGAACGAATGGGATCCATTAAAGCACGTCATCGTTGGCCGTGCCGATGATTGCCACATCCCACCCCAAGAACCCGCATTAGACGCCAAAGTCCCCGAAGACAGCGATATGCGCGGCACATGGGGTCGTCGCCCCCAAGAAACCATCGACCGCGCAAACGAGCTGTTGGATAATTTCGCATCCATGTTGCAAAAGCGTGGCGTCAAGGTTGATCGCCCCACATCCATCGATCACAGCCAACCCGCCATCACTCCCGATTTCAAAACCGAGAGCCAATTTGGTTGCATGCCCCCGCGCGATGTTTTGCTGACGGTCGGTTCCGAAATGTTAGAGGCGACAATGTCATATCGGTGCCGCTGGTTCGAATACTTAAACTACCGCCCCCTGATGCAGCAGTATTTCAACGAAGATCCGAATTTTCGCCACGAATCTGCACCAAAGCCACGCCTGACCAATGCCGATTATCACCCTGATTACCTGTCCGAAAAAATCGGTGACACACAGCGCTTGAAATGGGCCGCGGAAAAATTCTTCGTCACGACAGAAGAGGAACCGTTGTTTGATGCCGCTGACGTTTTACGTTTTGGTCGTGACTTGGTTGTGCAACATGGTTTTACCACCAATGAAAAGGGTATTGAATGGTTACGCCGCCACTTCCCCGATCATCGCGTTCACACCGTCAATTTTCCCGGTGATCCCTATCCGATCCATATTGACGCCACGTTTACGCCATTGCGTCCGGGTTTGATCCTGAACAACCCGCAACGTCGTCTGCCCGAAGAGCAGCGTAAAATGTTCCACGACAATGGTTGGGATATCATCGATGCAGCGCAACCCGCACATAACGCACCGCCGCCGCTGTGTTATTCGTCCACCTGGTTATCGATGAATGTTTTGGTGTTGGATCCAAAAACTGTTTGTGTCGAAAAATCAGAGATTTATCAGGCCGAGCAAATGGATAAATTGGGAATGAACGTCATCGAAGTTGAATTACGCGATGCTTACGCATTTGGTGGTGGCTTGCATTGTTGTACCGCCGACGTTTACCGCGAAGGCGTTTGCGAGGATTACTTTCCTAAGATGTAGTTTGAGCCACTGATAGATACTGTAGACGTTAATTTTTACAACGCGGTGTATTTACCGTGCATTTACGGTACGCGCATTTTGGATCATACTGGCAAAACTTAACCCAGCGCGCCCTGCGATACGAAAGGCACAAACCATGTCCGATTTTACCTCCAAAACCGTCGTCATCACAGGCGCATCACGCGGCATCGGCGCCGCCACCGCCCGCCACTTTGCCGCGCTTGGTGCCAACGTAGTGTTAGCCGCCAGATCAGTATCAGAAATCGATAAAATCACCGCTGAAATTGGTGCCAATGCACTGGCTGTTGCTTGTGATGTGTCTGATGTCACTCAGGTAGAAAATTTGATTAATACAGCCGTGGAACACTTTGATTCTATTGATATATTAATCAACAATGCTGGTGTAATTGAACCTGTTGAACGCCTTGAAGAATCCGATATAGATGCGTGGTCTCGGATGATGGACATCAATATCAAGGGTGTCTATTACGCCATCCGTTATGCCTTGCCGATCATGAAAACCCAAGGTGCTGGAACGATCATAAATATCGGCTCTGGTGCCGCCACATCCGCGTTGGAAGGTTGGTCGCATTATTGCACTTCCAAGGCGGCGGTTCATCATCTAACGACTTGTTTACACACGGAAGAGTCCGATAATGGCATCCGTGCATTGGTTCTGTCACCGGGCACAGTTGCCACAGATATGCAAACCATTATTGCCGCCTCTGGCATCAATCCCGTCAGCCAAATTCCATGGGATGACCACATCCCTGCGAATTGGGTTGCACAGGCATTGACGTGGATGGCAACGGATGACGCGGACGAGTGGCTTGGACACGTTGTTTCACTGCGCGATTCAGGTATCCGCTCACGTGTTGGGCTTATCTAACGCCACCCCTAGGGGCGCATAACATCAAGACTCCACAAAAGAACAAAACATGAATATAGTGCCTTATGGCATTTTCAGAACTTTGCATCACCAGTAATTTTACATTCCTAACGGGTGGCTCGCATCCACAAGAATACGCACGGCTGGCCAGTCAGATGAACATGCCCGCCTTTGCCATTGCCGATGTCAATTCCGTGTCCGGCATTGTGCGTGCGCATCAAGAGCTGCGCGAGGTATTACGCGAAACCGGCCATGCATCCCGTTTGATTCCAGGCGCAACGTTGGAAACGGTGGATGGCTTGCGCGTGACGGCATTGCCACGCAACCGTGCGGGGTGGGGAAACCTGTGCCGTATCCTGACGCTGGGGCGCAGGCGTGCAGATAAGGGGAATTGCGAATTGCATTTGGCCGACATCGTGAAATGGGGTGGCGAACAGGTGTTATTAATTCATCCGCGCGGGCCATACAAAACGGCCGTCACCACGTTGACAGCGGCGTTTGCGGGGCAATGCTATCTGATGTTGGCGCCGCGCTATGACGGTCAGGACTTGTCGTATTTCGCACACCTTAGCGCCATTGCGGATCAGTTAAAAATTCCCACGATCGCCAGCGGCGCACCCATTATGCACAGCGCTAATCGCAGGCGTGCCGCCGACATGATGACCTGTATTCGTCTGGCTCTGCCCATTGATCAGATCGGCAGTGATGCGTTGACAAATGCGGAAACTCGACTGCGATCCAACAAGGAAATATCACATATTTTCAATGGGTTTAGCGATGCAATCTGCGCAACCGAAATTGTAGAAAGTGCTTGTAAATTCTCGTTGGACGAATTGCGTTACGAATATCCCAAGGAAATTTTACAAGGTGAAGAACCCCAGACAAGATTGGCACGCCTTGCGCACGAAGGACTGCGCTGGCGTTATCCAGAAGGTGCGTCCGATAAGGTAAAAAAACAGTTACGCCATGAGATCGCGTTAATTGAAAAGTTGAATTACGCGCCTTATTTCCTGACGGTACATGACGTTGTGGAATTCGCACGCACGCGCGATATTTTATGCCAAGGGCGCGGTTCCGCCGCAAATTCTGTTGTGTGTTTTGCTTTGGGCGTCACATCGGTTTCACCTGAAATCGGCACGATGGTTTTTGAACGATTCGTATCCGAAGCCCGCGATGAGCCCCCCGATATTGACGTCGATTTCGAACACGAGCGTCGCGAAGAGGTCATTCAATATATCTATGCGCGTTATGGTCGTCATCGTGCGGGTCTGTGCGCCACGGTGATTCATTTTCGCGGCAAACGCGCCATCCGTGAGGTCGGTCGTGCGATGGGCTTATCCAATGACACAATTTCCGCGCTGTCATCGCAACTGTGGGGTTGGGGTGCCAAGGGCAGCGTGCCTGAACAGCAACTGCGCGAAGTAGGTTTAAACCCAGACGATCCAAGACTGAAACAAACACTGGATCTGTGTGAACAGATCATTGGATTTCCGCGCCATCTGTCGCAACATGTGGGCGGGTTTATCATGACTGAGGGGCGTTTAGACGAGTTAGTCCCCATCGAAAACGCCACAATGGATGAGCGTACCGTGATCTGTTGGGACAAGGATGACATTGATACGCTGGGCATTTTAAAGGTCGATGTTTTATCGTTGGGCATGTTAACATGCATTCGTAAGTCATTCGATTTATTGCTAAAACACCTTGGCGTTGATTATACTTTGGCGACCTTACCAGCCGAGGATCCTGGCGTTTATGACATGTTGTGCGACGCGGACAGCATCGGGGTTTTTCAGGTCGAAAGCCGTGCGCAAATGAATTTTCTACCCCGCATGCGTCCACGCAATTTTTACGATCTGGTGATCGAGGTCGCCATTATTCGCCCCGGTCCAATCCAAGGCGACATGGTTCATCCATATCTGCGACGACGACGCGGCGAGGAAGCTGTTACGTTTCCGTCGAACGAACTGGGTGCGGCGCTGGGCAAAACACTGGGTGTTCCACTGTTTCAAGAGCAAGCCATGCAAATTGCCATCATCGGTGCAGGATTCACACCGGACGAAGCAGACAGATTGCGCCGTGCATTGGCGACGTTCAAAAAATCGGGCACAATCCATCTGTTTCGCGAACGGTTCATCGATGGCATGTTGAAAAACGGTTACGCGCTGGATTTTGTAGAGCGTTGTTTTTCTCAGATCGAGGGGTTTGGCGAATATGGGTTTCCCGAAAGCCATGCCGCAAGTTTCGCATTGCTGGTTTACGCCAGCGCATGGATCAAAAGGCATCATCCTGGTATTTTTGCCTGTGCATTGTTGAATTCGCAGCCCATGGGATTTTACGCCCCTGCACAAATTGTGCGTGACGCTCGGATGCACGATGTCGGGGTGCGACCCGTTTGTATTAACAACAGCTTTTGGGACAATGTTATGGAACCCGATGGCACGGGGGGATTGGCGTTACGATTGGGGTTTCGGCAAATTAAAGCCATGCGCGAGGAAGAGGCCACACGGATTTCCAGCGCACGTGGCAACGGTTATCGCACGGTCGAGGATGTGTGGCGCAAGGCGGGAACTTCGCCACGGTTTTTGGTGGTTTTGGCACAGGCCGATGTATTTTCTGCCCTAGGAATTTCGCGGCGCGTTGCATTGTGGCAAGCCCAAGCAATCAAGGGCGAAGAGCCGTTACCGTTATTTGCCAACAGGTTAGACGGTGAAGGTATTATCGAGCCGAACATATCCCTGCCAGAGATGAGTGTCGGCGAACAGGTTGTTGAGGATTATGTATCGATGCGAATGAGTTTACGCAGCCATCCCTTGGCCTTGTTGCGCGACTTTTTGACACCCGTGGATGACTTACCAATGATCAGCCATGACAACCCAACAACAACGCCTGAATAAGTTTCTGCGGATTTGAAGCGGCGATCAATACGGTATTTTGCAGATAAAGTCAGATTGGTGTTTTTAATTTTCCGCTTCAATTGCAAACCGAAATCCAATTGCACTTTGTTATTGAAATCATTGTATTCTTTGTCCTTGAATAACCCCAAAGCAACAAAGCCAGCACCCTTGAATTTAGTGTCCCACAGCGGGTGTTCCCGCGCCAACGTGAGCCGCCCTTGGCCGATGATATTATCCTTGTCAGAGGGTGACACACTGCCAGGATAACGTAGGTTCGCCCAGCCCGACAATATGACCTGTTGCTCATTTTTCAGGGGCCATGTGCGGTACAATCCATAATCGGCCGTCAATCCAAAACCGGAATATCCAACCCCGACAAGCGCACGATAATCATATGCGTAACTTACGCCAAACGACAGGTTCGCAGAGCGGTTGATTTTATAATTTAGCGCGATGCCAAGTGTGCTTTTCTCTTTGGTGTTATACACATAACCAAGGGTATCACGTTGTGTGTACAGAGTAAGATAAGGGATCAGCTTTCCCTTGCCGATCAGCCAGTTGAAATCGACACTGATCTTACTGGTTAAATCAAATCCTGCATTACCCTTATCACTGGGTGTAAGAGAGTTGGGGTAGTTTAAACCGCCCCATGAAATGGCATTAATCTGTGGCGGTTTAGCCGCAGCAATTTGAGGCAAAAAAAGGCATAGAATCGACAACAGAACGCGCATGAAAACCCCTTGAACCATGATTGGCTCAAAAGGGTTAACCAAATCCTACATTATCCGCAGAACACGCGTTCAACGCGATCCAGCTTACCAATCGAGATATTCATCCGATCCATTCGAAGATCCATCGTTACGGCTTGGTCAGGGGAAATCACCCGCGTTCCGTTGGGCAATGTCACATTATTCAGCACCGATTGCGGCTTCCACAGCAAGGATTGGTACTGTGCTGCCTGACACGACCGTGATGTGGGCGACGGTGTTGGATCGGCCATCGGCGTGCAGCCTATCAGAAACACCAAGGCCGAAATGGGCAGGAAACGTTGAAAAAGTGGCTTGATAGGCATTGAAAATCCATGAATTACGGCGCAAGGTCAGCTTAGAAAGCTATAAAATAAATCAAGGGAGATGACAATGATCACACGTGCAGCAGTGGCCGTTGCCGCGGGAAAACCGTTGGAAGTAATGGATGTAAACCTAGAAGGCCCAAAAGCCGGCGAAGTTTTAATCGAAATCAAAGCAACCGGCATTTGCCACACGGATGAATTCACCCGCTCTGGTGCAGATCCCGAAGGTATGTTTCCCGCTATTTTAGGCCACGAAGGCGCAGGCGTCGTGATTGAATTGGGCGAAGGTGTCACCAGTTTGGAAGTGGGCGATCATGTGATCCCGTTGTACACGCCCGAATGTCGCGAATGCGAATATTGTTTGAACCCCAAAACCAACCTATGCCAAAAAATTCGCAGTACCCAAGGTGCGGGCGTAATGCCCGATGGCACGTCACGGTTTTCGATGATGGATGGCACACCGATCTTGCACTACATGGGTTGTTCCACATTTGCCAATCACACTGTGATGCCTGAAATCGCATTGGCTAAGGTGCGCAAAGACGCGCCATTTGACAAAATATGTTACATCGGTTGCGGTGTGACCACAGGTATTGGCGCGGTTATCAACACGGCCAAAGTCGAAATCGGATCAACCGCCATTGTATTTGGTTTAGGCGGTATCGGATTGAACGTTGTACAAGGTTTGCGCCTGGCGGGTGCCGATCAAATCGTTGGCGTTGATCTGAACGAGAGTAAAGTTGCGATGGCCGAAAAATTCGGCATGACGCATTTCGTGAATCCATCCAAAATCGATGGTGATCTGGTGGCTCATCTGGTCGAATTGACTGGTGGCGGCGGTGATTACACATTTGATGCAACAGGCAACACTGGCGTGATGCGCACCGCATTAGAATCCGCCCACAAAGGATGGGGCGAAAGCATCATCATTGGCGTAGCAGCAGCAGGCGCGGAAATTTCCACACGCCCGTTCCAATTGGTAACGGGGCGCGTATGGCGCGGCACAGCATTTGGCGGCGCATCAGGGCGCACCGATGTGCCCAAGATTGTAGATTGGTACATGGACGGTAAAATCGAAATCGATCCAATGATTACGCACAAACTATCACTGGAAGACATCAACAAAGGCTTTGATTTGATGCACGAAGGTAAATCCATTCGCGCTGTCGTCGAATTTTAGTTCCAATCAACCTTAACTTTAGCAGTCTCAATTTTGGGGCTGCTTTGTGTTTAATAACAGGATCGCAATGATGGAAACTTTGTCGGAAAATGCATGCTTTGGTGGCGTGCAGGGCGTATACAAACACGTATCGGATTGCTGTAATTGCGACATGACCTTCGCGGTTTATTTGCCGCCACGGGCCAAAACCCAAAAGGTGCCAGTGTTGTGGTTTTTGTCAGGCTTGACCTGTACGCACGATAACGCCATGACCAAGGCCGCCGCCCAAGGATGGGCCGCTAACGCAGGCATCGCGCTGATCTTTCCCGACACATCACCGCGTGGTGAAGGTGTTGCAAATGACGCGGCATATGACCTGGGCCAAGGTGCAGGGTTTTATGTGAACGCCACACAAGATCCATGGGCGTCGCATTTTCAGATGTGGGATTACATCACATCCGAATTACCCGATTTAGTTTTCGAAAATTTCCCATTGCTGGAAACCGCCCAAGGTATCACAGGCCATTCCATGGGTGGTCACGGCGCGTTGACCATCGCGATGACGTTGCCACAGCAATACAGATCCCTGTCAGCATTCGCGCCAATCGCAAACCCCACACAATCCGATTGGGGGCGCAAACAATTCGCGGCCTATTTGGGTGACGACGAAACAACGTGGGATGCGCATGATGCCACGCAACTGATGGCCGCCTATGGATTTCCGACGCCTGTTTTAATCGATCAAGGCACATCGGATAATTTCCTTGAGCTGTTGATGCCACTGGCATTACAGGCGGCGATGGAAACGCGCGGCCAACAGGGTGAATATCGTATGCAGGACGGTTATGATCACAGTTACTTTTTCATCATGAGCTTTATGAAAGATCACATCGCGCATCACGCAAAAATTCTGAAAGGGCTTTAACATGAGCCATTATGATCTGATTGTGATCGGCAGTGGCCCATCCGGCCGCGCCGCCGCCATCCAAGCTGGTAAATTGAAACGCAAAGTTTTGGTCGTGGAGCGCGGGCGGCAAGTGGGCGGTGTATCTGTGCACACAGGCACCATCCCGTCCAAAACATTGCGTGAAACAATCATGAACTTGTCTGGATACCGCGAACGCAGTTTTTACGGTCGCAGTTACCGCGCCAAGGATGTGATCAAGGCCGATGATTTGCGCAAACGTTTGGTCAAAACTCTGACTTACGAAGTCGACAATTTGGATCACATGTTCGCGCGAAACCATGTCGAGGTTATCCACGGCGAAGCGCATTTTACATCAAAATCATCCATCGAGGTTATTGGCGAAGACGCCGAGCGCATGACATTCACGGCGGACCGGTTCTTGATCGCCACGGGCACCCGCCCGTTCCGCCCAGAATACATTCCGTTCAACGGCACCTCAGTTTTGGACAGTGACGAAATCATCGAGCTAAAGGCTCTGCCGCGTAGCTTGATTGTCATTGGCGCGGGCGTCATCGGGGTGGAATATGCCACCATGATGCAGGCACTGGACGTGAAGGTCACATTAATCGAGCCGCGCGATACATTTCTGGATTTCGTTGACAAAACATTGATCCAAGAGTTCACGCACGAAATTCGCGATACAGGTTTGAATATCCGCTTAGGGTCGATAGTAACCAAGGTTTACGTCGATGGCGACAGTGTCAAAGTTGAAACCGATAATGGTCGTACTTGTAGTGCCGAAATGTTATTATTTGCGGCTGGTCGGATGGGTGCGACGGATGAGTTAAACTTGGACGGATGCGAGATCGAAACGGATCATCGCGGCCGTGTTAAAGTGGACAAAAATACTTACCAAAGTAGCCAACCACATATCTATGCGGCGGGTGATGTGATTGGGTTTCCCTCTCTTGCGTCCACATCATTGTCTCAAGGGCGCATCGCGGCCTGCCATGCGTTAGACGAAGAAACATTGCAAAACTCGCCTTGGTTTCCATATGGTATTTATTCGGTTCCCGAACTGTCGACCTGCGGCATGTCCGAAGAAGAGTTGCAGGAGCGCAATATTCCATACGAAGTCGGCGTTGGTAAATTTCGCGAAACGGCACGCGGAAATATCATGGGGATCGAATCTGGTATTTTGAAGATGCTTGTATCCATAAAAACGCGCCGCATTTTGGGCGTCCAAATCATGGGCGAAGGTGCGACTGAACTGATCCATATTGGACAGGCCGTGATGAACCTAAACGGCACCGTGGAATATTTCATCGAAAACACGTTCAATTATCCCACCTTGGCAGAGGCGTATAAGGCGGCGGGTTTTGATGCTTGGCAACGCATGCCAAAGCTGGAAGATAAGAAATGACAGCAATTTACATCGACGCCGACGCATGCCCTGTGAAAGAGGAAACAGTGCGCGTGGCCGAACGTCACGACGTAACAGTTTTCATTGTGTCCAATGGTGGATTGCGACCCAACTTGCACCCACTGGTTGAAAATGTGATTGTGCCTGACGGGCCTGATATTGCGGACATGTGGATCGCCGACCGCGCGGTTAAGGGCGATGTTGTGATTACCGGCGATATTCCACTGGCCGCGAAAACGGTTGCATCTGGTGCGCGAACCCTACGCCATAACGGCGATATGTTCACACCCGCCAACATTGGCAATCAGTTGGCCACACGCGATTTAATGGCCGATTTACGCGGTGCTGATCCTTTTTTCCAAGGTAAAGGAAAACCCTTTAGCAAGGTGGATCGCTCTAATTTTTTGAACGCGCTGGAACGCGAAGTGCGCGCCGCGCAAAGGGATGTGTAATGACGATTAGTGCTGTTGTTTTTGATATTGGGAATGTTCTGATCCGCTGGAGACCAGAGGCTTATTATGATGCCACAATCGGTGTCGACCGACGCCGCGAAATGTTTGCGCAGGTGGATTTGCATGGCCTTCAGGAACGCATTGATGCGGGTGCGGATTTCAAGGATACGTTTTATCAAGCGGCAGGCGATTATCCGAATTGGCGTTCTGAAATTCATCAATGGGTTGATCGCTGGAATGATATTGCGCAACCAGAACTGCCACATTCTGTTGCCTTATTGCGCGCACTGCGTGCCAAGGCTGTGACAGTGTTCGCGCTGACAAATTTTGGCGTCGGAAGTTTTGCAATTTCCGAACAAAAATATCCATTTCTACAGGAATTCAACAAACGTTATGTTTCTGGCGCAATGATGGTATCAAAACCTGATCCTGAAATCTATCGCTTGATGGAGGAGGATTGTGGTGTGCCTGCCACTGAATTATTGTTCGCGGATGATCGTCCAGAGAATATCGCAACCGCAAAATCACGCGGCTGGCAAACGCATTTATTTGAACACCCCCAAGGATGGGCGGATCGTTTAATCGCCGAAGGATTGTTGACACCACAAGAGGCGCATTTTGATGGCTAGCATTCCAATTATTTCATTCGAAGACGCAGATCACCTGATGACGTGGGGCATGGTCATGCATGCCATTTCGGATGGGCACGCGCGTCCCAAAGGTGACGTGGCCGACAGTTTGGTGCGCCGCGACGACGACACCCTGTTGACACGATCCGCATGGATTGATGGTTTGGGTGTCATCGTCAAAGCGGCGACTGTAATTCCAAAAAATACCCCCAGCATCGATGGTGGTGTGATGATGTTTAACGATGTCACAGGTGCCTTGGACGCCGTTATTAATTTTCATCTGATTACCAAGTGGAAAACCGTCGGTGACAGTTTGTTAGCGGCCACCAAATTGGCGCGACCTGACAGTAGCCGTTTGGTGATATTGGGTGCCGGTACAGTCGCGCGAAATTTGATCGATGCCTATCGCAGCGCATACCCTGACATCCGAATTTCCCTGTGGAATCGCACAGTGGCCAAGGCGGAAGCGTTGGCACAGGAAATGAATTGTGACGTTGCTTATGACCTGGGCGATGCCGTCGCGGCCGCGGATATTATCAGCAGCGCTACCATGTCGACCACGCCTGTTTTGCGTGGCGAGTGGTTATCCAAAGGCACACATATTGACCTGATCGGCGCATACCGCGCCGACATGCGCGAGGCAGATGATACCGCGATCACTGCCGGCACATTGTTCGTCGACAGCCGCGACACAACGATTACCCATATTGGCGAGTTACGCGATCCTATTCAGCGCGGCCTGTTACATGCGGATGATATTCAAGCCGACTATTACGATCTGAACAGCGGGAAATTTACCCGCACATCTGCCGATGAAATAACAATATTCAAAAACGGTGGCGGGGCACATTTGGATTTGATGGTTGCAAATGCTGCACTATCTGCGTGGCGCTCGGCACAGGATTAATTTACCGTAACGTCCACGATTTCAGCGTCATCCATATCCACTGGTTCGACCTTGGTTGTATCGTCCGTCAACACACCAGAGGTAAAGCCAAGCATCACCGATGATGCCGCCTGTTCGCCCAAGGGTGGTGTTTTCCATGACAAGCTGTCGAAGGTTTCACAGTTTTCACACCGTGGCTGCCATCCTGCATGAATGTTTGAACAACTGTCACAAACCCATTGTGGGCCGCGTGGGGCGTTCAGCGCTTTGTTTAACCATGCACGTACAGTTTTTTCGTCCGCGCCTTCGCCTTTTTCTATCGCGGCCATGATTGTCAGGGAGCGCACGGTTGGTTCATTTTCCGCCAATTCACGCGCAGCGCGCCGTGCCGCTGGAAAGTCTTCGTCCGCCAACGCCAATTCCGCCAGTAACAACTTTGTTTCAGCGCTGTCTGCGGCAACTCGAGTCAGTGCCGAGAACCGTTTCAGGCGTGCCGTGCTGATTTCGTCTGGAACGATGTCCGCAAACGCACCTGCCAAATCAGGGTGTGGATTTGCGCTCCATGCTTTTTTAACGGCGTTCGATGCGGCGCGTTTGTTGTCGTCCAGCATATGCATTTCTGCCGCCAAAACGGCCGCAGGGATCAACGTAGGTGACAGGTGATTTGCATCGATTGCGGCTGTTTTACCACCATCAATATCCCCCGCATTCAACATTTGACGTGCATCCGCCAGCATCAAGATTGCTTCGCGGCGGCGGCCAACATCTTTGGGCAATTTTCCTCCGCGCACTTTTGCCTTGATCGTTTTTTGCGCTCCCTTCCATTCGAATTTCTGGGTTTGCAAATCAAATAACGTGTTCATGGTTTCATCATGCGCAGGACGTAAAACCAACGCCTTTTCAGCCAGCGCCAATGCCGTATCCGTGTCGCCATCCGCAAGTTTTTGTTTCATTAAACCACGCACACCAACGAAACGGGTTTGATCATCTTGCAACAGACGCTTGTAATATTTCATCGCGCGTTTTGTGTCACCCGATGCTTCGGCCGCTTGGGCGCTGATCAGGTTTGTCAGCTGTGGACGCTCTAACAAACGTTCGGCTTGTGCCGCTTTGTCAATTGCAGCTTTGCCTTCGCCAGCGGCCAATGCCACCATGCCCTCGGCCAACGCTTTGTATCCACGTTCCTCTTTGTTGCGACCAAAATAGCGTGTAATGGCCGTATCATCGCCGTTAAAAAATTTAAAGACAGCAACCAAAATCCCCATCACCCATTCTATCACCCACAAGGCACAAACGAATAACAATAGACCGATAATGGCCTGAATTGGTGTGATTGACACCTCCTGGCCACCAAATTGCATTGTGATTGAACCACCCGTATCCATAACCGCACCAGCACCAAAGGTGACGATCGCAATTAAAGCAACGAAGAGGGTAATTTTTATAACAGACCAAAGCATGATAATTTCCTAATTCCCAGCAAGTGCTGAAACAGCATACAGTGCAGATTGTCGTGTTGTTGCAGAGGCCAACCAATCGGCCATCGCCGATTTCGAAATGTCGTTCAGCCCATCAGCCTGCGCCAAGGCATCGACCAGATTGTCATTGTCCAAGGCACCTTGGATGCGTGACAGAATGGCATCCGTCGATGTGCCGTCTTGGGGTTCCAGTGAACGCACGGTCACTTGGGACTTCAAGAAGCCCATCAATTTATTTGTGACGCCTGCATTTGCTTGGTCTTTGATCGACGCCTTTAGTGCCGCATGTGCGGCGCCAGAAAACGTTGATTTTAGGCTGGCCAGTGTTGGAACACCCGCGGCGACATCGACCAAGGATGCAGGCAGTTCAACACCACCGTCCGTCAACGTCGTCAGTGCGGCCGTAAAATCAGAACCAGATTCAATCGCCGCAGAAATATCGCTGATCGCTTTGGCGCGTGAAATATTGGAAACTGTCGATTGTGCGGTTTCTTGGACTTCAACAATTTTTGCATCCGCTTCTTGAACACGGCGATCTGTTTTGACGGCGACCTCGTCAATTCGTTGGTCAATCAAACCTTGTTGGGATGACAGCGCGGCAATTTCGGCTTTTAGGCCATCAACGATAGATTGATACCCTGCCAATTCAGGCGATGCTTCGCCGCTGGTGACACCAGACAGTTGCGTGGTGAGTGTGTCCATGGATGCACGCAA
>CAXBJO010000006.1:0-100316 GCA_963976255.1 uncultured Rhodobacterales bacterium
CTCAAAATACCGCAATTACGTAAACCTAGAAAGCACAAATTTGGGACCACTCAACCAGAGCAGCACTGCGTTTCTGTTTGTAATTTCGCCTAGTTTCTAAATGCCTTTCATGATTGAAGTGGTTATAAATCTGCCCGTGGTAACTGACAAATTTCTGGAGAGTTGCTGCCGTTTTGAAACGTTGCATTGCCCGTTCTCGTCGTCGAAAAGGTAGGTGCGAGTTTTCACATCTGTTGTTGGATCGGCCACCACAAAGCTGTTTATCAGCGACGCCTACTTCGCGAAAAGCAGCACCATATGACGGTAACTTATCGGCTGTGATAATCTTTGGGGAGCCGTGCTTGCGCATTGTTTTTATGAGAAACTTCTTCGTTGCAGCCTTGTTGCGTCGTTTCGTGACGTAACATTCAAGAACTTCACCTTCATGATCAACCGCGCGCCAGAACTTCTCAAGGATTGCTTCGCATTCCTCTGTCAGTCAGTGGGTAAAATCTTTCGCCATTAATCTTTACGAAAACCTCATCTAAGTGCCACTGTCAATTTGAATGATACCCTACCCGCTTTTTCTGTATCTCCTTGGCAGTTTAACGCCATCAATTTACCAACAAGGACTCTCCGCTAGATGGAGGATACTGGGGGCGCAGGTCATTAGATATGTGCATCTGACCCGTCAAGTTTGTCTGACAACAACAAAGGCGCTGACGTTAGATACGACGCTAGTAAAAATGCACGAGGAATTATTTTATGGATAGCGATCGTCTGAAATTCGACAGCAACCGATCGTACCAGTCAAAAATATGTTGATAGAGAGGTTGTTTTCCAAGATGTATTTTCACATATACGGCCTTTGAATGAGCTTTGATTGGGCTTATCGGGGCAGCTAATATCATACCAAGGGTGTCCAACTCCTGACCAGCGATCAAATTAAAACCTGTCGCTTCAATGATGCTATCTTCAATTTGCAACATAATTTTTGGCTGTGCACCCTTAAGCTTCGCCAAACGGTGTTGTGGAAAATCCGTCAAAAATGTCGACTGATCTGCGTCTGGTAAATAGTATCCAAGGTTCTCGGCCTCGGTTATAAACTGACCATCGCGCAAATTTAGGGCGGGTATAAAGACACCCCCTGTCAAAGCGTAGTTGGTCAGTTTCGCTATCCGAGTATTTAGAATTTCGCGGCTTTCAATAACACCAGCCAATTCAGTTTCCGCCAATTTCGTCTGATAAGGGTCAACCTGTTCTACCGATCGTTTAAGCAGTTCCAGCGCTTCAATTTGGCTTTGTGCGTTGACCAAATCTTGTGATAAGATCAGGCTGTCCAACTGATAAATCAATTTGCCTGCATCAAGCGGACCTTTACTTGCTATCTGTGCCAGATATCCGCTTTCTTCACTTTGCACCAAATATGTATTTTGAGTATCAAGTGTTGCTTGTCGCTTCAAAATCAACGGTAGTGGTAGAAACATCAACGCGATCACTGCGCCTATCGCCAGCGCATTGAAGATCATCTTGGGCGCTTTTTTTTCACTTTCCATGGCTGAGTGACTTCGCATCAAAGGAGATAAAAACATAACATATCCACCCCATATCGCAAAGAACACACCAAGACCAAAAAATCGTGGAAGGATCATCCAGACGATGGTGAATAAAATAACAATCTTGTAGATTGCAGAACCAATTCCATAGAAAAGATAGCCGACTTCTGATCGTTCTGGCAGCCCGCCGTCCCAACTAAAGCTTGAAACCCATTGGCGTAAGCGACGTAAAACCAATCCGCTGTTGGTCGACAGGTTTCGATGTCCAATCCAGTCGGAAAACACATAATACCCATCCAAGCGAATAAATGGATTACCGTTAAATAACAGCGAGTTAAGAGACGAAAAGGTAAAGATACTGGCGAAAATTGTTTTGGCGAATTCGCCCTCTACGAGATGCCAAATAATAATTGCAATCAATGCAATTATCAAATCAACAAAAATACCTGCGCTTGATATTCTAATACGTTGACTGCGCGACGCAAACACATCTGCCGGACTTGCATCCACAAAGGGCAATGGGAAAAATCCGACAAAAACAATACCGGCACTGTGCAACGGAATGTTGAAATACCGCGCCGTAAATGCATGCCCAAATTCATGCGGAATTTTTAAAATGGGCGACAGGGCGGCAAACAGCGCCAATCCTTCGAGCGATAAGGCCGCTTGCACACCGTCGGCGATTTGCCATTCACTGGACGTAGCAAAGAACACCGCAAGGCTGAACAAAATCAAAACGACTGGGTAAATTAAACGCGCAATTCGATTTGCCCAGCGTGCCATCCAGGCGTTATGCATTTGTAGGTTTATGCCTGCCCAACGAATGAACAAAGGGTTCAGTGCCTTCTTTTGTATCAACTCATTCATCGCAGCCGTTCGAATTTTTTCGATGATATTGATGGTGGCTTTAAGCTCTTCTTCATTGTAGTTATCGATTGCTTTTGGATCGGCCTTCAGCGCAATAATGCGGGCTGCATTTTCTTCATCGGTAAGATAGATTTTTTCACTGCGCGTGTTGCGCAACGCATAGCGCATGCGCCCACGTTCTTCGAAACAGGACACATCAAGGTCGTTTAAAAAGTGATACCAAGATAAGTCCATAGGTTTACTCGAATATACTCTCTTAAGCTTCTTGTTAGACCAACAATGCGCGGTGCTTCACCTGTATCTATCTTTGCAAAACCATTCAAACCGTTGATCAAATCAGATTGATCAGGGCTGTTTAGTCTTGCCACGATTTGTAAAACCGGTGTCGGTCCATTTGGATTAGGGCTTAACACTGGTGCGCTAAGTACCGTGAAATCATAATTGCGAACACTTAATCCACGAAAGGTCACCCTGCCCTTTTGACCGGCTTTCAATCTGGCCGCATCGGCATGTTTAACCTCAATAATAATGTCATGCTTACCGTTGTTTTGCAGCGTCACAATGGGTGACCCTTCTCCAAGGAACATACCCTTATCACTTTGGGATTGAATGGACACAACCTTAGCATCGCCTTTGGTTTTTATATTTAAAATCGCTGCGCGTTCGTTAAGCTGTTCGGTACGAATTATTGCAATTTCCTTACGCTTTTCTGCCAACTGGAATTCGGCGATATTGCCGATATCCAATGCCTCTTGTGCGGTGATTTCTTCTAGCTGAGTTTGTATCACCTGTTCTGCCAACGCATCTTCGATCTGAGGTGCGCGCAACGTGACAATAGTCTGCCCATTTTTTGCTATCTGGCCTGCACGGATATTTACTTGCTCTAGAAACGCGCCGAACGGCAACGCGATCACTTGGGCTTCACTGGGTCGCGTCACTGCAAAGTTACTTACATAAATAGGTGCTGGCATAAACAAGTATAAAAGTCCTGCGGTCAAAACTGATACCAAGGCAAAACGCGATATCAATGATTTTTTCGCCGCAAGGCTTGGTCTGTTGGGATTTAAAGCGCCCAAAAATCCCATACTTGCAATCAGTTTGTTCCTATCATCTTGGGTCGCATCGAGCAACGCGATCACGACAGCCCTGTCCGTTTTCGACGGTTTTAAAAACTCTAAATTCTTCGCGTGCAGTTGCTTTGCCAAAACGGTCAAATCCAACTGGGTTTCTTCATCCTTTAGCGATTGCGACATAGCATGGCGTAAGGCATCAACGACATGGGCATGTTCGCTTTTGTGAAAAACGATTTTACCCAACTTTCCGTTTGTAATGGGCGCCAACGCAAAAGCAGATTTGACATTCCCATCTTGCAAGGCATGTAAAAACTGTTTGGCTTGGTGCTTTGGCTTTAGCCCAACAACAGACTGGAACGCTCTGGACACACCATCGTCGAAAGTAGCACGGGTTTGGGCGGCAATTGAAGCAGGTCTAGCCATTTCAAATTTGTCCGCTTCTTCTTTAGCAAAAGTAACCGCATCGTTTAGGCGCGCACCCTTTGGCAAACGATGGTAGCAATGAAGCAAGATAGAGTTACCCATCATCGGCGCTGCGCAGACGATCATTCCTTGGAGCTTATGCGCAGTCGCCTTTGACGCACGTAAAACTTTCAGGCTCTCTTTCGATAAATCAGGAAGGTTTTCACCAAAAATCCGGTTTTTGGAATCAATACGCCCGACAGCATCGGGCGTAAATTTCAGTGGTTGATCGCTCATAATATCAAAGTTGGCTACACGCCAATTTTGCCGAACTGTTTTTCATAAACTTCTAGCGATTGATTTAGAATGGCTGCCATACGTTTTGCTGCATATGGGCTCATTACTATGCGCTTGGACAGGGAAACATCAACTTCGCCATTTTCTGGTTGCGTGCCACGCCAATTCTTATGTGTACCAAACAACAAAAAGAATTCTTCTCGGTTGGCAGTTGCGGTCGCAACATTTGCGTAAATGCTTTCCATATTTGTATCATCCCATTGGATTGATACATTTGAATGCCCTGCTTCGTTTTTATTTTCGTCAGCCATAAATTACCTCATTCAATTTTCTAATTTCTTTTGTACTTCTACCGGTACATCGGCGCTGTTCTCTTTTATGACCTGTTTGAGCAGATATTGCAAAAGGTTAAAGTCAATATCTGCAGGTGACAGTCCTTTGGCTACAATAAACTCTTGGAACTCGGCCATCAGCTCTTCCAATATGTCGGATTTTGTTGTTCCCATAAAGAAGGCTTCTGCCAATCGCATGATCATTTCGTTATTGTCAAAGAAATGTTCAACCAAGGACAGGCTGTTTGTTAGGGAATCGTTAAAAGAACTAAGATCATTCAATCCCGATATGCTGTAACCGATTTCGTCGAAAATCGTTAAGAAGCTATTGGTAGACAAGAATACACCTGTTGATGATCCAGTTTGTGAATTCGATACCAAATCAACCGGGTTACTGCCTGCGAAGTTAACTTTCTTCAATACTCTGTGCGGTGTTGGCTGATCCAAGTAATCCAAGGTTGAATCAAATTGGGCTTCGAATTCTACGGCGACACTGTCCCCATAAATAAGATCGGTTTGCGTGTTACCGGCCAGCAGGTCCTCGCCCAAGCCACCGATCAAAATATCTGGTCCAGCACCACCATCCATATCGTCATAGCCACCCAAATCAAACGGATAGTTCGTTTCTTGCAACATAAACTCGATACCGGTTACATCGTCATATTCACGGAAGATCTGGATTGTATCGCCAAAAAGGAAATCTTGGTCGTCACCGCCGCGAAGGTAATCATTGCCGTAGCCGCCGATTAAGAAATCAGAACCGGCTTCGCCAAACAAGCGATCGTCATAAATCAAATCGGTACCAGTGAATTCCAGATCTTCGACGCGGTCCATCGCTGACTGACCCGCGAAACGTGCCAAAACAGATCGTAGCGTCAATTCCGCCAAATCACCGATTAGCAAATCATCATCATCAGCACCGTCAATTACGTCTTCGCCGGCTTGACCGATCAGAATATTGTCGCCAGCTCCTTCGGCGCTGATTGTGTCATTTCCACCAATTTCAGGCAGGAGATAAGTTAGCGTTTCAACGTCTGTATAGTTGCGGAACGTAACATCACCCAAATCACCCAGCGCAAAATCTTCGTCAGCGCCAGTCATGATAATATCATCGCCATAGGCGCCCATGATCAGGTCGTTTCCAAGTCCGGTCACGATAATATCTGAGTTTCCAAATGCGTCTGCAAATGCAGTCATCCGATGATCGTTACTGATGTAATTCTTGGTAATCTCACCATTGTCACCAATCACCAAATCATCGCCGCCATTGGTTGTGGCATGGTCTTCGCCAGATGAAAGGATAACGACATCGGCGTCGTTCCCAGTCACGATCGTATCATTGCCGCCGTAGCTTGGCTCTGTTGATGTGATCCGTTCTGATCTGTTTGATCTGAAATCAATTTCTGCCTGATCGCCTATAACTCGGTTAAAGCCATTTCCAACATTCGCATCATCATTTCCCAGACCAAGAATAACAAAATCGTCACCCTCGCCTGATGTGATTACTTCACGGCCATCTTGCTGTAATGGCACAACAGCTTGGCTGATCATGTATAGTTCATATTCATCATCTGCACCCAAATCGAAGCGAATTTCGCCTTCGCCACCGATCAAGTGCAGGCCGCCGTCACCAAAGTTAGCCGTGTCACTGCCAAGGCCAAGGATGGCATATTCTGCGCCGATACCGTTGTTGATAATGTCATTGCCATCGGAATAGCCCAAGACCACTTCCGCGCTAAGCATATCAAGATCACGCGTGATGCCACCTGTCGTGGTTTCCGTGAAATCTATGCGCCCAGCAGATGAAATTACATGCAAATCACCAGTGCCAGAGTTTAAATCATCCGCGCCTAAGCCCAAGACCATAAAGTCACGGCCGTCGGTTGATGTGATCGTGTCATTACCGTCAATTTGACCAGGTAAAGTGGTCTCGCTTACCAAGCTTAATTCGGTCATTCCATCAGTCGTACGATACGCCAGATCACCTTCGCCACCTACAGCATAAGTGGCACCACTGCCCATATTTGCAATGTCTGAACCCAAACCAAGCACTACGAAATCATCGCCAGCGCCGCCTGTAATCGTTTCGTTGCCATCGACAACGCCTAACACCGTTGGCAAGCTTTGGATCGAAAGATCAATAAATCCGTTCGCATCTTCTTCATAACGCAACGATCCTTCGCTGGCTTGAATATGCACTGATCCCTCGCCCAAGGCGACTTCGTCAGAACCCAAACCAAGCACCAAGAAATCTTTACCCAAACCGGATTGAATATAGTCATTGCCGTCAAACTGTTGTGGATTATGAGCGATATGGCCAGCTGTAATTGGCATACTTTGCATATCCACGATGGATGAACCATCCTCTTCGAATGTTACGGCAAGAGACCCTTCAGAAGCAAGAATATGCGTCTGCCCATCGCCTAAGCGCGCATCATCAGCGCCCAGACCAAGAACCATATATTCGTCGCCCAGACCGTTGGTGATTGAATCATCTGCATCCAATACGCCGTCGATCAGATCATATGAATTGATCGCCACATCTAGCAAGGTTCCAAATTGGCGTTTTGTTACGTCAACAGTACCTGCTGAACCCAACAAGAACGCGGCGCCAGATCCAAGGTTGGCCTGATCTGCGCCAAGGCCCAGAATTACGAAATCATCACTTGCACCTGCAGTGATCAAATCTGCTCCGTCATTATGGTTTATCGATAAAGGATCAGATGCCAGATTGATAATTTGTACATCATGTTCAACACCCAGCCCATCAAGTTCGATATCGAGGTCATATTGAATGCTACCGCTGTCACCCAATGCAAAATTCGTGCCATCGCCTAAGTCAGCACGATCGGTGAAACCATCGACCGCGGGTGTACCGCCGCCGCCCATAATAACAAGATCATCGCCCGAACCGCCAGTGTAGCTGTCATTGCCGTCCCCTGCACCTGCCACAGAGGTCAAGTTTGTTGGGAAAGCATAGGCATCATCAGATGTGGTCAATAGACCGTTATCCATAATAGCCAAGTTTAACCCATCACCTGCATTCACAACATCTGCACCGTCACCGGTCAAGATTATGTCGCGTTCGCCTGCAGTTGTAATTGTATCGTTGCCTGCAAATTGCGTTGAAACCGAACGTCCGGTGATAAACCCAAGCGTTGGATCAAGCGGGTTCATATCTTCGTCTTGGTCAACGAAGCTTATACCCAACTGACCGTCATCTGCGATGATATAGCTTAGACCATCGGCGAGGTTCGCCGTATCGTTTCCACCACCAAGCACAGTGTAAACATTGCCGCCCATTGTCGTAGTAATGCTGTCATTGCCAAATCGTTGATCGCCCAACGCCAACCCATCGATTGCACCATAAACAGAAAGGACATTACCATTGCTGTCGAGCTGAACAGTTTCAAGGGATTTGACGATGCGTTCGATCGACAGCAATTGCGCCGCGATGTCGGCTTCGATTTGTTCCAGTTCTGCTGGGGTCAGCTCCAAACTGTCAGAAGATGGTGCGGCATCACTTTTAAATTCGCGAAGCGCTTTCACACCTTCGGGGTTCAATTGAACCGAGCCATAGTCACCGATAAAGACCAAACCGCCATTCACAGACGTCACGATATCGCCACCGCCGCCGCCAACAACCAGATCAAACAAATCATCTGCGCCTGCTTCACCTAATATGATGGTATCATTGCCTTCGTTCATCAGCTCGTTGGTCAGAACGCGCGACCCTTCGGGCTGCGTTGGATCATAGATGTCATTGCTCATCGAACCTTCAATTGGCACGAAAGAACCAAGATCACCGAAGATAAAGTCACCACCTGTTCCAGCTGTTATCGTATCATTCAGCTCGCCGCCGAAGATTACGTCATTACCAGCACCAGTGGTGATATCATCGCGTGACCCAAAGGTTCCGCCCGTTGGCGTGACAGATGCAATTGACCGGAACAAGGATGGGCTGACCAATAGGTTTGAACCTTGAACCCAGCCAAAATCACCAAAGACTGTGTTGTTGCCACTTAGATCCGTGATTGTTTCGATAGTTGTACCACCGCCTGCGCCGCCTGCGATCAAAATGTCGCCGCCAGTGCCACCTTCCATTTGATCTGTGCCGCCCAAGCCGCTGGTAATTTCCGTTGATATGAATTCTTGTGTTATGCGCTGGTTTGATACTGTGATTACTCCGAAATCACCAATGATCAAATCTGCACTTGCACCACCGTCCAGCGTATCGCTGTTCGAACCACCCATAAGGACATCACGGCCTTCGTTACCTGAAAGTATATCAGCACCATCGTCAGCAATTGCCTCGGATGTAATTGTAAGACCTGATTGGATAGATTGAAGTGCGCCTTCGGCCGTCAAATCAATCACATTTGTCTCACCCAATAGGCGCAGTTCCAGCGTGCCGCCAGAAATCAAATCATCACCTTTGCCGCCGGTTAAATTATCGCTGCCTAGGCTGCCAGAAAGGATATCATTGCCAAATTGGCCATTCATCGTGTCTGAACCCGTGCCACCCAACAGAATATCGTCGCCATCTCTTCTGGCGAGTTGTTCATTCGCGGCTTCACCAACGCCCCAACCGTATATTGTGTTAGATCCATTTCCAGTCAGGATTACCAAGTCGTCGCCAGCACCTGCTTCGACAACATTCGTGCCTCCGCCGTAAATCCGAACCGTATCACCACCAGCGCCTGACAGAATTTTCGTAACGCCACCGCCGTAGGATTCGATAACATCGTCACCCTTGCCAGAGAATACTTTCTTAAATCCACTGCCAGTTAAAGTAACCGTTTCATCATCGCGGTCTTCGCTGAGCTGTGAAAGCGCTGTAAACGCATTCTCAAAATCAGCAAAACTTGTGCCGTCATTGATCGCATCAAGCGCAGTCATAATATTGTTATTGTTAACCGCGGTTGAGCCATTAGTGGTAAAGGTTTGAAGGAAGTGATCACGCATACCGTAATCGTCGCCGGTAATCACAATTATGTTGCCAGTTGTCCCTGATGATAGATTAACGATATCTGCGCCCGCTTCGGCGAAGATAATATATGTACCATTCCCGCCGCCTGTGAACGTATCAACACCGTCGCCTGCGAAAATCACATGTGTTCCGCAATCTGGTAAGTTAAAGGCATCATTTAGATCACCGGAATAGGTAATCGTTGTCATGCATTCCGTGCCTAGACCGGTGAAATCTACCGTGTTCGTGCCTTCGCCCAAATTCATAACAATCGCATTTGTGCTAAGTGTGCGAGTTGATCCTGAAGGTGTAACAAAAGCTTGTCCGTTTGACGACCAGTAAACATCACGGCCACTAAAGGTCACTGCATCATTGCCGTCTTGCGACATTGACGACATGTTATTGCCCGCCGCGGCACCGATATTCAGGTAAGAGGTGTTGTTAACAGTATTTTCAATCTCAACATCAATCAAATCTGCGCCAAATTCGAAATTCAATATACTTTCATTGATGCCAAAGCCCCAACCCAAGTCAGGCAACGGCCAAGGCAGGTTGATGCCTGCCCAGAAATTCAAGAAGAAATCGACTTTGAATTGGCCGGTAAAAACTTCTTCCAAGGCGGAGCCGATATTGCCCATTGCGAATTCATTGGCAGATGCTTCAAAACGATCGATCAGTTCAGGTAGGCGCAATTTGCCATCATTATTCGGATCAAGGAATGATGCTTGTATCGTTGCATTAATCCCGCCTGATGCGCGCGCAATGCCCGCGTTCAACCCCATGCTGGCATTGATCTGCCCATCAATCAACGAACCAGGTTGCGACTCTATGTAGATACCATCAAGCAATCTTTCAGGATCCAACGTATTGGCGAAATTAACTAAACCTGACAGGTCATAACCCATCGTCATCCCCGCCTTGAAATAGATATCAATGTCAGCCCGGAAACCACCACGAATAACACTTGCAGCCCAACCTGGCAGTCCAATCGAACCTAGAATTTCACCTGCAATATCAGCCTTAATATCTGCCTCTAGCAGATTGAAGTCGACTTCGAACATGTTAACTTGGTCAAATTTGCCCAACAACAGGTTCAACGCTTGGGTTGGGTCCTGCAAAATCGGGATTTCAATATAAAGGCCGGGTCCTTTGACAGACGATGATAGATTGAAATCAATGTTATAGTCAAAATCAATACATGGCTTAAACAATGCCTGATGAATTGTATAGTCAGTCAAGACTGTATCACCGCGCACGCCTAAGAAATCCATGGAACCGATGCACAAATATTCGTTGCCAGCGGAAGGTGTCAGAAGATCAAAGATCGCCGTGATTTGCTTTACCACATTGACCACGGGGAAGACGGTTTCAATAGCACCCAAAGCGTAATTGATCGGTACAGCACTGCCCAACGTTTCAAAGACATCCGCGATCGGATCAAGGAACCCTTTTATTGGGCCAAGGATGCCGACAACTGCATCCCTGATATCGCCGACATCGACATGAATATCTGCAAACTCCAAACGGGTAATCAATAGATCGGCGGTAACATTCAGCCCACCTGGGCCAAAAGATGCCTCTGGGATACGAGCAGAGAAGATAAAATCAGTGTAAACCGCAGGAATAAACGAAACACCGCCGGTAAATTCGGCCGTTAAGTCCAAATGCGCATCAATATCAGCATTGAACGTGAATTCAGCAAATTCGCTGAAATTCAATTGACTGATGTAAACAGTACGATCGAACAAACTGTCCGTTAACAGGGCAGTCCCGCCGATGGTTGTTTCGCTAACAAGGGATAGGAAATTCGATTGCGTGAAATCATAAGTGCGACCGCCGTCAATTTCACCATTTGCAGTCCCACTTTGCCCAAATAAATCAAGCCCGATAACAGCGGTTGCACCTGTGCGATTATCCGCGTCCGCAATTGGTCCAGTGCTTAAATCACGACCTGCGATATTTTGGTTATCGCCGGCTTCACCCGCTGTTACGACTTCGGCGGTCACGCTTAATGCGCCACCAATGCTAAGTTCAAATTCAGCGCCACCTGAGCCGTCCAAAAGTTCGGCCTCAAATGTCAGGCGAATTTCTTCTTCACCGTCAGTTGTTGAATTCAACAAGAAGAAGCCGCCTTCGCAGTCCAGGCCAAAGCCAAAAGCGATGTCGAGTTGCGAGCGCAATTCCATATTGGCCGCGCTTTCAACCTCTAGGTTGATGCCCGGAATATTCAATGCAAATTCGATCGGCAGAATTTCTCGGAAGATTTCTACATTAAATGCAATCGCACCATAGAAAACTGGTTCTTCGCCCAATTGATCAATCGCAATAAGGGAAATGTCACCTGCTGTGTCTGTGACATCAAGTGCGCGGAAGTTCACCAAGTCGTTTAGGGCCGCGTTGAAGAAATCATTGATTAAATCAACTGTGGTTGGCAAAGTACCATCCGCACGCGGCGTTTCAAGATAGTCGCGCGCAGGGTCAATAACGTCAAAGCGGAAATCGCGGAAGAAACCGGCACCAACGGCCAAGTTGTCACCGACAACAGGCAGATCAATATCGCTCATAAAGTCAGACACAAAGCCGTCAATTGTGCCCATGATCATGTCTAGCCCATTTAGAAGTGCCAATGGATCATTCAACAAGTCGAGTATCGATGCGCAGTCAAACAAACCAACAGTTGGTAGATTCAACGCCATGTAATGCGGGCCATAACCCGCAGTGCTGTCGGCATCGAAATAATCGCTTGGTAATGCGCCCAATGCGTCGCGCGCGCCCGCTATGTCAGCGTCAAGATTACTAAAAGCATATAGATCAGCAAGATAGGCCGCGCTGTTGGCAGTATCCAACGCGGCAAGGCCCAATTGACGTGCATCACCGGCAAAGTGTTTTTCCAACAATGCCTGTCCAATTGCGGCTGCGCGATCAGACGCAGTTGCTGTTGCGCTTAACCCAGATAAAGCCGTTTGAACGGTCGTCGCAATATCTGCCGCCGACACCGTATTGTCATTCGGATCACCAGCAGCGTCGCCGCCAGTAGTGCGCAGCAAAGTAGATTGGAACGAGAAACCATGATCGTTTGGATCAAGTATCCCAAAGGCGCCAGAAAACGGCAGATCAATACGGGTTTCGAAATCAACATCCAAACCAAATAATTCGAGGTAGTTTGGTTCTTCGGACTGACTACGCTCAAAGATGTTTGCCACATCATATCGGCCATCATCCACACCATCGACATCTTCCAGCAGACCCCGAATATAACCACGGCCCTCGCCACCGGATCGGCCGATAAAGGCTTGTCCATCAACGATTTCCGCCTCAACTGGGCCCAAGGCCAATACCATGTTTAATCCATCAGGCGTACCCAATGATAGTTCTGCTGTGATAGAGGTAGAAGAAATCACGCGCAATTCAGTATCGCCATCAGCATCAACACGTTCCAACGCCGTTCCGGTTGCAGTCGCTTCGTCGAAGTCATCATTTGCAACCCAATAATCATCCGTCAAAACAAATGCGATTGGACTTGGAATTGAAAACGCAACATCAGGTAGTACCAAAGTGCCGCCGACTAAGTCGCCTTCATTGACTTGTCCGCTGGTAAACCCAAGGGCTTGCGCAATATTACTGTTATCGATGGAAGTTACTGTAAATTCAACTTCTTCGCCAATGTCATTGCCAACAACAGTGACGTCGAATTCGTCATAGCTATTTAGATATGCAAAATTAGTACTGCGCAATTGTACTGAACTGTCACCCGCCGCAGGCGTATCAATCACTTCAAATCGTAGAAGTTGGCTAAGCGCCACGGATGTACCAATGACGCCCGTATCAGAAATTGTTGATCGCGACACAGATGCTGCATGCAATGCTTCGTTCAACGCATGCGCGATACCTGCCTCGTCAAAGCGGATTGCATTTACATCAACAACAATATCAACGGGATCTGCATCATTTATTTGCAGCGCAAAAGAGATCACGTCGGATGTGATGGTCGCCACGGACGAAGACGCCGTTAGGCCAAACGCGACACGCGTATCTCCACCAACAATTATTTCATCCATCCGAAGGCCTTCACCATCAACGACGAAATTGAAATAGTCGTCACCGGGCCAAGCACCGCCTGCAAAGTTTTCTGGGTTCGCCTGAAGTGCGGTGAGTTCGGCATTCAATTGCGTTGCCAACTGCGCCAATGTACGCCCTGTTTGTGACGCCAAGTTGATACGTTCTTCTACGCCATTAATTTCCAAACGCAGCTCGGTCGCTTGTTCTGGGTCAGAGATTTCTAGATTGGCAGATCGTGCGGCCAATCCATCCATATACGCCTGTAAATCTTCAAGGTTGATTTGGCGCGACCCATAGCTTTCAAGTTCCTCGAATGCTGCTTGGGCCAGGTTTTCGCCAGCGTCCAGATAGCCACCAACCAAGCCTTCGGAAACAGACAGTGCAAATTCGTCCCAACTATTATTGTTGGCAAATTCGGTGGTTTGCACTTGGATATCGCCACCATCGTCCAAAGTAATGGCGAATAATTGTAGTAAGATCGTGTCACCAGCCGTGGTTCCATCGGTGTCGATTTCATTTGAAGGGATAGACACCTGCGACAAGGCATCATTGATTGCATAAACCAATCCATCTATGTCGCGGCCGATTTCAGCCGCAATTGCGATGACGTGATCAACGCTTGGATCGCCGACTGCAAAAGTAAACTCAAAAGTTTCGGTAGGATCGCTTGGATTGCCCAACGCCAAATCACGCGGTGTATAAGTATCGTTTAGCGGTGTAAAGTCTGAACCAGTCAAGGACAGATCGTCGAATATCACATCGCGACCAGCATCGTCACGCGCAGTGGAATCTGGATCGAAGAAGCCAAGCTGTAGCTCGCCCGAGTCATTCACATTCAGTTCTACCCTAACTGTATTATCAGGGAATTCCGCCTGAATGGCCATGCGCAGTTCATCCAAAGTTGGCAAACCATCGACAGCCAATGCATCAACATCAATCTGAATTGAATGTGTAACACCAGTATCCAAATTGCGCCAATCAATGCGTAGATCATTCTGATTTGCGCCTGAATTTGTTAGCACTGCATTCACATTTGCTATTTCACTAAGGTTCGATGTTGTTGCTGCATTTACCAAGTTTGCGCTTGAACTAGCCAGCGCACTTAAATCCAAACCAAGCGTCAAGTTAAGACCCATATATGGATCCAAGCGCAGGCGCGCATCGGCGCGTGCATCAACCAAATTGGTCAGAACATCGGCCAAAGCATCTGCCGCTTCGGCACTGCCTGAACTGCCCAATAATCCAGCAATGCCGTCTGATCCTAATAATTGGTTCAGGTCGAAGTTGAATGGAATATCAACAAAATAATCCTCTAGAAAATCCAAATCGATTTCAAAGAATAATTCGCAAACAGAATTCATTCCGTCTCCGGCTGAATTCAAGGCTTCGGTTATTAGGCTAATTGATACATTTCCAACGCCAAATATATCGTCGAATATCCCACTAATTGTGTCAAAACCGAAATCGCCTTGATCGCGTAATTCGTTCAATGAATCGCGGAAATCGCCCGCAAAGCTGAATTGATCAAGAATAGAATTGCCACTGAGCAATGGCAAATCTTCGCCCAGAATTGGCAGGAATGTTTCTAGGTTTTGCTCAAACGAGTCCAAAATATCAGCAAGTGCAATCATTCCGTCCAAGATTAGGCCCGGATCAACGATTGTCGAACAGAGATCGAAATCAGTGCACAATTGTGTTGTGTTCAAAGGATCAAACAGATCGCCAACGGTAACACGCAACGGCTCTGGCAGGATGTTTCCACGCAAACCACCGATATCCAAATCGAGGCCGTCCAAATTCAGCATCATCATTGCAAATTCACTGTCGTCTTGGCGATCTTCGCCGTTTTCAATCGTCAATCGATCAATAGTGTTGTCTGTGTCAGGCCCCATCAGAACAGGACAGCCCTCTTCATTAATGACAATGCCGCCAGTGATATCAAATCGACCAAGCAAATCAGTAAGATCAGAACCCGGCCCCATATCGCGGCCCAAATTATTCAACTGTGTACCGGTAATTCTGTTGTCAAAGACAGCGTCATCTTGCCCAACCAGCGTCGCGTCCAGCTCTGCGTTTATGCGCACAAAATTCTCGACGTCACCTTCTGCTAGGCTGATACTGAGCATACCTAGATCAAAGCCAGCTTGAATTTCAGTGGCTTGTGCATCCAAAACCGCGCTTAAGCTCAGCTCTGACAAGAACACATTGTCCAGAATGGCGTCCTGCACATCGTCAGTTTCGGCAAATGTCGCTTGCATGTCGAAAATATTGAAACCTGCGGCGATGTTCAGCTCTGCACTTAGGTTTCCAGACAATTGCGCTTGTAAATCAACTCCGCTTAGCTCTCCCAAGGGCATATCATCGATTGACAAACCAGCCGTTACGCCAACGCTGGCCGTAATTGGATCGAAATCCAGAAGGAATTCGCCGGTAAGCAGATCAATGTTAAAGCTAAAGTCTGGAATAAGCTCTGTTAAGGTTTCTGTCATCCAGCCCATCACACCCGTTAGGGAATTTGCGCGTTCAAGGGATGTACCGTCGATTGCGATCGCATATTGACCTTCTGATCCGCCATCAATTGAGAAGGCTAAACCGTCACTACCGCCATTTAAACCGACAGTTATCTGTAAGCCTTTGGCGTCCAGCGCATCGTTAAAGGCATCGATAAATCCATCAAGTTCGTTGCCAGCAATTCCCCAACCCGTTGTAGGTCGTTGTATATCAATAATGTGCTGAATATTGCCTTCAGAAATATTGAAGCGAACAGAATCGAAGCCGCGAAGAACTTCTGTATTCATTGTTCCTAATTCTACTGAACTGTTTTGCGCGTAGAATTCAAAAACATTCACACCTTCCAGTACAACATCATCGCCAGTATCGGCCGGATTTCTTAGATCATTGATATCGCGCGTTTCTGTATGTGTGCTGTTAAATCCAAGCGCTTGAAAACCGCTGTTTTCTTTTAACTGCAACAGGCGCGTTGATGGATCACCTGTGCCAGAATAAGACATAGAAAATGGACCCGTCGCGCCACTGGCGGCAATCATATAAGGAATACCATTAGCGGTCAGCGTTAAATTAATCTCATCCACCAACGCAGTCACAAACAAACCTGGTTGGAACACACCACCCACTGTTGCACCAGCAACCAAAGAAGACGGAACGATGACGATTTCTTGGACCGTATAGCCGCCAGTGTTTTGCATATAATCAACAAAAGTCAGCACATCCATTTCGGATAATGCGATTATTGCATCAGTGCTAAGCTGTTCTGCCAGTTGCGAAGTTCCGTTAGATGATAACTGTAAATAGGTTTCAACATCCGCACCCGCAGAGCCGGTGTTGTTCGGTGTGGTGAAACCAAAATCCTCTGGCGTTGCAGCGAACAGATCGGAAATACCACGCAACAGGTCAGCAATAGGATTAAACCCATCCAAAATATCGAAATCTGTCAGTGGAATACCCAGGTCGAAATTCGCATTCGACAGAGCGCCAGACAATCCATCGCCAAATCCTGCGAAAAACGTCGAAATGATGTCGGTGTCCATATCCCAAACTGCATTTGCCAAATCAGTAAACGCACCATGCAATGCATCTGGTACAAACCCATCAAGATCGCCTACGTCAAACCTAACGCTGGTGTTTTCACGAACGGGAGCAAAACTTTCGTCTAAGAAAATTGGTGGTGACGTCTCGGGTGGGTTTAAATCTGGTTCAGTACTCGCGAATCCAGCAAAATCGACCTGAACCGATTGGGTCAATGATGCTTCGAAACTAAGAATATCAAGCGGATCTAGTCCAAGCGGTAAATCAAGGGTGAATTGATAACGCGCAATGTCAAATTCATCAGTGCTATTAGGATCATAATCTATGAAGCCAACCGCATCCAATTCGCGGATCCGCAATGACATATCCAATGCGTCAAGCAATCCTGCAACGGAGCGTGTTTCAGCATGCGTGTCATCCGCAAAATTATAGGCTGATATTGTATCAAAACTAATTGTTGCCAAATTCGCGGGATCATCAAGCACCAGATCAATCTGCGCTGTTTCAATCGCAGTTAATGTGCCTTCTAGAAAACCAACGGCTGTACTGGCTAAAGCCCCTGCATCACCTGGTGCAGGATAGGTTACGGTTGCGGGGCCACTTGCATCTGCGCGTCCGAATGAGAAAACTGCACCGTCATCAAGTTCGGCATCTGCGCTGGTAAATGCAATATTGCTGATGGCAAGTGATTGCGTTGCGGTATCATCACTGCGGGTGGCAGTGCTGTTTGTATCAATCATGGTCTCGGTTGTAATTTGAAAATCCAATGTCGATGAGACTTGCGAAAAATCAAAATCGACAGGCAGAACGGTGCGTAATGCGGGATCAAGATCGATCTGGCTTAGCAGTGTTTCAAACATTGGCATAGCAATGGACACATCCAAAACATCCCCGCCGCCACTGTTGCCAAAAGTTATAATATCTGTGCCATCGCCATCTTCGACATCGACCAAGGTCAAACTGTTCAATGCGCTGACATCTTCATTTGCAACAACGGAATTGAATTGCGCCTTCAATACATCACCAATCGCAGAAATCGTTCCGGAATCTAGCGTGAACGCGAATGTGCGGTCAGCGCCCAGCTCCCATGATTCAGTCAGCGAAACGCTTAACGAGCTTAATAATCCATCCAACAATTCTTCGAAAGAGCTGTTGAAAAGGGCGTCATCATCAAACAAATCAGTGAACAGCGCATTATTTGTGAATACTGATAAAAAGTCACCAGAGACGTCGATCAAACCTGATCCAAACGTAACAAATGCCGCGTCGGCGTTATTGATCTGCGCGATATCCGTAAGATTGTCAGAGTTGGCCGCGTAATATTCGATATCCACAGCCGCTGCATGGTCAATAAACTCTGCCGCAATCTGATTTCTTGTGGCTTGAGAGACGGTTAATGTTGCAAACAGCTCTGTTGGTGCATCATTAGAATCTGCTGGATCGTCGACCCAAGCTGGATCGTCGTAAGCATACTCTATCGTTGTCGCACTAAATATCTGTGCAAATCGCTGTTGCAATTCGGGTGCGGTTAATGTGCCATCACCCAGTGCGGCAATAAAGTCGTTATGCGCCCCATTGGTCAGAAAATCAAAAATGTTAGTGTAAACCGCACTTGTGTGGTCTGTTATCGTATATGAATTTGCACCGTCGAGCGTTGCAAATTCAGAGTAGCTACCCGGTAGAAATTCAGCTGTTAACCGATCAGCAAGGCTTTCAACGGCTGGATCCACCGAATAATCAGGTGCAGCAACGCCGGTATCTGGATAGGTCGCGGAGGTTAGTTGAAAAAGCAAAGTGCCCAGACCGGTATCACCTGTAAAATCAAGCGGTAGGCCACCATCAGTCGGGTTGATGATTTCGTTTAGTCGCGTTGTGTATTCTTCGGCAGTTTCGATGTTATCGCGAAAAGTGTCGAGAACTTCGATCAGGGACAAGCGAACACGTTCAAACACATCGTCAAGCGATCCAAAGCCAGTGCCATCTTGGCCTTCTTCGAGATCAAACATATCTGCTGTGTCACCTAGTGCCTCAAAGAACGCCCCGCGCAACTGTGCGACAAAGGCGCCGTCTTCACCATTTTCGGGATCGGCTTGATTTGTAAATTCATCAAACAGGGCTGTCAGGGTTTCAAGTTGGGCTTCTCCGCTAAGCTCATTAAGCTCTGCGAAGTCAAGTGTTCCGTCCAGTAGGACCCGAGGTTCTAATACCTCAAAGGCACGCATAATTTTATTCATTTTTCCCCCGCAGGACGTTGCAGTCAAAATTAAAGCAACTCAATGAATTAACTATGTCATATGGGCCAACATTTACCAAATAGTTTTACATTATTGGAATTTTCTGATCTTGTTACTTAAGAAACATATAATGAAAGATGTTTTCAAAAGGGGGCACGTTTTGAAGCGCAATTTATGGTCAAGCACAGCATTTATCTTTTTATTTTTAACAGCTTGTAGCAATCCAACAGTAGAAGAAAGTCGACTGCGTTTGGACGAATTAATTGAAAATGGCATCGATTCCGAAGAGCGCACCAAAATCGAAGAGCGCTTCAATCGCACGAATGGCCGCGACAAAAATGCTATCGACATCCTTGCAAACTACGCAGATGACACGGCTCCTGACGGAAAAAGAAGCGATTTGGACACTTTATTGAATCGCTCACTTTCGCGCAATTCTGACATTGCACGCGCCGCTCAGCGATTGGATCGCAGTGACGCGAAAAGACTAAATGCAATTTACGGCTACTTGCCGCAAGTGACGCTGACTGTGAACTCAAACAAGATTAAACAAGAGGTTATTCAATCTGACAACGACGTCTTTGAAGAGGGCATCGCGAATTACGGATCAGAAGATATCACCTTTGAAGTCAGCCAACCGATTATCGATATGTCGCGTATATTTGGTATCCGCATCGCCAAAACCGTCCGCACAAATGCGGAAGTTGACTATATTGCCACTGTTCAAGCCGTTATGTACGACGTTTTCGATACATATATTCAAGCGCTTCAGGCAGATAATGCGGTTAATTCACTGCGCCGTCGTGAAAGCTTGCTTAATCAACAGGCCCAAGCAGAGCGCGATCGCACCAGTGAAGGTCTAACCCGGCAAAATGCATTGCGCGGAATAGAAATAGAACGCTCTGATCTTGGTATTCAGGCATCACGCAGCGAATTGGAGCGTGCGCGGCTTCTGTCAAAACTATCCCTGATGACCGGGTCCAAAGTTGCAGGCGTCAGCCGAACAGCAATTCCAACCGGTGTTGCGGGTACTGAACGTCGAATTTCCGTTGAACAGGCAACTGAACAAGCGATGGAGCGCAACCCAATTGTTCTTCGCAGTTTGATTTCAGTGACCGAGGCCGAGCTTCGCAATAAACAAGCGCGCGCTGTTGATTTCTCGCCTGTTCTTGTTGCTTTTGCACGAATTGTCGATGAAGACCGCGAAGACAGCCGTTTTGGTGGAGGGTCTGTCACATCGGACACAATAACAGGTGTGCGAT
The DNA here is from genome assembly GCA_963976255.1 of uncultured Rhodobacterales bacterium. Lineage (GTDB taxonomy): Bacteria > Pseudomonadota > Alphaproteobacteria > Rhodobacterales > Rhodobacteraceae > Amylibacter. The sequence goes on from CAXBJO010000006.1 coordinate 20,577, forward strand.
TGGTCGTACCGATCTTCAATGCACGTGGTGAGGGTTATCAAAATATCGAAACACGCGTCGATTTCAAAGACGCGCTTATTCAATATCTAAACCAAAGACGTCAGGTTGAAACGGATATTGCAGCGACCCATCAACGCATGCGCAACCTTGCGGCGGCTTCTGGTCGTGCGCAATCAGCTGTGCGGTCAAACCAAGCCTTGGTAAACCAAGAGTTATCTTTGCAAGAGGCAGGCGATAGTCAAGCTTACTTAGTTGCTGCGCTGCAATCGCGCGCCTTGGGCGCACAAGCGCAGTCTGCCGAACTTCAATTGGAATATATCCGCGCCTGGGCAAGATTTGCCTATCTCACCGGGCAAAATATAGGAAAAAGATGATATGTTGGGGCACCGTATAATCGGCGCAACACTGTTATGCGTATTGCCAAATCTTGCGCATGCCCAAACGCCGACTTTAAACTGTTCGCTAAAACCATCCGAAGTGGTCGAAATTTCTTCGACTATTTCCGGTGTCGTGGCCGAGGTTTTGGTACAGCGCGGTCAAAGAGTTGCCAAAGGCGATCCCATTCTACGTCTTGACAGTGATCTGGCGCAGGCCGATCTAAATGTTGCCCAAAGGCGCGCTGGATTGACATCTGGGCTGGACGCGGCGCGCAAAGAAATTTCAACCCGTGAAGTTCAAATTGGACGCCTTCGCAAGGCTTACAGCAAAAAGGCAATTGCGCTTTCAGAAATGGAAGATGCCGAACTGGCACTTTCCCTTGCCTACACCGCAGAAATTCAGCAAAAACAAGAACTTGAGGTTTTCCAAGCAGAGGCCGCACGCGCAAAACTTGAGGTGGATAAATCAATCGTTTATGCGCCAAAAAATGGCATAATCGGTGAAGATCTTGCCAAGCAGGGCGAAAGCATTTCCGGTAAAATAGTCACCACCTTGACTGTTATTGAACCCCTGCGCATCGAAGCTTTCGTGCCAATAGATATGATAGCGCGGATAGACACAGCACAATTTGTCATCGCTGGCGAAAAGGTCGATCCAAACATGGTCACACTGGATTATATTTCGCCCACGGCCAATCTGTCGTCGCGCACTATTTCAACATTCTTTTTTCTAACTGGCTCTGATGTTACACCAGGTCAAGGCTGCAACTTAAAGGTACCAGGATCATGAGAAGCTCTGCACTCGCTTTCGTTGTCGCCTGTGGTTTTGGCACATATGCCGCTTCACAATCCATTGAAAACAGCAACGACCCATCAGGCTATTTGGCATTCAGTGCTGCATATTCTGAACGTTTTAAAGAATCTGTTGGCGTCAAACTGGTTGGCCGCAACCTGTTTAAACGCGGGGTGAATGCCAGCTTGGGCGCGCAACGCAACGACCTTGGATATCAATGGAATGCTGGCATCAGTAAATTTTCGGCACTGTCAAACACGTCCCTTCCCGGCAACGGTGTTTTGCGATTTGGGCTAAAGGGCCACGAATACGCATGGGAAGACACATTGTTTAACACGAAACGCCAAACGTTCTATATTGGGTCGGATTTTTCACTTGGGGCAAAGACCAGCCTTTCGCTGGGCGTAGAGACATTTCGCGATGAACTTTCAAACATTGCGGCTGGCGCATCGCCGTTAATTTCAGGTGATGCGGGTAGTTACAGGTCAACAGGAATCACATCGACTCTGCGTTTTGGTGATAAAAAAATTGGCAGCTATGACAAGAAAAACTTCAAGGCCCATGCCAGTGCAGAATATTTCGGGCTAACTGGAAACGCCAAATGGTCAGCCGTTTCGGGTGCAATTGCGTTTTCCACACCAATTACAAGTAGGTCAACTTTGAAAATCTCTGCCGAAGGCGGCATGGCGCAAGGTGGCGGAGGATATTCATTGCGCGTTACTGATCGTGCTTTTCTTTCCAGCGATCAATTGCGCGGATTTGATTTTGCCGGTGTCGGTCCAATAGACACCGATGGCACGACAGTTACACCTTTGGGTGGACGTAAATATGCGACATTCTCTGTTGAAATGACACATCAGGTACGCGATTTTGGCGCTTCACAAATTTCGGCTTCTGTCTTTTTTGATGCTGGATCAGTTTGGGATTTAGAAAACGTTTCTGGTGGCGTTATCGATCCTGTCGACGATAGCTTCTTCATGCGTCAATCAGCCGGTATTTCGCTTAATTTGGACAATGAATGGGGCTCGTTATCGATATCACTTAGCGAACCAATAAGACAGCGTGATACAGATCGAACGCAAAAATTGTCCATTAACTTCGATCTTGGATTCTGAAATCATCTAATCATGGCTCGCAATTTCATCGATGTTTATGAGTCCGCAATCGGGAAGAGCATGGGAAACGGTGCTGTCAGACAAACTTGAGCACGCTGCAAAAGGTCCGCCAACGTCTACATCATGCGGCACAAAAATTGAACCACTCAGCGAGAGCAGTTCTGCGTTTTTGTTTGTAAACATGCCTGTTTTCTAAGTGTCGCTCGTGATTGAAGTGGTTGTAAATTTGCCCGTGATAACTGACAAATTGTTGCAGCGTTGATGGTTCCTAAATTTCCGCATCGCACGTTCTCGTGGTCGGAAAGGTAGGTGCGAATTTTCACATCAGTTGTTGGATCGACCACCGCAAAGCTGTCGGGCAGCGCCCTAGATTAGCCGATCGTTTTAAGCCGCTTGGTCCACCACACCTTTTAACCATCCTGATAGGGCATCAACGTTTGGTGCGATTGCGGTTGCGTATTCGCCAGAGAATTTTTGAAATTCGTCTAGGTTCAAAGCATTTACGCCGGTGATGACCGGAATGTTTCGTGACATTGCTTCGCCGATAATACTGCGAAAACCCCGTCCATCAGCCTCGTGTTTACCGAATTTATTCAAAATCAATACATCGATTGTATCATCCAATCGTTCGAGCACTTTCGCAACTGCTGTTTCCAATGCGTCTGGGTCAAGTCTGCATCCTTTGGCTTCGCGGCCAAGAAATTGTGAAATCCTAATGGTTGGGCCGTCTGGCAAAACCGAGACATCCATATCGCAAGGGTGTTCGCAACCTTCGGAGTCTGTGTTGATCTGAACCACACCGCACGTGCGGTACCCTTGGGCGGTCAATTGTTTAGCTAGATTTGCCAGCACCAGATCTGTGTCGCCCTTCGTTTGGGACATTGTATAGGCTATTTTCATTTTGTTACCTTTCGGGTCAGGTATTACGTGTTACAAAAGGGCAGGAATTCGATCAAGTCGCCCTGTTTTATGACGTCTGTATCAGCGGGTATCACCACCAGCCCATCGGCCATCGTTAACGGAGTGAGTCGCGCCGAGTGAGTTTTGGATAACGTTTCAACAACTTCGAAGCCGTTGTTTTCAACGCTTGAAATCGTTGCGGGGCGGTATTCGCGGCGTCCCAATTTGTGGGTTATGGTTTTAGTTGCTGTCACATACCTGTGCCGGCTTGCAGGTTTGTTTGCACCCGACAACTTGGCCAATATAGGGAGACCAAACAGCGTCCAAGTGACAAAAGCGGACACCGGATTGCCGGGTAATCCAAGGTATACAGCGCGGCGAATTTTCCCGATCGTCACGGGTTTTCCGGGTTTGATGGCGACCCCTGCGACGGCAATGTGGCCGCCTGCCTTGTAAACTGCTTCGTGGGCATGATCTTCGTCTCCTACCGACACGCCACCCGTTGTGATGATTAGATCATTGCATGGGGACAGTCGGTCAAATTTTTCCGCAAGAGCATCAACCGTATCTTTGGCGTGTTCAATTGCGGTAATTTCGACGGTGTTTGAGGCAAGAGCCGCAGACAACATCGGTGTATTAATATCCCAAATGGCACCCGTGGACAGTGGCGTACCAGTTGGTACAGTTTCGTCACCCGTGATCAAAATGGCCACGCGCAATTTGCAAAAGACGATTACATTCGCTGCACCCGCACTGGCGGCGGCGGCAATACTGCGGGTATTGAATGTGTGACCAGCGCGTAAAACTTGGGCACCTATTGCCCTGTCTTCGCCGGCGGCGCGAATATTTTCACCCATCTGTGGTCGTTGCGTGACGGTAATTTCGCCTTTCGCTGCGCTGACCTTCTCTTGCATGATCACAGCATCCGCACCGATGGGCACAGGTGCCCCCGTTAAGATACGCACAGCGGAATTGGATGGAAGTGATACCGTCCGTGTCTCACCCGCAACGATGCGGTCTGACACGGGCAGCGTCCAAGGGCCATCGCCTGTCAAATCAGCCAGTTTAACGGCGTAACCATCCATGCCAGAATTGTCGAAAGGCGGCAACATTGCACCCGCCAACACAGGCACCGCAAGGACGCGACCAAGAGCATCATTTAATGACACAATCTGTGTATTGGGCACAGATTGTGTCAACTCTAGTGCGATCTCAAATGCCTGATCTACAGAGGTCAGGCCTTGTGAAACGGCCAAGTCATCGCAACCGCAAGATGGCACGTCCAACCTTTGTGAAACATTCATGATCAATCCTTTCACGGCTACAGCTTTTGAAACTCAATGCCCTTTACATCAGCTGAAGCAACAAGCTGTTGTGCGAAATTCTGGGCAGATTTTGCCCAAGCGGATTTTTCCAATGCCTCTGCAATGCGAGGGCGCACAATTTCAAACGGCAAAACCTTGCCCTCTGCACGGGCATCCATTCGAATGATATGATACCCAAATCGCGTTTTTACTGGTTCTGATGTGATTTCACCTTGTGACAGTTGTGCCAGAGCAAACTCAAATTCAGGAACGGTGTCACCTGGATTTAACTGCCCCAACGCGCCGCCATTGGATTTTGAGGAACAATCACTTTCGCTCGCGGCAAGACGTGCAAAATCTTTGGGATTGTCCGTTGCCGTTTTGGCAAGAGCTTTGGCGCGTATAAATGCTTTGGCCGTTGCGTCCTCGTCGTTGGGATTTGCGGCGCACAAAATATGCGATGCTTCCCACAATGGTGGCGATCTGAATTTGGCAGAATCTTTGTTCCAAATTTCAGAAACCGCAGCTTCGCTGGGAGGATCCACGTTCAGCTCTGCGTCTAGAAGGCCCCGGATCAGGGCCTCCTCGTCAGTTTCAAATTTTTTGTCACCCAAATCGGCTGGCTCGGCTGTCATGTTGCGATTGTGCGCTTCTTGCAACAACAGTGTGCGAATCACCAAGGCTTGCGCCGCTTTGCGCCACGCGATCCCCGGTTTACCTTTGGGGGCCTCGTGGTTTTGCGCTTCGGTCGCAATAAGGGCAGGCGAAATAATTTCGCCGTTGACCATAATTTCAGGAAAAAGTGGACGGCTCATAATTATTGCTCCCGTTTTGGTGTTGTCGATTGACGACGCGAGCGCACGATTTGATAACCAGGCCGTGTCAAATACCGCAATGGAACCGACAACATGTGCACCAAACGTGTGAACGGGAACACCAAGAAGATTGTTAAACCAAGAACGATATGAAGCTTGAAGATCAATGCCGCATTTTCGATATAGCTTGCCGCGTCTGGATTAAAGGTAAAGATACCTTGCGCCCAAGACATAAACGTTACCATTTCCTTGCCTTCGGGGTGTTGAAGCGACACATAGATTGATCCAAGACCAAGGATCAATTGCGTCAATAGTAGAACAAGAATTGCGATGTCAGCGAAACTTGAAGTTTTACGGATCCGCGAGTCGCCAAGACGGCGATTGAGCAGCATCAAACCACCAACAAGAGCGAAAACGCCTGCGATGCCACCTGCAATAACGGCCATTAACTGTTTGCCCGCGTGGGTGAAACCCAAAGCATCGAAAATCCAAATCGGCGTAAGAAGACCAATAAAGTGACCCGCAAAAATGGTCAGGATACCAACGTGAAACAGGATTGATCCCATGATTAACTGCTTGCGTCGCAACAGCTGGCTGGAACTTGATTTCCATGTAAATGGATCACGCTCGTAACGCGCAATCGAACCAACAAGTAACACCGATAGTGCGATGTAGGGGTATATTCCAAAAAGAAAAAATTGCATTTAGGCCTCCATTACTCTGCTGCGACCGGCTTGGCCGGTGCAGGATTTACGGGTGTATCCATGTTCGAAAGCATGTCGCGCACTTGTGGGCAACCAGCGTTGGGATCGGGGCCAAAAATGACCTCGCTTTCTTCCCAAACCTGATCCAAAGCGTCCAAATCATCCGGATCGTCTTCGGGCTGCTCTAGCAACTCGGCCACAGCATTTTTGTCCACTTTGGCACAAGACAGCTGAATAAGCGCTTTGAATACAGCGCCATAGCTGCTCTCGCGTCTGGCCAATCGTTCGCTTAACGCTTCGAAGATATGCGCGGCGTCCGCCAATATTTCCTTGGTTTCAACAAAAGGACGTACCGACAGGAATTCCAACAAAACTGGCAAATGATCTGGCAGTTCGCTGGTCATCGGATCAAATCCCGCTTCGCGGTATGTTTCCATCAGGCTGACCATCGCGCCGCCACGATCACGGCTTTCGCCATGAACATGTTCGAACAGATTAAGTGATAACGTGCGCGAGCGATCAAATAATGCAACATATCCCTCTTCGAGGGCGTAGATATTATTTTCCGCCAGCTCCAAAACAATCGGGCGAAGTGCGCGCCTTGCGGCAGCTGTTAATCGTGTATCAGAGGCGATGACGCCCCCGATTTCCGACATTGCATCCTGAAGCTCTTTGGTTGGGTAACTTAGAATCAAAGACAGGGATTTTACGGTACGGTCCATCATCCTTCCACCTCCTTGGGCATTGAAAATGCCGCTTTCTTGCTGCCACCAAACATCGACCCTTTGCTGATGCCTGTGGAACAGCCATTTGTGTCTGTGAAACCACATCCACCACGAATATCCAAAGCATCTTCGGCAAGTTCACGATGGGTTGTCGGGATCACGAAACGGTCTTCGTAATCTGCGATAGCCATGATTTTATACATGTCTTCAATCAGATTTTTGTTCAGACCAACACGTTCCGCGATACCTTCGTCAATCACACCGTCGACGGTTTTTGACCGCATATAGGCGCGCATTGCCAACATCCGTTCCAAAGCTGTCACAATCGGCTCTTCGTCACCGGCAGTCAGCATGTTCGCAAGATATTGAACCGGAATACGCAAAGAGCGCACATCTGGCATATCGTTATTTGTGCTGATATGGCCCGCTTGCGCCGCGTTTTGAATAGGTGACAATGGCGGGATATACCAAACCATCGGCAACGTGCGATATTCAGGGTGTAACGGGAATGCGATTTTCCAATCCATTGCCATTTTCCAAATCGGGCTTACCTGAGCGGATTTAATCCAGTCTTCGGGTACGCCATCCGCGCGCGCTGCTTTGATCACCTCTGGGTCGCTTGGATCCAGGAATACATCAAGTTGTGCGTCATAAAGATCAGTGGTTTCAGGGGCGTTTGCCGCTTCCTCGATCTTGTCCGCATCATACAGCATGACGCCCAAATACCGGATACGACCCACACATGTTTCCGAACATACTGTTGGGTTCCCACTTTCGATGCGGGGGTAACAGAAAGTACATTTTTCTGATTTTCCAGATTCCCAGTTGTAGTAAATCTTTTTGTAAGGACAGCCAGAAACACACATCCGCCAACCACGACATTTTTCCTGATCGATCAGAACAATACCGTCTTCTTCGCGTTTATAGATCGCACCCGATGGGCAAGCGGCCACACAAGTTGGGTTCAAACAATGTTCGCACAACCGTGGCAAATACATCATAAATGTATTTTCATATTCGCCGTAGATTTCCTTCTGGATGCCTTCAAAGTTGTAATCCTCGGAGCGTTTTGAAAACTCGCCGCCAAGAATTTCTTCCCAGTTTGGGCCTTTGATGATTTTTTCCATCCGCTCGCCCGTAATCTTGGAGCGCGGGCGTGCCGTTGGAAACGCTTCCATTTCTGGAGCGGATTTCAGATGGTCATAATCAAAATCGAACGGTTCATAATAATCGTCAATTTCCGGTAGATCAGGATTGCCGAAAATATTCGCCAAAATCCGCCATTTTGCACCCTGTTTTGGCTGCAATTTTCCGCGTTTTGTACGCTCCCAGCCACCGTTCCAACGCGACTGATTTTCCCAGTCGGTTGGATACCCGGTGCCGGGCTTGGTTTCCACGTTATTAAACCATGCGTATTCAACGCCATCACGGCTCGTCCAGACGTTTTTACACGTCACCGAACATGTGTGACACCCGATACATTTATCAAGGTTTAGCACCATGCCTATTTGTGCGCGAACTTTCATTCTGCTGCCTCCAAATTTTTGGCGGGTTGGTCGAGCCAGTCGACCTTGCGCATTTTTCTTACGATGACGAATTCATCACGATTTGAGCCTACGGTACCGTAGTAGTTGAACCCATAACTTTGATGAGCATAGGCGCCAATCATATGGGTTGGTTTTGTCGTCGTGCGTGTCACAGAATTGTGGATACCACCCCGATTGCCGGTCTTTTCGGAACCCGGTGTATTCACGATCTTTTCTTGAGCGTGATACATAAATATGGTGCCATCTTTCATGCGTTGAGACACAACACACCGCGCTGTCAGCGCACCGTTGGCATTGTAAACCTCTACCCAATCGTTATCGACCAAGCCTGCTATTTTGGCGTCATTTTCAGACAACCAAACAACCGGCCCACCGCGGTTCAGCGTAAGCATCATCAAATTGTCAGAATAAGTGGAATGGATACCCCATTTCTGATGCGGTGTGATGAAGTTCAAGATGACATGCGGTTCACCTTCGTCCGTGTTGATTTCGGAATTGATCGTTTTCAAATCAACAGGAGGGCGATAGGCACAGAACCCTTCGCCAAAGGCACGCATCCACAAATGATCCTGATACAGCTGTTGACGCCCTGTCAGGGTGCGCCACGGGATCAATTCATGCACATTGGTATAACCCGCGTTATAGCAAACATGTTCGCTTTCGATGCCTGACCATGTGGGTGAGCTGATAATCTTGCGTGGTTGCGCGGCAATATCGCGGAAGCGAATTTTTTCGTCTTCCTTGGGAAGTGCCAAATGAGCATGTTCGCGACCCGTCGCTTTTTCCAGCTCGTGCCATGCTTTCACGGCAACTTCGCCGTTGGTTTCTGGTGCGAGCATCAGGATCATTTCACATGCATCAATTGCTGTGTCCAATTTTGGCATGCCTTGCGAGATGCCTTCGTCCAACACAACACCGTTTAGATCGCGCAAATGTTGCACCTCTACTTCGGTGTTCCAATTGATACCTTTACCGCCATTGCCCAACTTATCTAACAGTGGGCCGATTGAGGTGAACTTTTTGTAAAGGTTCGGATAATCCCGTTCGACGACGATATAATTCGGTGCCGTTTTGCCCGGAATTAAGTCACATTCGCCCTTCTTCCAATCCAACACTTGGTCCTGTGCAATTTCGGACGGTGTGTCGTGCAGAATTGGCAGTTGAACAATGTCCGTTTCAACACCCAGTATCTCAGGAGATACTTCGCTGAATTTCTTGGCAATTGCTTTGAAAATTTCCCAATCTGATTTACTTTCGTAAGCGGGATCAACAGCTGCCTGAAGTGGGTGAATGAACGGATGCATATCAGACGTGTTCATATCGTCTTTCTCGTACCAACTGGCGGTTGGCAAAACGATGTCTGAATAAACGGCCGTTGTGGACATCCTAAAGTCGATGGTCACCAGCAAATCAAGTTTACCTTTTGGCGCTTCTTCGTGCCATTTGGCTTCTTTAGGCATTTGACCGCCCTCATCACCAAGATCTTTGCCCATCACGCCGTGATCTGTTCCCAAAAGATGTTTTAGGAAATATTCATGGCCTTTACCGGACGAGCCAAGCAGGTTGGAACGCCAAACAAACAGATTGCGCGGCCAGTTTTCGGGCGCATCTGGATCCTCGCAGGACATTTCCAACTTGCCAGATTTCAACTGATCCGCCACGAAAGTAGGAATATCTTGTTTCGCTTTTTTGGCCGCCTTAGCCACGTCAAACGGATTGGTTTTCAATTGCGGTGCAGACGGCAACCAACCCATACGCTCGGCGCGGATGTTATAGTCGATCAAACTTGCATCCCAATCACCTTCGGGTGCTGTTGGAGACAAGATTTCGTCAGGGGACAATTGTTCGTAACGCCACTGGTCTGTGTGGGCATACCACGCAGAAGTCGAGTTCATGTGCCGTGGCGGACGCATCCAATCCAGCGCGAATGCCAGCGGTTGCCAGCCGGTTTGTGGACGCAGTTTTTCCTGACCAACATAGTGGCTCCAACCACCGCCCGATTGACCGATACACCCACACATCACCAACATATTAATGATGCCGCGATAGTTCATGTCCATGTGGTACCAGTGGTTTAAGCCAGCCCCCAAAATGACCATAGATTTACCGTTCGTCTTCTCGGCGTTAAGCGCGAATTCACGCGCAACAGTTTCGATTTTATCCGCAGATACACCAGTGATTTTTTCGGCCCATGCAGGTGTGTAAGGGATGTCCGCTGCATAATCAGTTGCAACCCAATCCCCACCCAAACCACGATCCAAGCCGTAGTTAGCACAGAACAAATCAAACACAGTGGCAACAATAACGTCGCCTTTGCCTGTTTTGATGCGTTTAACAGGAACATTTTTTGTCAGAACGTTTGGATGTTCGCATTTCACAAAATTCTCGGTCGCTTCGCCACCAAAGTATGGGAAATCAACGCCAACAACATCATCATGGTCACCATCCAGAATACTGGACATCAGCAACTTGGTATCGGTCGCTTTGGCGCGTTCTTCCAAGTTCCATTCGCCGTCTTCACCCCAGCGATAGCCAACCGAACCGTTTGGCGAACATAAGCTCTGGGTTTTAGTATCCCAAGCCACAGTTTTCCATTCAGGATTGTTCTTTTCACCAAGTTTTCCACGTAAATCATCCGCACGCAAGAAACGGCCTGGAATAAGTTTGCCGTCTTTTTCTTCGAGACGGACAAGCATTGGGAAGTCACTGTATTTGCGGCAATAGTCTTCGAAATAATCAACTTGGCGATCAAGGTGGAACTCACGCAAGATGACGTGACCCATGGCCATTGCCAACGCGCTGTCGGTACCCTGTTTTGGCGCCAACCAAATGTCACCGAATTTTGCAGCTTCTGAATAGTCAGGACAGACGACAGCAGATTTCGTACCACGATAGCGGGCTTCGGTATAGAAGTGCGCGTCCGGTGTGCGGGTTTGTGGCACGTTACTGCCCCAAAGCAATAAAAAGCCGGAATTGTACCAATCGGCACTTTCGGGCACGTCGGTTTGCTCGCCCCAGGTCATCGGAGACGCTGGTGGCAAATCACAGTACCAGTCGTAGAATGACATACATACACCGCCAAGCAGGCTTAGGTATCGTGAACCCGCTGCGTAGCTGACCATTGACATGGCTGGGATAGGGGAAAACCCAAACACCCTGTCAGGGCCATACGTTTTAGCGGTGTATGCATTCGCTGCGGCGATAATTTCTGTCGCCTCGTCCCAATTTGCTCTGACGAAGCCACCTTTGCCGCGTGTTTTCACATAGGTCGCGCGCAAAATAGGATCTTCTTGGAGAGCTTTCCATGCAGCAGTTGCTGACAGGTTTTCGCGCAATCTGCGCCATGCCTTCATCAACCGGCCGCGAATAAGTGGGTTTTTCACGCGGTTAGCGGAATATAAATACCAGCTGTAGCTGGCGCCACGGGCACAACCGCGTGGTTCGTGGTTTGGCAGGTCAGGGCGCGTACGCGGATAATCCGTTTGTTGCGTTTCCCATGTTACGATGCCAGATTTTACGTAAATTTTCCAGGAACAAGAGCCTGTGCAGTTCACACCATGAGTGGAACGTACAATCTTATCATGCCGCCAACGATTTCGGTATGTATCTTCCCAATCGCGGTTCTCGCGGGTGGTTTGGCCGTGGCCATTTGAAAACTGATCCAATTCTTTTGACTGGAAGAAGTTCAGGCGGTCGAGCAGATGGCTCATGTCAATCTCCTAGTTGAGTAGGTCCTGCCCAACACATCTGTGCCGGGCAGGATTATTATTTGTTATTATGGGTTTTTCACGTATGCGCCTGGGCGCAAATAGAACCACCAGTTGATCGCGATGCAGACCCCGTAAAAGACCGCAAAGCCGTAAAGAGCGTATTCTGGTGTGCCTGCTTTCAGCTGTTCCCCGAACACTTTGGGGATGATGAAGGCACCGTAAGCTGCCACAGCCGCTGTCCAACCAAGTGCAGGTCCTGCCTGTTCTTTGTTGAAGACCACAGCAATGGTGCGGAACGTAGAACCGTTGCCGATACCAGTTGCCGCAAACAGGATCAGGAAAAGACCCAAGAACGGATAGAAGTACTGTTCTGGTGTGGCTGATGCATAGGCCGCTTGGATATAGTATGCGACGCCAAGTGCCGAAATCACCATTGCGATGGAAATCCATTGCGTGACACGCGCACCACCCAGTTTGTCGGCCATCATACCACCAATTGGGCGGATCAAAGCACCGATAAACGGCCCCATCCAAGCAAACATCAAGGCCGAAGGCCCATTGGCATTCACTGTATCGTGGGTCAACAAACCGTCGGCACCTGGAATATGGCTAAACCCGAACACAACTTTGATTGTCAGCGCCAAAGCAGCCGAATAGCCAATGAATGACCCGAAAGTCATCGTATAGATTACGGTCATGGCCCATGTGTGTTTGTTTCCAAATATCTTGTACTGACGGCTTAGGTTTTGACCAACAGAACCAGGTATCAATCTGAGACCACCAACCGTCAAAGCAATAACGATAGGCAACACCAACCATTTGGACACCATAAAGCCTGATCCACCAACAGATGACGGCAGTAACAGCCACAAACCAAATGCTGCGGTGACGAAACCAATGATCAACATGCCCGAGATCGTAGCAAAGGCGCCAACGGGGTTCGGGATGTCAGGTGACACATGTTCGTCGCGAATATTGTTCATGCCGAACCAACCAGCGAAGGCCAATGGCACCAAGAATATCAACCAAACAAACGCCCCGTTTTGGATATAAGTTTCTGTACCAGCGGGGATTTTCCCGATCAATGTACCAGAAGTATTTACCAAAGTGCGACTTTCGCCACCAAACAGACCGAAAGTCATGACCAGAGGGATTAAGATTTGCATGGTGGTCACACCAAAGTTACCCAAGCCCGCATTCATACCCAAGGCATAGCCCTGAATTTTCTTTGGAAAGAAGAATGAAATATTGGACATCGAAGACGAGAAGTTACCGCCGCCGATCCCGCTAAGGAATGCCAAAACCTGGAATTTCCAAAGTGGTGTTTCCGGGTTTTGCAACGCGATACCTGCACCGATTGCTGGGATCATCAAAAGTGCTGTGGTGAAAAATATCGTATTTCGCCCACCAGCGATCCGAATAAAGAATGTTGACGGGATACGCAAAGTCGCACCTGTCAAACCAGCTATCGCCGCCAGTGTGAACAGCTCTGATTTTTCAAATGCAAAGCCAAGGTTGATCATTTGCACTGTGATGATGCCCCAGTACAGCCAGACAGCAAAGCCACAAAGCAGTGATGGAATGGATATCCACAGATTGCGGTTGGCAATCGCCTTACCAGATGATTCCCAATAGGCCTCGTCATCCGGTGTGTAGTTTCTTAAATCTTGTCCCACGGTTTTCCTCCTTGAGTGAGGTGAAGGCGGGCCGTAAGTGACCCGCCGATAAAGGTTTTAGGCTTTCGCCTTGTTTTTGCGTTGGTACTCTTCAACAATTTCAACAGACGCACGCAGTGCTTCGTTCGCGCGCTCCGCACGCAGATGAAGGACGTCAAATTGGGCTTTTTCGAAGGCTGCTTTTTCCTCTTCTTCCTGCTCTGGAGAGAAGCGAATTAAGAAAGGCAATACAGATGCAAGTGCCACGGTGACGCCGATAACGAAGAACACGTCGTTCCAATCCATTGCACCTTTGAACAAAAAGCCTGCTGCAACCGCGCCTGCGTTGCCGCCTGCACCAACGATGCCAGCGACAGCGCCAAGTGATTTTTTGTTGATGAAAGGAACAACCGAGTATGTCGCGCCCTCTGCCATTTGTGTGAACAATGAGAAAATGATCAACATAGGTAATGCCAAGAACAGAACGCTCATTTGGCTAAAGATCATCAAGGCAACACCTTCGCCCAAAAGGACGACGAACAACCAGAATGACCGACCTTTCAGTCCCCAAAGTGCGCCAAAGTTATCACCGAATATTCCACCCAATGTGCGCGCGAAGACATTCATCAAACCAAAGGATGCAGCAACCCCACCAGCAGCAACCAAGCTGAGGTCAAAGTCGTCATAGAAGTAGAGTGCGGCCACGTTGTTAACTGTCAGTTCGATACCAAAACTTGCGCCGTAGATCAGGAATAAAACCCAGACACGATAATCCGCCATCGCACGAAAGTAATCGCCAGTGACGTTTTTCTTGTCTGGCATTAAACCCTTTTCGCGTAGTTCAGAAAAATTCCCGTCGGGCGCATCCTGTGTCAAGAAGTAGTAAGCGATACCAGTCACGAAGATCACACCACCCACAACCATCATGGACAAGCGCCAACCTTGGGCGTCTGTAAAACCAAAACCGATAACAAACATCGAGAAGACCATCGGCATAACGAACTGTGTAACACCGCCACCCAAATTACCCCAACCAGCGGATGTTGCGTTTGCGGTTCCAACGACGTTGGGCGCAAACATTACGGACGTATGATATTGCGTAATCACGAACGACGCGCCGATCACACCGATTAGTAGTCGGAAAAACAAGAATGATTCAAAGCTGTCGGCAAGGCCGATACCAGCGACGGGGAAAGCGCCGAGTGTTAACAAGTACGTATAAGCCAACCTTGGCCCGATACGATCACAAAGCCAGCCGATGAAAAAGCGGGCAAATACGGTAACTGCGACGGACGCGATAATTGACCAACCCACTTGTGATTTGGTTAAGTCCAATTCTTCGCGCACAATAATCATTAAAGGCGCGATACCAAACCACGCAAAAAAGCAGGAAAAGAACGCAAACCACGTCATGTGGAAGGTTCTTATTTGTACCATTCTTACGTTGAAAAAATTGCGCCAAAGGCTCGTTGCTTTGTTTTGCAGTTCCATTGAATGCCCCTTAGATAGTTAACTAAAATCCCCAGCCGATGTCGGCGTAGCCTACAAATGGCGGAGAAACCCGATGACTTTCTTGATCTATGTCAAGTGAAAGCGGGTTTATGGGCAAAACAATTTGACATCAAAAGTAATTGTGGTGTGAATAAGGCAAGTGTCATGTCCAGTGATGCAAGAAGCCAATTGCAATCTTGACATTGGTCTCAATCTTACTTGATAAAAGTCAAATAATAGTGCGGAGACTGAATCACCAATGAAACGAATCGACACGCAAGAAATCCGCTCGTTGGAACTGTTTCGCGAAATGGCAGATGACAATTTTGAAACGTTAGTACGGGGTGCGTATATTCAAAATTTCCCACCCCAAATCGAGATGATTACAGAAGAAGAGCCCAGCGACTTTTTGCACATTGTTGTTGAAGGAAGCGTGGAATTGTTTTCAAGTTGGAACGGCCGCGAAACGGCATTAGCTACCATTCGCCCTGTATCCTCGTTCATTTTGGCGGCAACCATTAAAGATGCCCCCTACTTGATGTCCGCGCGAACCCATGAAAAATCGCGCATTGTATTGCTGCCGTCCGTCGATGTGCGCGCTGTGTTCGAGGTTGATCACACATTTGCACGTTCTGTCGTGACCGAATTAGCGCATTGTTATCGCTCGGTCGTTAAATCTACCAAAAATTTGAAATTGCGCACCGCAATCGAACGGTTGGCAAATTACCTTTTGCGCCAACACGCCCGCGCAGGTGGGGCGACCGAGTTCGAATTAAAATTGGAAAAGCGCCTGTTAGCGTCCTATCTTGGTATGACACCGGAAAACCTGTCGCGTGCCATCAAAGCATTGCAACCTTACGGGGTCTACGTGAAAAATTCACGTGTCACAATTTCCGATTTTGACCAGTTAATTGAATTTGCAAAACCTTTGGCCAGTATAGATGACCCAAATTATTAGTGGTGGCGTGTCAGTCGGATCGGCATTTTCATTGGGAACTTCATCGGTTATCTATACTTATATGATTATCGGTCGATCTACATCTAAACCCATTCAACGTCGAAATGCCTTGAACCACGTGAAAGACTTGAAATGTTTCTGTTAAAAACGACAACAATTCTATTTCTTTCCACCGCGACCTTATCGGCGCAACAACTGCCTGCGCCGCTGAATGACAGTGCATATTTCGAAGTGGATTTACAGCAAGCACAGCTGGGGCAGCTTCTGTTTTACGATCCGATTTTGTCTGGTAATCGCGAAACTGCTTGTGCGACATGTCACAATCCGTCCCTTGGCACGTCTGATGGCGTTTCATTATCTTTTGGCGATGGTGCAATCGGGTTGGGGACAAATCGCAAGATTGACCCCATGAACATACCAGAGGCGCGGGTCGCCAGGAACTCTCCGGCGCTTTTCAATCTTGGTGCCAAGGAATTTACGGCCTTGTTCCATGATGGCCGCCTTGAGGTTGACGCATCACGCCCAAATGGCATTCGCACACCGATGGATTCAGATATGGTTGTGGGATTTGCGTCACTGCTTTCTGCTCAATCGATGTTTCCGGTTCTAAGCCGTGACGAAATGGCGGGATCGCAAGGCGAAAATGACATTGCACGTTTGGTGCGACAGGGCATCATCACGGGCAAGGGCGGTGCATGGGATTTATTGGCGCGCCGAGTTGCAGAAATTCCACAGTATGGCGATATGTTCACAGCCACCTATCCCCATATCGCACAGCCCGATGATATTGCATTCACGGATATTGCAAATGCGATTGCCGCGTTTATTTCGTTCGAATGGCGTTCTGATACGGCACCGTTTGATGCTGTGTTAAAAGGTGACCTTACACTTGGTGAACAGGCGCAATTGGGGATGGACGTGTTTTATGGTCGTGGGGGATGTGCGGCTTGCCATACAGGGCCATTTCTGACCGATCACAAGTTTTATGCAATGGCCGCGCCACAGATTGGACCGGGCAAATCCGCGACATTTGAAGACCATAACAGGGATGATGGGCGTTTTCGTGTCACCGGCCGTGAACAGGATCGTTTCGCGTTTCGAACACCGTCGTTACGAAACGTGGCATTGACTGCGCCTTATGGCCATGCAGGCGGCAATCGCGACCTATCGCAATTCATTGCAGATCACAGTGATCCCGCACAAAGTTTGGCCGATTACGACCGAAGCCAAGCGATGTTACCAGAGTATGAAGCGAATGACTTTGTGGTGATGGACGACCCTCAACAAGTGCAACAAATCGCGAATGCCGTCACAGCGAAACCCGTTGTTTTAAGCCAACAAGAGGTTGCCGCAATAGAAGCGTTTCTGAATACATTGACCGACCCGATCAGCGTGTCAGGACGATTAGGCATCCCAAATGCTGTGCCCAGCGGATTAAAGGTGCCCACTGTTGATTAGGGTTTCATTATAACCATTTTGCTGCCCGCTGAAACTTGGGTCGTTGATGTTGTGCCGTCTGGCCATTTCACACTGACCACGGCGCGGGTTGCACCCCCCAGACCAAAATGGCGCGGCAACAATTGCCCGCCTGCATGACCGCCGCCAATGGATTGTTGCAAAGTTTGCGTCGTTTCTGCCGACAAAACGGTGATAACCGCCCCAACCGCATCACGATTTCCACCTGATTGGCGCAAAGAGACGGTGATCCAGTTGCCCGTGTCAGCCGTTTCATTGCGATACAATTCAAGCGGGGCACGTCGATTTGACACGATCAAATCCAGCCGCCCATCGCCATCAAAGTCAGCCAACGCTGCACCCCGCGAACGATCCGTCGAGGCAACGTTTGCGACATCGGCTGCCTCGTAAAATGTACCATCTGGACGTTGCATTAATAGGTTATTTGGATCGCGTGTTGCCATGCCTGGCATTTGATCGACATTACCTTTGGCAATGAACAGATCGGCGCGACTGTCGTTATCAACGTCACCAAATTCCGCGTGCCATCCCGTAGAGGGACGCCCGTCATCGCCAACAAATGGGCGCTGTGCGTAGGTGCCGATGTTGTAATCGGCCGCAACATACCCACCACCTGGTTTGGCAAATTGCAACAACTGGTCGCCCATTGAGGTCAACATTACCTCGTCTAATCCATCCGCATTCAGGTCACGACTGGCGATGCCCATGCCCCACAACGATACCTTGTCCCAACCATCATCCTTATCCAAAAAGCGTCGCTGGTTAATATCCCACATCTGCTCGTATCCGCCAGACACATAGTAGTGCCTGTCGTTTGACAGTCGCAACGTTTGCCGCCCACGGGAATCGCGCGCCGCCAGAATGGACAAAGGGCAAAACCCTGGTTTTAATGTTTCCGCTGAATATCCCTGTGGCCTTGGGCGCAGAATTGTATTGTCGTCGCACGCGCGAAATGGGCCGTCGGGATCGCCACGATCCACATAATTTCCGATTGCCAAAGTGGGGCGTTGATCACCCTGTTCCCACCACGCAGTGAAGGCCGTGCTCCATTGATTATCTTTGGGGATGCCCATGGCGGTGGTGGCTTCACTAAATTGACACCCTTCGCCGCCTTTCAGAACGCGATTGTCGCCGACTCTGAGCACAAATAAATCCATAAATCCATCCGCATCCAGATCAATCGGATACGCACCAGTAACGCTCGTAAGGGACGGGATATCGACCGCAGAAAAACGAAAATCGCCGTCATTGCGGATCATCTGAGCAGGGTTTTCACCCCCTGCGGCAAAAACATCAGGCAACGTGTCGCCATTACAGTCAAAAACAGCCAGCCCGCCACCCACAAAAAATTGCGATCCGCCGTCGTAGACATGGCGAGGCAAATTTGCGGACATGTTGGTAAAATTCGGTGCGGCCAAGGCAGGGTGTGCCAAAAGAATGGCAAGAACAGTCAAACGTTTCACAGGTTTTGCACCTCGAGCCCGCCCACCAACGTGTCAGTCAGCGCGGACAAGGCAGGAGCAGTTGCGCCCCGTGCCCAAACAAAATCATCCCATGGATGTATGGCTATTTCGCACGGCTGGCGACCCTCTGAAAGCGTTAGTTTTTTCATTTCAGCAAGGACAGTGTCGGCATAGAGGTAATTATATTGCATCCGTTTGCCCGACAAAATAATCAGCGGTGGATCAAATAATTGCACCACATTTGAAAGCCCAACTGACAGAAACCGTCCGGCGCGTCGAAAAATGGTCGACGCCGCAACATGCCCTGCGGTCGCTTTCTGAAACAACAAATCCAACAATTCCTCTGGTTCTTTTGGATCAGCATTCCCATGATCAAGTGCCGTTGCGGCCTCTCTGGTCAGCGCATAATCGGCAAGGTATGCTTCGAGACAGCCACGTTGCCCGCACCGACACAATGCGCCATCAAGCTGTACCTTAGTATGTCCCAATTCCAATCCTATACCGTGGCTACCGCGAAACAACTGATTGTTGACAACCAACCCCATTCCAACACCATCTTCAATCGTGACAACCGCAAAATCAGTCATGTCACGCCCAACACCAAACCACAGTTCAGCAAGCGTTAACATGTTGGTATCATTGTCAAGAAATAGTGGGATATCAAACTTTTTAGAAAACGCCGCACGCAGATCTTCGTTGCGATTCTGAAGTAACGACGACCATGTAATTGTCCCGCTGGTGTGGTTGACTATACCCGGCAAACCAACACCAACCGCCTTGATTTTGTGTATTGGAATTTTGCTTTGCTCAACCAACAGATTGATCAAATTTGCAATCTCATCTACCATTTTAGGCGCTGAACGCCGCTTATCAGTGGTTGGCAGTATTGCAGTGGCCACAGGGTTCCCTGCAAAGTCTGACAAAACTGCGGAATGCTGTTTAAAGGTGAGTTTGATCCCAATCACGTAAGCAACATTGGGGACGATTTGTAACGCGACGGGCGGACGGCCACGACCCATTTCGCGTTCTGGCTCTGACACTTCTTCTAACATGCCTGATGCAATCAAATCGGCGGTCAATGTCGTTGCACTGCCTGCGCTGATATCTAGGGCACGTGTAATGTCTGTGCGGGTCGCGCGCCCACTGGCACGGACATGCTGAAAAACCTGCTGACGCAGAGGTGGCTCATTTAATTTATCACGATGCAAAAGAGGGCCACAGCCCTTTGGCCGATCAGATATACCGCTTTGTGTGTTTATATTTTTTAGCATTTGAAAATAATAAGCCCTGCTTTAGCAAACTTAAGGGTGATTATGGCTTAAATTCTTGCGTTGTGAACCCTTTTTTTTAAAAAACTTGCATCTATGTGCATTTTTATTTTGCAAACTAAAATAAATAAAGTCATTCTAACGTATGAGTCGTTTGACTCGTCCCCCGTGGTTTAAGGGGGAAATCATTTGGGAGGAATACAATGAACAAATTACTTATCGCAGCAGCAGTTGCCGTTGCTGGCTTTGGATCCGCAGCGTTTGCTGAAATGAAAGTTGGCGTGAGCTGGTCTAATTTTCAAGAAGAGCGTTGGAAAACTGATGAGGCGGCGATTAAGTCAGCCCTTGAAGCAGCAGGCGCTACATACTTGTCTGCAGATGCGCAATCATCATCAGCAAAACAATTGTCAGATGTCGAAAGCCTGATCGCACAAGGCGTTGATGCCTTGATTATCTTGGCACAAGATTCAGCCGCCATCGGCCCAGCAGTGAATGCAGCAGATGCCGAAGGTATCCCCGTTGTTGCGTATGATCGTCTGATCGAAGACAACCGCGCATTTTACCTGACATTCGACAACGTCGAAGTTGGCCGCATGCAAGCGCGCGCCGTATTTGCGGCACAGCCTTCTGGCAACTATGTCATGATCAAGGGCTCTCCGACTGATCCAAACGCAGACTTTTTGCGCGGTGGTCAACAAGAGATCATTCAAGCGGCAATCGACAGCGGTGCGATCAAAATCGTTGACGAAGCGTATACAGATGGTTGGTTACCTGCGAATGCACAGCGCAACATGGAACAAATCCTGACTGCCAATGACAACAAAGTTGATGCGGTTGTTGCATCAAATGACGGTACGGCCGGTGGTGTTGTTGCGGCGTTAACCGCACAAGGCATGGAAGGCATTCCAGTGTCTGGCCAAGACGGCGACCACGCTGCATTGAACCGTGTTGCATTGGGTACGCAAACCGTTTCCGTTTGGAAAGATGCGCGCGCACTTGGCAAAGCTGCTGGTGAAATCGCGGCAAAACTAGCTGGCGATAGCATGGGCATGGTTGAGGGTTCCGCAAAGTGGACTTCACCTGCTGGTACTGAAATGAACTCTATGTTCTTAGCACCCGTTCCAATTACTGCGGAAAACCTAACAGTCGTCACTGACGCGGGTTGGATCACAGTAGAAGCATTGTGCCAAGGTGTGACCAACGGTCCTGCACCTTGTAACTAAGCATTTGGTCGGCGCCTGCCGGCCATTTTCATTTTTTTCAAAATCATGAACGCTTGTCTGCCCGTATGGGGAGGCAAGCGGCACAGAAATTATCGATGGAGACAGCCCATGTCTGACCAAGAAACCACCACATCTCAGCCCAAGCGCAGCTTTTTCCAGTCTCTTGAATTGGATATGCGTCTGTTGGGAATGATCGGTGCCTTTTTGATGATTAGTATCATTTTTAATGTGCTAACAGAGGGGCGGTTTTTAACACCGCGCAATATTTTCAACTTAACCATTCAAACAGTTTCGGTCGCAATCATGGCGACGGGCATGGTTTTTGTAATCGTAACACGCCACATTGATTTGTCTGTGGGCGCACTGTTGGCGACATCCACGGCCATCATGGGCATGACCCAAACAGCATGGTTGCCACAGATTTTCGGGTTTGAATTAGGCCACCCTTTGATCCCATGGATCACGATTGCAGTGGGATTATTTACCGGCGCGGCAATTGGCGCAGCGCAGGGTTGGCTTATTGGATATCAAGCGATACCTGCATTTATAGTCACCCTTGGCGGTCTTTTGATTTGGCGCAACGTTGGGTGGTACCTAACGGATGGCGCAACAATCGGCCCCTTGGATCAGACATTCATTTTGTTTGGTGGCATCAGCGGCACACTGGGCGCATTCTGGAGCTGGGTTGTAGGCATTGTGGCAACAGCCGTTTGCATATTCGCAATATGGTCAGCACGACGCAACAAAACTGCGCACGGATTTCCGGTAAAGCCCGTATGGGCAGAATTGTTGGTCGCAGGGGTCATTTCGGTATCTATTCTTGGCTTTGTCGCCATTTTGAACGCCTACACCGTGCCGGAACGTGTAATTGCACGTGACCCAAGTGTATTTGGATGTGATGTGGCACAGGGTTGCGTCGCCGCATATGGCATCCCCTATTCCGTCCTTGTTTTGATTGTCGTCGCCATCGTGATGACAGTCATTGCATTGCGCACGCGCTTGGGGCGTTACATTTTTGCGACGGGCGGAAACCCCGACGCCGCCGAACTTTCGGGTATTAACACCCGCCTTTTGACTGTGAAAATTTTCGCAATGGTGGGCGTACTCTCGGCCATTGCGGGCGTCGTTGCATCGGCGCGACTAGGATATCATACGAATGATATTGGCACATTGGATGAATTGCGCGTTATTGCGGCCGCCGTGATTGGTGGAACTGCATTGTCGGGTGGCGTCGGCACAATTTACGGGGCGATCATTGGCGCCTTGATTATGCAGACATTGCAATCTGGCATGGCCATGGTTGGTGTCGACGCACCATATCAAAACATTGTGGTTGGTGTGGTTCTGGTTCTGGCCGTGTGGATCGACATCCAATACCGCAAGCGTGTAGGAGCAAAATAATGACAACACCATTAGTTGAAATGAAGAACGTATCAATTGCATTTGGCGGTGTTCATGCGGTTGATAATGTCAGTATCGAATTGCACGCTGGCGAAGTTGTCGGTCTGCTCGGACATAACGGTGCAGGTAAATCTACGTTGATCAAAATGCTGTCAGGTGCCTATAAAATGGACGCTGGCGAAATTTGGATCGAGGGTGAACATGTCAAAATAAACTCGCCCCGCGACAGCCGCGATCACAACATCGAAACGATTTACCAAACGTTGGCGCTGGCTGATAATTTGGATGCGGCGTCGAACCTGTTTTTGGGTCGCGAACTGACGACACCATTTGGGTTTGTTGATGACAGCCGCATGGAAGCGGAAACACGCAAAATCATGGCGCGTCTTAATCCAAATTTCAAAAAACTAAAGGAACCAGTATCGGCCTTGTCGGGTGGTCAACGTCAATCGGTCGCCATCGCGCGTGCGGTCTATTTCAATGCCAAAATCCTGATCATGGACGAGCCGACAGCGGCATTGGGTGTGCATGAAACCGCAATGGTGGCCGAATTGATTGGCGAGTTAAAAAAGCAAGGCTTGGGTATTTTCCTGATCAGCCATGACACCCGCGAAATGATGGATCTTTGTGATCGGGTTTCAGTAATGAAAAACGGTAAAATGGTCGGTACAGAGCGGGTCGAAGATGTGACCGAAGACGACATTCTGTCGATGATTATCCTTGGAAAGAACCCAAAGGCAGCCGCGTGACATTTATTGGAATTGATCTTGGAACGTCCGCGTTAAAGGCCATTTTGATCAACGAAAATCAACAGGTTTTGGCAGAGCACGCCGTGGCTTTGACGGTGTCTCGTCCGCAATCTGGCTGGTCTGAACAGGATCCAGCGGACTGGTTTGATGCCGCGCAAACGGCGATTTCCGCGCTGGGGTCACTGACGGATTTATCGGGCGTCCAAGGGATTGGCATGTCGGGCCATATGCACGGTGCGACATTGCTTGATAAAGCGGGTGCCGTTTTGCGCCCCTGTATTTTGTGGAATGACACGCGATCCGCGACACAGGCCGCCGCGTTGGATGCAAATCCACAATTTCGCAACCTGACTGGCAATATCGTCTTCGCGGGGTTCACAGCCCCCAAAGTGGCATGGGTCAAAGCGCATGAACCCGCCGTTTTTTCCAAAATCGACAAGGTATTGTTGCCCAAAGATTATCTTAGATTTCTGCTGACTGGTGAATATGTGGCAGAAATGTCGGATGCTGCGGGCACCAGCTGGCTGAATGTGCAAAAACGTGATTGGTCTGATGATTTATTGGCCGCGACGGATTTAGATCGCAACCAAATGCCGCGATTGGTCGAAGGGTCCGCCGTATCAGGCATTTTGAAAGACACGCTTGCCGACGCTTGGGGATTGCCCAAAGGTGTCGTTGTGGCGGGTGGGGGTGGCGACAATGCCGCCAGTGCGATTGGTGCGGGTGTGGTGGCCAAAGGCGATGCGTTTGTGTCACTGGGTACATCAGGTGTGTTGTTCGCGACGTCGGACGCATACCAACCCGATGCGGCAAGCGCGGTTCATACGTTTTGCCACGCCCTGCCAGATACATGGCATCAAATGGGTGTGATTTTGGCCGCAACAGATGCATTACAATGGCTGTCGCGTTTAACAGGGCAAAGCGCTGAACATCTGACCCGTGATTTGGGCGATATACGCGCCCCTTCCCGCACGTTATTCCTGCCCTATTTGGGCGGCGAACGAACACCCCATAATGATGCGGCCATCCGTGGGCAATTTCTGCACCTTGATCACAATACGGATGCCAAACAGGCCGCGCGTGCCGTGCTGGAAGGTGTTGCATTTGCGTTTGCAGATTGTCAGGCCGCGTTGATGTCTACGGGGACAAAAATTGAATCCGCTCTTGCGATGGGTGGTGGGGCAAAATCTGAGTATTGGTTAAAAGTTATTGCCACCACATTAGGAATTCCATTGATGGTTCCAAAATCCGGTGATTTTGGGGCTGCCCTTGGGGCGGCGCGCCTTGGCATGATGGCGGCGACAGGTGCCGGTGTTGAAATCGCAACCATGCCACCGATTGCCAAAACCATCACGCCCGATGCCGCGCTGAAACCCGCATTTACACAGGCTTATGACCGCTATTGTGCCGCTTATAAAATTCTAAAGGACTTCTGACATGACTGACTTTTTCAAAAATATTCCCGCAATAAAATTCGAGGGCCTCGACAGCGAAAACGACTATGCGTTTCGCCATTATAATCCTGACGAAGTAATCCTCGGCAAACCGATGAAGGATCACTTGCGATTTGCGGCGGCTTATTGGCATTCATTTGCATGGCCGGGCGGCGATCCATTTGGCGGTCAAACATTTGATCGCCCTTGGTTTGGTGACACTATCGCGTTGGCTAAGTTAAAAGCCGATGTTGCGTTCGAAATGTTTCAAATCCTTGGCGTGCCATACTATTGTTTTCACGACGCAGACATCCGCCCCGAAGGCGCGGATTTTGCCGAAAACACCAAAAATCTTGAAACGATCGTCGACTACCTTGGGCAGAAAATGGATGATACAGGTGTGAAATTATTGTGGGGTACGGCGAACCTGTTTTCTCACCGCCGCTTTATGTCGGGTGCGGCGACAAATCCCGACCCAGATGTGTTTGCGTTTTCTGCGGCGACGATCAAAACTTGTATGGATGCAACGATCAAATTGGGTGGTGAAAACTATGTTTTGTGGGGCGGGCGCGAAGGGTACGAAACCCTGTTAAACACCGACATGGGACGCGAACGTCAACAGGCTGGTCGCATGTTGCAGATGGTGGTCGATTATAAACATAAGATGGGGTTCAAAGGCGCAATTTTGATCGAACCCAAACCCCAAGAGCCAACCAAGCATCAATATGATTACGATGTGGCAACGGTTTATGGCTTTCTTAAGGATTTTGGACTGGAAGGCGAAGTGCAGGTCAACATCGAACAGGGACACGCCATTTTGGCAGGGCATACGTTTGAACATGAACTGGCCTTGGCGCGTGAATTAGGGATATTTGGATCCATCGATATGAACCGAAATGATTATCAATCTGGATGGGACACGGATCAATTCCCCAACAATGTACCCGAAATGGCATTAGCATTTTACGAGGTATTACGCGCGGGTGGCTTTCGCACAGGTGGCACCAACTTTGACGCAAAATTACGCCGTCAATCCTTGGATCCCGAAGATTTGATATTGGCGCATGTCGGTGGAATGGACGCTTGTGCTGCTGGGCTCAAGGCGGCGGCGGCAATGCTCGAAAGTGGTAAGCTCGAAGCGGCGCGCGATGCACGTTACGCGGGCTGGCAGACACCACAGGGGGCGTCATTGTTGGGCAGTGATTTAACAGCAATTCACGACCGCGTACGTGCAGAAGGCATTAACCCGTCGCCGCGTTCAGGTCAGCAAGAGCGTTTGGAAAACTTGGTAAACAGATACCTTTAGGAGCGGCAATTGGAACCGCGTGGATGGCGCAAATGCGCCATCGCCAACTGGCACCTTACAGTGGCCAAACAACCAAGATTGTTGGCAAGGCCACGATAACGACAAGCACCTCTAGCAGAAGTCCCATGCGCCAATAGTCACCAAAACGATACCCACCAGGCCCAAGAATAATTGTATTATTCTTGTGTCCAATCGGCGTCAAAAATGCACAGGATGCGGCAACCGCAACTGTCATCAACCAAGCATCAGGATTGGTGCTGGTTGCTGCTGCCATTCCAATTGCAATTGGCGCCGCAATCAGCGTTGTCGCAACATTGTTCAAAAAGTCAGACAAAGTCATCGTCACAATCATCAGCGCAAGAAGTGAGACCCACGCTGGGTACCCATCCGTAATAGACAAGATTTGCGACGCGATCAGTTCCGCCCCACCCGATTTTTCAAACGCTTCTGCCAGTGGGATCAAACTTGCCAAAAGCACAATCACCTTCCACTCGACCGACTCGTAAACCTCGTTTCCAGACACAAGACCAATCGCGACCAGCGCAATTACAGCCCCCGCAAGAGCAACCGGCAACGAGATCCAACCCACGACTGCGGCGCCAATCGCGGCCAAAAATATCCCAATAGACAACCACGCCTTGGACCGTTGAACCACTTGCGTTTGACGCCCTTCAAGCGGGAGAACACCCATCAAAGACGCCGCCGCCGCGTTTCGTTTTGCTTCGCCCAACAACAACAAAACATCGCCCGGCTTTATCCGTAAAAGGCGCACACGATCCGTAAATCGCCGTCCGTTTCGCGAAACACCAAGCAGTGTAACCGAATGTTTATACAACAGCTGAAAACCGCGTGCGGTTCGCCCTGCAATGCGTGCGCCTTCTGGAACGATTGTTTCGGTCAGGGTCAATCCGCCGGACGTAACACGACCTGAATGTTTTTCAGAGCCAGAAAATTCTAACGCTGTTTGCCCCATGAAAGTTTCAAGAGATTTGGGCTCCCCCTCGACAACAAGAAAGTCACCAGCGCGAATTTCTTGTCCTGCAGCAAAGCCCTGTAACCGTTTGCCGCCCCGAACAAGTCCCAAAATATGCACATCGTGATCGTCTGCCAGCGGATAAAGGTCACTGATTGTTTCAGTTTCTTCGATCGATTTATCGCTGACGCGCAATTCCGCGATATAGCGCCCTTCGGCAAATGACGATTCTTGTTCTAACGCACCTTCACGTTTGGGCAGTAACCGCCACCCCACCAAAGAGACGAATGCAATTCCCACGATTGCCACGGTTAAACCAACAGGCGCAAAATCAAACATCCCAAACGGTTCACCAAGCACGTCTTGGCGATAGGCTGCTATCACGATATTGGGAGGCGTCCCAATCAGCGTGATCATGCCACCCAGAATTGTCGCAAACGACAGTGGCATCAGCGATTTGCTGACCGCGCGTTTCGCCTTGCTGGCGGTATCAATATCAAGCGGCATCAATAACGCCAGTGCCGCCACATTGTTAATCACCGCCGACAAGCCAGCGCCGACAATCGCCATCACAGCGATATGAAGTGGCAGGGGGCGTTCAGAATCCAACAACCGCGCAGCCAGTTTTTCAATTGCACCAGAGCCGACAAGCCCACGCGATATGATCAGCACCAAGGCGATAATCGCGACAGCCGAATGCCCAAATCCAGAAAATACATCCCCCGATGGAACCAACCCTAATATTGCAGCTAATACCAAGGCCCCAAATGCCACAAGGTCATAACGGATCCGACCCCAGACGAGTAACACAAAGAGGACAACGAATATTCCGATGATCATGGTTTGGTCAGATGGCATTAGTCAAAATTTCTTTTCTAAAAGGATATGTCGCAAAATACCATAATTGCAAAACCCTAGGAAGCACAGAATTTAACTTATTGTGCGTGAACATGATTGTTAATGTGAGTGTGCTGTAAATTTTTCCCCAAACCAGTTGCGCAGAAATATTTCACTGTCATGACAGCTATCAACCACGCTTAGAATTGCGCGCCGTATTATCCGGCATAGGTTTGAGGTGCTTGCGTTATTGCAAGATCAATCCGTCGTTAGGTACTTGTAAATCTGATCTTTCAACGCCATCCGGGATTTTCGAATTTCGGATAGATACTCATCAGAGACTGGTTCTACGTTCGTTTCAGCACGGTGAACGGCACGGTTAACTTCGTGATATTCATCAGATAGGCGTGCAAAATGTGCATCAGATTGCTGTAGTTGACTGATTTTATCAGTGAATTCGGGGAAGTCATCAGCAAGCTCATGTGGTGTATGTGACATTCAATTTTCCTTATTATTTATGATCAGATGTTTTCAGTCGTTGTTTTAAGTCAATGGTTCGCAACACTGTGTAGCCTTAGGGAGCGCGATTAACTTTTGCAAAATTTCAACGCTACGAGATTACGTTGAATTTACTTTTCAAAAGTAGCGCCCCTAAAATCAGTGAGCGTTGATTTAGATCAAAACTTCGTCTTTTTGTGTCATGAATTTTACGGTGAAATTAGGTCGAGAAGACGGGCATGCGTCGGACACCGCCACGGCTAAATTGGGGGGATCTGAGCCTGCCACTTCAATGCTGCGTGTTGCGCGGTACTCCATTGAGCCATCTGCGGAGAATTCAAATTAGCCGTACATTTTGACCAAAATCAATTCATTAATATGGGACACAGCGTAGGCTTCATATCATCAGGTTAATACAGCAGAGAGCTTACAATGTTTAAGAATGCGTTCAATCTTATCGAAGTATTTGGTTTTAAAATTCGTGTGGATCCCAGCTGGTTCTTGATTGCTGCATTGATGGTTTGGTCCCTGACAACTGCCTATTTTCCAACAATCCTTCCTGAACAGTCAAACTTGGATCTGGTGGCAATATCAATCATCGCAACGATTGGGGCATTTGTTTCACTGCTTATTCACGAGTTATCACATTCCTTGGTCGCACGTATTTACAATATAAAAGTGACAAACATAACGTTGTTTATTTTTGGTGGTGTAGCCGAGCTTGAAGAAGACGTCACCACACCCGCTGCAGAGTTTTGGGTTTCAATCGCGGGGCCCGTAAGCAGTTTTAGCCTTGCTGTGCTATTTTATACTATTGGCCATATTAACGCCGCGCTCAATGCCTCTGCGCCACTGATTGAATTGTTGAGTTATCTGACACTGATCAATGTAATCATAGCCGTTTTTAATCTGGTTCCTGGCTTTCCGTTGGATGGTGGGCGGATATTGCGCTCTGTCTTATGGAAGCTAAGCGGCAATTATGTTGGGGCGACATATGTGGCAAGTTTGGGGGGGCAAGTGTTTGCTGTTTTCTTAATGCTCACAGGAATGTTGGCGGTTTTCACATCCGCCGGCGCTGGTGGATTATGGCAAGTTCTTATCGGATTTTTTATTTTCATGGCGTCACGCAGCAGCTATGCCCAAGTATTAATGCGCGAAGCCCTGAAAGAAAAAACGATCAGCAATTTAATGACCCAAGTCATTCACAAGGCCGATGTATCAGATACAATTGACGATTTGGTCAACAATATCATGCTGAAATACGGCATCAGTTTCGTACCCGTTACAGATGGCGACATGTTATTGGGGTATATCGATAAGGACGTCATACACAAAATTGATGCCGCCAATCGAAACACAACAACAGTCGGAGATGTTTTTGTCGCAAGCGCCCCCCAAAATACCGTGGCGATTGATCTTTCGCTACCTGCTCTTTTGAATATTATGTCAAAAGAAAATCAGCGAAAAATGTTGGTGTCTGAAAACGGCATGCTGTTGGGAGTTATTACGCTGGCTGATTTAATGGGCTATGTTTCTTTGCGCAGCAATTTGATGCCAAGTTAATATGAGCAGCATCCAGTTGGTGCCGCCCCAAAATTCATTATTGGCTGCTGTTAAGCGCGAACGATTGTGCGGACTCAAAGAGCCATCACAGTTTCAAAATGTGATGCAAGCTCGTCCAAGCGGGTGTTCACCAAATCCTTGTCTAACTCTGCATAGACAGCTTTCTTGATGGATGGTTTCATCGATCCGCGGATTTCACCAAGGACATGAGGTGCGGCACAGATCACGAGCCGATCAAATCGTCCGTTTTCAAATTGCCTGGTCAAATCATCCAGCAGTTGGGTGACAAACGGATCGGGTGCATTGCTCGTATTTGCTTCCAACTTGTGACGCGCATGCCCGACACTATTCTGTGTCCGGCCAAGCTGAGCGTCATGCGGTTGGTCATCTGCCCGTTTGTGCGGCGTATGATCAACAGTTTTAAGGCCTTTTCCGACCCCCAGATTTTCAAAAAATCGCACGGAGTTTTGGTTGGCAACAACAAACCAAGTTTTTACATGTTTCATGATTCACCTTTAAAACTGTATCTGAAAAGTAATCGAAAAGATGATGCTCATGATTGACTTAAATCAATCAGAACTACGTGCATCAGTTTTATAGTTGAGCCATAAATGGAGCATAATCATGCAAAAATGGCATCATCAGAAAAAAATCCTCAAAGACCGCCTGAAATTTTTAGATTCAAGATTGCATTCGCTAGAAGACGAGTTGGATCAACCTCATTCCAAAGATTTTGCAGATTTTTCACAAGAGACTGAAAACACAGAAGTGTTAGAGGAGCTTGGCATTGTCGGTCAGCAAGAAATTAAACTCATTAATGTGGCGTTGAAAAATATTGAAAACGGTACTTATGGCATCTGTGCCAATTGTGACGAACCCATATCGATAGAGCGGTTAAACGCAATTCCTTACGCCGCTGTTTGTCGTAAATGCATGAACCAGGAGTGACCCCATGGCATTGGAATCCCTTAAGGCATCCATTCTCTTACTGCTGGATGAGATGACAGAACAACCCGAGGATTATCACCAGTTGCAGGAACAATTACGTGAAAAAATCTCTGAGTATAGAAGTCTGGGCTTGCCCATTGCAGAGGAAATTATCCGCGCGGAAAAATTGCTCTCGGACAATAAAGGAGAATGGTATGGAGAGGATAATTAATGTCATATAAAACCATAGTAGCATTGGTCGAAACACCCAAGAGCGCAGAAACGCTGATTCCAGCAGCCTGTGAAATCGCGAAAGAATTCGGTGCGCACTTCACTTGTGTAAAGCCAGTCGTAGAATATGAAATTCCAAACCCCGTTTCTAGCTACTTTACCCAAAGTATCTTGGAAGAATTCAGGGCAAACGCCACCCGCGATCAACAAAAAATCAAAAGCACCTTTGATAAATACACAGCATCACAGGATTTCGTCTCTGAGTTTCGTGTGGAAAATCTAACGCAGAAGCAAAAAATTCGGCAGTTAATGATTGATACCTTTGGCGCGGATTTGGTTCTTATGGCATTGCCAACTTGGCGACAGGAAACCTCTGTGGGTGTGGAACCTATTCACAAATTAGTCATGGGGTCAGGACGACCTGTGTTGGTCATTCCTGATGGGTACAAATTCGACAAAATTCCTCAAAACATCCTTGTAGGATGGCGCGCAAGTCCAGAGGCAAGTAGTGCCGTACACAGCGCATTGGGTTTTATCAAGAAAGCGCAGAAAACAACGATTATGACTGTGAACAAAAAGAAGCATTCATATTCCCAAAGCATTACAGATGGTCGTGAAGTGGCCGCCATGTTGGATCGTCATGGTGCGACAACCAAAGTGTGGCATTCTGGCCGTAGTTATAAATCTGCAGGCAAACAAATTGCGAACGAAGCAAAAATAGGCGGCCATGATTTAATTGTTATTGGCGTGGGCAATCACGGTATCGGGTATAATCTTACGCACAGCGACGGTGCGAAAACGGTTCTTAAAAACACAACAGTTCCAGTATTGTTATCCGCATAGATAGTTTACTGAATTTGGTCGAGAATTGGACAAAACCCAACTCTCGATCTTTTGCATAAAGAACCAAACATTGTGCCATAAACACTGGATACCCAGGTATTCAAAGCATCCATCAAGGCAGATTGCGCCAATCTACATGTAATACAAGACGATCAGAATACGGCCTCTAGGGCATGGGTTATTTTACGCGTCCCCGAAAACCAGATCAATAAGGTGACGCAAATAAACACCGCGATGTTTGCGGGCAAATACCGGGAAAGAGTTGAAAAGATGCCCGTTTATCAGCCCAATATCCAGGGCCCGAAAAGCAGGAACAAGCATGTGAAAACGCCCAAAATGGGAAAGATAAGAGGAACCGTGAAAATATCCTTTGGCGGAAGATCACCGCGTAATTTAATGATAATCAGTGATGCGTTTACCAAGGTAAATACGAAAAGAATGATCAGCGAAGTCCATTCGACCAGATCATTCAGGGGCACAAATACCGCCGCAACAAGCATCACCGCCGTAATAACAAGCGTGGCATTCAGCGGCACACGTGTATGTGCGTTCACCTTGGCCAAGGATTTGGGAAGCCTTCCCTTTTTGGCAAGCCCATAGACCACGCGCGAGGCCATGATAATTTCAATCACAACACCGTTGATCGTCGCGACGATTGCAATCAACGTTATCCCCAGCGGAGACAGACCCGTTAATTCCTCGAACAGCACACCAATCGGAGCAGTCGATTGGGATAGGCGTTCGATCGGAACGGATTGCACAGCAACAAAAACAACCAAGAAATAGATAACTGTAACCGCAATCAGCGAAATGATAATTGCCAGAGGCATCGTTCGTTTTGGATTATGAGTTTCCTCGACCAAATTGACGACATCATCAAACCCGATGAAAGCGAAAAAGGCGATCAAACTGGCATTAAGAACACCAATGAATGCGGCCGTATCAGTCAGTGATGGAATCGACGTTGGCAGTTGTTTAAGAATAGCGGGGTCATTTGCAAAACCTGCCACAACAATTGCGCCAAGGCCAAGTATTTCAACGACAGTCAATATACCCGCAAACATGACTGAATTTTTCACTTCCATCGATGCAACCGCGCCCATCAAAAGTATAATTATAGCAACAATCACAGTCTGTGGCAGGGGCACAATCGTGGCCATATATCCAGCACTACCCAACCCAATTGCGGCGCCTGCGATGGTTGCAGAGAAAATGATAAGTAGCCCCGTGATCAACGTTAGCCAATTCCACCCAAATCCCGCATCAACATAAACCGCTTCGCCCGCACTTTGTGGAATACGACCAGAGAGTTCCGCAAAGCTCAGCGCACTAAACCCCATAACAAACGCCGCAAACAAAAAGGCAAAGGGCGCGTATTGCCCTGCTTCTTGTGCCGCGACGCCAATAAGAACATAAATTCCGGCACCAATCGTAATCCCCAGCCCATACAAGACCAACAAAGGCAGGCCAACAGCACGGTGTAACGTTGGTGATGGGTCTGTCTGATCGTCGCGGGTAGGAATGTTATCAGTGTCCATGTTCGGTATCAGCCTTGTTGGATGCCCCAATTCTTACCGATTTGTGCGCGCGTGGAATTGACATTCATCAATGAAAGAATGGAACCAATGGACGTGACACCTTGGTGCCTTGATGTTCCTCGAAGGTGTGGGGCGAAATTTTGAACTGGCCGTCGTATTGAGATAAATCAATTAGTGGGCCAGTTTGCGGTTTAACCTTGTCCGCAAAGATACAATCGGGAGAGATACAATGCGACAATCCGCGAAGAGAGCTTTATCGGCTTATGCCATATTGCTGATTGGTGTGTCCGGTTGCGTTCCAGAAGATTTTGCAACAAAAACTGATGCAACTTATGGCCAGCAGTTGTTTGTTGAATCCTGTGCCGCATGCCATGGCGCTGCCGCTGATGGAAATGGCACTGCTGCCTTAGGTTTGGGGATAAAACCACCACGGTTGACCAATCTATCCGCGGCCAACAATGGCATCTTTCCGCGCGACTATGTGATGAGCAAGATTGATGGTTATTCCAAACGGGGACACTCAGGTCAGGTCATGCCAGAATTTGGTGCGGGCGACCTTGGCCCCATGGTTCAGATCGAAAGGGATGGCATTTCAACACCCGTTCCCGCAGATTTGGTCGCATTGGCAAACTATGTCGAAAGCATACAAAAATAGATTTGATTGATCCGTTGTGACGACAAACTCCCGGTTTAAGTTTGATCGATGCGCCCTTGTTCAGACAATACTTTTGGTAACATTTCAGGAATATCTTCGGCAATTAATCCAGCGCCGAACATTTGCGCACATTGAAAATGTAAATTCGCGCCAATTGTGGCGGCGTCAAACCCATCAAATCCACGTGCAAGCAAACCGGTGATAAAACCCGCCAAAACATCCCCTGATCCTGCTGTAGCAAGCCAACCTGCATTCTGAAATTCCGATGAAGACACGGTTGCGCAACGCCCACTGGGTGTTGCGACTATTGTTTCGGGTCCTTTGAACAATACAACACAGCCGGCCTTTTGGGCGGCAAAGCGTGCCAACTCTAAACGATTGGTTGTTTTGGCGAATGCCTCTGGGATGTATCGACGCAACTCGCCTTCGTGGGGGGTCATGACCGTTTGGGGATTCGATAACTTGCCCATTTTTGCACCCTGACTGGACAAAAGTGTTATTGCATCTGCATCAATGCACAACGGTGTCTTAAGCGATAAAACCTGCAATAATTTCGCACGCGCTGTGGCACCTAACCCAAGGTTTGGTCCAACGCAGATTGCGGATGGTTTGATTTTTATCAGTCTTTGTAGGAATGCGACTTCGCCACCATAAGGCTTGATCATGACCGCATTCAGTTGTGCTGCGTGTTCTGCGACTTGATCCGTGGAACAGATCACACTGACAAGCCCAGCGCCAATCCGCAGTGCGCCGCGTGCCGCCAATCGCGCGGCACCACCCTGCCCTGTTGCGCCAGATACAATCACGCCATGGCCATAAAAATATTTGTGATGGTCGCCCGTTTTTTGTAACGCCGTCCATCGGGCGTCGTCCATTGTAAATTCCGGGGCATCATAATGTGGGTCAGTCATGGATCACTCAACATATGCCTTTATTCATAGCCATTGCATGATCATAAAGCGACCCGTCATCCACCACTTGACAGAAATCAATTGTAGCTTGCCCCTACCCCACTAAATTTGGCAAGCTATCAAAAACACGGAAATAAAATGGAAAACGACACTCAGAACGGTGCCCTTTTGCACGCAATCCTAGAAGCGGCCGTTGATGCGATGATCGTGTCGAACGGTGCAGGTCTGATAGTAAACGCCAACCCTGCCGCATGCGACCTGTTCCAATATGACGCATCTGAAATGATCGGCCAAAACGTCAGTATGCTGATGCCCAAAAGAATGGCCGCAAACCATGACGGATATATTTCGCATCACGTTAATACAGGCGAACAGCAGATCATTGGTATCGGTCGCGATGTCGAGGGTCAGCGCAAAGATCAGACTGTTTTCCCACTGCATCTGTCTGTTGGTCACGCACAGGTGGACGGTAAGCCGATGTTTGTCGGAATTTTACATGACTTAACACGCCGTCAAGCAACCCAAGATGCATTGGCACGATCACAGAGGCTGGACGCAATTGGACAGATGACAGGTGGTATCGCGCATGATTTTAACAATCTGCTGACGGTCGTGATTGGCAATCTGGAATTGCTTGAAATGCACGGTGTGAACGACAAACAAGCATCGTTAATCAAAGATGCCTTGGAATCCGCCGAATTAGGTGCAGACCTGACAGAACGCTTGTTGATTTTTGCACGCAAAAGCAACCTAAAGCCAGTCAAGGCAGATTTACGCGAATTGTGCGAAAGTGCGCTGTCGATATTGAAACGCACGTTGGGAGCTAACTTTCGCATTAAGACCAATTTTGACCAAGTACCGAGCCCTGTTGTTGTCGATCCAGTTCAACTTCAATCCGTGCTGATGAATTTGGCATTGAATGCGCGCGATGCGATGGTCGGTAAAGGCGAGATGCTTGTGTCCATTGCCAATATCACCATCGATGATACCTACATGGCACAAGAAACGGATGTAAAACCCGGTAACTATGTCCGCCTTAACGTCAGCGATAATGGTTCAGGAATGAGCATCGAAGCACAGCGGCGCGCATTCGAACCCTTCTTTACGACAAAATCGGACAGTGGTGGCACAGGTCTTGGGTTGGCGATGGTTTATGGTTTTGTGCGTCAATCTGGTGGACATATCACACTGTACAGCGAACTTGGGATTGGCACCAATTTTGGATTATATTTTCCAGCGGCGACTGCATCCGAAACCACACGCAACGCATCCGCACTCAATGATCAAACTCCTGTGCTTCCCCGTGGAAATGGCCAAACTGTTTTGGTGGTAGAAGACAATCCAAAGGTACGCAAATTATCCATACAGCGTATCCAAGACCTTGGATTTAAGACGGCACAAGCCGACAGCGGCGACGCCGCTTATGGCATGCTTAAGGATGGGATTGATGTCGATATATTGTTTTCGGATGTTGTCATGCCAGGAAATCTGAACGGTTATGAATTGGCGACAAAAGTATCCAAGGAATTTCCACATATCAAAATCTTATTGACCACCGGATATGCGGGTGGCGTGCCAAAAACCAGTGTCGAAAATGAAGAAAACTATGATGTTATCCATAAACCATTTCGACAAGCAGATTTAGCGCATAAACTTCAGGCGCTTTACGCGGTTGAATCCGACGGTTGAACGGTCTGAACTTCGCAGGCAAATGTATAACCAATTCCGCGAACCGTTTTAATCAACGTGGGGTCTGATGGGTCGCGTTCAATTTTTTTAC
This sequence comes from uncultured Rhodobacterales bacterium, assembly GCA_963976255.1. Classification (GTDB taxonomy): domain Bacteria; phylum Pseudomonadota; class Alphaproteobacteria; order Rhodobacterales; family Rhodobacteraceae; genus Amylibacter. Next base: position 57,746 of record CAXBJO010000006.1, read on the forward strand.
GAAGCCGTGCAATCTGATTATCAATGGTGCGATCCAGTGGGCTCCATTCGATGCCACCTGTCAAATCCATCAATTGGTCACGGGACAAAATGCGTTTGGGTCGTTTCAAGAAAATCGTCAGTAATTTAAAATCCCCACTGGTTAATCCACAATCATTACCATCGCGATCAATCAGCTTGAAGGTGTCGGGACTGGCGGTCATTCCATCAAAGAAAAATTGCATGCTCTGCGTTTGGAATTTTTCCGTAACAATTTCAGAACCAATACCGTCGGGTATATTTGGCGCCGCCTCTGTTCGACGCAGGACACTTCTTATCCGTGCGATGACCTCTCGGACGTGAAACGGCTTAGTGATATAATCATCCGCACCAATTTCCAAACCAACCACACGGTCGATCACATCGTCATTTCCCGTAACCATAATAATGGGCACAGCAGATTTTGTGCGGATTTTTCGGGCTAATTCAAGACCATTTTCCGTACCTAAATGAATATCCAACGTAATAAGATTTATTGGCGATGTTTCAATTTGGCGCATAACCTCGGCGGAATTTTCAGCTTCTAAAACAAGATAACCCTCAATCTCCATCACGTTGCGCAACAGGGTTCTTATTTTGGGCTCATCATCGACGACAAGGATCGTTTGTTGCGTCATGATTTGCGTCCTGTGTTTCAATTGAATTTAGATGAATTTTTAATTGATATTGTTCTGCGACCTTACGAACCAAGTGTAGCCCTCATACAAAAAGATACAATAAAATGCATTCGTACGACAACGCAAGATACACAACTCGTCCACGTTAGCCTTAGGTCACACTGGAGTCTATCAACATGTATGTCACAATTCCATCCGAATTTCCTGCAAAACAAAATATTGCCGCACTTGCGAGTTCAGCTCATAGATCAAACGTCTCGCACTTTAAAGCAGGGACATATCTGTACTTCGAACAGGATGATGTGGAATGGCTTTATCAAGTGACATCAGGCGTTTTACGCCTAACACGACTGCTCGAAGATGGACGCCGCCAAGTGATTGCCTTTGGCTATCCTGGTGACATCGTTGGATTTCCATCTGACGGTGTACATCATACGGATTGTGATATTTTGGTTGATGCAACGTTACAACCCTACAGTAAATCCGTGCTGGATTGTGGTGACGGCGACCCCCAACTTCACCAAGCGTTATTACAAGCAGCGTTGCGCGAAATCAGTGCGATGCAAGATCACTTTATGATGCTTGGGCGCAAGTCAGCGTTGGAAAAAGTCTCTTCGTTTCTCTGCGTATTGGCAGAACGTGTTGGCGAAGACTTTGGCGAGTATAAACAACTAAACTTGCCCATGAACCGCGCAGACATCGCAGATTTCCTTGGGTTGACCACCGAGACAGTCAGCCGGACATTAACACAACTACGCAAAAGCAATGTGATAGCGATTGAAAACGTTCACACGATCATCGTTTTACGCCCACCACAGTTGTTTAAGTTATCGCAAGGCGATCATCCGTCAGATTGATAAAAATCAAACGGACGTATGCCGTGTTTGCTAAGCTTAATTGATATTCTGAAAATGAGAATTTGTCCCTCAACTAAGGAAATTTACGATGCGCCCCAAAACAATTTTAGTTTGCCTAACGACGCTTGAACACGCCGATACATTGATGCGCGTGGCCGTTCCATTGGCACGCAAACACAGCGCACATCTGATCGGACTTCATACTTTAGAATCCTTGTTGATCTACCCAAATATCGCAATGCACATTCCAGACCCATCATTCGAAGCATTCAACAACAGCCAAAATACTGTCACAAACCAAATCAAGGATGTTTTCTCACAGCACACAGAAAACGAAAATTTTCATTGCGAGTGCCGCATATTGCCTGCAGGAGCGGTATCAGCCGCAGAACGTATGGTCGAAAGCGCGCGCGCTGCAGATTTGGTGATTATGTCTCAGGAAGATAAAAACACCGACAGGTATGATCAACGTCATGTACAAGTTCAGGTTATCAAAGAATGTGGGCGACCTGTAATCATTGTACCACTTGATTATGAGGGTCCAGAAATCGGTAAAAATGCTGTTCTTGGCTGGAGCGATGCACGTGAAGCTGCACGGGCGGCGCATGATTTAATCTCGGTGGTGGACGGCGATGCCAAACTTACTGTATTGCGGGTTGGTCGAGTTCCTATGGATACATTAAAGGATTTCGACGGGGTCGATATTACGGAAACCTTTGCAAGGCACGGGCTAGACGCAACCCTAGAACACCGCGATCCAGCAGGCGCTGATATTGCAGACGTTCTTAGTCAAGTTGCATTTGAAAAGGGTGCCGATCTTATTATCAGCGGGGCATTTGGTCATTCTAGGGTTTATGATTTTGTGATCGGAGCAACGACACATGCATTGCTCAAAAAATCAAAGCTACCGGTGATGTTCAGCAAGTAAAACGGGTGGATCAAATGGCGATATCTGACCAAATCGGTAAATGATCAGAGGCGATCCGCGCCAGATCATTTTCCGCAACACCAGCATTTCGCAACGTGACACCCCTGCTTAACGCAAATCTATCAAGTGCGGCCACCGGACGGCGTGCGTGGAATGTCCGCCCTGGCGCATGAATTTCAAATTGCGCGGCCAAAGGCTCAAGCCCTTTGTGGGATGACCATTCGTTAAAATCACCTGCGATTATGGTATTTTTATCTGGATCACTGGCATCGCAAATTGCTTGTAACTGCATTTGGCGATCACGACGCAACAATCCCAGATGCGTCGCGATCACGCTCACACCATCACCCAATGCAACATCAAGACGCACCGCACCGCGTGGTTCCAACCCCGGCAGATCTAAACGCCTAATTCCATCGATTTTTATCCCGCCTCGGACCAAAACCGCGTTACCATGCCAACCCAAGCTCATGTCATTGTCAGCAACCTCAACAAGATTGAAATCCGTCTCGGACGCAATCAAATCACGCGCGATTGCGGGCATACGAATTCCCAAACGTTTATCCGCTTCTTGTAAGACAACAATGTCGGCGTTCAATTGGTTTATCACCTGCAATGTTCGTTCAGGGCGCCGCTTTTGGTCAAGGCCACGCGCCTTGCGGACATTGTAACTGGCAATTCTGATTATTGTATCGCTCATGTATGATATATAGGCATTATAGGACAGGATTTGAAGGCAATGAAAGGTATGATCAAATGAAATTGATTAAGGACGCGGGCCCAACCATGCTCACTATTTGGGCGCTTTTATTGCTGACGGCGCTTGTCTCTCTTGGTTTGGCGCGTTGGTCGCTTGCTTTCGTCAGCGTTGCAACACTTGGCCTGTCGCTTGTGCCGCCATTGTTGGCGTCGCGTTGGTCGTTGACCCTGCCCGTTCCGTTCCTATTTGCCACCACCCTGTTTTTATTTGGTTCGATCTTCCTTGGCGAAGCGTTTAATTTTTACGAACGTCTTTGGTGGTGGGATTTGGCGCTACACGGTTTTTCGGCGATCGGATTTGGGCTTACTGGCTTTCTATTTATCTTTATGCTGTTCGATGGTGATCGTTTTGCCGCCCCGCCATCAGCCATCGCCTTTATAACATTTTGTGTTGCAATGACCGTGGGTGCCACGTGGGAAATTTTCGAGTATTTGATGGATCAAGGTTTTGGTTTGGATATGCAAAATTCCAGTTTGGATGATACAATGGGCGATTTGATGATCGATGCGGTTGGCAGTGTAATCGCCAGTGTCACAGGCTATGTCTACCTTGTCCGCAATTCGGCGGGGCTTTTGGGGCGCAGGTTGTCCGAATTTATCGACCTCAATCGACGGCTGTATCGAAAGTCCAAGGATCGCTTTCGAAAATAGAGACGTTAAAGCACGGCGAATTTTGACGAAACTCAATCCCTAAATCGGTTCATGTCTGGCTAATCTACGCAAAATTCCTTCGCGCTCTTCCAGCAGATCAATCACCATTGCAACACCGGCGGTATTAATACCCAGATCGCGGTTCAATCGACGTGCCTTTTTCGCACGCACAATGTTGATTCCAGCAAAGTGCCACTTCGACGTCGTCGTCCCTTGAGGTTCAATAACACCGTACTCGACCAGCTCAATAATCCACGTTTCGTCCGCTTGGCAAAACCGACACAAATCTTGCAACGACAGTGTGTCAACGACACCGTGGTCTGCGGCTGCTTTTTTCATATTCCTATCCTCCTAGATGGGCGCGGGGATCAAAGGGCATATCTTTTGCCATTTTCTCAAAGAATGCGCGCGCTTCGTTTGTTGATACTTTCGGATTCACGATTTTAAGCGTTGCGTAAATATTACCAGCAGGCGTTCCAGGTAATCCTTTGCCCTTAAGTCGTAGTTTTTGCCCACTACGTGCATTTTCTGGAATACGCAGATCAACCTTGCCATCGGGAGTCGGCATTACAACATGCCCGCCCAGCGCCGCTTCCCACGGCGTAATTGGCAAATCAAGATGCAAATCTTTGCCATCAAGACGATAGATTGGATGCAGCGCAAAGGAAATTTCCAGAAACAAATCCCCCGCCGAACCACCACCCAAGGATGGCGCACCTTGCCCTGCAAGGCGAATATGTTGACCCTCAATAATCCCTTTGGGGATGGTCACGGAAATTTGGCGCTCTTGCATGCTGACGTTACCATCGCTGCCCACCACCGGCATTCGCAGGCTTAGCTTGTGCTTTTTCCCATTAAAGGCGTCTTCGACATTCAGTTGAACACGCGCATGGCTGTCTGAGCCGCGACTTGCATGCATATGCTGTTCTTGCCCCTGGCCACGGCGAAATAGCGTTTCAAAGAAATCACTGAATGCCTCTTGGTCACGTGGATCGCCGCCGGAAAACTGGAAATTATTGTCCCAATTTGGCGGTGGTTGATAGCGGCCGTTACCGGTTGGTGGCTCTTTACCCAATTGATCATAGGCCGCGCGTTTCTCTGGGTCTTTAAGAACCTCATACGCTTCGTTCACATTTTTAAATTTGGCCTCTGCATCCGTATCTTTATTGACGTCAGGGTGGTATTTCCGCGCAGCTTTACGGTACGCACGTTTGATCGCGTCTGCGTCCGCATCAGATTTCACCCCAAGCGTTTTATAATAATCTTGAAATTCCATAATCGTATTTCCGCAATTTACATGTGCTGAGTTTCACACATTTCTATTCGCAATCTTTGATCCATGTCATTTGACTGAACTTTGCATTGTGTCAGTGTGAATCAAATCAAATAACGTTACTTTTGAAGTAATTTAAATTTTCTGAACCCCGCGCTGAAAGGCCTTCCATGACGTCCCACGCGCCAAATAATTCGCCACCACTACCGCTCGAGGACACTGGTTTTACCAAGAAAGCCCCAAAGCGCGTGCGCCGCTCGCGGCTGTTATTGGTTCCATTTTTTTTGGCCACGCTCTTCTCGGGTGCGGTCATCGGCATGTATTTTCAGCCACCTGGCTTACGGGTGTTCTTTAGTATTACAGGGCTACAACCTGGCGCGGGCACCGACACCCCCATTGCAGTCGCCATGCAACAGGTGGCTACACAACAACAGGTCGCCGTGGTCAGCGAAGGTGATGTTGTATCCTTGGGTCGGATTATTCCCAAGGGCGATGTGATCAGCGTGGCCACGCCGTCGGGTGCGGGTGATGCGCGAATTGCGGAATTACGGGTATCTGTTGGCGCGCAGGTGCAATCAGGATCCATTTTGGCCGTTCTGGACAATCTGCCACAATTAGAAAGCACGGTCGTCTCGGCACAGGCTGCAGTGCGTGTCCGCGAAGCAGGCCTTGCGCAAACCCGCGCTGCCAATGCCGCCAGCCTGGCAGAGGCGCAGGCATCACTGGAACGCGCCGAAGCAACCGCAACGGTTACACAACAGGAACGCGAACGCATTACAACCCTGTTCGAGAGGGGCGTTGCCACCCGCGCAGCGATCGATCAGATTGCCGCGCGCACAATTGAAACCGGCCGAGACGTCGAACGCGCACTGGCAACCCTTTCGCGATATGATACGGAATCTGAAACTGTTCAGGCCGATATTGCCGTTGCCCAAGCAAATTTAAACGCCGCCCACGCTGAACACGAACGTGCACAACAGGATTTGGAACGCGCCTATGTTCGCGCGCCCCAAACTGGCAAGGTTCTTACGATCAACATTCGGCCAGGCGAACGCCCCGGCGCAATTGGGATTATCGACCTTGGTGACACATCACAGATGACCGTCGAAGCAGAAGTATATCAAACGATGATTGGGCGTGTGATCATTGGCGATCCCGCCACGATCAGCGCAGACGCCCTATCCCAAGACCTAAGCGGGGTTGTTTCCGCTGTCGGGCTGGCGATAGGGCGTCAATCGATCACCTCTGACGATCCTGCGGCCAACACGGATGCGCGAGTCGTCGATGTGATCATCACCCTCGATAAGGCTTCTTCGGACATTGCCGCCCCATTTACCAACCTCGAAGTGATTGTGCGGATTGACGCCGGCCGAACAGAATGAGTTGGTTGATAAGCCTTGTGTTTGGGCGGCTGCCAATTGGTTGGCTGCAACTGACCCACAACCGTGGGCGGTTTATTGCGGCCGTTTCAGGTGTGGCTTTTGCCAATCTTCTTGTTTTTATGCAACTTGGCATCATGGGGGCACTTAACGACTCGACTGTCGCGCCATATTCATTGTTGAATGCCGATATCATTCTGTCATCTGAGGACGGAAATACCCTAACTGACAGCGGCCATATTCCCCGCGTGCGTATGTTCCAAGCACTGAGCGTTGCAGGCGTAGCCCAGTCGGCGCCACTTTTTATCGGTAATCTACCCTTCACACTGGACGATGGTTCAACCGTGTCTTTGCTAAATTTCGGCGTCGATACTGCAAAGCCAAATTTCGCGTCTTCCAGTTTGACGGGATCATTAAGATCGCTCAATGTCGAAAACACGGCCTTGCTTGACCAAGGCACGCGGGGCATGCCACGAACCGTGATCGATGATCTTACAAGCGGGGGGAAATTTAGTTTCGAGACAGGCGGCAATACCCTGACAGTCGTTGGCACAATGGAAGTTGGTGGAGGGTTTTTGGCCGACGGAATGATGATGATGTCGGATCAAACATTTTTACGCTTTTTTCCAAAACGCAGCAGTCGGGCACCAAATCACATTCTTATTCAAACCGAAGTTGGCGTTGCAACAGATGTCGTTGTCGCGCGCCTGCAAAACGCCCTGCCCGCAGGGAATATCAAAATTCAAAGCATGAAAGACGCCGCTGCAAATGATCTGATCTATATGTCGACCAAACGCCCGACAGGTATTATTTTCGGCTTTGGTGTTTTCATGGGGGTATTGGTTGGATTGGTCATTGTTTATCAGGTGTTGTCGACCGATGTAGCCGATCATTTGCGCGAATATGCAACCTTCAAGGCCATGGGATTTGGGCAGCAATTCTTTCTTGGGATTGTATTAGAAGAAGCCATAATTCTGGGAATCTTTGGTTTTATTCCAGGGTTTATTGTGTCGATGGGGCTTTATGCTGGGCTTGTGTCAATCACTGGCCTGCCCGTTATGATGAGCGCCAGTCGGGCGATTATGGTTTTTCTGGGAACAATTGTTGCGTGTAGCGCGTCAGGCGCGATTGCCACACGGCGGCTCGCTCAAGCAGATCCAGCGGATTTATTTTGATGGAAAATGTGCCGATCAAAGTTGCCAGCCTCAACCATTATTTTGGTACTGGCGAAGCACGAAAACAAGCCATTTTCGATATAGACCTCAGCGTTGCAGCGGGTGGTTTGACTGTTCTTGTGGGGCCATCTGGTTCTGGCAAAACAACCCTTTTGACACTGATCGGATGCTTGCGCGAAGTGCAAGAAGGCAGTGTGCGCGTCCTCAATCAAGAAGTATATGGCGCCAACGAGGCGGTGCTTGTGGGTCTTAGACGACGACTTGGGTTCATTTTTCAGGCGCACAACCTGCACGAAAGCCTGACCGCGACACAGAATGTTTTAATGGGCCTTCAGGTGCAAGGGGCAGGAAATGAGTTAAAGGCACGTGTAGCAACGCACCATATCTTGGATATTTTAGGTCTATCCGATCGGCGCGATTACCTGCCTGGAAACCTGTCTGGCGGTCAAAAACAACGTGTTGCGGTTGCGCGGGCATTGATTTCTAACCCAGAGGTTGTCTTGGCCGACGAGCCAACAGCGGCGCTGGACAAAGAGTCTGGGCATACGGTTGTCAAACTGCTCAAGGCACTTGGCGCTGCTCGGGGAACGACAACAGTAATGGTCACACACGATCCACGCATCCTAGAGATGGCTGATCGGATCATAACATTAGAGGATGGCCGGATCGTGGCCGACGAATTGAGTTAACGGCATCGTGGCATAAAATTATTTACGACACTTTTGGGACAGCGTTGAGATAATCCCAATACCTGTCAAATGTATGAAGCATTCATCACAAAGCAGGACAATTGCACCGCAATGTTGTAGGGAAATTTGACAATGATTGATTCCAGAAAAAAGTAAACTTAGCGGCAGATAGATAGTGATCGACGACACTGATGTCGCAGGACGCACAGCACTTCACAGGCTCATCTTGGTTCAATATACGCGATCCACACGGGTCTGATTTATCGACCACGGTCGTCTATCCGTCGGTGTAACTTGGCAATTCTGTCAGCGCGTTTCGCAACGCATCTCCCCACCCTGTTGACAGCGCCCGATAATATGAATCATCGGCATTTATGCGTGGCTTATTGCTAATCTTGAAGCTGTCTTTGTCATAGGTTTGAAGGTCAATCGGCAGGCCAACAGACAGGTTTGCTTTGATTGTTGAATCGAAAGAGACAATCAGAAGTTTGATGGCATCCTCGAATGTCATCGCTGGATCATAGGCGCGCACAAGGATCGGTTTGCCGTACTTTGCCTCTCCTATCTGAAAAAACGGATTGTCGTCGGTAATTTCAATAAAATTACCTTCGGGGTAGATCATAAACAATGTTGGCGCGCCGCCTTTGATTTGGCCGCCCAAAATGACGGATGCTTTGAATTTAGACGACGCCTCTTGCCCTTCAGGTTTACTGTCCCTGATCACTTCGCGCAGTGTCTCGCCAACTAGTCGTGCAACCTGAAACATTGTTGGCAGCTCAAGAATGGTCGGGTTACGATCGGCCGTCACTTTGGATCGCTCGTCCAGCAAACTTATAAGCGATTGCGTGGTTGCAAGATTTCCCGCTGTCATAACGGTGATTACCCGCTCGCCAGGTACATCCCATGAGAACATTTTTTTCGTGACCGAAAAATTATCAACCCCTGCATTGGTGCGGGTGTCCGACATAAAAACCAACCCCTTGTTCAGGCGAAGTCCAATGCAATAAGTCATAGTAGCGATCCAGTGCAGGCAGTTAAAACGTAACAGTTCAGATGTATCTATTGCTGAATTTGCAGTGATACAATCATTGATTCATTTGCCGACCCTAACCGCGTCCCAATGATTGGTGCCGCATCACGAGAATCCAACCCTGTGGCGACCCGCACATAGCGTTCATCGGGCGAGATGCCGTTTGATACATCAAACCCAACCCAGCCAAGGCCGTCGATATGCGCCTCGGCCCAAGCGTGACTTGCGTCTTGGTCAACTCTGTCGTCCATCATTAGATATCCACTGACGTACCGCGCCGGTATACTGGCGACGCGCGCGGCTGAAACGAAGATCTGTGCGTGGTCTTGGCAAACACCGCCGCCGCCAATCAATGCTTCTTCTGCCGTTGTTCCAGCGAACGTATTCGCCTGGCCATAAGGAACCGCCTCTAAGATTGCCTTTGAAAGGGTGTGCAAGGCACTCAATGTATCACTCTCGCCACGGATATCCTTGGCCAGTTGGCGAATGCCTTTGCCAGCTTTGGTACGCGGCGTGGATTGTGCAAAATGCCACAAAGGGGCAGTGCCATAAATCTTACCAAACACCCCGTCCTGCGAGTGCGTTTCAACCTCTCCACTGACCTCGACGACCACCTCGGTGGCACCTTGTTCCGCTTGCACAAGCAAAGTGTGGTTTTGATACTGATCCAAAAATGACAACTCTTCAACGCCGCCTGTAATCGCAACGTTCCAATTCAATACTGTTTGATGTTTTGTGGTCATCGGCGTCAGGCGCACTTGTTGTAAACTATACAAAACGGGTGCATCGTATGCGTATTTGGTCGTATGCGAGATTTGTAGTTTCATAATGTTGATGCCTAACTGATGAACCTATAATCTTGTTCGATTTGTTGCCCGATGGCGTTATTCTCTCTGATGAAGGTATTGATGAATTGATGTAATCCTTCTTCAAAGATCGTTTCGATTGTGTGACGCCGCAACTTGTCGCGTTGGGCATCAATCAGATCATGACACGGCATGCGCGTCCCATAATCCTTAGCAAGAAAATTTAAATTGGCTCCCAATGATTTACTGCAATACGACAATGACCGTGGGAAACGGGGATCAAGGATCAAAAATTCAGCGACGCTTGCCGGTGATTTTTCATCATTATAAAGCCAGCGGAATGAGCGGTGTGCAGAGACCGATCGCAAAATAGTTTCCCATTGCACATTATCTAGAGCAGACCCAACAAAGCTTGCCGTGGGCAACAGTGTAAAATATTTCACGTCAATAATCCGCGCAGTATTATCCGCCCGCTCCAACGCCGTACCAATTTGGGTGAAATCATAATTATCATTGCGCATCATCGTTCCGTGTAACGCTCCGCGCACCAATGCATTGTTACGCCGAATTTCACCCAGGATTGCAGGGAGTTCGGTTTCTTTGACGGGCTTTTTCAACGCAATTTTCAGCCCCATCCAACTTTCGTTCACGGCTTCCCACACCTCGGTCGTCAGCGCGATACGAACCATCCGCGCATTCAAACGTGCGTTTTCAATGGCCGAGATGACACTTGATGGATTTGATGGGTCGCGCAATAAAAAATCTACCACGTTCGCCGCCGAATAACTGTCGTGCTTTTTGTCATAACTTGTGCGCACCCCTGCCGTGGTGACAACTGATTTCCATTCCGAAACGGGATCACTAGAGCGGGTCAAGGCAATGCGAAATCCTGCTTCGACCAGACGCGCGGTATTTTCGCTGCGCTCAAGAAAACGGAACATCCAATACAATCCACCTGCGGTTTTTCCGAGCATTATCTAGTCCTCCAAAACCCAAGTGTCTTTCGTCCCGCCACCTTGGCTGGAATTGACAACCAAAGAGCCTGCTTTCAACGCCACACGTGTCAGGCCACCCGGTGTTATTCGCATGTCATTTGGCGACACCAATGCGAATGGGCGTAGATCGACATGGCGTGGCGCAAGTTCCTTCTTTTTAAAGATCGGCACCGTCGACAAGGACAGGGTTGGTTGTGCGATGTAATTTGATGGGTTCGAACTAAGTTTTGCCGCAAAATCAGCAAGCTCTCTCTTGGACGCCGCAGGACCAACAAGCATCCCATAACCACCGGACCCATGTACCTCTTTTACAACCAAGTCTGCCAAATTTTCCAAAACATATTTCAGAGAATCTTGCTCTGAACAACGCCACGTTTGAACGTTATTAAGGATCGCCTTTTCTCCAGTATAAAAAGCGATAATATCAGGCATATAAGAATAAATTGCCTTGTCGTCCGCAATTCCAGTCCCCGGCGCATTGGCAATTGTGATATTGCCAGCGCGATATACATCCATGATGCCCGGTACACCAAGCATCGATTCAGGTTTGAAGTTTAGGGGGTCAAGATATTCATCATCAACACGGCGATACAGGACATCAATCACCTTATAACCCTCTGTCGTACGCATGGCGATGTGACCATCGACAACGCGCAGATCATGACCTTCGACCAGTTCGACACCCATATGATCTGCTAAAAACGAATGCTCAAAATAAGCAGAGTTATGAATGCCGGGTGTAAGGATCGCAACAGTTGGCTTACCAGCGCACCCCTTGGGTGCACAAGCCGCAAGCGAGCGGCGCAGGTTTTTGGGATAATCACTGACAGGTTGCACTTTGATCTGGCTGAATAGTTCTGGAAACATGTGCAACATCGTCTCGCGGTTTTCCAACATATAGGAAACACCCGACGGGGTACGTGCATTATCTTCCAACACGAAAAAATCGTCTTCGCCTGTGCGTACAATATCCGTACCCACAATATGCGTATAAACATTTCCAGGAGGCGTGAAGCCAATCATTTGAGGCAAGAACGCCACATTGCGCGAAATCAATTCCACAGGCACGATCCCCGCGCGCAAAATTTCCTGTCGATGATAGATGTCATGCAAGAAAGCATTGATCGCACGTACGCGCTGTTCAATCCCTTTGGACAGCTTTGTCCATTCACGGTTTGCAATGATACGCGGTACCAAATCAAACGGAATTAATCGCTCTTGGGCGGCCGCCTGACCGTAGACATTAAAGGTGATACCAGTGCGGCGAAAAAATGCTTCGGCTTCTTTTGATTTTTTTGTCAGACGTGCAGGGTCTTCTTGTGAAAACCATTTTTGATATTCGGCATATGGTGCGCGAACATCATCCATCCCCAACAGCATCTCGTCGAAATGTTGTCGTTCTGCAGATGGATGTTTTGTCGTCATACAGTAAGGCTAGCTTTAATAATTGGTATGTGCAACGGCGTTTATCCTTGGCCAGATTATTCCACAAGCACGACGTTAACGCTCTGCTTTTTCAATTCCATTGCCCCATACGATGTCATAAACGAAACATCCGCCGCATCACGCCCCACACCAATGCGAACGATTTCCGATGCCTTAGCCATTCCTGTGGGGTCAATCAAATGCCATTGACCATCCAAATAAACTTCGACCACGGCATGGAAATCTTGGGGGACAACATGCGCGGCATATGCACTTACGATCCGAGCAGGAATACCAACCACACGCGCCATGGCGATCAAGACATGTGCATAATCACGGCACACACCCGCGCGCGCCGCGAACGTTTCTGTTGCTGTCGTCGATCCCATGCTGGCGCCATTATCATAGGTAAAATTAGCCTCGATCCAATTGGACATCGCTTGGATCAATGCACCCCCAGAAAGGTGCTGAAATTGCGCCGCCGTAGTCGCCAGGAAATCCTCTGGAAAGCAATACCGCGACGGCATCAAGAATTTGGTGATCTCGCTTGGAACTGATGACAATGGTGTTGCGTTCAGGCGATCGAATACCACGGTTGGTCTGTCGACACGGACTTGGGTTTGATACGCACAATCGAACATGCCCATGACGCGCCCCCATCGCCGTTTGCCAATTTTTTCTTCGCCGTCAATTATCCGCCATTCAATATCGGGATCAGCGGTGAATTGGGTGTCGCGACAAACCTGTGTCGCATCGTCCAACGCTTCGATCTGCAACAAAAGATCACACGGTTTTGCCGCGAAATAGACCAAGTGCGTTTTAATGGAGATCAGCAAGATTTAACCTAACTCTGTAGATTGTATTGGGCACCATTTCATCAAGGTGCACAGTTGTCGATGGCATTGTTAGATTAGTTTCAAGCCAGCGTACAAATTTGGAACTGCCAGGTTTGCCAAAAATGCACCACGACCCCATCACCCCTTACGCTGAAACCCAATCATGACCAATGCAAGCAAGGACGAACCAATCATCAACAACAATGATACTGCGTTTAAAACCGGCGTCGAACCTTCCTTGAGGCGATCAAACATTGTGATCGTTAGCGGTGCATCAGACCCAACCAACATCAGCGTTGTATTGAAATTTTCAAAGCTCATCAAAAACGCTACAACAAAGGCGCCAATTAATGCAGGTGCCAAGTAAGGAATTGTAATGGTTCGAATGGCGGTCAAACGCGTTGCGCCCAGATTAAGCGCAGCCTCCTCTAGGGTGCCATCAAATTTCTTTAGACGTGCGGCAATCACCAAAGTAGCGATTGTGGTGATGAACGAAAACTGCCCCAAAACAACCAACATCAAACCGGGGCGTAAGGCTTCGATGTCCCACCCAAAACTGTCTTCGACACCGTTTGCCACATTGCTGGAAAATACCAAGATGGAGATACCAAGCACAATTCCCGGGATTACCAACGGCATCAGCATCAGAACGTACAAGATACCTTTCATGCGAAAATCATAACGGTTGAACAAGAAGGCATTGCACGTCCCAACGGCCACGGACAACGTTGATACACCAACAGCAATATAAAGAGATGTACCGATTGAACGCATGATCGAACGCTCGTTAAATACCCCAAGTTTTGGCCGCTCTGTGCCAAAGAACCAATCCCACGTGAACCCTTTCCAAGGCAGGGATGGGAACAGGCTGTCGTTAAATGCAAACACCGTCACCACCAACAGCGGCAATGCCAAATATATGAAGAACACCATGATGTAAGTGTTGTAGATAACACGCACATAACGAGGTTGAGGAACGGAAGGTATCATACTGTTATCCCATCGTTTTTTCTAATGTTTGGCCACTAAGTCGAAGGGCAAGCCAAACAATAAAGGAAGAAAGACCCAGCAACAAGAAACCGAACGAGGCACCCAATTCCCAATTGAAGCGCACGATAAATTGGGAATAAATTAGTTCAGTAAACCACAGGCTGTCCTTGCCACCCAACATTGTTGGCGTCAGGTAATTTCCCAACGACAACATAAACACAACAATGCTACCGGACACGATCCCCGGCACGGCGTGCGGAATAATAATTTCGCGTAAAACGGCAAACCCGTTACCGCCCAAATCATACCCTGCTTCAACAACACTATCATCCAAACTCTCAAGGGTTGTAACCAAAGGCACCACCATAAACAGCATCGATGTATAAATCAGACCGATCATCATCGCCGTATCATTATACAGCATCTCAACTGGCCCAGAGGCCACACCAGTCCATTGCAAAAAGTTGCTAATCACACCGGTTTCACGCAACAAGATAATCCATCCAAAAGTACGCACCAATTCCGATACCCAAAATGGAACCAGACACAACAAAAACAACGATGATTGTAACCGCCCCTTGGCAATTTTCGCAATATAATAGCTGACGGGGAATGCGATCAGCAGGGTCAATCCCGTGGCCAAAATCGACATCATCGCGGTGCGCACGAACGTCACCAGATACAGAGGCTCTTTGAAAAAGACCAAATAATTTGCGGGGCTGGTTTCATATTTACCAACACCAACGCGCTCTTTTATCGAGATTAAAAACATATCGATGTGCGGTATGATAATCAGCAACGTCAGCCACAATAATAACGGCGTCAGCAACAGATAGAACCCAAGTCTAGCCTGGCTGGACATTATTTAGGCCCCTTCATGAAGCAGCTTGATTTTTCTATACTCCACCCGATGTTAACGGCTTGGCCACGTTGCAAATTACTAAAAACTCCCGATTGCGGCAACGAGACATCAATTTCGCCACCCGATGCGTCATCGCGCACCAAAATGCGGCTGTTGGCGCCGTTAAATAGGATGCTGGAAACTGTACCGCTGACATGGTTTTCAAATGTCTTTAATGCAGCTTTGGATTTGGCAATTTCTATTGCCTCTGGGCGGACAAAAATTTCGGCTTTGTCGCCTTTTTTCAAAACCAAGCCATGGGGCACTGCACGCAATGAAACACCGTTTTCCGTGCGAAGTTGGACCGCACTACCGCTGACTTTCTCGACGGTACCGCTCCAACGATTGCTGTCGCCGACGAACCCTGCAACGAAGGGTGTTTCAGGTTGATAATACAATTCTTGGGGCGTGCCGATTTGCTCAAATTTACCTTGGTTCATAACGGCAATCTGATCCGACATTACCAGGGCTTCGGATTGGTCATGTGTAATATAAACAAATGTGGTGTCAAAGGCTTCTTGCATCGCCTTTAGTTCGACCTTCATACGTTCGCGCAATTTTAAATCTAACGCGCCCAGTGGTTCGTCCAACAGCAAAACATCAGGTTCCAAAACCATGCACCGCGCAATGGCCACCCGTTGTTTTTGCCCGCCTGACAATTGATCGATTTTACGCGCCCCAATTCCCGGCAACCCAATACGTTCCAACGCATCTTCAACCTTGGGTGCTATCTCTGATTTATGCAGCCCGTTGCGACGCAAACCATATCCAATATTATCGGCAATATTCATCATTGGAAACAATGCCAAATGTTGAAAAACCATATTCACCGCACGTTTGTTTGGCGCCACATCCAACACAGAACGGCCTTTGATATTTATATCGCCCCGCGTTGGATCCAAGAACCCCGCGATCATCCGCATAATCGTGGTTTTACCACAACCAGATGGGCCAAGGATGGAAAAGAAAGAGCCGGGTGCCACATCAAATGAAACATCGTCCACAGCCACGGTTTCATCAAATTGCTTTGTCAGCGAAATACATTCTAAGTCTGGGGTCATGCCTGTGGGCCTTCGTCAAATAAAAAACGGCTCCAATATTGGAGCCGTTTAAGGGGTGTATTTACTTAGCAGCTTTTACGCGATCAAGGGCAGCGCCTTCGATCATTTCAAGGCCAGCAGGTACAGGTGGGTACCATTTAATGTTGTCTACATCAGCTTGTGGAAAGCTGGCTTGGTATTTTGCTTTCAGATCAGCAGATGCAAACTCGTCTGCGCCTTGTGATGCGGTAAAGTTACCTGCTTCGGCTGTGATCATTGCGGCGATTTCTGGCTGCATAACAAAGTTGATCCACGCATAAGCGGCTTCATCAGCTTTGCCTTTCTTGGGCAAAACAAACGTATCGATCCAACCCAAAGCACCCGCTTTAGGTGCGACAAATGTCATGTTTGGCATGTCAGAGTTTAGTTTCCATCCGCCTGTATCCCAAGCCATGGAGGCAACAACTTCGCCAGAGCGCAACAAGCCCATCAATTCGTCACCGCCACCCCAATATGCTTTCACATTTGGTTTACAGTCGATCAACTTGGCCTCTACTTGGTCGATGATTTTTGCATATGCGGCTTCGTCACCGTATGCGGCAAACGGATCTAGACCCATTGCAAATGCAAAACCAATCAGGGTTGGGCGTTTCAAACGATAGGAAACTTTGCCAGCAAATTCTGCATTACAAAGATCTGTGTAATCTTTCACGCCCGCAGCCATTGTTGTGTCTAAAACCAGACCACTGGTACCCCAAACATGCGGCACGCCATAAACAGCGCCATCAACCGTTGTGTTCGCTTTTGTCGCGTCCAACATTGATGTAATAAATTGACTGCTGTCGATCTGTGATAAATCCATCGGCTTATAGATGCCAAACTCGGCTTGTGGGCCTGCGATGCGATCTTGGCTTGGCTGCGCCAAATCAAAGCCGCCGCCGCCTGTTGCGCGAAGTTTTGCAACCATCTCTTCGTTATTTGATTTTGTCACTTTTACAGTGTGACCAGACTCGGCTTCAAACTTTGCAATCACGCTATCAGGTGCGTATCCACCCCAAGTCAAAAGCCGTAATGTATCCGCCTGCGCAGCGCCCGAAAGTCCGATGGCTGCCGCAAGAGCAAAGGAAATTGTTGTCGATTTCGTCATAGTATTTACCTTTTGTTAAACACGAAACGATCACAAATATTAAACGGATTATACCGCTCAACATTCAAAACCGCCTGTGTGGTTGCTTAAAATAAGAATTAACATCCATAAATGCCGCTTCTTAGTATTCTCCCAGTTATGCTATACAGATAAGCCTCAAAAAGCGCTTTGATATTTTGCCATTCCCCGATGACAGGGTTTTTGGCAGCGCTTGATTCTTCTCTGCATATTTGGATATTGGACTTGCTGGCATTATAAGTCCAGTAGGTGTTTTGAACATTTTTTAATCAGCATTAAAACGCGGAAACAGAATCAGTTTAAGACGCACAAGCTGAGCATGTTCGAGCAAATCGGCACAGCGCTGATTGTCAGTTGAAAATATCCGAGCGTGCCTTGTAACCGCCGCAATTTCGTCTGACCGATGCATATGCGCATGACAGCTTTGTTGTTTAGTGGGTTTATCGTGCCTTTTTGCATGCTAGGATAACAACAGAAACGACAAGGATTCTGACATGAATATCGGGTTTATCGGTCTGGGAAATATGGGTGCGCCAATGGCCGCCAATTTGGCGAGTGCAGGTCACGACGTTAAAGGTTTCGATGTGGCAGGCGGTTTGGCACAGAGTGTCCATATGGTGGACAGTGCCACATTGGCGGTTTCGGGCGCGGATGTGGTGATCACGATGCTGCCAAATGGTGACATCGTACGCAGTGTCGCTGATCAAATTTTACCGTCGATGAAATTTGGCGCGGTTCATATAGATTGTTCAACCATTGATGTAGGCTCTGCACGCGCAGTTGCGGTGCAAGCACAATTGGCGGGTATTTTATCGGTGGATGCACCCGTATCGGGCGGCATTGGTGGCGCGGCGGCGGGCACCCTGACATTCATGGCAGGTGGATCCCAAGATGCCTATGATTTGGCCGAACCACTGTTTGAAATCATGGGGCAAAAAGCTGTGCATTGCGGTGCATCTGGTGCCGGTCAGGCCGCGAAAATTTGCAACAATATGATCCTTGGCATTACCATGATTGGCACGTGCGAGGCATTTGCATTGGCAGATAAATTGGGATTGGATCGTCAAAAAATGTTTGACGTTGTCAGCACTTCGTCCGGTTACTCATGGTCGATGAATGCCTATTGCCCTGCCCCAGGTGTTGGCCCCAACAGCCCAGCCGACAATGATTACAAACCCGGCTTTGCGGCCGAATTAATGCTCAAGGATTTGCGTCTGTCACAACAGGCAGCAGATGCGAGCGACGCGGCAACACCCCTAGGACAGGCGGCAACCGCATTGTACGAACAATTCGTAGAAAACGAAGACGGCCGTGGGCGTGATTTTTCCGCCATGTTGCCGCGCTTTGAAAAAAAGAAAAGGGGCAGATAATGCCAGAAACATTAAAAATCACCCGCGAAGGCCGCGTTCTAAAGGTCGAAATCAACCGCCCCGCACAGATGAATGCACTGAACGCACAGGTGTTGGCGGACGTTATGGAACATGTTGTTCCACTGGATTCCGATCCCGATTTGGCCTGTATCGTGCTGACTGGTAACGACAAGGCATTCGCTGCAGGCGCGGACATCAAAGAGATGTCTGACAAAACCACCAATGATATGGCGCGTGATCGTTATTTTGCCGATTGGGAAATCTTTGCCAATATGAAAACCCCCAAAATTGCCGCCGTAAATGGTTACGCTTTGGGTGGCGGATGCGAGGTTGCCATGATGTGCGATTTTATCGTTGCAGGTGAAAGCGCACAGTTTGGACAGCCTGAAATCAAGCTGGGCGTGATTGCAGGCATTGGCGGCACGCAACGTATGACAAAACTGATTGGGCGTGCGAAATCAATGGATATGCATCTGACAGGTCGAATGATGGACGCCCCCGAGGCATTGTCCAGCGGGTTAGTCGCGCGGGTTTTTCCCGATGATGAACTGGTGGATCAGGCCATGAAAATCGCGACAATCATTGCACGCTATTCCAAACCCGCCTTGGGTATGGCCATTGATGCAGTTCACAAGGGCGATGATTTACCGCTGGCTGAGGGTTTGAAATATGAGCGCGATTTATTTTACGCACTGTTTGATACCAACGATCAAAAAGAAGGCATGGCCGCCTTTGTCGAAAAAAGAAAACCCGCATTCAAGGGATCTTGAACACGAGTTTTCAAACCTAATCTACTTTGCACCCAAGCGTGATTTTAACGGTTCATGCGGTTGGAGATCAACTCTTCTACGACTTCTGGTTCTGCCAACGTCGATGTATCACCCAGTGATCCATAATCATTTTCGGCAACTTTGCGCAGGATCCGGCGCATGATTTTTCCTGAACGGGTTTTGGGTAAACCAGGGGCCCATTGCATGTAATCGGGGCTGGCGATGGGGCCGATTTGTTGACGTACCCATCCGCGCAATTCGGTGCGCAATTCCTCGGTGTATTCCACACCCGCATTCAGCGTGACATAACAATAAATGCCCTGCCCTTTGATATCATGCGGGTAACCAACGACCGCCGCTTCGGCCACATTTTTATGTGCAACCAGTGCGCTTTCGATTTCGGCGGTGCCCATGCGGTGACCAGATACATTCAGCACATCGTCCACCCGACCGGTGATCCAATAATACCCATCCTCGTCACGTTTACAGCCGTCTTCGGTAAAATAATAACCTTTGTACGCCGCAAAATAGGTATTCACGAAACGTTCGTGATCGCCATAAACCGTGCGCATTTGGCTGGGCCAGCTTTCTTTGATCGCTAACACGCCTTCGCACGCGCCCTCCATTTCTTGACCTGTTTGTGGATCAAGAATCACAGGTTGCACGCCAAAGAATGGCAATGTCGCAGACCCCGGTTTGGTTGCGGTTGCACCCGGTAATGGCGTCATCATGTGACCACCGGTTTCGGTTTGCCACCATGTGTCAACGATTGGTACCGCACCTTTGCCAACGACCTTGTTATACCAATTCCATGCTTCGGGGTTGATCGGTTCGCCGACTGTACCCAAGACGCGCAAATCAGACAGGTCATGTTTTTCAACCAATGCATCACCCAAACCCATCAAGGCACGGATTGCGGTTGGTGCGGTGTAAAATTGGTTCACTTTGTGCTTTTCGCAGACCGCCCAAAACCGCGATGCATCGGGATATGTTGGTGTGCCTTCGAACATCAATGTGGTCGCGCCGTTCGCCAATGGACCATACACGATATAACTGTGACCTGTGATCCAACCCACATCGGCCGTACACCAATATGTATCGCCCTCTTGGTAATCAAATGTGTATTGATGCGTCATCGCGGCGTAAACCAAATAGCCCGCAGATGAATGCACAACGCCCTTGGGTTTACCGGTCGATCCTGATGTATACAGGACAAACAACGGATCTTCGGCGTTCATTTTTTCGGGCGGACACTCGTTGGATGCGGCAGCGACCAATGTGCCATAATCCAAATCACGCCCCTCTTTGTACGGTGTTCCATGACCCGTGCGAGCCACGACCAATGTCGTCACATCGCCACAAATAGCCAGCGCGGCATCAACGTTTTTCTTCAATGGGATATTCTTACCACCACGTGGGCCTTCGTCCGCAGTGACGACCAATGCCGCCTTACAATCCGCAATCCGTGACGCCAATGCATCGGGCGAAAAGCCACCAAAAACAATGGAATGAATCGCACCGATACGCGCACATGCCAACATCGCATAGGCCGCTTCGGGGATCATCGGCATGTACAAAACAACGCGATCGCCCTTTTTCACACCCAGGGATTTATAGACATTCGCCAAGCGTGATACATGATCGTGCAATTGGTTATACGTGATGTGTTTGTCGACATTGGGATCATCTGATTCCCAAATAATCGCCGTTTGATCACCGCGTGTTGGCAGGTGACGATCAACGCAGTTAGCACAGACATTCAATTCACCATCTTCGTACCATTTGATCGACACATCAGGATAGGAAAACGACGCATTTTTCACCTTGGTGAACGGCGTCATCCAATCAATCCGTTTGCCGTGCTCGCCCCAAAAGGCGTCTGGATCGGCAACCGATGCGGCATACATCGCATCATATTTATCTTTGTCTGCGTGTGCGTTTGCAGAAAATTCTGCGGATGGTGGAAAAGTTTTGGTGCTCATAAGGTTTCCCTATTCATAGAAATGAAGGCCGGCAATGCCAGCCTTTCAGAGTTTGTGTGAATTAGATCGCCAGATATTCATGGCGCAGGCTTTCGTTTTCCAACACTTCCTTGGCCGTTCCTGAAAACACGACTCCGCCTGTATCCAAAATAACCGCACGATCCGCAAGTTTCAGCGCGGCAACGGCGTTTTGTTCAACGATGATGGTGGTGATGCCCTGCTCGCGGATCAAACGCAGCGTTTTTTCAATCTCTTGTACAATCACAGGCGCCAAACCCTCGTATGGTTCATCCAGCAACAACAATTTGATGTCACGCGCCAATGCTCGACCAATAGACAACATTTGTTGTTCACCACCTGACAGGGTTGTGCCCTCTTGTTTGCGGCGTTCGCCCAAGCGCGGGAACAACTCGTAAATACGTTCGATTGACCAACCAATTGGCTTTTCGATTTGTGCCAATTGCAGGTTCTCTTCGACGGTTAAACCTTGGATGATGCGGCGATCTTCGGGAACCAATGCGATACCTGCTTGGGCCGCTTGCCATGCTTTCATCGTGTGCAATGGTTGGTGATCCAACCAAATTTCGCCCTTATGAATTTCGGGATCATCAAGGCGTGCAATCGCGCGCAATGTCGATGTCTTACCCGCACCGTTACGCCCCAACAGCGCCAAAATTTCACCCTCGTGCACATTCAGGGACACACCCTGAACGATGTAACTCTCGCCGTAATAAGCATGAATATCATGTACCGAAAAGTATACGGGTTTTGATGGTTCTGCGTTGTCTGCTGTATTTGTCATCTGTTGTCTGCCCTATACTTGTGCTTCGCCAAGGTATGCTTCTTTTACCTTGGGATGGCCTTTGATATTTTCCGGAAGGTCTTCGACAATCACTGTGCCTTGGGCCAGAACCGAGATTTTTTGCGCCAATGAAAACACCACGCCCATATCGTGTTCGATAATGGCCATTGTGATTTTCAGCTTCTCTTGGATGCTTTTCAACAGCTCAATCGTGCTCTCGGTGTCGGCGCGAGCCATGCCGGCGGTGGGTTCATCCAACAACAGCAATTTTGGTTGTTGCGACAGACACATTGCCATTTCCAAACGTCGCTTATCACCACGTGACATCGAGGATGCTAACATATCGCGCTTATCAATCAGATCGACATCGACCAACATCTGTTCGGCTTTCTCGGCCATGTCTTTGTTGTCAGACACCCGCGTCAATGCATTCAATGTAAACGCCCCGTCACGTTTAGCAAAACATGGGATCAATGTGTTTTCCCAAACAGACAGTTCGGAAAAGATTTCTGGCGTTTGAAAAACGCGACTGACGCCCAGCTGATTAATTTGATACGGCTTAATCCCCAATAGGGATTGTCCGTTAAACATGACCGTGCCCGTATCGGGTGTCAGCTTGCCGACAAAACAATTCAGTAAGGTCGATTTACCCGCCCCATTGGGGCCAATGATCGCGTGAATTTTACCCTCTTCGATGTCCAAATTCACGTTTTGCAACGCCTTCAGGCCACCGAAACTTTTGTTTACGTTTTTGACTTCAAGAATTCCCATCGGTCGCTCCTATTCTGCAGGTGTTGCTGCGGTGCTGGATGTGTCATCATCCCCACCTTTGCGGCGTTTCCACCAATTACCGATGCGATTAGCACCTTCCATCAATCCACCCGGCAGGAAGATCACGATCGCCATAAACAACAGACCTAGCGTTAAATTCCAACCTTTACCTGTGAACAGTTGAAGAACCCAAACGATTATATCGGCTAAACCATCAGGCATCCATTCGAACCAACCCTGCAATACAGATTCATTGATTTTAGAGAAGATGTTTTCGAAATACTTGATGAAACCCGCACCCAATACAGGGCCTAACAATGTGCCTGCACCACCAAGGATTGTCATCAAAACGATTTCACCCGACGCCGTCCATTGCATCCGTTCAGCACCCGCCAATGGATCCATCGACGCCATCAAGCCACCCGCCAAACCGGCATACATGCCAGAAATAACGAATGCAGCTAATGTGTAGGGACGTGTGCTGATACCCGTGTAATTCAAACGTGTTTGGTTGGTTTTAACTGCACGCAGCATCAATCCGAAAGGCGAGCGAAAAATTCGAATAGAGATGTAGAATGCAACCAACAAGAAGATCGCACTGACATAATAACCCGTATTGAATTGAAAATCCCAAGGCCCCAAATTCAAACCGAACGTATCCTGCATTTTAAATCCAAACAGATGCGGCACAGAGGGCGCACTTTCTGATTGAAGATATTGCGGATCATCTGCATAAACTTGCAACCCTGTTTCACCGTTGGTTAACGGCGTCAAAACCGAATACGCCAACGCGAAAGACATCTGCGCAAAGGCCAGTGTCAGGATCGAGAAGTAGATACCAGAGCGGCGCAAAGAGATAAAACCAATAAGCAAGGCAAATATCCCAGCAATAATCACCGACAAAACCAAACCCGGTAAAATGCCATACCCAAGCAATTTAAACATCCAAACCGCGGAATACGATCCCACACCCAAAAATGCGGCATGCCCAAATGACAGATAGCCCGTCAAACCAAACAGAATGTTAAATCCAATTGCCAAAATCCCAAAAATAACAAAGCGTTGCATCAAATCGGGATAGCCCGCATTGAATTGCGCCATGGCAGATTCGGTTGGAAAAGGGTTCATGATAAACGGGGCCAACAATGAGATAACCGCCACGAACAAAAGTGTGCGCATGTCTGCGTTAGAGATAGATTTCATGATTTATTCCTCCATCACACCGGCTTTGCCCATCAGACCGCGCGGTCTGGTCAGCAAGACGATAATGGCAACTAAGTAAATTACAATTTGGTCAATTGACGGCAGAAACATTGCCTCGAAAAACGCTTTGACTTCGTTCATGGATGCGAAGCTTTCGAGAATGCCCAACAGGAACCCCGCCAAAACCGCACCGGGCAATGACCCCATGCCACCGACAACAACAACAACAAACGACAGAACCAAGAAGTCCATGCCCATGTGATAATTCGGCGAATTAATCGGTGTGTACATCACACCCGCCAACCCCGCCACAGCGGCCGCAATCCCAAACATAATTGTAAAACGTCGATCAATGTTGATACCCAACAAACCCACTGTTTCGCGATCCACCATGCCCGCACGCACAACCATACCAAATGTGGTGAACCGCAAAAATGCAAACACCGCACCAATGACGATCGTCGAGAAAGCAAAGTAAATCAGCCGCCAATAAGGATAGCTGGCATCAAGCCCAAACAAAGCGCCAACATTATATGACCCAACGAATTGCGCAGGTGCAGGTGTCGGAATGGGGTTGGCACCAAAGTTGGCCTTGACCAATTCTTGAATAACAATTGCCAACCCAAACGTCACAAGGATTTGATCGGCGTGGGGGCGTTTATAGAAATGTTGTATCAGGCCACGTTCCATAACATAGCCGATAAATAACATAATCGGGATAGAGAACAGAATGGCCAACGGCACGTTCCAGTCAATCATCGCATTGCCCACGTTGGGGCCAAACCATTCCACTATATAAGGTGTTTTGATTTTTGCGGGATTACCCAGAAAATCCAACTTCTCTGGATCAAGGGTTATTTTTGAAACCGTCAGCAGCTTTTGCAAGGTTACCGCGCAAAACGCCCCGACCATAAACAATGCACCATGGGCGAAGTTTACAACGCCCAAAGTGCCGAAAATAAGTGTCAGACCCAAGGCAATCAACGCATATGCACTGCCTTTATCAAGTCCATTTAATATCTGTAGAAGGATTGCATCCATGTCCCGTCCAAACCCCTTGTAAGTCAAATCAGCATCGCCTGATTTGTGAATTGAGCCACGGCGCGAACGCCGTGGCCCCTTATCCCTATCGGGACTTTATTGCTTATGAACCTGGGTTACATTCGCCCAAATCGCCACCGGCAAACATTGGGTGATCCGGTGCGTACTCAACTTGTGCACGTGGTGTCACTTCTACGATTTCCAATGCATCGTATTCGTTGGCTGGGTTTTCTTTACCCTTCATAACCAATACGTCTTTGAAACACTGGTGATCAGCGGCACGGTACAATGTTGGGCCGTTACCCAAACCATCAAATTCAAATCCTTCTAGCGACTCAACGATGCCACAAGGGTTGAATGTACCTGCACGTTCACACGCATCAGCATAAAGCAACGTTTGCGCGTAAACTGTTTGCGCAGCGTTTGAAGGCGGGAAGCCATACTTTTCACCGAACGACTTAACGAATGCTTTTGTACCTTCGTCTTGAAGTGTCCATGACCAGTTTGTTGAACCGTAAACGCCTTCGATATTTTTACCAGCACCCTTAGCCATAAGCTCTGAATACAATGGAACAACGATTTCGAACTGTTTACCGTTAACCATTTTGTCGCGCAGACCAAACTGCACAGCATTGGTCAAAGAGTTAACCATGTTCCCACCGTAGTGGTTCAGAACCAAAACATCCGCACCAGAGTTCAACACAGGCGCGATGTAAGACGAGAAGTCAGTCGTCGCAAGTGGTGTGAGCACGTTGTTGACAGTCTGCCAACCAACACCTTCAGTTGCCGCTTGGATAGACTCTTGTTGTGTCCAACCCCAAGTATAATCAGCAGTCAGGTGATAGGCACGACGATCTTTGCCATATGCTTTTTCAAGCACGGGCGCCAAAGCAGCACCAGACATGTAACCGTTAAAGAAGTGACGGAAGCCGTTGGCTTTCTTATCTTTACCAGTTGTGTCGTTAGAGTGTGTCAAACCAGCCATAAAGATAACGCCAGCTTCTTGGCACAAACCTTGAACAGCCACAGCCACACCAGATGACGAACCACCTGTGATCATGATTGCGCCGTCTTTTTCGATCATTGATTTCGCACTCGCACGCGCCGCATCAGATTTTGTCTGTGTGTCGCCTGTTACGTACTCAACCTTTTTACCAAGGATACCATTACCCTTAAGTGCTTTGGACGTGAACGTGTTCATCGCACCGCCATCGCCGCCACCATTCAGGTGCTCAACAGCAAGTTTATACGCACGAAGCTCGTCCGAACCCTCGTCCGCGTACGGACCAGATTGTGGAACGTTAAAGCCCAGCGTCACTGAACTACCCGTTGGTGCGTTCGTATACTCTGCGGCAGCCGCAGCACTTGTAATCAATGTAGGCATTGCCAAACCAGCGCCAAATGTAGCACCCGTTTTAATCAGCCCACGTCTTGTAAAATTAGACATAGATTCCTCCCTAATTCTGCACGTCTGATACCTCCTCGCACCACACGCCAGCGTCTCTCGACCCCCTTAGGCTAGCTTGATTTGTAATTTTTGCAATAACACGCTGTTTAAAAACGATTTTTTTGTAAATCTTTTTCATTTGATTTCATCCAAACAGTAAACTAATTTACCAGTAATGATTTTTCTACAATAAAACGAGGGTGTTGGCAGATGGCAGGCGCATTGTTGGGGACACGTATTCGCGAGAACAGAAAGGCATTACGTCTCAGTCAAAAGGATTTGGCGGCGGCGGCGGGTGTTTCTGCATCCTATTTAAACCTGATCGAACACAATCGACGAGGAATCGCCGGCAAAACGCTGAACGCGATTGCGCGTGCCTTAAATACTGATCCTTCCAAGCTAAGCGAAGGCATGAACCAAGCGCTGTTGGATCGCGTCAAAACCGCCGCCCTGCGCAACGCTCAAATCAACACCGAAAAGGACAGGATAGAAGAGTTCGCCGCCCGCTTTCCCGGCTTTGCTCGCTTGATCGCCCGCCAAAGCGATCAGATCGAATTACGCGACGAGGAGTTTGCGATTCTGTCAGATCAATTAAAACACGACCCCTACTTTGCTGAGGCAATGCATTTATTACTGTCCAACATCACCACAATCCGTGCCACGTCTGACATTTTGACCAACAATACCGACATGCCGCTTGATACAGCACAGCGGTTCATGTCCAACCTTGCAACCGAAGCCGCCAAACTGTCCAAAACAGCCGAGGAAATTTTCGATCATTTTGAACCCACAGCGGACGCGCAAAACACAACACTGGACACATCCGCATTCGAAACATTGTTGGAGCAAAACAGGTTTCATTTGGCCGATTTGGAATCAGGCACCGCATCCGTTGCCCAAATCTTAATCGACATGAATGTGCCCAGCGTAGATGTTGAACACACCAAAGCGTCCCTGCAATCCTACTGCGAAATGGCACGCAACCTGCCAATCGACCCATTCATTGCAACCGCCAAGGAATTACAATTTGACGCCATCGCATTGGCCAATGCATTCGGCACTGACCTGATGGCCATCTGTTTTCGCTTGGCGCATTTACCTGTTCACCCCGATTTGCCCGTATTTGGATTGATCCAATGCGATGCATCGGGCGGCGTTTTATATCGCAAACAATTGAACTCGTTCAGCCTGCCACGTTACGGCGGCGCCTGTCCGTTGTGGCCGGTGTATCGTTGCCTATCGCAACCCTTACAGCCGATCCGCGCGATGCTGGACATGCCGATGGGGGATCGGTTCCACACCATCAGCTTTGCCTATCCAACAGAGTCAGCACAAGTCGGTATGCCCGCATTAACAGAGGCGATCATGCTGTTCACGCCTGACTACTCTATGTTACCCAAAGTGGCCCACGGCCAAACGCCGCAACTGGACGTTGGTCTACAATGTACGGTCTGTTCACGCCTGACCTGCACGGCGCGCCGCGCCGAATATTTGCTCAGTCGAAAATAATGATTTGCGTCATTTCGGAATTTGGATAGGCTAAGCGCGCGCAGTCCAGGGGGGAAGTCGTGCAAAAATCAATCGTAATTATCGAAGACGAGCCCTTTATCATCGAGGCATTGACCTTCCTGCTCGAACGCGAAGGATTCAGCGTTCAATCCATTTCGGATGGCGCAAAAGCCCTGTCATTTATCCAAAACAACACTCCCGATTTGGTCATATTGGACATCATGTTGCCCAATGTTTCAGGCATGAAAATTCTAGAAGACATACGCGCCACCCCCGGTTTGGCTGGGCTACCAATCTTAATGCTCACCGCCAAGGGCCAAAAGAAAGACCGCCGCGCCGCCGAAGATGCGGGCGCCAGCTTGTTCATGACCAAACCGTTTTCAAACACTGAATTGGTTGCCAGTGTGCGTGAAATGTTGACTCCATGAAAAATACCGAACCAGCCAAACGTGATTTGGATCGTGGAAAGTTGCGCAAACGCACTGAACTATCACTGGCCGTTCCCATCCTCGCAATTTTTCTACTGGTATCACCACTGCTGAATGCGTTCACCAACGTCGATGGGCAACCCCAGTTCTCATCCGTCATTATCTATATTTTTGCTGTGTGGGGCGCGTTGATTCTGGCGGCCTTTATTATGTCGCGGGTTCTAAGCAGCACAGTGGCGGACGACTGATGCTCGGCTTTAACGTCATCGCAACAATTGGTGTGTTGTATGTTGGTGTGCTGTTCGCGGTCGCCGCATTGGCCGAACGCCGTGCGCGTCAAAACCGGCTGGGATTCTTGCAATCCCCCCTTGTCTATACCTTATCAATTTCGGTCTATTGTACGGCATGGACATTTTACGGCGCGGTTGGCTCCGCCGCACGCAACGGGTTCGAGTTTTTGACGATTTATTTGGGCCCCACGATTGTTTTCGTCGGCTGGTGGTGGTTCCTGCGCAAATTGGTTCGCATTGGCCGCACCCAACGCATCACATCCATCGCCGATTTAATCTCATCACGCTACGGCAAAAGCAATACTTTGGCCGTCATTGTTACCCTGTTGGCGATCACCGGATCCACGCCCTATATCGCCTTGCAACTGCAATCCCTAACGCTCAGTTTTGCCGTGTTCACCGAGGGATCAAATTCCGAAGCATCCCCGGCCATAACTGCCTTATTCATCGCCATGGGTTTGGCCACATTTACCATCCTTTTTGGCACACGCAATTTGGACGCAAACGAGCGTCACCACGGCGTCGTCACCGCCATCGCACTAGAGGCAATCGTAAAACTGGTCGCCCTTATGGCGGTCGGCATTTTTGTGGTCTGGGGGGTCAGTGGTGGCCCAACAAACACGCTGGCCCTGATGGAGGCACGCATACCTGAAACCCAAGCAGTATTCGCACCGCGTTGGATTACATTGACGTTTTTATCCGCCACCGCAATCATCTGTCTGCCACGCATGTTTCAGGTGATCGTCGTTGAAAATAGCGCCGAAAAACATTTGGCCGCCGCC
This sequence comes from uncultured Rhodobacterales bacterium, assembly GCA_963976255.1. Classification (GTDB taxonomy): domain Bacteria; phylum Pseudomonadota; class Alphaproteobacteria; order Rhodobacterales; family Rhodobacteraceae; genus Amylibacter. The sequence continues at coordinate 87,695 of CAXBJO010000006.1, forward strand.
AGTTGGGCATTCCCACTCTACCTATTTTTGATTGTTATTTTTGTTTTGCCTATTGCGGCAACCGGCCTGAACATTCTGCCAGAAGGATCAAACCCCGACCTGTTTGTACTGACGATCCCGTTGGCCGAAAACCGCGAGAGTTTGGCCGCCTTGGCATTCTTGGGCGGCTTTTCATCCGCGACATCCATGGTGATTGTGGCGGCGATTGCATTGTCCACCATGGTTTCAAACCATATCGTTCTACCCATTTGGCTGTACCGCATCAAAAACCGTAACCCCGAAAGCGATGATTTGCGCACCGTGCTGTTGCGGTCACGCCGGATCAGCATCGGTTGCATCTTGGGCTTTGGGTATTTGTATTTCATCCTGACGGGGGGCACCACCGCATTGGCGTCAATCGGTTTTGTGGCCTTTTTGGGTGTGTCACAGGTTTTACCGGCATTGATTGGCGCTCTTTTTTGGCGCAATGCCACACGTACTGGCGCGATATTAGGAATTTCAACAGGCTTCATCGTTTGGGCCTATACGTCATTTTTACCCAGTTTTGGCGGCGCATTTATTATCAGCGAAAGCATTTTGCAAAATGGCCCCTTTGGTTTTGGACTTTTGCGCCCCCAAGCACTGTTCGGCGTCACCATCGACGACCCGCTGATTCACGCCGTTTTCTGGTCGCTGTTCCTGAACGCCTTGATGTTTCTTTGGGCATCCTTGGCCACAACCCCGTCACCATTGGAGCGCATTCAAGCACAACAATTCATCAATGTTTACGGACAAAATGCACCGCTGCGTTCCGTAAACGACGGCGTCACCCCCGAAGATTTATACATTCTGGCACAGCGCATTTTGGGTCGCAAAGAGGCCAGCCAATTGTTCAACACATTCAGTCAAAAACAGGGTCGCGTCAGTGGATTACCCAAAATCGATATGGAATTAATGCAAACCTTGGAACGTAAATTCGCAGGTTCGGTTGGCGCCGCAACCGCGCACACAATGATCACACAAGCGATCGGCAACCAATCCATCACCGTCGAAGATTTGATCGCCGTCGCGGATGAAACCGTACAAGTGATCGAATATTCCGAACGTTTAGAAGAGCAATCAAAAGAGTTGACCAAGGCGGCTGACGAGTTGCGCATCGCAAACAACAAACTCACAAAACTCAGCACTCAAAAAGATGATTTCCTCAGCCAAGTCAGCCATGAATTACGCACCCCCATGACGTCCATCCGATCCTTTTCTGACATCCTTCGTTCGGACACAAAACTCACATCTGACGAGTTGCAGTATTTCTCTGGAATCATCAACGACGAGAGCCAACGATTGACACGGCTGTTAGATGAGATTCTGGATCTAAGCTTTCTTGAAAGCGGTCAGGTGAAATTGAACCTAAAATCAACAACCCTAAACTCCGTCCTGAAAACCGCCCTACAATCAACACAGCAAACGACGTCGAACGCAAATGCACAGATCACAGTTGCACCGGATTCTATCGACACTGTTCTGACCACCGATCCTGATCGCCTGTCCCAAGTGTTCATCAACCTGATCACCAACACCGTTAAATATACCAACAAAACCACACCCATTTTGACCATTTCCTGTCAACAGGCAGGCTCATATCTGAATGTCACATTCCAAGATAACGGGCCGGGAATTCCAGTCTCCGAACGAACTATCATCTTCGAAAAGTTCTCAAAACTGTCGAACGCCACAAGCAGCAGTGGTGTTGGTTTGGGTTTGGCAATCAGTCAGGAAATCATGCGTAACTTAGGTGGAACATTGACCTGTTTGAACAGCGACACAGGCGCAAGGTTTCAGGTTTCAATCCCCTTGAATTCCTAAACCTCGATCACCAATGGCACATGATCCGACAACTTGTTGCCAACCCAATCCTCAAATGTGCCCACCTCAAACGACTTGGCTTTTTCAATCATTTTTTGCGATCCAAAAATGTAATCAATGTGATACGTCGGCCCATCCTTGGTGCGATCTCGCCAATAATGCGTGGGCTGTTTTTCACCGCCATGGGGCTCGCCCCTTATCGCGTGATACCCGCTGACCAATCCCATCCGCCCGGCCTTGGCAACCATCGTATCGTGATTCATCCGCCACCCTGGTTTGTCCCAAAACGTGTTGTTATTCAGATCCCCCGCAATAAAACTGTTCGCACTTCGCAGGAACCCACCATATCGTGACATTGCGCGGCTCAGATGCCCCATCTGATTTTTACGTCTGTTCCCCTCGTTCGCATTTTGCGCCCATGCACCCAGCAAATGAAATGGCGCCGGCCCATCCACTATCGCGGGCAGGCAAAATCGAAAATTGGGCATAAATGACTCAAAACGACGCAGGCGATAATTATTAAAACTAAAAATCCCTAAACCTTTGTGCTGTGATTTTCCCATCCATAAACAAGTATCGGGCATCGTCGCGATACCCTTCTCGGCCAAAACATCTGGATTGGCGCATTCCGAAATCACCGCCACATCGGGCCGCAATGCCATCAATGCATCCCATTTGCGCGGTAATGCCATATTGCAATTCCATGCAACCAAACGCATCGCAATCCCCCTTGCACCCCTATGGCACTGGTATACTGTTCCACTATGGATCAATTCATCTTTATCGCAAGTTTGATGCTCGTGTTTTTGGCGGCTGGTACTGTCAAAGGCGTTGTCGGCCTTGGTCTTCCCACAACCAGTCTGGGCCTTATGACATTATTTGTTGCACCCCGCACCGCCATCGCCATTGTGATTTTACCGCTGCTGCTGACCAACGCATGGCAGGTTTACCGCGCCGGTGAAATTGGTGCATCTGTGAGGCGCTACGCCCCGTTGATTGTGGCGTTGGTGATCTTTGTGTGGGTGGTGATTCGCCTGTCGAGTCAGATGGATCCACGCATTTTATTGGCCGTTATGGGATTTTCGATTTTGTTGTATGTTGTGGTGAACCTGACAAAATTCTCGCCACGCATCCTACAAAAATACGACACGCACGCACAATTGATTGCCGGTGTTTTGGCGGGAATATTGGGTGGGCTTACGTCCGTCTGGGCGCCTCCCATGGCGGTTTACCTCACTGCGCGCCGCGTCACCAAAGCCGAATTTATTCGCGCCAGCGGCTTAATTTTTTTCCTTGGCTCTGTGCCATTGGCCGCTGGCTATATCTATGCCGGTCACCTGACCCCACAGCTGGCGGGTATTTCCGCGCTGATCCTTATTCCAACTTTTATCGGTTTTTGGTTTGGTGAAAAAATGCGTGCGCACCTGTCGGAAACCGCATTTCGCAATGCAGTTTTGGTGGTCTTTCTGATTATGGGTTTAAACCTGTTACGCCGCGCTTATCTTGGCTAAACTTTGAAATTGAATGCTGACACACTGTTTTCGGCGCCATCGAACATCAATGGTCGCGCAATCGGAGGTTCAGCGCGTTGCGCACAATGTGGACGTTCGCACAGGCGGCAATTTTGCCCCACATCGGCGCGGCCAACACCACCACCCTGCACATAAATCGTATCCGTCAAATATTCCGCCTCGCACCCCAACAGGATCGCGGTTTGGCGCATACTCTCGCCATAGGCACCACCACTTTGCTTGGTGGATCTGTTCAACGTGAAATAGGCATGGCCATCGGCATATTCCACAATCTGTAGCAACAACTGCTGTGGCAATGAAACCGCTTTGAAAATCGACAACTTTGGACATTGGCCGCCAAACTTGGCACGCGGGTAACCTTTGACTCCAAGGCGTCGCACCATATTCCCCGCCTGATCCACCTCTTGTAGGAAAAACGGAATTCCTTCCATTTTAAGGCGGCCCAACGTGGTCAACCGCGTCGCTACTTCGCCAAACGACACATCAAACCTCTTGGCCAAGGCTTCGACATCATATTTCATCCGTCGCGCGGTTTGGGCAAACCGCTTGTACGGTAACAACATCGCCAAGGCGGCGTAATGCGCCATTTCAATCCGTCCCGCCTTCACCGCTTCTGGTGTTTTCAGGTTCAATCGCAACACTGCGCTGTCGATTTCATCCGACAATTCCCGAAATACCAAATCCGTGGCCAATTCGGTCACCCGCCCATAGGAATTTAAACGGTCCGAAATAAACAACCGCATCGAATGTTTGTCAAACCGTCGTGTCCATTCGGGCATCGTTTCAATCGGCAAGGTCTGAACGGTAATTCGATGCTTTTGCAATAACCTATCTTGCAACGCGGCATACGCCCCGTGCACCAAATCCATATCGTGCGCCAATGCTTCCGCCGCGCGATCTAATCCATCGTAATAGTTTGCGCGCCCTTCCATCGCCGCATTCACCAAATCGCTGGGCAATGCGGTTTGGCTGACATCCTGCCCGTTGGCCATTTGGGTGTTCAATTCGGACAGGCGCAACAACGCCTGACGATATCCTTCGTGTAATTTCTGAATGCCGCTGGCCACGTTTGGCGCCACATCAGCCACCTCGAACAATTCCTCGTAACCAGGTAATTCGCCCTGCAATAACGCATCCGCGAACACCTCTTTCAACGCGGTCACGGTACCATCTGCATCGCCTTCTAAATCCTCGGGCGAAATATTGTATGTCTTGGACAGCTTTAAAATCAGCTGTACCGTGATTGGCCGCTGATTACGTTCAATCAAGTTCAGATAACTGGCCGAGATTTCCAACTCGCCCGCCATTGCTGTCTGGCTAAGTCCCATGGCACCACGCAGCTTTTTAATACGCGCACCCGCAAAAATCTTTTGATCGCTCATTTACAAACTTTACAATTTTACAACCATTTCTTGACTATTCTTTACAAGATTACTCGAAAAGTTCAACAAAAACCTTTCTTTTACGGGACTATTACCCGTCGACCAGTCACAAACATGACAGGTTTAGTCAAAACAACATGATTCCTCATCATTATTGGCATAACAACCTAGTGATAATTTTACAAAGGAGGGCGACATGCCTTACGATGAAACATCTTCCAACTCAATTGCAGGCCTAAAGGCGCAAAACGGTACATCTTGGGATGCAATCAATCCTGAATATGTCAGCCGCATGCGCCAACAAAACCGTTTCAAAACAGGTTTGGACATCGCGCAATATACCGCCGACATCATGCGCGAAGACATGGCCGCCTATGACGCAGACAGCAGCCAATACACCCAATCATTGGGTTGCTGGCATGGTTTCATCGGTCAACAAAAAATGATCGCCATCAAAAAACATTTCGGCACAACAAAACGGAAATACCTGTACCTATCAGGTTGGATGATCGCCGCACTGCGTTCCGAATTCGGCCCCTTGCCTGACCAATCCATGCACGAAAAAACATCCGTTCCTGCCCTGATCGAGGAATTGTACACCTTCCTACGCCAAGCGGACGCACGCGAATTGGGTGGCCTGTTTCGCGAACTTGACGCAGCAGACCCTGCAAACAAGGCAGCAGTCCAAGCAAAAATTGACAACTTTGAAACACATGTTGTTCCAATCATCGCTGACATCGACGCCGGCTTTGGTAACCCCGAAGCAACCTACCTTTTGGCAAAGAAAATGATCGAAGCAGGCGCATGCGCGTTGCAAATCGAAAACCAAGTATCTGATGAAAAACAGTGTGGCCACCAAGACGGCAAAGTGACCGTTCCACACGAAGATTTTTTGCAAAAAATCCGCGCTTGTCGTCACGCATTTTTGGAATTGGGCATCGACAATGGTATCATCGTTGCACGCACAGACAGCTTGGGCGCTGGCCTAACAAAACAAATCGCGGTTACGAAACAGCCGGGTGATTTGGGTGACCAATACAACAGCTTCATCGATTGTGACGAAGTAACATTGGACACCATGAACAATGGCGACGTTGTGATCAAACAAGACGGCAAACTGATGCGCCCAAAACGCCTGCCATCAAACTTGTTCCAATTCAAAGAGGGCACAGGCGTTGATCGTTGCGTTCTGGACAGCATCACATCATTGCAAAATGGCGCTGACATGATCTGGATCGAAACTGAAAAACCACACGTGGGCCAAATCGGTGAAATGATTAATCGCGTACGCGAAGTGGTTCCAAATGCGAAATTGGTGTACAATAACTCACCATCATTCAACTGGACATTAAATTTCCGTCAACAAGTGTTCGACGCATGGTCAGAAGATGGCAAAGACGTTTCTGCATACGACCGCACAAACTTGATGTCGATTGATTACGACGAAACAGAATTGGCAACGGCGGCAGACGATAAAATCCGCACCTTCCAATCAGACGCCGCACGCGATGCAGGTATCTTCCACCACCTGATCACATTGCCAACATACCATACCGCCGCCTTGTCTACGGACAATCTGGCCAAGGAATACTTTGGTGATGCGGGCATGCTGGGCTACGTGGCTGGCGTTCAACGCAAGGAAATCCGCCAAGGTATCGCATGCGTTAAGCACCAAAACATGTCAGGCTCTGACATGGGCGACGATCACAAGGAATATTTCGCTGGCGAAGCGGCCCTAAAGGCTGCTGGCGAAGACAACACAATGAACCAATTCTAATCTAACCAAGGAGTGAAACCATGACTGCACAAATCCAAGCCGTAGAGCCTTCGACATCCGACAAGATCGACCAAGCGGATCAAGCAATCCGCATGTTGGCCAACGATCTACATCGTTTGAACCAATCCGTAGCACGCGCAGTCGAAGCAGGTGTCACCGTAGAATTGATCCGATCAAGCCGCCACCACAATGGTGACGGAAACTGGGGCGACTTGCTCATCCCCGTGATCACGAAAAAGGGCTAACGTCCTTATTGGGAATGGAATCATAACACCCACCCCAAAGAAGCCCCAGCCATTGGCTGGGGCTTTTCTTTTGGTAGGGTTCGTTGCTTACACTTGCTCACCGACAGCTTGTAGTTATCTCAAATGGCTGCTTTGAGCCCATACTAATTAAACCTAGCTGTCAGAAAAACGAAAATTTAAGAGGTATATGGTGAATCGATTTCGAGTCGTTGGAACATTTCCTCAGCTACATCATGGTTAATAATAGTAAACCCCGTTCTCTTTAGTATCGCTTTATCAAAATGCGGGAATATCATTTTCCGTAACCTAACTTTTTGGCTTCAGGAATTTCTACAATTAACTTTCTTGCAACCGATATGTATTCTCTCATTAGGTCCATCAAAGCCTTGTTTTCTGATAATTCAGTGATGATTTCTTCTAATTCTTCACTAGACGAAGTCATTTCAACTCTACCGTCATTGCTGGCTACTCGTTTTACAAAGCGAGGAGTGAATGAATAAGACATTTTACGCACCTAAGAATTTCTTTCATCTGATGCAGTATGTTTACTACGGTACCATCCCTCCTCAAATTAATTCGACTACCAATTTAGAGATATAGTAGATCAAAATGAATAATAAACGGATGTACACAAGGATGAACGGCAGCAAAGTCCAAATTGCAGACGTTCGCGCAAATGCATTACATAAAAATAGTAAACAAACTTAAAGCCTCGCAAGGTTGTGACTTCTTACCCCAACAAATCCCGCGCAATACGATCAAAGATCGATACGCCAATCGGGATCAAATCATCTGGGAAATCGTAATCGGGATTGTGTAATGCCGCATAATCCCCGCCCACACCCAAACACAACATGGCGGCCTTGGCATTCCACCCGAACACACCAAAATCCTCGGATGCGCGCATCGGCAATCCAAAATCACCGTTTGGGATTTTCAGCGCATCCATGGCATCCATCGCCACCCGTGTTGCATCCGCATCATTGATCGACGCTGCAAATTCATCACGAACCTCAAACGCCACATCCAATCCCTCGGCTGTGGCAACACCCAACGTTATCGCCCGTGCAGACGCCACCATATCCGCCATCGGCTCATCATGCGCCGTGCGCAAAGTTACATAAATAACCGCGTCCGCAGGGGCCACACCAAACGTGGGTTCACCCACATTCACGTGCGTAATCGTCACCAATTTAAAATCATTATCCAACGCACCACCCTGCCCCAGGGCATTCAATGCTGGGATCAATTGCGCCACAGCGGATGCAGGTGACACTCCGTCCTGTGGATCGGCGGCGTGGGCTGTTTTACCCGTCAGGCGGATCAACAACCCCTGCGACGCACAGTTAATCAACCCAACCCGCGTCGACACATATCCAAACGGCCGACCCGGTTCATTGTGAATGGCAAACGCCCAATCGGGTGCAATTTGCGCAAACGCGGGATCGGCCACAACCGCGCGCGCGCCACTACCATCTTCTTCGGCAGGTTGAAACATCAACACCACACGCCCCCGTGCCACAGGTTTGCGCGACAACATCCGCCCAAACCCCAACATCATCGTCATATGCCCATCATGCCCGCACAAATGCCCCTTGCCATCTACCTCGGATCGCCACTGAGAATCTGAAATTTCATGGATCGGTAGGGCATCCAATTCGCAGCGAAACAACACTGTCGGCCCCGCGACACCACTGTCAAAAACAGCCGCCACACCGTGCCCGCCCAATCCCGTGATAACCCGTGTGGGTTTCATCGGTGCCAAGGCCACAGTAATCCTGCGTGCCGTTTCAACCTCTTCGCCCGACAGCTCTGGCATTGTATGCAAGCATCGCCGAAACGCAGTTAACTCAATCAGATCCGAATTCGTTAGCAATATATTCTCCCTAAACAATAACCGCCGAAACCATTTGAATTCCATCTGCGGCAATCCCAACAATATCGACGCGACGAAAATCTAAACAACCGTGAGAATTATCAAATTTCCAGTAACTTTGGCGTACGGAATGATCTGAACGTACCTCGTTTTTTTATCGTTAGCGGCCTTTACATTAAAAGTGTTTCCATTGGTGGAATCATGGCCTGTGAACGTCCAAACAATTATTACATGAACATCCTACATCCAGGTGTCCAGCAAATCAAAAACTTAGTCGGCTTAGAAGTCAAAACCATACTCCGTATTCGTATTTTTCGGACTGCAAGTAGATCAAGATGGTCGGGTGTTGCGCAGGAACTAACTTCTTAAAGGTGCAAACGGCGCCTATTTGGCGCGCCGTTTGCAATTGTATCGATTTATTTGAAATACTTAAAACGTCATGTTTAACCCGACATGCAACCCTTGACTTTCGTAATCTTTACCAAAGGACCCACGATATCCACCCTGAAAAACGACTTCTCCGGATGCAGTCGATGATAGGACACTTTCTAAACCAATACTCGCATCCAGCAAGTTTTCGTTCATCCCTGAAACGACATAAGATGTACTGGGCAAACCAACAAAACCGCTTTGGACGACGAGATCACCTCCGGATGCGTTTGTATATTCAAGACTACCAGTAAGGCGACTTTTACTATTGCCCCCGGCGAAGTCATATTCCCCACGGACACCCACTGAAACGAGTACAGTATCGGACGATTGCGCACCGACATCCAAGTTCCAAATGCCTGCGCCGGTTTCGCTAAAGCCGTCAGTTGAGGCGTTATAATATTCAATGGATGCGGTCGGGCCAAACTTGAATCCCCCCATATCTTTCAAATAGTCGACCTTCAATGCAGCGAATACTTGAGAGCCGTCCGTGCTTCCGGTAGCAGTTTCACCCATCACAGATCGAGAAGAATCGTAAGACAGGTTTTGGAATCCCAACAGCGCCTGTACCAGCCCCCCTTCACCAAAACGCGAGCGTGTGAACGCGGTCAAAGAGTATCCCGTGGTGTCGATATCACCGAAACCTTGGTACGCACTTGCCGATCCGCTCGCAAATCCCAGCGCGACCCCGACCGATCTATCAGCACCACTAAGGCGTTTTTCCACCCCTACAGAAAAGGCAGTTAAATCAATATCGTAGCCAATAGAAGCGGATGTGGAATCATAGGATGACTGTGAGCCACCCAATGAAACAAGCCCATATAGATCCCCCTCCATTAACCAGCTGTTCGCAGCGCCCTTACGCGAAACAAAGTTTTGCGTATCGGTGCCTTGACTCCAGGGCACAAAGCTAGTCACCGCAGCAATTTGGTCACGTGAAACCTCAAACCCAAGGCTCGAAAATGCTGGTGCAAAACCAAAACCAATACTGCTTAAGGCCACTGATCTTTCGGCCTCGCTCAACCCTAGAATATCTGAGATTGCACCTTGATAAGCAGCAGCATTTCCTAAATCCCAATAAGGTAAATTTGCCGCCGCATCGAGGTAGCCAGCAGTCTTGAACTGATACTCAGATGTTGCACTATCCACGATGGGTGCGAATGTCGGAGCTATACGCAGGGTCACTTCACCACCGCCAACAGTGCCAACTGTAATAGTGTAGTTTAGGTTTGCGTTACGCAAATCTTCAATCGGATCGACCGCAAAAAGATTATTTGCTTCGATGGCAGCCACGATTTCTACAGGAACCAAACCACCATTCGCATAGTTTAATTCTGCAACACCAACACCCAGCGACGACGCCAATTCCACAAGTCGCGCATCAATGTTTGCATCAGTATCCAATGTCCCATATGTCCAGCCACCTCCAGCGAGATTGTTCCACGCGACAAGCGCGCCCTCATCATCCGGATCATCATTATCGTCCCAGAACATGCCTTCTGGAACCATTGTATTGTCAAGGAAAGCGGTTCCAAAATTTTCGACGAACTCCGCGTTAGTTAGGGCACCGAACGCCAAAATATCGGTCGAACTTACAAGTTCTAGCCGCGCTCTATCGCTTGAAAAGAAACCAATTTCGCCCTCGTTACCACCACTGCCAAACAAACCGTCGGGCAGCCCAGAACCAAGACCAATTGCAGTTGCATCTAGGTTGAATAGAACAGCCTCTTCGGACGGCAGCTCACCCATCGGGTTCCCATCGGCATCCAACAATTCAAGCGAAAAGCCCGTCATTCGCGCACCAGAGGCGTTCGACACTTTTCCAAAGGTAAAGTAATCCACTGATGGATAGGCTTCATTTGCTGTCGTGCGTAGGCGTATGTCAAATGGATTGGATCCAGTAAGCCATGCTTTGATCCGCTTGCCCGACCCGCTCGCTGAATCGCAATAGACATTTTGGTTACTTGCCATCAAACAGTTCGTAACATTACCGCGCGATCCGAGGTCTGAAAAGTCCGTAACAATAACCTCGTAAGGATCGACATAATCTGAACCGTCAGGCGTTCTGGTTCGCGTGAAAGTGACTGCCTTAATACCTGGCTCGACGACCCCCTCTTCTGCGTCTACAAATAGAAAGCCGTCCCCTGATGTTTCGATCAAGGGATTTTCACTAAATGTATCTGCCCATGCGGCGCTATACGACAACGCTAATATCGCTACTGGTGCGACCGACCCTAGTATATAATTTCGTGTCCTCATTTGATTATTCCTCAGCTCTATGTTTCGTTAAAACCAACATTCAAACCAACATATTAATACATTCGCATACTTGAATGTATCTTATGATTAACAAAGCTTAGTTACTAGAAATTGATCTAAATCAACCCTAGGAAACTAATTGCACGAACCGCGCTCATTCGATCCAGCGCATCAGCACGAGCTGATTCAGAAGGAAATGGCAACCTGGTGCCAGATATTTCTGGATGGTTTGACGTGTCAAATCTATTTGGCACGCGATCCCAATTTTCGAGAGCAATGGCGTCAAGAGACGAGAGATTGTCTATGTGGCCCCCGAGCCCTGGTGGTTCGAACAGGACCGCACGATGTTCCTAAGACTCAATTTTGGAGAAAGAAATTGGTGTGTGAAGGGCAAGAACCTGGTCATTCGTATTGGCACCATGGTCGAGTTGCTGCCTACACTAGAAAAATGCCTATATTTATTGGCACGAAATAATTCGACGCGATCATCGAGAAAATGGTGATTGTTTCCCAGAGATGACGCCGTTTCACAGGCCGCCGTGGAGCGGCTATTTTCTTCCTTCAGACGACCCCAGCCTACTTGCCTACCTCAATTCTAGTCTGTGCTGGTTTACATACCTTACGATGAGCGCCCAGATACGTGGCGGCTTTGTTCGGTTCTTTAATCGCCATCCGCCCAAAATCCTTATTCGCCATCGCAATGAAAGAGGCATTCTTTTTCAAAGTTGCGGGGGCGCGGCCCTCTACTGTGATCTTAGCCAAATACAGCGCGGCAACCTTTTCAAAGGTATTCGCGTTATCCGCATCCCTTAACGCTCTTTCTTCATTGCGTTCAGTGCTTGGGTTAATACCAGAGGCGACCAGCTTGCGGGCTTCGTCTCGCTTAAATCTGGCTTGGGGCAACGAAACGGCTGGATACTTTCCAAAGGACAATAACCCTTCCTTACCGTCCATCCGGTATTTAAACCGAAAAAGCTTTGATCCTAGGGCTGTCACTTGAACATACAAGCCATCAAAATCGGAAACTTTATACGCCTTATCCTTTGGCTTTAGATTCTTTATTTTTAAATCCGTTAAAGACATTGCTGGGGGTATCCTAAATCCACGTTTTAAAGATACCCCCAAACTGGTAGGATACTACAAAACAAAGCTGGACAGCATCGGACAAAAAAATCAATATAACCTTTATAAACAAGGACTAATCGGATGTCATTGGATTTTTTTGGATGATGAAATGGTGCCCCCACACGGACTCGAACCGCGGACCTATTGATTACAAA
>CAXBJO010000007.1:0-100222 GCA_963976255.1 uncultured Rhodobacterales bacterium
CAAGGAAGCGGGCGTAGCTCAGGGGTAGAGCATAACCTTGCCAAGGTTAGGGTCGAGCGTTCGAATCGCTTCGCCCGCTCCAACTAAAACAAGGCCACCCTCGGGTGGCCTTTTGTTTTTCAAAACCTCAATAATCACATTCAGACTCCATCGTTTTTACTTTACGATCTTTCAAAAATTGCTAGGATTCAACAACACACTCAAAACAGGTGACATCCATGAAATTATTGCGCTATGGCCCAATCGGCCAAGAAATACCTTGTTTACTGGATGACGACGGTCACATTCGCGATCTGTCCGCACATGTAACGGATTTTATGGGCGAAACAGTTTCACTAAAATCAATGGATATGATCCGCGCATTGGACGTGAACCAACTGCCACGCTTACCCATGGGCGCGCGAATTGGCGCATGTCTGGCCGATGTGCCCAATTTTTACTGTATTGGTTTAAATTATGCCAAACATGCCGCCGAAACTGGCTCTACATTACAGGCCGAACCGCGTGTCTTTAACAAGGCAACATCCGCCTTGACCGGACCGTTTGACGTTATCAAATTGCCCCATGGATCAAAACAAACCGATTGGGAAGTTGAACTTGGCTTGGTCATTGGTAAACCCTGTTACGACGTATCCCAAAAAGATGCGTTGGATTATGTCTCTGCTTATTTCACCTGCAATGATGTGTCCGAACGCGAATATCAGAAAAGCCGCTCTGGTCAGTGGGTCAAGGGTAAATCTGCCCCAACATTTGCACCCATTGGGCCCTATTTGGTCACACCAGACGAAATCGCAGACCCACAAAAGTTGGGTTTGACCACCAAGGTAAACGGCAAAACAATGCAAAGCTCTAACACCGATGACATGATTTTCAATATCCGCACGATCATTTCCAAAATGTCCGAATATTTCGAATTGCGCACAGGTGACGTCATCATCACAGGCACACCAGAAGGCGTTGGATTGGGAATCAAACCAACACCAATTTTCCTAAAACCCGGCGACGTTGTCGAGGTCGAGGTTCACGGCCTTGGGGCGCAAAAAATGGACGTCGTTTAAAACGCCGATTATTTGCCTTTGTTGATACGCGCCATCATTTCCGCGCCGGTTTCAACCCGTTCGGAATACCGATCCACCAACGTCTGTTTGATGTCGCGCGTTAACAGTGTGAAACGCACCAACTCTTCCATAACATCCACAATCCGGTTGTAATTTCCCGATGGTTTCATCCGCCCATCTTGATCAAACTCGCCCCACGCCTTTGGGGTCGAGGATTGATTGGGAATCGTCAACATTCGCATCCACCGCCCCAAAATTCGCAGCTGATTAACGGTGTTAAAACTTTGTGATCCGCCGCTCACCTGCATCAACGCCAATGTCTTGCCTTGTGTTGGGCGCATGGCGCCAACCGACAAAGGCACCCAATCGATTTGGGTTTTCATCACACCCGTCATCGCACCGTGGCGTTCAGGGGACGACCACACCATGCCCTCGCACCATTGCACCATCTCATGCAATTCTACGACTTTGGGATGATCGGCATTCTCCTCGTCCACCAACGGCAAGCCGGCTGGATTATAAAACCGCACTTGGGCGCCTAAACGTTCCAAAATACGCCCTGCCTCTTGGGCAACCAAACGGCTGTATGACGTTTTGCGCAACGACCCATACAACATCAAGATTTTTACGGGATGGGTGGAATGTTTTTTTGGAAATAACGCATCTACTTCAATTGGTTTAAACAATGCGTCATCAATATTGGGTGTGGTCATAACAGAGTCCTAATCGCGTGGTTTATCTAATTGGAATTGCAGATGGGTCTTAATCGTCGGCCATTCGGAATTAATTACCGAATACACCGCCGTATCCCGCAATGATCCATTCGCCATCACCATGTGATTGCGCAGAACGCCATCAAACTTCGCCCCAAGACGTTCAATCGCGCGGCGGCTTTGGGTATTTACAAAATGGGTGCGAAATTCAACCGCGATGCAATTCAAAACCTCAAATGCATGGGTCATCATCAGCAACTTACATTCGGTGTTCAACGGCGATCGCTGCACCGACTTCGCGTACCACGTCGATCCGATTTCAACCCGCTTGTTCCCCGCGTCAATATTCATAAATGTCGTCATGCCAACGGCATGTCCGCGAGATTGGTCAATGATAACAAACGGCTGCATCGATCCAATTTCACGCAGCCCCAAACGGCGCGTAATTTCCGCCGCCATACCATCCGCATTTGGGATCATCGTGTACCACAACAGATGCAAATCGCCGTCCCGCGCCGCATTTTGCAGATCATCTAGGTGATCCATCGACAACGGCTCTAGGCGCACATGTTTACCCGTCAATATTACATCATCGGGCCAAACCTTCATTTCTTGTTCACACCCAGTTCTGAAATGCCAGCATTGGCGGCAGACCATTCCAGTGGGTTATTCAAAAATGCCTCAACCTGATCCAACGCGGCCGATTCGAAATTCCCATTTTTCCGCGCGGCGGCCAAAATATCCCACCACGTCAACAAGTAGTGCAATTTCAAACCATTCTCTGCCAACATCTCGTGGGTGTTTTTGAAAATGTCGTAATAAAACACCACCAAAATATGTTCACACAGCGCCTCTGCTTTACGAATTGCCTCTGCGAACATCAACTTTGACCCGCCGTCCGTTGTTAAATCCTCAACCAACAACACACGTTGACCGGGGTGAATATCCCCCTCGATCTGTGCATCACGGCCATAACCTTTGGGTTTTTTGCGCACATACTGCATCGGCAAGGCCATTTTATCAGCAATCCACGCCGCGAACGGGATACCTGCGGTTTCACCACCGGCGGCGCTATCAAACTGCTCGAACCCAACTTCGCGGTACAATGTGGCCACTGCAAAATCCATCAGCGCGGATCGAATACGCGGGTGGCTGATCAACTTGCGACAATCAATATACACAGGCGATGCTAGGCCGGATGCAAACGTATACGGCTCACTTGGGCGGAACTTAACCGCCTCGATTTCCAGAAACATATTCGCGGCCAATTTGGCCATCTCTTCTTTGGTTGCGAAGGTATTTGGGAATGTCATGGTGATCGCCTTTGTCCGTTTCCTCACCATTAGCCAGATTCGCCCCCCAAGCCAAGTGTGACGATTGCCCATGCCCCGTTTTCGCCCTAAAACAATGGAATGAAACAACGGTTTTACACATCTCGTGATCAGGGTTTGCAAAATGCTTATGGCGCGTGGGCACGTGCATTACCCACCAATCAAATCGTTGCGATTGCGCTGCCTGATCTTGCGCATACGATGGCGGCGTTTTTTGGATGTGCCCACGTGGGGCGCATTGCCTGTATCGCGGCGTGTGATCTGGATGATCGATTTACGGTTCTACGGGATATATTGCCACCACGCGACGCAGTGAACCCGTTAGGCGAGGCCGCCCCCTTCATCACCTTTACCAGCGGATCAACCAACAAACCCAAGGCGATTTTGCGCGATGCTGACAGTTGGATTTACAGTTTCGAACGCAACGGCGTCCACGTAAATGATACGGTGGCGGTGATTGGCAATTTGGCGCATTCCCTGCCCCATTATGCCGCCTGCGAAGCCATGCATATCGGTGCGAAACTTGTATTTTGCCCCAAACGTTTAACTGCTGAACCAACGGTGGTTTACGCCACGCCGACGCAATTGCGCATGCAGGTCACCCGCTTTGAAAGCGCGCGCATGGTGATGGTTGGTGGCGGCCATTTCACCGCCCAAGATCGCGCACATGCAACACGGGTTTTCCCCAATGCAGATGTGCGCGTGTTTTACGGCACCGCCGAAACCAGCTTTGTCGCAATCGCCGATCACAACACGCCCGACGGTTCTGTTGGGCGGGCATATGATGGGGTTAAGGCGCGCGTTATGGATGGAAATGTATCCGTACAGACGCCAATGATGGCGCATAGATATTTGGACAAAGTAAAGGGATTTGAGCACGGCGTGCCTTTTGAAACGGGCGAGCAGGGCTGGATCGATCCAAAAGGAAATTTGTTTTTAAATGGCCGCGCGGATCGCAGGGTCACAATTGCCGATCAATCGATACATCTGGATGCGATTGAAGCTGATTTGATGGCCATACCTGACGTTACAACAGCGGGCGTTGTGGCCTTGCCCGACGACAAACGCGGGCTACGTGCATTTGGCGCGGTGATCGGCGCGGATGCATCCCACCCCTTGTTGGGCGGTGTTATCATGTTGAAAAACTGGCCAGTTTTGATTTCAGGTAAAACCGACTACGGTAAGCTAAGAACATTGTTGGCAGAGGCATTTTTATGACCAAAGCAGCCTACATTATCGCAGCGCACCGCAGTGCAGTCATTCCCAAGGGCGGTGCTTTCGCCCATCTAAGTATCCACGAATTGGCCGCTCCAATCGTACAGGCCTGTCTGCACAGCGCTGGCATTTCCGCCGCGCAAATCGGCGAATTAATCTTATCAAACGCGGTCGGCGGTGGCGGCAATCCTGCTCGATTAACCGCGTTGGCCGCGCAATTACCCGAGCACATCGGCGGCCTGTCGATTGACCGCCAATGCACGGGTGGATTGGATGCAATATGGCTCGCCGCGCAGATGGTCATGTCGGGCACCCATGACATCGTCGTGGCAGGTGGCGCCGAGAGCGCATCGCGCCGCCCCATCCGCATGGCGGTCGATCCAGACGGCGGAGATCCCCAACCCTATGATAGGCCTGATTTCACTGGACTGACAGGGCGTGATCCCGATATGGCGCCCTCGGTTGCCACGTTGGCCAATGACATGAATATTTTACGCCAAACACAAGAAAACTGGGCAATCAAAAGCCATGCCAAGGCGATGACAGCCGATTTTGGCAACGAATTGGTGACGATTGCAGAACAATCCCGCGATGCCTTCGCCCGCAATCTGACCGCCAAAACCTGCGCACGCGCGCCCATTTTGGTCGGATCAATCACCACCGCCACCACGGCCGCCGACGCGGACGCGGCGGCCTTTGTTTTGGTGGTCAGCGAACACATTGCCAAAAACCACCCTGATGCCATTCGCATCACATCAGGTGCAATGATGGGCGGTGTCCCCGACGCCCCCGCCCTTGCACCAATCGCCGCAATGCGTTCAGTTTTAGGCGATTTTAACCCCCACGATTTAAAAGCCCTCGAAATTATGGAAGCCTACGCCGCACAGGCCATCATTGCCGCCAACGCCCTGAATTTCGATCCATCGGCGATCAACATCAGTGGCGGCGCATTGGCACGCGGCCATCCAATTGGGGCATCGGGTGCAATATTGGCCGTTCGCCTGTATCACGAATTGCAAAAAACCAGCGGCACAGGATTGGCCGCGATTGCCGCCGCAGGTGGATTGGGATCGGCGCTGTTGTTAAGCGCGCGATAATACTGCATCTGGCCGCGCGCGGTATAGGCCACCTGTGATGACACCCGCCAACACAGTTTTGATCAAATCACCGGGCATAAACGGTGACATCGTTACCATCGCCGCCCACAAATCAACATCCGCACCAACCATGTAGTACGGAATTGCGATTGCATACAGTGTCACAATGCCGCCAAGGATCGCCGCGATTGTTGCCAACACCCCCACATTCATCCCGCTTGTGCGTTCCATCATAAGCCCCGCAACGAATGCGGCAACCGGGAAACCAAACAAAAATCCCGCCCACGGCGTTGTGAAAACACCCAAACCACCACGACCACCTGCCAACAATGGCAGGCCAAGCGCCACAAGTGCCAGAAACAGTAAAACCGCCAAGGCCCCGCGTTTTGCACCCAAAATGGTGCCACATAACATGATACCCAAACTTTGCGCCGTGATAGGAATACCGCTGATCAATGTCAGTTTTGGTAGTAGCCCAAGAACCGCAATCAATGCGGCGAAAACAGCGATATAAACAACATTACGTTCCATCACGAACCCCCTATTTCACGCCACCTCTGGCGCGTAAACTCTCTGCGACATGATCGGCATCGTCGACCACGGTGATAAACAGCGGCAATATTATCCGCCAACTGATTTTTGTCCCCCCACGCGCGCGCCAACTTTGACCTAATTGTTTTGCACGGGCGATAAAAACAGGGGTAAAGCGCATAACCATACCCAGCGCAAGACCAATTGCCCCCGTATTCACACCCAAATGTTTCAGCGGCGTCAACATCCACAAAAAAACATCAATCATATCCGTCAAACGCGACGTCAGCGTGACAAAATTGGCCAATCCCACAAGGGCAAGAAGGCGCAAAATTATGACCCCACCCGATCCAAATTCGCCCCGCACCGCGTGAAACGCCATGATGATCGCAACAACCCAAAAAATCGGCCGCATCAGGATCACACCTTGGCGCAATGCACCCGCCCCTAGCGTTGCATATAATGCAACCACACACCCCAAGACGAGGATCAGCAACAGCGGGCTGTCGACCCAAAATAACGAGATTGATACCAACGCCAACGCGGCCAACTTTGCTCCAACGCGCATCCCATGCGCCCATGATGTCCCCGCAAGGCTAATCGCCAACATCAACACGCGCCTCCATTGTGGTGATATATTGCGACAGGATACCATCCGGAACTCCGTCGCCCATAACGCGCCCTTGATCCATCCAGATGATCCGATCATAATCGACCAAAACACGCGGATCATGGGTGATCATCACCACTTGCTGATCCAGCCCCGCCAATGTGGCGTGTAAATGCATCGATGTTGGTAAATCCAAGCCAGCATAGGGTTCATCCAAAATAATCACCTGCGGTCGCATCGCCAAAATGGACATCAAACACAGGTAATGGCGCTGTCCTTGGGATAATTGATGCGCCAATTTATCCGCCCAATCGGCGCGGTGATGCGCGGTTAAAATCGCCCGCGCTTGCGCATCTGCCGCACTGCGTGCCAACCCCTGTTGCGTCAAACCAAATGCAATTTCCTCGGTGCAGGTTGGGAAAATAATTTGATGATCAGGGTTTTGAAAAATAATCCCAATGGTGTTCAGCGCGCCTTTGCGGTCCTTAAACACATCAACATCGTTCACCCAAACGCCACCCTGATCGGGGGCAATCAACCCCGCCATCAAACGTGCCAGTGTGGATTTCCCCGACCCGTTCGCGCCGATAATTCCAATGCGACGCTCTGACAGGTTCAGCGTGATATCGTCGACGGCCTGCACACCATCAAAACCCAACGAAACCTGATCTATTTTAATTGCCATAATGCCCGCCCATAACCTTGTGCCCCCATACCACGCAGGCTAGGTTTTGCACAAGCAGCCATGAAAGCATTCCATGAACCTGATCGCCCTAAAATCTCCGACGTATCGGCGCTACTTGATCGGGTCGGCGGCGGCGGTGAATGGCATGTGGATTTTGCGCGTCGTGGTGACGTGGCTGGCGTGGCAAGTTTCGGGGTCGGCCACTTTTGTCGGGTTGGTGGCGGCATTGTCATTGTTACCCACCGTCCTTACGGGGCCAATTTTTGGCGTCATGGTGGATCGTCACAGCATCATTCGCGCCGCATATGGTACCAATATCGCGATGATGTCGGCAGCAGTGGTGATTATGATTGGCCTTACACAGGATGCGATCACGCAGCCGTTTTTGGTTATCTTGGCGATTTATATTGGCATTATCACATCTGCGCATCACCCGATGCGCCTGTCTTTGGGGCCACGACTGGTGGAACGCCATCAGATCAGCTCGGTTTCCGCACTGGCGGCGTTAAATTTCAATCTTGCCCGCGTCATCAGCCCCTTGATTGCGGGCGTCGTGATTGAATCGATGGGCATCATGGCCGCACTCAGCCTGACCTTAATCTTGTATGTGCCAAATTTAATCATCATCAGCACCTTGCGCCCACGCGACGTCACCCGATCATCACAATATCAAAGCATCACCGCCGCCCTGATCGAAGGCTTAACCTACATCTGGGCGCATCGATACCTGCGTTTGATCATGATTGCATCGGCCTTGTTCGCCCTGTCAATCCGCGCGGTTTTCGAAATTCTGCCGGTGATCGCGGATGGATCATTTGCCAAGGGTGCTGTCGGATTGGGGCAACTGGGCGCGGCCATTGGATCGGGATCCCTGATTGCCGCCCTGTTAAAAACCATTGGTACATCGGAACGAATTGCGGCGCTGTCACCGCGCACCTTGTGGATTGGTACCTTTGGCATTTTTGCGATGTTGCTGGTGACAAACGCGCCCAATTGGCCACTGGCCTTGATTGGCGCGGCCAGCATGGGGTTCACTGCGACCCATACCGGCATCAGTTTTCAGTCTGAAATTCAAACCGACCTACCGGATGATATTCGTGGTCGCGTAATGAGCTTGTGGGGCGTGATCGCCCTTGGATCAATCTCGCTGGGATCATTGATCCTTGGCTGGATGGCCGATGCGGTTGGGATGGGTACAACGGGGATTATCGTCTGTTCCATCGCCCTGCTGGCAATCCTATGGATCAGCAAACACCCCGACAGAACGCCCTAGGCACGCATCCAGAAAATCGCCGTCATGGTGACACCAATCACCACCACAATCATGCGCACCAAGGTGGCCGACATCCGCCGCGCCAACTTGGCCCCCACAAATCCACCCGCTGTGGCCGCAACCATCATCACCACGGCCTGTGGCCAAACCACAATTCCCGCAATCGCAAATGTCACCACAGATGCCCCAGACAGCGCAAACGACATGATATTCTTCAACCCATTCATCAGGTTCAAATCACGCATTCCCAACGCCGAAAACAACGCCAGTAAAACAATCCCCAGCCCGCCGTTAAAATAACCGCCATAAATACAAACCACCAGCGTGGCGAAATGGCCGATAAATCCGCCCTGTCCTGACCGCCCAGCGGCCCAGGCTGACACCTGCTTGCCAAACGCAAACAGCAATGTGGCAAACCCCAACAACCACGGAATAACAAACGAAAACACCGACGCGGGCGTGACCAACAATAACAACGACCCCATCACGCCGCCCAAAATGGACAACCCAATCAAAATTGCGATCTGTCTACGCGGATGGGTTTTCAATTCCTTCAAGAACCCCAATGCGCCGCTTAAATACCCTGGAAAAACCGCCACCGCACTGGTGGCATTTGCCGCAATCGTCGGCACACCGGTGAATACCAAGGCAGGAAAAGTCAAAAAACTGCCCCCACCCGCAATGGCGTTAATAATCCCAGCGCCAAAACCCGCAAGCAGCAGCAAAATAATATCGAATGTTGTCATAAGAATTCCCCAAAACTACCACAACAGTGGGGGATATTATCCGCGTAATCAAGGCGCAAAAAAAATGGGGGGACGCGCCCCCCAAGTTATTATTCAGACCTTATAGTTTACCGCTCAAGTTTATTGCCTGTGGCCTGAACGTTAAAGTCGGCGGCGCACATTGGGCCGCCAGACCTATCCTTTGAACAACCCCGAAAGGCCGCCCGTATTAGCTACACCCACTGGTCCCCCCACAGGTGTTGCACTTCATGCATGTGCCGTTGCGAACTAATGTATAGTTTCCGCAATCACCGCATGCGTCCCCTTCATACCCCTGCATTTTCGCTTTGGCACGATCATCCAATTGCGGCATTACAGCGGCTGGTTGCGCGGCGACTGCCACCGCGCTGTCTGTTCCGGTGGCTGCTTGCACAGCTGTTTCACCTGAAAACAGATTTCCCTGTCCACCACCCTGCAGAACCATCAGTTCCTGTGGCAGACGCTTACGAAGGTATCCCGTTGATGACACTTGTTTTATCATCGCCAAATTGTCTTCGTTTGCTTGTTGAATATTAGATTTACCCTCTTCGACACCACGGCCCAGCGTATCAAAACTCTCGCCTTCTGGCTGAACATGCGCCAAATCGGTACGATCAAGATATGAAATCGCCAATTCACGGAAGATGTAATCAAGGATCGATGTCGCAGATTTAATGCTGTCGTTGCCTTGTACCATGCCGGCAGGATCAAAGCGGGTGAATGTAAACGCATCCACAAACTCTTCCAGTGGCACACCGTATTGCAACCCAACAGACACCGCGATGGCAAAGTTGTTCATCATGGCGCGGAATCCCGCACCCTCTTTGTGCATATCGATGAAAATTTCGCCGATTTTGCCGTCTTGGTATTCGCCTGTACGCAGGTAAACTTTGTGACCGCCAACATTGGCTTTCTGCGTGTATCCTTTACGGCGCTCTGGCAGACGTTCGCGTGCTTGTTTGCGTACTTCTTTGATGATGACTTTTTCAACAATCCGCTCGGCCAGCACCTGTGCACGGTCGCCCGCAGGTGTGTCGCGCAATGTTTCCTCGAAATCATCCTCATCCTCGTCATCAATCAACGCTGACGACAATGGTTGCGACAATTTCGATCCATCACGGTACAATGCATTCGCTTTCACACCCAATGACCAAGACAATTCATACGCTGCCTGACAATCCTCGATTGTGGCGTCATTTGGCATATTGATTGTTTTTGAAATCGCACCAGAGATGAACGACTGTGCCGCCGCCATCATGGTGATGTGGCTGTCCACAGACAGGTAACGTTTGCCGATACGACCACATTGGTTCGCACAATCAAACACGCTGTAATGCTCTTCTTTCAGATGCGGCGCACCTTCCAATGTCATTGTCCCACACACATGGTGGTTCGCGGCTTCGACTTGTTTTTTGCTGAACCCAAGGTGTGATAACAAATCAAACGCAGGGTCATTCAACTGTTCTTCTGGAATGCCCAACGTACCGTTGCAGAAATCCGCGCCCAGTGTCCATTGATTGAACACAAAACGAATGTCGAATGCTGATGGCAATGCACTTTCGATTTTATCCAACTGCTCTTGGCCAAAACCATGACCGATCAGTGTTGTGTGGTTAATATCAGGTGCGTTGCCCATGGTGCCGTGACCCACAGCGTATGAAATG
The DNA here is from genome assembly GCA_963976255.1 of uncultured Rhodobacterales bacterium. Lineage (GTDB taxonomy): Bacteria > Pseudomonadota > Alphaproteobacteria > Rhodobacterales > Rhodobacteraceae > Amylibacter. Next base: position 10,942 of record CAXBJO010000007.1, read on the forward strand.
ATTTCCTCGGACTGCGCAGTGCCGTAACCCAATTTCGCCAATGCGGCAGGAACGGATTGGTTGATGATTTTGAAATACCCACCACCGGCCAACTTCTTGAATTTCACCAAGGCGAAATCCGGCTCGATGCCTGTGGTGTCACAATCCATCACCAAACCAATGGTGCCAGTTGGCGCAATCACAGAAACCTGTGCGTTGCGATACCCGTGCTGTTCGCCCAATGTAACCGCTTCTTCCCATGCGCTCTCGGCCAATTTGATCAGATTGCGATCAGGACAGTTTTTGTGATCCAACGGAATTGGTTTCACTTCCAGCCCTTCATACCCTGCCTTTTTGCCCAGCGCCGCACGCTTGTGGTTACGCATCACGCGCAACATGTGCTGTGCGTTCTTTTTGTACCCTGGGAATGGCCCCAACTCTTTGGCCATTTCGGCGGATGTGGCGTATGACACACCTGTCATCACAGCGGTCAGCGCGGCACACATGGAACGGCCCTCGTCACTGTCGTATGAATACCCCATATTCATCAGCAATCCACCGATGTTGGCGTAACCCAAACCTAATGTGCGGTAATCATATGACCCTTGTGCAATCGCCTTGGATGGGAATTGCGCCATCATCACCGATGTTTCCAACGTGATCGTCCACAGACGTGTCGCATGCATATACGCATCCGCATCAAATTCACCATCAGCATAGAATTTCAACAGGTTCATCGATGCCAAATTACAGGCCGTATCGTCCAAAAACATATATTCTGAACACGGGTTTGATCCACGAATTTCACCGTCCGCTGGGCATGTGTGCCATGCGTTGATTGTGTCGTGATATTGTACACCCGGATCGGCACAGGCCCATGCCGCGTGACCGATATCTTCCCACAATTCTTTGGCTTTGATGGTTTTTGAAACCTTACCGTCGGTGCGGCGGATCAATTCCCAATCATCATCGTTTTCAACTGCCTTCAGGAACGAATCCGTCACCCGAACTGAATTGTTCGAGTTTTGGCCCGCAACTGTATTATACGCCTCTGAATCCCAATCGGTGTCATATGTGGGGAACTCAATTGATGCATAACCCTGTTTTGCGTACTGCAAGACACGGTAAACATATGTTTCTGGGATCATCACCTTCTTGGCGGATTTAATCGCATTTTTCAAACCTGCGTTTGCTTTGGGATCAAACGCATCTTCTTCTTTGCCGTCCCACGCACGGATTGCGGCGAAGATTTCGTTCAATTTCAATTCATGCAGCTTTGACCCTGCAACCAGGGACGCAACTTTCTGCTCTTCTTTGACTTTCCAGCCGATGAATTCTTCGACATCGGGATGGTCCACATCACAAATAACCATTTTCGCAGCACGGCGCGTCGTACCACCGGATTTAATCGCACCCGCGGCGCGGTCACCGATTTTTAGAAATGACATCAGACCTGACGATTTGCCACCACCCGCAAGGCTCTCTTGGGAACCGCGTACGGATGAAAAGTTTGTACCTGTACCAGACCCATATTTAAACAAACGGGCTTCACGAACCCACAGATCCATAATGCCACCCTCGTTCACCAAATCATCGGTGACGGATTGGATGAAACAGGCATGTGGCTGTGGATGCTCGTACGAGCTGTTTGATGCGGTCAATACACCGGTTTGATAATCAACATAATGGTGACCTTGTGATGGGCCATCGATTCCGTATGCCCAATGCAACCCCGTATTAAACCACTGTGGGCTGTTTGGCGCGGTCATTTGCGCGGCCAACATGTAACGCATTTCATCGAAATAAGAACGGGCATCGGTTTCACTGTCGAACATGCCACCTTTCCAACCCCAATACGCCCATGCACCTGCCAAGCGGTTGAAAACCTGCTTCGCAGATGTTTCGCCCAGATACTCACCATTTGGTTTGACCTGTTCGCCATCACGCGGCGCTGAACGCCATAAAAATTCTGGAACGTCGTCTTCTTCGATCTTTACCAAATCATCAGACAGACCCGCTTTGCGGAAATATTTCTGTGCGATGACATCGGATGCCACTTGGCTCCAAGTTGTCGGGACTTCAACGTTATCTAATGAAAAAACCACAGACCCATCTGGGTTGCGGATTTCAGAAGTTGTGCGGTGGAAATCAATGCTTGCGTATGCGTCTTGGTTTTCTTTGGTGAAACGGCGTTCAATTCTCATGTGCTTATGCCCCTAATATATTACAATCACTGCCTAGACGGTCAGTAGCCTGACTCTTGTGAAGTCTAGTAGCCAAAATTATTTTCTATGCTCGCTGTACACGTTTAATCAACATCTTGTGTATCGGCTATTACTGGACACAAACTGTATCATGTGACTGAATCGGTCAACGCATTTATTTCATTATTTTACAGATTTTGTAGTTGACGCGGTGTTACCCACAACATGTGGATAACTGTGAATCAAAGGTTAAGAAAACCCATCCAAAAAAAACGTTTATTTTCGGCACAGATAGCATCCAAAGCGAACATCGCTGTTGGCAAATCTTACGGGAATCAAAATGTCACAGGCGGCAGAAAAATACTATCCAATGCCAAAAAAAATCACCCGAAGGTGATTTGATTTAGTCGGATAAACCGAAAGTTGGTCGGGACGGCTGGATTCGAACCAACGACCCCTTGTACCCAAAACAAGTGCGCTACCAGACTGCGCCACGCCCCGACTGATGCGCGGTTTACAAAACAAGTTCGGTAATGGAAAGCCCTAAAATGCGTTGAAATGCACAATAACACAGAAATCATGAAATCCCAACGAAACGGGCACAGATACGTTCCAATACATTGTCATGATCGGCGTTGCGCGCGCCAATGTTCAATGGGCGGGTCTGAACATTGGAAACAAGGGCGGTGCATTTGCGACTTCAATCAATCCAATCTCTTCGAACCCATGCCGCTTGTACAGCGACAGGTTCGCGGGGTTGGTCGACTCTAAATACGCAGGCCTTCCGTCACGGTCACAATCCATCAGGCATTTTTCCAACAGCGCCGAACCCTGACCTTTGCCCCGAAGGATCGGGTCAACCGCAATGAACGCCAAGTGCCAACAAGGCTCCTTGGGATGAAAGTCGTCCATTTTTTCAAAAGTCGAAAACAAGGCCTCATGCTTTTCAGGTGCAACCGTCTGTTCAAAACACGCCACAAGGCTTTCTTCGTCTGGATGCACATCGGGCGGCAGCCACATCGCCGCCGCACTGAAATCACCGTTGCGATACGCGCTGCCGTTTTCAAATGCTCTGCCACCAAAGTGATCCATCACACGCGGGAAATTTTCCAGAAACGATTTGGGCTCGGGATAAAGCCAGCGGACAAAGGGATCGGCGCTGAAACCCAACGCCAAACTGCTCAGAACTTGCGTCGCCTCTAATCGATTTGCATTCGTGAACATGATATCTTTCCAATCAAACGACATAGCGTTTGTCGCTGATCACCCGGCTCGGCCATCGCTCAAAAGTCAAATCCTGACATCCCATGTCATTTCATGACACGACCCTTAATTACGCGCTTTGACGTTCAACACGCCCACGCCGCGTCATCACCGATCAGCGGGAACCGCATCTGAGCACCCTTTTTAATTCCCAGCTTTTCAACCGTGCCGCCATTTACTTCCAATACATATTGAATGGCATTGCCACCAAACAGGCCGGTCGTGTCCAATGGGCGCGCATTCAGTTGTACGTTTTGCAACACACCTTTGGCATCGAAAAACAGCATGTCCAACGGGATCAATGTATTTTTCATCCAAAAACTGACAGGTTGTTCATATTGATATGCAAACAACATCCCCGCAAACCGCCCCATGGATTCGCGAAACATCAACCCCTGCGCACGCTCAGCGGCATCGTCGGCCAACTCAACCGTGAACCGCGACGCCCCACCATCCCAGCGCAGATCAACTGCGGTTTGGGTGCAAACATCACTTGATGCCATTGCTGGCACGCTCATCATCGCGAACAACAGCGCAGTTATTTTCATCATGGGCTTAATCTCTCTATGATCCAAGGTTGATCGACCGCCATACGGGCCCAAAGGAATCGGTCATGCAGTCGGGCGTGACCATCCGCCCAAAATTCTATTTCAAGCGGTTGAATACGAAACCCACCCCAAAACGCGGGGCGCTGTGGCGTTTCGCCATTTTCTTTCAGCGCCTGTTCATACCATCCCTCTAACACCGAACGATCGGCAATCACTTGGGATTGGCGTGATGCAATGGCACCGACGCGGCTTTGTGGCGGCCGGCTGTCAAAATACGCATCTGCCTCTTTGCCATCCACCTTTTCCACCAAACCACGCACGCGAATTTGACGGCGCAACGATTTCCAATGAATTACAAACGCGGCCTTACCTGATGTGATCAGCTCGGCACCCTTTTTGCTGTTGAAATTGGTGTAAAATACAAACCCATCATCTTCGATTTCTTTCAACAACATAATGCGCACATTGGGCATACCTTTGTCGTCAACCGATGCCAACGCAATTGCGTTCGCATCATTTAGCTCCACGTCCTGCGCCTCCGCTAACCAATCACGCGCCAACGCGAACGGGTCATCGCCTGCAAATTTTCCTGATCTATCCATATTCATTCACCTTGTTGTTCATCCAAGATAATATGCACAGCCATAAGAGCAAGTAAATGCGACCCTTTTCACCCTTTATCTTGATGCCAACTCGCCCTTGTTCTATTCATGGTGACATAATTTGAATCTAACGGGGAATTTACATGGGCATTATGGACGGAAAACGCGGATTGATTATGGGCGTCGCCAATAAACAATCCATGGCATGGGGCATTGCACAGGCCTGTCACGCACAAGGTGCCGAAATGGCCTTTTCCTACCAAGGTGAAGCATTACAAAAACGTGTTGGCCCCTTGGCCGAAAGCATTGGATGCGACACACTACTGGAATGCGATGTGACGAACCCCGCATCAATGGACGCATTATTTGCCGCACTCGAAGCGAAATGGGGCAAAATAGATTTCGTCGTCCACGCCATCGGTTTTTCTGACAAAAACGAACTGCGCGGCCGTTATGTCGACACCAGCGCAGAAAACTTTCGCATGACGATGGACATCTCGGTCTACTCCTTCACTGCCGTGGCACAGCGCGCGGAAAAAATTATGAACGAAGGCGGCTCGATGCTGACCTTAACATATTACGGCGCTGAACAAGTGATGCCACATTATAACGTCATGGGCGTGGCCAAGGCCGCATTAGAAGCATCCGTTAAATACTTGGCCGAAGATTTGGGCAAAGACGGCATTCGCGTCAACGCTATCTCTGCGGGCCCCGTAAAAACGCTGGCCGCATCAGGCATCGGCGATTTCCGCTATATCCTGAAATGGAACGAGTTAAATTCACCGCTACGTCGCAACATCAGCATCGACGACGTCGGCAAATCCGCAATGTACCTACTCTCGGATCTGTCATCGGGCGTCACAGGCGAAAACCTGCACGTTGATGCCGGTTATCACGTGGTCGGAATGAAGGCAGTTGATGCGCCCGACATCGACGTTGTAACAGGACGCAAAGAATGACCAACCAACTACCACACGAAAAAGGTTTCCATGTCTCATGGGATCAACTGCATCGCGACAGCCGCGCATTGGCATGGCGCTTGGACGGCAAAGGCCCCGACGGTGGCGATTGGAAGGCGGTCATCGGCATCACCCGCGGCGGCATGGCACCTGCGATGATTGTGGCACGTGAATTGGATATTCGCGTGGTCGATACCATTTCCGTAAAATCCTACGACCACCAATCACAATCCGAAGCACAGGTTTTGAAATCCCCTGACGCATCCGTTGTGGGCGATGGCACAGGCATCCTGATCGTGGACGATCTGGTCGATTCAGGCCGCACCTTGGAAATCGTACGCAAAATGTACCCCAAAGCACATTTTGCCACCGTTTACGCCAAACCCAAAGGCCACCCAATGGTCGACACCTTCATCACCGAAGTCAGCCAAGACACGTGGATTTTCTTCCCTTGGGACATGGCATTACAATATGTGGAACCGTTTCGCGGCACATAATTTACACCGCAATGATCGATATTCGGGCAAAGAATACAGGTTCTTTGCCCTTTTTTCTGCCTAAACGTTACAAAATACCCAGAATCCGATCATAGGTTAATTTACTCATTCCTTTACGCTTCCTTCTGATCTAGCCTGCTACCAGATGACGCACCCCCGCCTTAAATCCCTTGGCACACTCCACAAAGGAAACCCTATGCAAACGCGCAACGAACCTACTTTCCGTGAATCTGTCGACATGATGTTCGACAAAGCAACTGCCCTGATGGACATCTCCGAAGGGGTGGCGAATAAAATCAAGGTCTGCAACTCGACCTACACCGTCCGTTTTGGCGTGAAACTGCGCGGCGACATACACACCTTTACGGGCTACCGCTCGGTACACTCTGAACACAAAGAACCGGTCAAAGGTGGCATTCGCTTCGCCATGTCCGTGAACCAAGACGAAGTCGAAGCATTGGCCGCGCTGATGTCCTATAAATGCGCACTGGTCGAAGCCCCGTTTGGCGGCTCCAAGGGTGGTTTACACATCGATCCCAATGCATGGGAACCCGACGAAATCGAAAAAATTACCCGCCGCTTTGCTTACGAGTTAATCAAACGCGACCTGATCAACCCCTCTCAAAACGTTCCCGCCCCTGACATGGGCACGGGCGAACGTGAAATGGCATGGATCGCCGATCAGTACCGTCGCATGAACACCACTGACATCAACGCCGACGCTTGTGTCACAGGCAAACCCCTGAACAAAGGCGGCATCATTGGTCGCGTCGAAGCAACAGGTCGTGGCGTGCAATACGCATTACAGGAATTTTTCCGCCACGATGACGATGTGGCTACCGCCGGTCTGTCTGGCACATTGGACGGCAAACGGATCATCGTTCAGGGCTTGGGTAACGTGGGCTATCACGCCGCAAAATTCCTAGCCGAAGAAGACAACGCATTAATCACTGCCGTAATTGAACGCGACGGTGCTGTCATCAACGACAAAGGATTGAATATCGAAGCCCTCAGCGCCTACATCCGCCAAAATCACGGCGTAAAGGGTTTCAAAGGTGGCGAATTCACCCCCAATGGTTCAACAGTTCTGGAAAAAGACTGTGATATCCTGATCCCCGCCGCGTTGGAGGGGGTCATCAACCTCTCGAACGCCGATCGGATCAAAGCAAACCTGATTATCGAGGCCGCGAACGGTCCCGTCACAGCAGGCGCCGACGAAATCCTGAACGCGGCTGGCACGGTCATCATCCCCGATATGTATGCAAATGCCGGCGGTGTAACCGTGTCCTATTTCGAGTGGGTCAAAAACCTGTCCCACATCCGCTTTGGCCGCATGCAACGCCGCCAACAAGAATCCTCAAATCACCTGCTGATCGAAGAGTTGGAACGCATGACGGGCAAACCGGTTTCTGAAAACTTCAAAACCAAATTCTTCCAAGGTGCGGGCGAATTGGAATTGGTGCGTTCAGGTCTCGAAGACACCATGCGCACCGCCTATCAACAAATGCACGACACATGGCGCGGTGACGACAAAATCGACAGCCTGCGCACCGCCGCATATGTGCTGGCTCTCACAAAAATCTCCGACAGCTACCGCGCATTAGGGATATAAACTCAACGGCTCGCGGGCAACTGCGGGCCAATGACCAAACCAAACACCAACCAACGTTCCGAACAGAAACTGGATGGAATCAACCTGATGGCGTGTTCGTAACAGCGGCAACTTTTCCCTCAAACTGTTCAGAACTATTGCCGAACGGATATGGTTCGTCTGGAATTTCACACCCCAGAAACTGACACAAAGGTTCCCAGCCAGAGCCAAGCTGATACGTCAGCAATCGATCCGTTCCAAACGCCGCTTGAATCTCTGCAATATTCTTGTTGAAAACGTCAATCATATGCTCACGATCGTTGATTTTTCCAGCAAAAACACGCTCCGAGATCACCTTAATACCAATAGACTCCATGTCATCGCTATTGCGCAAGATCGGAAGTATTGTGTTATCCATACTGTCATACCAACTGTCTGCATCACGGATGGACAATACTATTTTTGCTTTCGGGAAATGACGACTAAGTTCACGCCAATAAGATGCACCAGGCCAGTCAACGGTTGCGCCAAACCCGGAAAAAACGTGATCCCAGTCTGGTTTTTCACCTGATGCTATTGCCCGCCATGTTGCGACACGCTCTGGATAAGGCAGCACCTCAAACATGTGATAACAAGGGCCATAGCCCAAAATTTCCAGCGCATTTTTAAGGGATTCAGTTCCTGTTCGACCAAATCCGGCACCAATGACTGAAAGTCCCATGTGCCACTCATCCAAGTAATTTCAAATATATTATCGTCAAATTGTTATCTAAAAATGTATGGCTGCGCAGAGCCAAAGTAAAGCACCGCGCCAATATTGGTAAAGGCGCAAACATAACTTACGGATCAATATGTGCGAATAAATCAACCGCGTCTGCTGCATTCGGTTTGAAAACATTCAACGCCTACAACACCCACAAGCCACCCATTGAACTTTCGCGTACTGCATGTACGATCAAGTTATGAATGCTTTCACCAGAAAAATAATCGTCATCGCATCCATGGGCTTGTCGCTAATTTTCGGTTTCGCCTATTACATGCTTTACTTCAAATGGTATGATTGCTTCAACGAGATGGGTCGATGTTTCGACGCCGATACTGGCATCGTTTATTTGGAACAGTCGGGAGCTGTATGGTTGACGCTCACCGCCCTCACGTCCTGTGTTGCACTATTTCAGTTATGGCGGCTCACGCGCTGACCCCTAACGCTTCTCCAAAAAACCATAAGCATCCAATATCGTCGTACTCAACCCGTCAAAGAACCCCTGAACCGTCACATCAACCAAACCAACGGGTTCGGACGTACCCGCCCCAATAATCGCGTCCTCGGCCCGCAATATAAACCCCGCGCTTTGATCATCGCGCAACTCGCGAAAACTGGCACCCGTGCCATGTTTCAACACATTGATCGCCAAATAATATTGATGGAACCGATGCGCCAATTCCGCCTTGCCCGCATCCAACAGTTTGGCCTTCAACTTGCGTGCAAACGGGCCGCGTTTAAAATGATGCTGCATCCGTACTTCGAACACTGAAAAAATATCAACCGCCACCAATTCCAACGCCACCGTCGCCGCCCGCAACTCTTCAATCTGCGCATTCGAACCGGTCTGTCCGCCCATCGCGTTCATAACCTCGGAAATGCGATCCTCACAGGTTTTCGCATTGGCTTTTGCCGCACCAATCAGATCAACAACATTCTCGACAGTTTCCATAATCCGCTCTCCTTCGCGATACTCCTTCCTTTAAACTATACGCTCAGGAATGATAGTGGCTGGATGCGTTAATGCGTTTTGTAACTTTGGGACAAGATTAACATATTGGCAACAAAGCAACATTCCGAAAATCAAATAAAAACAATTACTTAACCACATGTCCACCTGGGACATCTCAAAATAGCGTGAAAAATACCCCCTAATCCTTGCCCATCGATCGCATCCCGTCTACGCTTTTGAAAACACACGTCAAAGGCTCTGTGATGACCAAATCAAACCAAAAACTCTCTGCCGCCACCCGCATCGCACAAGCGCTTCGTTATCTCGATCCCGAAACCGGTGCCATTATCCCCCCCATCCAATCCACCGCCACTTATGCACGGGATGAAAACTACGAACCCCGCCAGCCCTATTGGTACAAACGTGACGGCAACGAAACCACCACCCACGCCGAACGCATGATCGCTGATTTGGAAGAGGCCACCGACACCCTCCTGTTCTCATCAGGCATGTCCGCCGCTACCGCCGTCATCGACCACCTGGACGCTAACGCCCACGTCGTCGTACCCCGCGCCATGTACCACGGCGTCCTGCACCAATTCCAAACCTACGCCGCCAAGGCGCGCCTGCGCGTCTCTTATTACGAAGCAGGCGATCTCGTTGAACTCGCCGACGCCATGCGCGATGATACTGCTCTTGTCTGGGCCGAAACCCCCAATAATCCCGACTGGACAATCACCGATATACAGGCCGCCGCCGACATTGCCCACAAGTACGGCGCAAAACTCCTCACTGATTGCACTGGCACCCCACCCATCGCAACCCAAGCACTCAATTTCGGTGCAGATATTTCCATGCACTCCGCCACCAAATACCTCAACGGTCACTCGGACGTCACCGCGGGCGCCCTCTCGACCCGCGACACAGGTGCTTATTGGGATGACATCGCCTTGACCCGCAAACTCCAAGGCACGGTTTTACAATCCTTCGATGCTTTCCTTTTGATCCGTGGGATGCGCACACTCTTGTTGCGCGTCGAACGTGCCACCCAAAACGCCAACCGCATCGCCTATCATTTCGACAATCACCCCCTGATCGAGAAAGTCCTCTATCCAGGATTACCAAGCCATCCCGGCCACGCCATCCAAGCCGCCCAAACAGGCCGCCTATTTGGCGGCATGATGTCCCTGATCGTCAAAGGTGACGCCAAGACCGCCATCGACGTCACCCGTTTTTGCAACGTCTTCTACCCCGCCACATCCTTGGGCGGCGTCGAAAGTTTGATCGAACATCGCGCCACCGTTTCGGGCGAAGGCTTCCCCGTCGACCCCCGCCTCCTGCGCCTGTCCATCGGGATCGAAGACGCAGGTGATCTGATTGATGATCTCGAACAAGCTTTAGAACGCGCCAACGCCTAGATTTTACTTTGAACAAATATCTCCCCGTGCGGGAGCACTCCCGCAGGGACATCGCGCGTCAGCGCTCATCATAATGCGAAGCTCCGTTAACCAAGGTAAGAAAATGAAACATGCCGACAGCCAAAAACTCTGCCTTGATGCATCGGGCGGCTTGCCACGATTGTTGGAAATCATGTCCCGATTGCGTGACCCAAAAACGGGCTGCCCATGGGACATTGAACAAACCTACAAATCCATCGCCCCCTATACAATCGAAGAGGCATACGAGGTTGCCCAAGCCATCGATCAATCCGACTGGGCTGAACTTGAGGGCGAACTGGGCGATTTATTACTCCAGGTCGTCTACTACACCCAAATGGGATCAGAGGACGGGCATTTCACCTTTGAAACTGTCACCAAAAACATCGCCGATAAAATGATTCACCGTCATCCCCACGTGTTTGGCAACGAGTCCCGCGATAAATCCAGCACCCAACAAGTGGCGGATTGGGAAAAAATCAAGGCTGCTGAACGCGCCACAAAATCCGACACCCCTGCCAAAACATTGGATGGGATCGCGCTAAATTTACCCGCCCTAACCCGCGCCGTGAAACTACAAAAACGCGCCGCGCGGGTGGGGTTTGACTGGCCGGATATTTCAGGCGTCACAGATAAAATCAGCGAAGAAATCGCCGAATTGGCCGAAGCCCGCGCAACCAAAACCCACGTTGACCAAGTCGAAGAATATGGTGATCTGATGTTTGTGATGGCCAACTTTGCACGTCATTTGAACATCGACCCCGAAGAAGCATTACGCGCAGCCAACAAAAAATTCCAACGCCGCTTTGAAGGTGTGGAACAAAAACTGGCCGCCATGGGAAAAACACCGGCGCAGTCCAACTTAGATGAAATGGACGCCCTGTGGGATGCGGTGAAACAGGACGAAAAACCATCCCTTTGAGCGGGAAATTTAATCCCATGTATTTCGCTCAACTATTGACCCGACTATTTTAGTCGGGTTATGACAGGGCACAAATTAACAACAGGATTCGAAATGTTTTTCTCACGCACCACCGCTCTGGCACTGACCATTGCGGCAACAACTGCACCCGTATTGGCCCAAGAGGTGAATGTTTATTCATACCGCCAACCCGAATTGGTGAAACCTCTGTTCGACGCATTCAAGGCCGAAACGGGTATCAACGTAAACGTTCAATTTCTGTCCAAGGGCATGGTCGAAAAATTGTTGGCCGAGGGTGATCGCTCGCCTGCGGATGTTGTGCTAACCGTGGACATTTCCCGCCTCAGCGGCGTGGTTGATGCGGGCGTGACCCAACCTGTCGTTTCGGATGTATTATCGGCCAATATCCCTGCTGAATTTCGCGATCCAGACGGCAATTGGTTCGCAATTACATCACGTGCCCGCATCGTTTACGCATCCAAGGATCGGGTCAAAGTCGGCGAAGTCACAACCTACGAAGATTTGGCAGACCCAAAATGGAAAGATCGGATTTGTATCCGCTCTGGCACCAACGCATATAACTTGGCGCTGACATCCGCCATGATCGCAAACCGTGGTGAAACGGATACCAAAGCATGGCTAGAAGGCATCAAGGCAAACCTTGCACGCAAACCCCAAGGCAATGATCGCGCCCAAGTCAAAGCAATCTTTGCAGGCGAATGTGATATTTCCGTGGGCAACACATATTACATGGCCAAAATGTTGGCCGATCCAGAACAACAACCATGGGCCAACGCTGTGCGCATCGTGTTCCCAACATTCGAGGGCGGCGGAACCCACCTAAATGTTTCGGGCATCGCGATGACCAAGGCCGCGCCAAACCGTGAAAACGCACTGACGTTGATGGAATGGTTATCAGGCGATGAAGCCCAAAAAATCTATGCCGAGGCGAATGGCGAATACCCAATCAACCCAAAGCTAAGCGCATCAGATTTGGTCGCCAGTTGGGGCACATTTACGCCTGACGACACGCCATTGGCAGATATTGCAAAACTGCGTGGTGCATCATTGAAATTAACTGAAACCGTGGATTTCGACGGTTAATTTTCACGACAGTTCCACATTTAGACGCTCGGACATCCCCTGTCTGGGCGTTTTTATTTTGATCCTTTACCTGCCTTTCCCACCCCTGCTAAAAGGGGGAAACATTGGGAATTAATCATGACAGTTTTACAGGTCGCATCACTGCTTATCGTGTTGGCGGGTGCATTTGGGTCGATCAACTATCTGTTTTTCAAACTCCCCTCTGCCATTGGCATTTTAATCGTTGCGTTGTTGGCCTCGATTGGTGTCTTGATCGTTGATTTTCTAGCACCTTCACTGGGCATGGCAACGCAGATCCGCGAAGCTGTCGATGACCTTGAATTTTCGTCCGCACTACTAGAGGGAATGCTTGGCCTGCTGTTGTTCGCAGGTGCATTGCACGTCAAAATCAGCGATCTGCGCGCCCAGGCATGGGTTGTTTTCCTGATGGCCACATTAGGTATCGCAATTTCGACGTTGATTGTGGGATATGGTTTCAACCTGTTCTTGGGTGTTCCGATCCTGATCGCGCTGGTGTTTGGCGCCCTGATTTCCCCCACTGATCCCGTGGCCGTTTTGGGTGTCCTACGCGAAGCAAATTTGCGCAAAACTCTGGAAACCAAAATCGCGGGCGAAAGCCTGTTTAATGATGGCGTCGGGTATGTCGTCTTCCTTGTTCTTGTTGGCATCGCATTCCCAACGGGTGAAAGCGCCGACCAAGGATTGCAAGGTGCTGGGAAATTATTCCTCAAAGAGGCGTTGGGCGGCGCGGTATTGGGTGCGGTTCTGGGATTCTTAGTATTCCAGTTGATGAAACGCATCGATGATTACGCCCTAGAGGTTTTGTTGTCGCTTGGCCTGGCCTTTGGCGGTTATCAATTGGCGGTTTACTTGCATATGTCTGGGCCAATCATGGCCGTAGTCGCGGGCCTGTTCATCGGCGACGTCGGCATGAAATACGGCATGTCCGAAGAGACACGCAAATATCTGGACAAATTTTGGGAATTGATCGACGAAATCTTGAACGCGGTTTTGTTCTTGTTGATCGGAATCGAGGTGTTCGCCGTTGCATTTAATATCGATGCGGTGATCGCTGGGTTGATGTCGATTGTTTTGGCGCTGGTTGCGCGTTTTGCCGCTGTTTCGATCCCAATCATCCTGCTTAAACCGTTCCGTCAATTCACCTCAGACGTCATTCCGATTATGACTTGGGGTGGCCTAAAGGGCGGGATTTCCGTGGCTTTGGCGCTGTCCTTGCCCGAAAACGAATACAAACCACTGATCCTGACCGCGACCTATGTGGTCGTTCTGTTCTCGATCATTGTCCAAGGTCTGACGATTGCGCCGCTTGCGCGGCGATTGGGTCGCGAACCGGATCTGTTATAATGGCCAGCATTATCGAACGCTGCCTGTCATCTGGGCTTCGCATGACCGAACAACGCCGCGTTATCGCACAGGTGTTGGAAAACTCTAACGACCACCCTGACGTGGACATCATCTATTCGCGTGTCACCGATGTGGACAGTTCAATTTCCATCGCCACCGTTTATCGCACCGTCAAACAGTTCGAAGAAGCGGGAATTTTGGATCGCATTGATTTTGGCGATGGTCGTGCGCGTTACGAGGATGCCAAACGCGAACACCATGATCACCTGATTGATATTCAATCGGGCAAAGTGATTGAATTCGTCGATCCCGAAATCGAAGCGTTGCAGTTACGGATCGCGGAAAAGTTGGGATATGAATTGCGCGGGCATCGGCTAGAACTTTACGGTGTGCCCAAAAAGTCGGATAAATGATGTTCCTAACCATCCTTGCCGCCCTGATCCCAGTTTTCTTGCTGGTTGGTTTGGGTGGTTTGGTACGTAATCGCCTGTCCGAAAATGCCTGGACGGGGTTGGATCGCCTCAACTTCGACATCTTATTCCCTGCCCTGTTGTTTTCCGCCACCGCCAGCCGCCCGATTCCATTAACACAGGTGGCCGTCATCGGCGTTTCGGTGTGGGCGTTGCTGTTTGCGGCCATGGTGCTGGCGTATCTGTGTCGTCGCTGGGGGCCCGATACCTTCATTGATTTCGCTGGTCTTTGGCAATGTTCATGGCGATTTAATACCGCCCTTGGTTTGGTAGCGGCACAATCCTTGGCACCTGCGGCCACGGCATTGATGCCGATTGTGGTTGGCATGGCCGTGCCAATGGCCAATATTTTGGCGGTCAGCGCATTGTCACGCGGCAATGGGTTGGGATTATTTAAAACCATTAAAACCGTTGCGATGAACCCGTTCTTTTTAGCCAGCTTTTCAGGCGTTTTGGTCGGCATATCGGGCACCACAATCCCCGCACCGATTATGGCACCGATTGACCTGTTGGCGGCGGCGGCGATTCCATTGGCGTTGCTGTCCATTGGGGCAACGATGGATTGGACGGCGTTGGCGCGGTTGGATCTGTTTCGCGGCTTGTTGAACACCATCAAATTAATGGTCATGCCGATCATGGCCATTCTCATCAGCCTGTTGTTTACGCTGTCACCCGATCACGCCGCCGCTCTGATCGTGTTTGCCGCCCTGCCCACCGCATCAGCGGCGCATGTGTTGGCCGCTGGTTTTGGTGCCGCACGCCGCCCGGTTGCCACCATGATTGCACAGTCCACATTAATCAGCGCCGTCACATTGCCAATCTGGGTTTACATCGCATCCCTGATCGGCGCACCCTGAACTCTTTGCATCCCGCGCATGACTGCGTTAAAGAATGCACAACGAATTATCAGCCACCAAGGATAGCCCTATGAGCACAATCATCGACATCATCGCACGCGAAATATTGGACAGCCGTGGCAACCCCACGGTCGAAGTCGACGTCTTTCTGGAAGACGGCACAATGGGTCGCGCAGCAGTTCCATCAGGCGCATCCACAGGCGCACACGAAGCGGTTGAATTGCGCGACGGCGACAAGTCACGCTACATGGGCAAAGGTGTTTTAAAAGCGATCGAATCCGTGAACGGCGAAATCGCCGAAGCATTGGTCGGCGCGGATGCATTGGAACAGGTCGAAATCGACGAAGCCATGATCGAATTGGATGGCACCCCAAACAAAGCACGCTTAGGCGCCAACGCCATTTTGGGCGTATCACTGGCTGTGTCCAAAGCGGCAGCAGAATTTACAGGCCAACACCTGTACCGCTATATCGGTGGCACATCAGCGCGCGTATTGCCGGTGCCGATGATGAACATCATCAATGGCGGCGAACACGCCGACAACCCCATCGACATCCAAGAGTTCATGATCATGCCCGTGGCCGCGGAAAACATCCGCGACGCAATCCGTATCGGCGCGGAAATTTTCCACACCCTCAAGGCTGAATTGTCAGCCGCCGGTCACAACACAGGCGTCGGCGACGAAGGCGGTTTTGCCCCAAATCTGAATTCCACCACCGATGCGTTGGATTTCATCATGAAGTCGATCGAAAAAGCAGGATATAAACCAGGCGAAGAGGTTTATCTGGCACTGGATTGCGCCGCATCCGAATATTATGCCGATGGCGTTTACAATTACAAAGGTGAAGGCAAAAAACTGTCGTCAAAGGAAAATGCCGCATATTTGGCAAACCTTGTCGCCAACTATCCAATCATTTCCATCGAAGATGGCATGGACGAGGACGATTGGGATGGCTGGCAGGCCTTGACCGATTTGATTGGCGACAAATGCCAATTGGTTGGCGATGATTTATTCGTCACAAACACCGAACGTTTGGCGACGGGGATCGAACAGGGTTCGGCAAATTCCATCTTGGTCAAAGTCAACCAAATCGGAACATTAACCGAAACATTAGAAGCCGTAGAAATGGCGCACCGCGCAGGTTTCACATCCGTTATGTCGCACCGTTCAGGCGAGACAGAGGATGCAACCATTGCTGATCTGGCTGTTGCCACGAATTGCGGTCAGATTAAAACAGGCTCGTTGGCACGTTCCGACAGATTGGCAAAATACAACCAATTGATCCGTATCGAGGAATCATTGGGCGAAACCGCCCTGTATGCAGGGACATCAATCCTGCGCTCTTAAATCAATCCCAATTACAAAAAAGGGCGCGTTCAGATGAGCGCGCCCTTTTTGTTTGAATTTTTGTAACCCTTAGCCGTATTTGGCTTTCACTTCTTTGTACGACACCAAACGGCGCTCTGCCTCGTCCCACAGGTGCAATTTCACCGATTTCAGGCTCTCGCGGATCGACAGGCGTTGGTTTTCACTCAGCGCTGGATGATCTTTGATAATCTGCGGCAAGCGGTAAAATGGAATACGGCTGTACAGGTGATGCACGTGGTGGATACCAATGTTGGCACTGAACCATTGTAAAACCAGCGGCAAATCATAATGCGAGCTGCCTTCAAGTGCCGCTTGATGCATGTCCCATTCATCTTCCTTTTCCCAATGCGTCACTTCGAATTGGTGTTGAACATAGAACAACCAAACCCCAACAGTCGCGGCCAAAACTGTGCTTGGCAAGAAGATCAAAACCAAAGGTGCCCATCCGCCGAAGAAATAGATCAAACCCAAGATCACAACCAAGGCAACATTCGTGCCCATCGCGCTGGTCCAATATTTTGCGCCTGCATTCATCAGTCCGATTGGCAGACGGTTCTGGAGGATAAACAAATATGCCGGCCCCAAGGCGAACAAAACAAACGGATGCCGGTACAAACGATACGCAAATTGTTTGCGCGGTGTCATGGCCCGAAATTCCTCGACCGTGGCGGTGGGGATGTCCCCCATGCCCTGACGATCCAAATTACCCGACGCGCTGTGATGTTCAGAATGCACACGGCGCCACACATCATATGGTGTCACTGTTAAAATGCCCAAACCACGTCCAACCCAATCGCTAACCTTACGGTTCGTAAAGAATGATGCGTGACCACAATCGTGCTGAATGGCAAACAACCGCACCACAAACAGACCGTTGATCAAGGACAGTGCAAATGCCAACCAATGTGAATATGACAAGCTAACCCATGCCAGCGCCCAAAGGGCGGCAAATGGCACCAGCGTGACCGCCAACTCGAAAATACTGCGCGTCAGGCTCGGTGTGCGGTACTTCGCCAAAACCTGTATCCAGTCGCGTGCCTTCATTACGGGCGCATCGGCCACATTGGTATCAAATACTTTATTCATGTCATTCCCACTCTGGGTTTCTGTCATTTGTGTAACTGTAAAACATTACCGTAATGCTTACAGCGCAAAAACCACTATCATTAAGCCACTGCCTCTGTGGCAACACCTGTCACACGTTAAGGCGATTCACGCAACGCTTTCCTGTCCAAATGAGACAATTTACCCACTTTTTCCCACTATTTTGGTCACGGATCATTGTTTTCTCCCTTTGACCTGCGTGCAACGCGGGGTTAAACCCCCCTAAAATCAAAAGGCCCACCGCGATGTCAGATACAGTTCCAGAAACAACACAAATCTATCTTATTACCCCAACGGACGCTGAACTGTCATTTTACAGCACCACTTTGGCATCCGTCATGGATGCACATCCGTTGGCCTGTGTCCGCTTGGGTCTTCTGTCAGAGGACGAGAGCACCATCAGCCGCCATGCGGATCTGATGCGCGAAACCGCCCATGCCCGCGACGTCAGTGCGGTGATTACAACGCATTTTCGAATGGTCGATGGCTTGGGTCTGGACGGCGTTCACCGGGTCGATGCGGCCAAATCTCTGCGCGATATTCGGGATGAATTGGGCGAGGATGCGATCATTGGCACCCATTGTGGCACATCGCGCCACGCAGGCATGACCGCAGGCGAAATGACCGCCGATTACGTCGCCTTTGGCCCCGTCACACAAACCGCATTGGGCGACGGCGCCGTTGCCGCATTCGACGACTTCGAATGGTGGACTCAAATGGTAGAATTGCCAATCATCGCCGAGGGAAACGTCACACTCGAGGCCGCAACAACACTGGCACCCGTCACCGATTTCATCGCCCTTGGTTCGGAATTATGGAACAGCGATGATCCCGCGGCCATGCTGGGCGCATATATGAAACGCATTACCTAAGGTGCAGGCCACTTAACACGGTCGCTTCGGCGGCCAAGGCGATTGCCTTGCGATCCTCAAATTTGGCAACATCCAATGGGGCATGAAAAATCAATTCTACATGACCCTGTTTCCATTTGGATAAAACCATTCCAATCGCCTCGAAAAACCCCATTTCGTACCACCAGCCATACCAATTGCGCCGCTTACCTGCGGGGGCAATATAATTCACTGTGACGGGTTGTATCCATGTTAGTTCGGGCAATCCCTCTTCGAAGAATGCGGCAAACAGCGATGATTTAAACGGTAATACTCGGCGGCCGTCTGTGCTGGTGCCTTCGGGGAAGAACAGTAATTTATCCCCCTTTTCAATGCGTTCCAGAAAAACACTTTTCTGACGCACCGCATCGGTGCGCGCACGGCGAATGAAAACAGTTCCCACTTTGCGGGCGATAAACCCAATGGCTGGCCAACTGGCCACATCATCTTTGGATACGAAATAAACCTTTTGCGCCGCGTTCAGGGTGAAAATATCCAACCACGATGAATGGTTGGCCACCACCGCCCCCGCATGTTGCATCGGGCGTCCCAATTGCACCAAGCGAATACCCATCAACATCAACGCACCTCGGCACGTGAATTTTACGATCAGTTGACCCAAATGGTTCCACCCGACCATGCGTGCCAAAAGCAATGGGATAAACATGGTTAAAACCAAGGAAACCACCGCGATCACACGCACCAACAACAGTGGCCATGATAACAACGTCGGGCGATCCAGCGCCGGTTGCGCGATCCCTTTCCAAGCATGCATCATGTCACTCCTTTTTGATAAATCGCTTTGTGTTTGGCGGACATACGCTGTGTATCCATAACCAAGCAAACATCGATCGTATTAAACCCCTGATCAACAAATGCGCCTTGTCCCACACAGCCA
The DNA here is from genome assembly GCA_963976255.1 of uncultured Rhodobacterales bacterium. GTDB lineage: Bacteria > Pseudomonadota > Alphaproteobacteria > Rhodobacterales > Rhodobacteraceae > Amylibacter. Next base: position 30,715 of record CAXBJO010000007.1, read on the forward strand.
CCCAAACGCAAATACGCTTTTATCAGCGGCGGCATTTGTTGCATCGCAGTCAGTTTATCAATATCGGACAGCGCCAAAATATTCATGTCCACATGATGGGATACCTGCGCCACCACGCGCAAATCATCCGGCGCCAAATGGTTGTGATGCAACAGGGATAATGCTTGGGCGACATCATCCACACGGTTGCCATGAAACGACGCAACCCCGAACAATATTTCAATGCCATGATCCTGAACATATTGCGCCAATCCATTCCACATCAGATGTAACGCCACACCGCCACGAAATGCGGGATCGATACACGAACGCCCCAATTCCATCACCCTTCGTCCCGAATTTTCCAATTTGGTCAAATCATACTCTGATGCACCGTAAAACCCGATGCCCTTGGCCGCCACATCGCCGCGCATCAATCGATAAACCCCCACCACATTGTTCAAGGGGTCAAGGTTCGTCGTATCTATCAGGATCAAATGGTCGAAATAGGGATCAAAATTATCGCACTCCAGCCCTGCCGCGTGATCCGTGTCCGTGGCCTGAGCGCCCATTTCCTGCACAAAAACGCGGTACCGCAGGCGCTGTGCTGCCTGCAATTCCGTATCAGTTTGCGCAATTTTTATGGCTAAGTTATCGCTATTTATCTGCATTATTTTACGTTTTGTTCATTCAAATTCGATACATCTGCGTTGTGTCGTCGATCATATCAGCCCTTGCATAACATGTCTCACAACTTATGATTGATTTCAAGAAGTTAAGCTCAATCTAACCTCAGTACTGATAATGACAACTTTACCTCTTTCTTGGAAATTCACCGTAATTTTCCCATTCACGACAGATTGGACTTGCCCAATGCCCCAATCTGGTTGGCATGGATGGGTTACCAGTTGCCCCGGTGTCAAAAATTCATTCATTCTCATGCCTTTTCAACGGATAAGTCCTCACTATGTACAATAAAAATCCTGCCCTTGCATCATTATTAAGCGCGCGCATTTGCCATGATCTGGCCAATCCATTGGGCGCGATCAGCAATGGCATGGAACTGATGGAATTGGCAGGTGCAACGCGCACACCCGAGTTTGATTTGACCGCCGACAGCATTCAAAACGCCAACGCCAAACTAAACTTTTTTCGCACCGCCTTTGGTACCTCTCATGGCAGTGATGTATCGGCCACCCAAATTGCCAAGGTGCTGGCGGATGTTTACCTGAATACTCGCTGTCAGGTGGAATGGACAATTCCAACCCCGACAACGCGCGCCGATACCAAGGTGGTATTTTTGCTGATCCTCTGTTTGGAATCCGCAATGCCGCGTGGTGGAAAAATCACCATTTCATCCAGCGACAATGGGACAACTCTAACGGCGCAGGGCACAAAATTAAACTGTGCAAATGCCAATTGGGACCATCTGTCAGGGCATCAGGAGAATGCGAACCTATCGCCGTCAGAGGTGCACTTTGAACTGGCGCGGTTGGCACTGAATGACACATCGAAAACCATGCAACTGTCACACAGCAATGACCATGTGGTCATTCAGATATAGGTGTCAGGGATCTGCGGAACATTCGCATCTTTTCCTGGTATCCAATCGCTGACTTTTTTAACCCATCAATCGCATCCTGATCCAACGTTTTAATCACTTTGGCGGGCATGCCCACAACCAAGCTGTTGTCTGGAATGACCTTGCCCTCGGTCACCAATGCGCCCGCGCCAATCATGCAATTCCGACCAATCACCGCGCCATTTAAAATCGTCGCCCCCATGCCAATCAAACTGTTGTCGCCAACCGTACAGCCATGCAAAATCGCACTGTGCCCAATGGTACACTCTGCCCCAATCGTCAAAGGAAACCCAATGTCGGTATGGCAAACGCAATTTTCTTGGATATTCGATCCCGCGCCGACGGTGATACGCTCGTTGTCACCACGTAAAACCGCACCAAACCAAATGGACGTCGCCATTTCCATCCGCACTCGCCCAATGACCACTGCATTGGGCGCAATCCAATAATCGCCATTGTCAGGCAGGTCAGGGCCAATGCCGTCAAATGCATAAATGCTCATGTTAAATCCTCATATTCGGCATTCAACTTATCCACATGCGCTTTCAAATCATGGCGGCGAATGCGTTTGGTACGCTCGGATACCAATATCGATTTCAGCACCTCAAACGACTGTTGTAAATCATCATTCACAATCAAATATTCGTATTCTTTCCAGTGACTTATCTCGCCTTTTGACTTTGACATCCGATGCGCAACCACTTCGGCGCTGTCTTGGCCGCGTGCGGATAATCGCCGCTCTAATTCGGTAATTGATGGCGGCAGGATGAAAATTGATACCACATCACGTGCCATGGCGGATGCACGAATTTGTTGGCCACCCTGCCAATCCACATCGAACACGACATCAATCCCCTTGGACACCGCACTTTCCACTGGTTCCATCGGTGATCCGTACAGATTGTCAAACACTTCGGCATGTTCCAACATCTCGCCATCATCGACCAAGGCCTGAAATTCATCACGGGTTTTGAAATAATATTCGCGCCCATCAACCTCGCCTGGGCGTGGGGGGCGCGTCGTTGCCGACACCGAAAATCGCAGACTTGGATCCCAATCCAGCAACATCCGCGACAAGGTCGATTTACCCGCCCCCGACGGAGAGGATAAAATTATCAACAAACCTCTGCGTTGCATTGCCATCACTTACTCCACATTCTGAACTTGTTCACGCATTTGATCGATCACGGTCTTCAATTCAAGCCCTATGCGCGTTAATTCCGTCGATCCCGACTTGGAACACAGGGTATTTGCCTCGCGGTTGAATTCCTGCATCAGAAAATCAAATTTACGCCCAATCGGCCCTGATGTGCTTAACAACTCACGCGCCGCATCCACATGGGTGCACAGGCGATCAATTTCCTCGCTGATGTCTGCCTTCACCGCCAACAACGCCAATTCCTGCTCCAACCGTTCCGCATTCAGCCCATCCGTTTGCGACATAATCAATGACAGATTTTCACGCAATCGCGTGGCCACCATTTTTTGACGCTCGCCTGCCGCCGCTTTTGCCTGTTTGGTCAAGGTGGCTACTGTTTCGATCTGTTGCGCCAAAATCACCTGCAACGCCGCCCCTTCAGCCGCACGACTGGCGATGAAACTGTTTATCAACGCGGGGATTTGCGCAGAAACCTCGCGCACCAACGCATCGGTATCCGCCAATTGGATTGACGGCTCAAACACACCGCGCACTCCCAAAACATCCGCGGCCGATGGCGCACTCAGGGTATGTCCCGATGCATTTGACATGTCTTCGATCTGATTAATCGCCTCCAATGCCCGCGCCAAAACATCAGAATTCAGGTGCGGCAGCCCCAAATTCGTGCGATTCTCTGTGCGCAAAAACACGTTCACAGCACCACGGCTCACCATTTTGGAAATTTTTTTCTTAATAAAAGGTTCTAAAATCTCGCCGCCGTCCGACAACCTCATCCGCACATCCAGCCCACGTGCGTTGACACTTTTGATCTCCAACACCCAAGACAGGTCATCAATCTGACCTGTCAACGTTGCAAAACCTGTCATTGAGTTAACCATTTAATAACTCCTCACTCTCACTTTAGACAAAATTGTGTCAAAAGCGTTGTAATCTGACTTTGCCCACTTAATTTCAGTGAGGCCTTCGTCATTAACATTATTATGCCATGCGAGATTGACCAATGCGACCAAGAATTGAACAGGACAACAATATTGTTCCTCTATTTAAGCGGGATACGAATATGAAAGACAAAATCATCAATGATTTGTTTGAGTATTGGGAAACCCTGCGTGGCGATCGTCTTGCGCCGACGCGATCCGAAATTGACCCGCGTAAAATAAAAAATACGCTGGAACACACGTTTGTACTCGAGGCGGTGAAACAGGGTTCCCCCCGCTTCCGTTTGGCGGGAATCGAGGTTTGCGATCTGTTGGGCATGGAATTGCGTGGCATGCCAAGTCATGCCTTGTTCGAAAAGGTGGATCGCCAAATGTTCACCGACATCGCTGCCGATGTTTTGGCAACGCCCCAAATCGCCGAATTACGTCTTCAGGGGCAATTGGCTGGTGGGCGTCACGTGATGGGGCGGATGATCTTGATGCCGCTTCAGGATGAAAAAGGATTGCTGACACGTATTTTGGGCGCTGTAACGCTGGATCGCGAATTGATACGCCCACCTGTGCGCTTCACCGTTGCACGTAAAAACATCACCCGCATCGTGTCCAAACAGTCCATGCCCAATGGCATGATGATCGAGGGTGGTTTGGGTGAACCCAACTATAATTTCGTCCGTGCAAACCAAAGGCCGATCACCAATGGTAAACGGCCTGGTTTGAAAATCGTCAAATAGACAAATCAAAATTCGCGTTCAATCCCAACGGATTGAACGCACTATTCAAACCGCGATGCTATTTTCAGCGCGGCGGTTTTCCAGCAATTCAGCAACTAAAAATGCCAATTCCAATGATTGCGACGCATTCAAGCGCGGATCACAGGCCGTGTGGTAACGCGATGACAAATCTTCGTCCGCAACCGCGCTAACGCCACCGGTGCATTCGGTTACATCCTTGCCTGTCATTTCGAAATGTACGCCACCCGGCACGGTGCCTTCGGCGCGATGAACCGCGAAAAACTCTTGGACTTCGCGCAAAACACTCTCGAAGGGGCGGGTTTTATAACCGGATGCCGACTTGATTGTGTTGCCATGCATGGCATCACAGGTCCATAAAACATTGCGCCCTTCGGCCTGAACCGCCTGTACCAAACGTGGCAAATGATCGCCGACATTTCCGGCACCAAACCGCGCAATCAAGGTCAAACGCCCAGCTTCGTTTTCAGGGTTCAACTTATCAATCAGGCGCAACAAGTCGTCCGTGGAAATTGTTGGGCCACATTTCAAACCAATCGGGTTTTGCACACCGCTACAGAATTCAACATGCGCGCCATCTGGTTGACGGGTACGGTCCCCGATCCAAATCATATGCCCAGACCCTGCAACGGGCAGGTTTGTGGTGCTGTCGATCCGGCACAATGCCTCTTCGTATTCTAACAACAATGCTTCGTGGGATGTATAAAAATCCACAGTTTTCAATGCGTCTGTACTGTCCGAACTGATACCAGCGGCAGTCATGAAATCCAGCGCATCAGAAATACGCTTGGCTAAATCTTTGTATTTCTGCGCCGACCCTGCTGCATTGGCGAAGCCCAGATTCCATTCCTGAACATGATGAATATCCGCAAAACCACCCTGTGAAAATGCACGCAACAGGTTCAATGACGCCGCCGATTGGGTATAGGCACGCAACATATTGTTGGGATTTGGAATACGGGCTTCTGGGGTGAAATCCAATCCGTTGATGATGTCACCACGGTAACTTGGCAATTCCACACCGTTCACGGTTTCCATATTCGCCGAACGCGGCTTTGCAAATTGTCCCGCAACGCGGCCAATTTTCACCACAGGCACCTTGGCACCAAACGTCAAAACCACGGCCATTTGCAACATCACCTTATAGGTGTCGCGCAATGCGTCGGCGTTGAATTCATCAAAACTCTCGGCACAATCACCACCCTGCAACAGGAACGCTTCACCGCGTGATGCAGCCCCAAGTTTTGCTTTCAATGCGCGGGCTTCGCCTGCAAAAACCAACGGCGGATACGATGCCAAACGGGCCTCGACAGCATTCAGCGCTGCTTGATCCGTATAATCGGGCATCTGGATTCGCTCTTTGTTGCGCCATCCTGATTTTTTCCATGCCGTTGTCATTTTCAGACTCCATTTATAAATTTGAAATAAATGCTTAAAACAGTGGCGCAGACTGTACCAGTACTTTTTATGCAAAAAAGCGTCGCTGTTGCCGCTGTAACAACTTTTTTTGGTTGTAAAAGCCGTGAACGCGCGTAAAGGTCGCCCAAAGACAGGCTCCTCACACGCTCTCTTATTTGCTAAGGTTTATTAATGACTGATCAAAAACCCATCAAACGGTTCGTTTTCTTGTTGCTTGGTGATTTCTCGCAGCTCCCGTTGTCATGTGCGGTCGAAACATTGCGCCACGCGAACCGCTACAGCGAGCACAATACCTATGATTGGGTTCTGGCTGGCGAAGGTGGCGAAACAGCCATTGCCTCAAATACCATTCAATTCAACCTTGATATGGGTCTAACCGATACAAAACGCGACGATGTGATTGTGGTTTGCAGTGGCCTAAACATTCGTGAAAACACCACGCAACCCATTTTGAACTGGCTACGCCGCGAGGCGCGCAAGGGCACGCATATCGGTGGCATCTGCACCGCAACCTATACACTGGCCAAGGCGGGATTACTGGACGGAAAACGCGCCACGATCCACTGGGAAAATCTGGACAGTTTCGAAGAAGAGTTTCCAGAAGTTGACTTGCAAAAAACAGTTTTCACCATGGATGGTAACCGTTTCACCGCCGCTGGCGGCGTGTCGCCAATTGACTTGATGTTGTCAATTATTTCCAAGGATCTTAGCCAAGACGCCGCCAATTGGGTGGCCGATCAGATGATTTATAATTCGGCCCGTACCGAAAAAGACGGCCAACGTTTGTCCATCCCGACTCGTATTGGTGTCCGCCATCCCAAACTGGCCAACGTGATCAAAATGATGGAAGATAATATCGAAGAACCGGTTTCACCGTCCATCTTGGCGCGCGATGTCGGTATGTCCACCCGTCAATTGGAACGCCTTTTTCGGCGCTACTTGGATCGCTCTCCCAAACGTTATTACATGGAATTACGTCTGCAAAAGGCGCGCAATTTGTTGATGCAAACGGATATGTCCGTAATCAATGTCGCACTGGCCTGCGGGTTCACATCCCCATCGCATTTTTCGAAATGCTACCGCGCACAATATGACACCACACCGTACCGCGAACGCGGTACACAAGCGAGCGAACAATAGGAAAATACATGTTAAAAAACAAAGTTGCACTGATCACCGGCTCAACCAGTGGAATCGGGTTGGGTATCGCACGTAAATTTGCATCCATGGGCGCAACGTTAGCAATCAACGGGTTCGGCGACGTCGACGAAATCCAAGGGATCGTTACAGAGCTATCGCAAACATCCAATGCGCCCGTAAAATACTACCCGACCGACATGTCAGACGGTGATGCCATCGATGCGATGATGGCGACAATCGCCACCGAACTGGGCGCGATCGATATTCTTGTGAACAGCGCAGGCATTCAACACGTATCCCCAATCGAGGAATTTCCAACCGACAAATGGAATGCCATTATCGCGATCAACCTCACCTCGTCTTTTCACACCACTCGCGCGGTGGTCGGTGCGATGAAATCACGCGGATGGGGGCGGATCATCAATATCGCCAGCGCCCATTCTTTGGCCGCATCCCCGTATAAATCAGCCTATGTCGCGGCGAAACACGGCATTGCAGGCCTGACGAAAACCATCGCGTTGGAAACGGCCGAACACGGCATCACCGTGAATGCCGTCTCACCGGGATACGTGTTAACCCCATTGGTCAGCGCCCAAATCCCCGCCACAGCACAGGCACGTGGCATCACCGAAGAGGAAGTTGTGCGCGACGTGTTATTGGCCGCCCAACCAACCAAAGAGTTCATTACCATTCAAGATGTCGCCCACACCGTTGCATTCCTGTGCGAGGACGCCGCCAAAGGCATTACAGGAACCAACATTTCGATGGACGGTGGATGGACTGCAAAATAGATTGTTGTTCCAAAACCTGCTAAATAAAGTGTAAATCGTTCCTATCATATGCCTGACAGTTGCATAATTCGGAACAAACTGTATGTCATACACATATTATAGTTAGCATTGTAGGATCAACCCATGACGGCCGAAAACCTCCTCCCAGTCCCTGAACTTTATGCGCCATTTGACGCCGCTGATGCGCTGAAAATGGAAGCCGCCGAATTGGTATCCTGGGATTTAACCCCGCGCCAAATTTGCGACCTTGAACTGTTGATGAACGGTGGGTTTTACCCACTGACGGGTTTCTTGGGTCAGGACGATTATAACAACGTTGTACAAAACATGCGCTTGGCGAATGGTACGTTGTGGCCAATGCCAATCACATTGGATGTCTCTGCCAAATTCTCGGATGATCTAAAATCAGGTCAAAAAATTGCGCTGCGCGACCAAGAGGGCGTCATTTTGGCAACCTTGGACGTATCCGACATCTACACCCCTGACAAATCCAAAGAGGCGACGCATGTTTTTGGCGCTGACGACGATGCACACCCTGCAGTAAATTACCTTCACAACACCGCAGGCGCTGTTTATCTGGGTGGCAAAATCACAGGCATTTCCCCTGTTGTGCACTATGATTTCCGTGGCCGTCGCGACTCACCCAACGAAATGCGCTCATTTTTTCGCAAATTGGGCTGGCGTCGTGTGGTTGCATTCCAAACCCGCAACCCATTGCACCGCGCGCATCAGGAATTAACCTTCCGCGCCGCCCGCGAAGCACAGGCAAACTTGTTGATCCACCCTGTGGTCGGCATGACGAAACCTGGTGACATCGATCATTTCACCCGCGTGCGTTGTTACGAGGCAGTTTTGGATCAATACCCAGCCGCAACCACATCCATGTCCTTGCTTAATTTGGCGATGCGTATGGCGGGCCCCCGCGAAGCAGTTTGGCACGGTTTGATCCGCAAAAACCACGGCTGCACCCACTTCATCGTTGGTCGCGATCACGCAGGACCCGGTCAAAACAGCGCCGGCGAAGATTTTTACGGCCCCTATGACGCTCAGGAGTTGTTTCGCGAACATCAGGATGAAATGGGCATCGAAATGGTTGATTTCAAACACATGGTTTATGTGCAGGAACGCGCCCAATACGAACCAAACGACGAAATCGCAGATCGTGAAAATGTCACTGTTCTGAATATTTCAGGAACAGAATTGCGCCGCCGCTTGTTCGAAGGTTTGGAAATTCCAGAATGGTTTTCCTTCCCCGCCGTAGTCAAGGAATTGCGTAAATCCAGACCACCACGCGCAAAACAAGGTTTCACCGTATTTTTCACCGGCTTTTCAGGCTCTGGAAAATCGACCATCGCCAATGCGCTGATGGTCAAGCTGATGGAAATGGGCGGTCGTCCTGTCACATTGCTGGACGGCGATTTGGTGCGTAAAAACCTGTCGTCTGAACTTGGCTTTTCCAAGGAGCATCGCGATTTAAACATCCGTCGCATCGGTTATGTCGCGTCTGAAATCACCAAAAACGGTGGCATCGCAATCTGTGCGCCCATCGCGCCCTATGCCACCACACGCCGCGCCGTGCGCGAAGACGTCGAAGGTTTTGGCGCATTCGTCGAAATCCATGTCGCCACATCGATCGAAGAATGTGAACGCCGTGATCGCAAAGGTCTGTATAAATTGGCGCGCGCAGGCAAGATCAAGGAATTCACAGGGATTTCAGATCCTTACGATGTTCCCACATCACCTGAATTGAGTTTGGAAACAGAAAACGTGGACGTGGACAATTGCGCGCATCAGGTTCTGTTGAAATTGGAAAGCATGGGCTTGATCAAAGGGTAAGACCTGTTCAATCCAAAAAAAGGCCGCTGAAACGCAGCGGCTTTTTTGATTTAATGTGAAATCTTAGTGCACCAAGTGCAGTGCAAAACGATGTTCCTCGGCCAATTCAATAGCTGTCTTTTGATCGTCAACCAGTGCAATTTGTTGTCCGTCTTCAGCGTAAACGCCAAACATGTATTTCGCTTCGTCGAATTCCACCAATGCATCACCGGATAAATCCGCGCGGTCAACAGCACGCAGATATACAACGTTACTTGGCAGGCCCATTTGTTCATATAGTGGTGTCATTTGCCTATCCTATTTCTTGTTAATTTCTATTGTTTGAACGATTGTATTTGGCACTGATCGTTGAAGATCGACGTGCAATAAACCGTTTTCCAAATTCGCACCCGCAACTTCGACGCCATCCGCCAACACAAAACTGCGTTGGAACTGACGTGCCGCGATGCCACGGTGCAAAAACACACGCCCCTCGCTGTCGTCAACCTGGCGACCACGAATCACCAATTGGCTATCTTCCAATGTGATCGCTAAATCTTCGTCGCGAAACCCTGCAACCGCCAACGTAATGCGGTATGCCGTGTCTGTGCTTTGTTCAATATTATAGGGTGGATAACCCTCGTTTCCAGATTTGGCGGTACGTTCGACCAAACGGTCCAACTGCTCAAATCCCAACAGGAATGGATGAGATGCAAAAGAAATCTTCGTCATATCTAAGCCCTTTGTCAGCGACTGTCCTGGCCCCATAACGGCGACCTCCTGCGAATATTGTTAATTTATTGACCAATCTCAAGAGTTTAGCCTCGAATTATAAATCTTATGCGCTATATGTGGCACAATTCTTTGTTTGAAAAAGGGCTTTATTGTGACCAATTCGTCGAAAATGCCACGCGAAGAGGTGCTGCGTATTGAACTGGCACAGCTGCGATTGGAACACCGTGACCTTGATGTGGCGATCACGGCATTGGGCGAGGCATTGCATGCGGATATGCTGGCGTTGAAGCGGCTCAAACGCAACAAATTGTCCCTCAAGGATAAAATTTCCCGTCTCGAGGACGAGATAACACCAGATATTATTGCTTAACGCGATCAAATCAGGCATACCGCCGCTTTCTGGAATGTAAGGACGATAAAATGTCACAGATCAAAGTCGGAATAATCATGGGATCCCAATCCGATTGGCCCACCATGCGCGAAGCAGCGGATATTTTGGACACGCTTGGCATTTCGTACGAGACAAAAATCGTATCCGCCCATCGCACCCCTGATCGTTTGTGGTCATACGGCAAAACGGCCGTTGATCGCGGGTTACAAGTGATTATCGCGGGCGCTGGTGGTGCGGCGCACCTCCCGGGAATGATGGCATCCAAAACCCGCGTTCCCGTCTTGGGCGTCCCGATCCAAACCAAAGCATTAAATGGCGTCGACAGCCTGTATTCCATCGTTCAAATGCCCAAAGGTTTCCCCGTTGGCACCATGGCCATCGGTGCCGCAGGTGCCGCAAACGCGGGTCTGATGGCAGCAGCGATTTTGGCCAACACAGACGCTAATTTGGCAACACGTTTGGACACATGGCGCGCGGAACTCTCGGCCTCTATCGCGGATGAACCGACCAATGACTAACCCCTTAAAACAAGGTGCCACAATCGGCATTTTGGGCGGTGGCCAATTGGGTCGCATGCTCTGTGTCGCGGGCAGCAGGCTGGGCTTTAAAACCCACATTTTTGAGCCCTTGCCAAACCCACCCGCAGGTCAAGTCGCGGATCAGGTGACAACCGCGCGCTACGATGACACCGTCGCGCTGACCGCATTTGCAAACACTGTCGATGTCATCACGTTTGAGTTTGAAAACATTCCCGCATCCGCACTGGACACATTGGAAACGATCCGCCCCGTCCTGCCCGCGCGCAATGCATTATCCACCAGCCAAGATCGTATTATCGAAAAGGACTTTTTGACAGGCCTTGGCCTGAACGTCGCCCCCTACGCCAACATCGAAACCGATGCGGATCTGGCCGCCGCCCTAAAATCCGTCGGCACGCCCAGCATTATGAAAACTCGCCGATTTGGTTACGATGGCAAGGGTCAATCGCGCCTTAAATCGACCACTGACGGCGCATCCGCATGGGCTGAATTGGGAAACACACCCTGCGTATTGGAAGGTTTCATTGACTTCTCCAAGGAAATTTCCGTCATTGGCGCCCGCAGCCAATCAGGCGAAGTGGTTTGTTTCGACCCCGGTGAAAACGTCCATCGCGACGGCATCCTGCACACCACCACCCTGCCCGCCACAATCAGTGGATCACTACGCATGGACGCGGTTTTGCTGACAGGCAAAATCCTGAACGCGCTGAATTATGTTGGCGTCATGGGCGTCGAATTATTCGTCACACCAAGCGGCCTGCTGATCAACGAAATCGCACCGCGCGTGCATAATTCGGGTCACTGGACGCAAAACGGCTGTGTGATTGATCAGTTCGAACAACACATTCGCGCCATTGCGGGCTGGCCATTGGGTGACGGCGAACGCCATTCCAATGTGGTGATGACCAACCTGATCGGCGCCGAAGTTTTGGACGTTGAAACCCTGTCACAGGACGCATCCGTTGGCGTGCATTTGTATGGCAAGGCGGATGCCAAAGCAGGGCGAAAAATGGGGCACGTAAACAAAATTACACCCAAAACCTAGCCTGTGGTTGCAACCAAGACCCCTGCCAAAGCAATGGGGAAACCAACAAAATGATACGCCTCTAATCGTTCGCCCAAAATAATATAGGCCAAGATCGCGCCAAACACTGGCATCAGATGCAGGAAATAACTGGCCTTGCTGGGCCCGATCCGCGCTACTGCGGCGTTAAAGCTGGCAAATGCGATAACGGATGCGAAAATACCCGTGTATAAAATGCCCGAAACAGTTTTCAAATTTATCGCAAAAATATCACCACTTGCAACGTCCCACAGGTAAAATGGAAAAATCATCACTGCCCCTGTGATGGCCGTGCAAAAGACAACCATCATCGGGCGCACCCCTTCGGGTTTCAACTTCAACGAAACAGAATAACAACCCCAAATTATAACCGCGCCAAATATCCATAAATCGCCTTGATTAAAGCTAAGTGTTTTTAAAATCTCAATATTACCCTGTGTCACCAAAACCAAAACACCGACGAATGAGACTGCAATCCCAATCCATTGCCGCAAACCTGCCCGTTCGCCCAGCACCACCCAAGCCAACAAAATCACGGCCATCGGATTAACTGCCGTCAACAACAACGCATTCGTCGCGGGCGTCATGGTTAAACCGATATATGTCATGGTTTGAAACAACGCGGCACCAAACAATCCCAACGCAAACAACACCTTCCAACCACCCCGAATGGCCGCCCATTCCGCGCGTGTTGTCCGCAATGCAACGGGTAACAGGATAATACTGGCAATCGCCCAACGCCAAAAACTCAGGGATGCAGGTGATATTTCCGCGCGAATTGCCCGCCCGATCACGAAATTACCCGACCATGACAAAACTGCTATCAGGGCAAAAACTGCCGCCACCAAAACAATATTATTACGCATTTACAGCCCCTATTTTAGGGCACCCTACGCCTTACATTGGGTCAAAGCGACCGTTTTCAATAAACGCCACTACCTGTTTGAAAACAGCGGGATCATTCATCATAAACGTATGCGTCACAGGCAGGGTGATATGATCTGCCATGCCTTCAACCTTGGTGCTTTCAACGGACACTTTGCCGTCATTTTCGCCCGCAATCAGGTTTGAAAACAATGGCGATATAGATTGCGTACCGGCAATCACGCCGACTTCGAAATCCACGGGACCCAATTGATTTGGAATGCTGTCGGGACCTGTGTTCAAACTGAGCCCGGCCGGGCCATTCCACAACTCGAACCCGGGCCAATTGGCCATTTGGTCCACAACCTCGGACCCTTTGTTTGGCGGCGCCAACATGACCGTACGCCCCCAATTTTGGGTCACTTCTGATCCATATTCTTTGGCATACTGGCGCAATAAAATACCGCCCATGGAATGGGTCACGAAATGGATTTTCGGCGCATCACCACAGGCACGCATACCTAGGGGAATTGTTTGTTCGGCCAATTCAGGAATCGGCAATTGACCCGACGGATAATCGATACTGACGGTGGTATAACCTTCGCGCTGTAAACGCCAATCCAGCACCGCCATCGACAACGAACTGCGTGCCAATCCATGCAGCAAAACAATACATTCCTGCGCCTGCGCCTGCGCCACCTGAGGTGTGCCCAAAGCAAGAAGAAGAGGTGTTACAAGTCGTTTCATCGGTTTTTAATTTAGTTACTTTGTATGCGGATTTCAAACAAACCCTGCGTTACCTTACGCGATTTCGCGCAAACATCGAAATCAAGACGCCCACTATCACAAAGGTGGACGCAATCCAAACCCGCAAATCAAACGGTTCGCCCAACAGGAAGATTCCCGCCAATATCGCAATAACAGGTACACTTAATTGCATCACACCCGCCGTCGTGGTCGCCAGTTTTGGTAAAACAGTATACCAAACCAAATACCCTAATGCGGATGTGATCGCACCCGAAATCACCGCCAAGATGATTCCAATATTTTGCACAGGCGCACCGGGACTGAACATCCAAATCACAATCACGGGGATCAGGATAACCCCAAAAGTGCTGGTCGTTGCCCCCAACGCGGACGTGGCAGATTGCCCAGACACACTAAACGCAGCCCACCCAATACCCGCCGCAATCATCATCACCGACGGAATCACGCCCCCCAATGCCAAACTGGGTAACAGCAAATAAACCAAACCCGCAAAGGCAATGCCAGCTCCCGCCATTTCGACCCCATTCGGCGCTTGCCCGCGCGCCCGCGCCGCCACAAACATCGCAATCTGCACCGCGCCAAACAACAACAACGCCCCAAACCCCGTATTCAATTGCTGATACGCAAACGAAAACCCAAGGATATAAACCAACAACCCCACCGGCCCCATCATTGACGGCGGCCAATCTGGCAACCGACGTTCCTTGATCCAAAACACAACCACCAACAACACAAACGCACTGCTCACCCGAATGGCCGCAAACCCCGCAGGATCAATCGCCCCGTCGGCAACAGCAGCACGATTAAGGACGGAATTCGCAGCGAATGCGGTAAGCGAGAGGATGGACAGGATGATGATACGCATGGCGTCTGTATGGGGTTCCAAGTCTGCGTTGTAAAACGAAAAAGGCCGCCCGATGGGCGACCCTTTGTATCTTGCGTATTGGTGCATGTATCACCTTCTCGGGCAATGGCCGATGGCCAAGCCCTGTCAGGTATCAGTTCGCAAAGCGAACTGATTACATCATGCCGCCCATGCCGCCCATTCCGCCCATGTCAGGCATGCCGCCACCGGCTGCGCCAGCAGGTGCAGGTTTTTCAGCAACCATGGATTCTGTTGTAATCAACAGACCCGCGATTGATGCCGCATCTTCCAATGCTGTGCGCACAACTTTGGCTGGATCGATCACACCGAATTTGAACATGTCGCCATATTCTTCGGTTTGCGCGTTAAAGCCGAATGTTGCATCGTCGCTCTCACGAACTTTGCCTGCAACAACCGCACCATCAACACCCGCATTGTCTGCGATTTGACGCAACGGTGCTTCTAATGCGCGACGCACAATTTGAATACCGGCGTTTTGATCGGCATTGTTGCCTTTCACATCACCCAAACCTTTGGCGGCTTGAACCAATGCAACACCACCACCAACAATGATACCTTCTTGAACTGCGGCACGTGTCGCGTTCAATGCATCATCAACGCGGTCTTTGCGTTCTTTCACTTCCACTTCAGTGGCACCACCAACGCGGATCACTGCAACACCACCGGCCAATTTGGCCAAACGTTCTTGCAATTTCTCTTGGTCGTAATCGGATGTTGTTTCTTCGATTTGCTGCTGAATTTGTGCAACGCGCGCTTTGATTTCTGCTTTGGAACCTGCGCCATCAACGATTGTTGTTTCGTCTTTGGTGATCGCAACTTTCTTCGCAGTACCCAACATGTCCATGGTCACTGATTCCAGCTTCATGCCCAAGTCTTCGGAAATCACTTGGCCACCTGTCAGAACAGCAATGTCTTGCAACATGGCTTTGCGACGATCGCCGAAACCAGGTGCTTTGACTGCTGCGATTTTCAGACCGCCGCGTAATTTGTTCACAACCAATGTTGCCAAAGCTTCACCTTCAACATCTTCTGCGATGATCAACAACGGCTTGCCAGATTGGATAACCGCTTCCAACAATGGCACCATTGATTGCAATGATGACAATTTCTTCTCGTGCAACAAGATCAAACAATCTTCCAACTCGACTGTCATTTTGTCTGTGTTGGTTGTGAAATATGGTGACAAGTAGCCACGGTCAAACTGCATGCCTTCAACAACGGTTGTTTCTGTTTCCAGACCTTTGTTTTCTTCAACAGTGATCACACCAGCGTTGCCAACTTTTTGCATCGCGTCTGCGATTTGTTGACCGATTGCTGCTTCGCCGTTTGCTGAAATTGTGCCGACTTGTGCAACTTCTGCACTGTCTTTCACTTCGCGTGACATTTCACGGATCGCTGCAACAACGGTTGAAACCGCCATGTCAACGCCGCGTTTCAGATCCATTGGGTTCATGCCCGCAGCAACTGATTTCATTCCTTCTTTAACGATGGCTTGTGCCAAAACAGTTGCGGTTGTTGTACCGTCGCCTGCTTTGTCGTTGGTTTTAGAAGCAACTTCCTTAACCATCTGTGCGCCCATGTTTTGGAATTTGTTTTCCAATTCGATTTCTTTGGCAACGGATACACCATCTTTGGTGATGCGCGGTGCGCCAAATGCTTTGTCTAAAACAACGTTACGACCTTTTGGGCCCAATGTTACTTTGACCGCGTCGGCCAGGATGTTTACACCCTCAAGCATCAGATTACGTGCGTCTGTGCCGAATTTTACGTCTTTTGCTGGCATGATTATATGCTCCTAAATTCGTGGTTAATGTGGGATGGATTAAAGAATGCCGAAAATATCGGATTCTTTCATCATCAACAGCTCTTCGCCGTTCAATGTCACTTCGACGCCGTTCCATTTGCCGAACAATACTTTGTCGCCAACTTTAACGTCCATCGGGATCAGGTCGCCGCTCTCTTTGCGTGCGCCTGTGCCAACAGCGATGATTTCGCCTTCGGCTGGTTTTTCTTTCGCTGATTCTGGGATGATCAAACCGCCTGCGGTTTTTTCGTCGCCTTCAATGCGGCGAACCAATACGCGGTCGTGCAATGGTGTAAATGCCATGAGGATAGCTCCGTTTTATATTTCTGTAGAGGTTTAAACGAGTATTAGCACTCACCTCCATAGAGTGCCAACGCTGGATTTGTATGCAGAGTCCAAACCCTAGTCAAGCGCAATCGAGATCAAATTTTCAAATGAGCTAATCACCGCAAGCGAGCCAATTTCAAAGGTTGAAAACGACAAAAATCTGACGAATAATTGCAATCATACTCAACACGAAAATGACATCTTGAGGGAAACCAACCAAGGAGAAAGCCCATGAACACTGTCAGCACGTCAATGGATGGCACCTCACTCACCCTTCATGGTAAAACACCTGACATGCGCTTTCATGCCATTTGGTTACGTGACAATGCATCCGACGCCGAAACACGCGCCACAGGAAACGGTCAACGCCTGATTACATTGGGCGACATTCCACAGGATATTCACATCACTCAGGCCACGATTGCGGATAACACCCTGAATATCACATTCGCGCCCGAACAAAAAACCGTAACCTATGATCTGCAATGGCTGCATGATCATTGCTATGACAACGCCGTTCATCGCGAAACGGGTTGGGTGAATGACGCGGTGCAACCATGGGACAGCGGGTTGCAAAATAACATTCCCATCGCTGACCTCAGCACCGTGCAAAACACGCCCAGCGCCTTACAAGAATGGCTCACGGGTGTGCGTAGATCCGGTTTTGGCAAACTGACAGGGGGCACTGTCGAAGAGGGTGCCTTAACCCAAGTCGCCGACCTGTTCGGTTACATCCGAGAAACCAACTATGGCCAATTCTTTGAGGTACGCACCGAAGTGAACCCAACCAACCTCGCCTACACAGGGCTTGGTCTACAGGCACACACCGACAATCCCTACCGCGATCCGGTTCCAACCGTGCAAATCCTGTATTGCTTGGAAAACTCGGCCGAGGGCGGTGAAAACATGGTTGTTGACGGCTTTCAATGCGCCCTGCGTTTGAAATCCGAAAACCCGCGTGGTTTCGACCTTCTGTCCCGCTACTGTGCGCGTTTCGAATACGCAGGTTCCGCCGGCGTCTGTTTGCAATCACGCCGCCCGATGATCGAATTGGCACCAGATGGTGAATTGATCGGCGTGCGTTTCAACAATCGCTCTGCGGCAGCCATTACCGATGTACCTTTTGATGACATGGCCGATTACTATGCCGCTTATCGTCAATTGGGCGAAATCATCGACGATCCAGCCATGGAAGTCACATTTAAACTGGCCCCAGGCGAGAGCTTTCTGGTCGATAACACCCGTGTCTTGCACGCCCGCAAAGGGTATTCAGGCGCTGGTTCGCGCTGGCTTCAGGGTTGTTATGCGGACAAGGATGGATTGAACTCAACACTGGCCGCTATGGAAAAAGGCTACGTAAAATGACCGACCTTAACAAATCCAACATCGTCCCCTTCTTGGCCGACATCTTCACCCGTCGCGGCGGCGAGGAGTATCTGGGCGAACCCGTCACCATGGCCGAACACATGTTACAAGGCGCATATTTCGCCCAAACAGAGGGCGCGGACGAAATCATCATCGTTGCCGCCCTCCTGCACGACATTGGCCACTTCACATCCGAATTCGGCACGTTTTCAATGGATGACACGAAAGATAAATATCACGAAGATGCGGGCGCCGCCGTTTTGGAAAAATTCTTCCCCCCCATTGTCACCGAATGCGTGCGCCAACACGTGGCCGCCAAACGGTACCTGTGCGCCACTGATCCCGATTACTTCGCCAAACTCTCTGACGCATCGGTGCATTCCCTAAACCTTCAAGGGGGGCCAATGAGCGCCGACGAAGTGGCAGAATTCCAAAAACACCCGCACCTCCCCCAAATCGTTGTTGTCCGTCACCTTGATGATCGCGGCAAAGTGGCGGGTCTTAAAACACCCGACTTCGCCCATTATGCCCCCATGGTGCAACGTGTCGTGGATGCATTCTGTCCCTAACGCGCACTGCGTTGCATCACGAATAACCCCGACAAAACCACCAAGGCACTGCCAAATAACATCACCCCGTCCAACGTTTCACCGAAAAACAGGACGCCACACGCCACACCAAAAATCAACCGCGTGTACCGAAACGGCGTCACGGACGATACATCGCCCGTGCGCATCGCCTTCATCAACGCACCATATGCGAAAACGCCCCCAATCGTCGCGCCAATCATGCTCAGGGTGGTAAATCGACTGGGCCAAATATACGCTGTCCCGTCCCACAGGCTGAATAAAACACCCGCCACCACAACCGCCAAAAACCCATATAATCCCAACAAAACAGTGCTTAAGGTATCGGGCGCGGCGCGGCTGGCCAAATCACGCCCCGCAAATCCCAACAGCCCCAATACGGCCGTCAGCGCATAAATACTAAAGTCATCCGACGCAGGGCGCAAAACAACCAACACCCCAACCAATCCCAATATTATCGAGCTCCACCGCCGCCACCCGACCTTTTCCCCAAAATAAATCGCAGCCCCCGCAACCACGACCAAGGGCGTCGCCTGTAGAATTGCGGTGACAGTGGACAGTGGGTTCAACGTCAATGCCAACAGGAAAAACAACCGCCCACAAACCTCGAACACCAACCGCACCCGCATCGGTGGCGATAATACATCGGGTATGAACAACGGCTGTTTTTGCACAATCGACGCCCCCGCAAATAACACAGACCCCCCAACCCCAAACAGGATCAATGCCTGCCCGACGGGCATCTGAACTGTCACAAATTTCATCAAGGTGTCTTCTAATGCGAAAATCGCCATGGCCAACGTCATCCACCCCGCCCCAACCAAATTCGCACGCGCCCCAAGGCTGATATTATTCACCATCATTCTCCGCTGATCTGCACGCAAACTTGCATACCCCGCCACAATCGAACAGCCCAAATACACAGGTTTCATATTCCCATTCACCCACGAACCTGCTACGCCCTCTCCCATGACCCGTATTATCAAAAACCTATCCGAAATTTCCGCCAATTATGACGCTGTTTTTTGCGATCTTTGGGGCTGTTTGCACAACGGTGTTAAACCCTTCGCCGCCGCCGTGACCGCATTGGAAGCATTCGCCAAACAGGGCGGCATTGTTCACCTGCTAACAAATTCGCCCCGCCCCGCATCCGCGGTTTATCCGCAACTGGACGACATCGGCGTGGCACGTGATTTATACCAAGGGATCACCGCCAGCGGCGACGCATCCCGCGCAGCATTGGCATCGGGCGCTTATGGCAACAAAGTGTTCCACATCGGCCCCGAACGCGACGACGCCTTCTTCGCAGGTGTCGACACCGAAGATTTCTACCAAGGGATCGATGTCCAACGGGTCCCCTTGAATGACGCCGACGGCGTGGTTTGCACAGGCCTATTCGATGACAACACTGAAACCCCGGGCGATTACACTGAACTGTTGCTAAACATGAAAAACCGTGGCTTGAAAATGCTGTGTGCGAACCCCGACATTCAGGTGGATCGCGGCACAGATCGGATTTATTGCGCTGGCGCAATCGCGCAGGCCTATAATGACATGGGCGGAACGGCGCATAATTTCGGCAAACCGCACCCCCCAATCTATGACCTTGCACGCAGCCGCCTGAACGCCATTGCAGGGCGTGTGGTTACGGATAAACAAATCCTGTGCATCGGTGACGGTATCAACACCGACATTCACGGTGCCATTCAAGAGGATATTGATTGCCTTTTCGTCACCGGTGGCTTGGCAAGCGCCCAAACCGGCACCACTGAACAACCCGACACCGCGAAGCTGAATAATTTTTTGCAATCCGCACAATTGACACCGACCTATTCCATCGGTCATCTACGCTAAAAGAGTAGCCCCATGCATATCATCAGAGATTACCAATTTATCGCCCCCAGTGATCGCGGCGCTGCCGTAGCGATCGGTAATTTTGACGGTGTGCATCTGGGACATCAGGCCGTGATCGACGTCGTGCGCAAAATCGCGGATGACAACGGCTCGACACTTGGCATCCTGACCTTCGAACCGCATCCACGCGAATATTTCGCCCCCGACGCACCAGCCTTCAAATTAATGAGCGCCGAAGCCAAAGCAAACCGTTTGGAAAAATTGGGCGTGAAACACCTGTACCAACTTAATTTCAACGCCGCCTTGTCCGCACTAAATGCACGCGAATTTGCCCGTGATGTAATCCACGAAGCATTGGGTTTAACCCACGTTGTTGTCGGTGCTGATTTTTGTTTTGGCAAGGATCGCAAAGGCACCGCACAGGATCTGATTGCATACGGTGCAGAGTTTGGTTTTGGCGTCACCATCGCCGAACTGATCAAAGACGGCGAGCAAGTTTTCTCTTCGACCGCGATCCGCAACGCCTTAACCGACGGGCGCCCCGAAGACGCCGCAAACATGTTGGGACACTGGCACCGCATCGAGGGGCCGGTGATTTCGGGCGACCAACGCGGTCGCGAACTTGGATATCCCACGGCCAACATCTCGATTGATGGTCTGCACCCACCTAAATACGGCGTTTACGCCGTGACCGTCGACATCTTGGATGGTCCCTCTATGGGGCGTTATTTTGGCGCGGCATCCATCGGCGAACGCCCCACATTTGGCGTCTACAAACCCAACCTCGAGGTGTTTTTATTCGATTTTCACGCCGATATTTACGGTGCAAATATTTCCGTAGCTTTGATCGATTACCAACGCCCGGAACTGAAATTCGATGCATTGGAACCCTTGATTGTGCAAATGGATTTGGATTGCGTTCAGGCGCGTAACACATTGAACGAAATGTATAATGCTGGCTTATAGGGTTTTGATAAACTCGTGATTTTCCACAACCGCCTGTTGTCCCACATCACTTAAATCATAAACCCCACGCTCAACGCGGTAAAACCAGCCATAATAATCTATCGACAAAACCGACGGTGCCTTAACAATTGCCAACGCCGCCGCCACATCGCGCGGCCTTGATGGGCCATTCAAGGCGATAAAATTCAAAATTCGCAACACATCTTGGCGGTACGCTGTCATCACCATCCGCCCAACCTGTCCACCGGTATTGGGATCCCCCACACGCTTTTGGAATTCCTTCAACAACGCCACTTTACGCTTGGCAATTTTGCGCGGCTGATACGGCGCGGGGTCACAATGCACCTCGATTGTGCCATCTGGCAATCGCACTGAAATCAAACCCAATCCCAATCGCAAACACAATTTTCGTGCATCTTTGGCACGCGCTAAAAACGCCTTACCCTTGCCGCGCGGCATCGCAATATAAACCGCATCGGTAATCGCCTGACGATCCACACCTTGTAATAACAACGCAATCGTCAGACCGGTTTTCAACTCGATAATCACAGGCGCTTCGTCACCGCGCACCCCAACTACATCGCAATCCTGAATTTCGGCCTTTACCGTGTATCCTTGGCCTTGCAAAAACGCCTTTATCGGCTGATATAAATCGGTTTCTTTCAAATCTTTGCTTTTCTTTTTGCCCGCTTCATGATCACTAGAAACCATGACAGATCAAAACACAACGCCCACCCTTCGCCCACGCTATTGGGAAACCGTAGATATGGTTGATATGACCAAATCGGAATGGGAAGCCTTGTGCGATGGCTGCGGAAAATGCTGCATGCTCAAGCTCGAGGACGAAGACACAGGCGTGGTCAAATACACCAGTGTCTCTTGTCGTTTGTTCGATGATACCACTTGTCGCTGTCAACACTATGCCCTGCGCAAACAAATGGTTGCAGGCTGTGTCGCACTGACCCCTGAAAACATCGAACGCATCGCTTATTGGATGCCCGAAACCTGCGGATATCGCCGCGTGTTTGACGGCGACCCATTGATGGATTGGCATCCCCTGATCACCGGTGATCCCAACTCGCCCCATACCACCAACAACTCTTTCATGAACCGCACCACCCCCGAATACGAGGTGGACGAGGATGATCTAGAAGATTACGTAACCGAGGAAGTAATATAATGTCTTTTGCATCAGATAATGGCGCCCCCGCCCACCCCGCCGTGATGGACGCCATGTTGCGCGCCAACACAGGCTATACATCGGGCTACGGCGCCGAGGATGACATGCAACAGGTACAACAAACCATCCGTGATCTGTTCGAGGCACCAAATGCCGCCGTCTACCTTGTTTCTACGGGCACTGCCGCCAACGCACTGGCTTTGGCCACAATGACCAAACCATGGGAAACCATCTTCTGCCACCGCAACGCCCACATCGAAGAAGATGAATGCGGCGCACCAGAATTTTACACCAACGGTGCGAAGCTGACACTGGTGGAAGGTGCTGATGCCATGATGACCCCCGAAAACCTGCAATCCGCCATCGAATACACGGGTCGCTTGGGCGTGCACAACGTCCAACGCGGTTCCCTGTCGATCACCAACGTAACCGAGGTCGGTACGGTTTATTCACTGGATCAAATTCGTGCCTTGACCAAAATCGCCCGCACAGGTGGCGTCAAGACCCATCTGGACGGCGCACGTTTCGCCAATGCCATGGTCGCGCTGAACTGCACCCCCGCCGAAATGACATGGAAATCGGGCGTCGACGCGGTGTCCTTTGGCGGCACCAAAAACGGCTGTTTGGGTGTCGAGGCCGTGATCTTCTTCGATCCTGAAATGGCATGGGAATTCGAATTGCGCCGCAAACGCGGTGGGCATTTATTGTCCAAACACCGCCTATTATCGTCGCAAATGCAGGGCTATTTGGCGGATGACCTATGGATCGATCTGGCTAAACGCGCCAACGCTATGGGTGCGAAATTGGCGGATGGATTATCCCAAACCAACGACTTCGAATTCATGCACCCACGTCACGCCAATATGGTTTTTGGCCGCTGGCCACGCGCCACCCACGATAAATTACAGGCCAGCGCATCCAAATATTATTTCTGGCCTGCCGACCCAGCCCCCAAAGGCCCCGCAGACGAAATTCTGTCCGCAAGGCTGGTTTGCAGTTGGTCAACAACAGACACAGAAATTGATCAGTTCTTAGGATATTTCGCCTAAATAAGTGTCCAAATATTCCAAACGATCTTGGCCGAAAAACACCTGATCGCCGACAACATATGTGGGTGCGCCAAACACATTCGCCAACACCGCTTGTTCGGTGTTGCGCGCAAACTCTTCGGCACCTTGCAACATGCCGCTTTCGGTCAATGACGCATCAAAACCATTGGCCACCAATGCTGCCTTAACAACCGCGTCATCGGCAATATCTTTGTCCTCTAACCAACAGGCACGCAGGATCGATTGGCACAAACCACCCAAATCACCACCACCGGCCGCTTGGGCTGCAATAATCGCATAACAGCTGGGCGCAGGATTCGTCGGCCAAAACGCAGGTTTTTGTGTAATCTCCATACCGTTATGTTTCGCGATACGCGGCAACTCTTGGGCACGATACGCTTGACGTGACACATGACGATCCTTGGGCGGTGTACCGCCTGTGCGCTCAAAAACTTGGATCAAATGGAACGGCTTATAATTGATTGTCGCACCATGTTTGGCCGCAATCTTCTCTAATCCATCCCCCGCTAGATAGGTGAAAGGTGACAGGGTAAACATGTAATAGTCGATATGTGCCATTTGGCTCTCCATTTTTGCGTATAATGCCTGTTATCACCCCCATGACACCTAGGCAAAACACATTTGCGATGTTATCCACAAACTGCAAGAGAATCTGTCACAGCTGCCGTGCCAGACTGCGCGGGGACTGAAAATGACCACACTCATCGAGCCGAAACTAATCACTGGCAATTCCAACCTTCCTTTGGCCGAAAAGATCGCGAAACGCATGTCGATGCATCGCGGCCAGCCTGTCAAACTAATCGAAACCCGTGTCGAGCGTTTCAACGACGGTGAAATCTTCGTCGAAGTTTACGAAAACGTCCGTGGCGAAGATATGTTCATCATCCAATCCACATCAAATCCGGCCAATGACAACCTGATGGAACTGCTGATTATGTCCGATGCATTGCGTCGCTCATCCGCTGAACGCATCACCGCTGTCATCCCTTATTTCGGCTACGCCCGTCAGGATCGCCGCACCAAGGCACGCACGCCAATTTCCGCCAAACTGGTCGCGAACCTTTTGACCGAGGCAGGGATCGAACGCATTCTAACTGTCGATCTGCACGCCGCACAAATTCAGGGATTTTTCGACATCCCCGTCGATAATCTCTACGCCGCACCTGTGTTCGCACTGGACGTCCTGCACCATTTCAAAAACATGTCGGACGTCACCGTGATTTCCCCCGATGTTGGCGGCGTTGCACGTGCGCGCGAATTGGCCAAACGCATCGGTGCCGATTTGGCCATCGTTGACAAACGTCGCAATAAACCCGGCGAGATTTCCGAAATGACCGTAATTGGTAACGTAGAGGGTCGCCGTTGTATCATCGTCGACGACATCTGTGACACGGCTGGCACCCTGTGCAAAGCGGCGGAAACCCTGATGGAACAAGGCGCAACAGAGGTGCATTCCTACATCACCCACGGCGTCCTATCAGGCCCCGCAATCGAGCGTATCTCGAATTCTGTGATGGAACGCTTGGTGATCACAGACAGCATCCAAATCAGCGCAGAAGCCGCCGCATGCGAAAAAATCCGCACCGTCCCATTGGCTCCAATGTTGGCACAGGCCACCATGAATATCGCAAACGGCACCTCCGTTTCATCCCTATTCGACGAGGATACACTTGGCCCGCTTTACCAAGGCACCTACTAACCGCTTCCCAATGCACTGCTGATCGTCATATCGTAATCCCATGGCCTACAACTATGATAAACTTTACGGCGAAACGTCGGATGCATTGGGCGCACCCACCCAAATCTTCACTGATTTCTTCGCCAAACTAACTGGTGCGCCACGGCGCATTCTGGACATCGGCTGTGGTCAGGGCCGCGATGCATTATTCATCGCGCGATTGGGGCACAGTGTCGTTGGCGTTGACTTGTCCGCCAACGGCATTCGTGATCTTAACGCCGCCGCACAGCGCGAAAACCTGCCAATTCAGGGCATTGCCGCCGACATAACAACCTTCACCCCCGATCACCCCTGCGATATCCTGTTGATCGATCGCACGCTGCACATGCTGCCAAAAACCACACGCCTTCAGGTTTTGGAAAACCTCATTCAATACGTTGATGATACCGGTTGGGTCTTAATCGCCGACGAAACATCCAACATCGCAGGTTTCAAATCCGTCTTTGCGGATAACGAACACCCATGGCGCACAGATTATGCGCAAAACGGAAATTTGTTTTTGCAGCGTATCTAATACGGTTCTAATTCGATGCACCCGTATCGCCAATACACTGGAATTTCAGTGCAAGTCGCTGGATATTCACCCCCAACAAACTGCTTTCATTAGACAGATTTTTCTGATCGCCGAACCTGTTTTCGGCAAAAAACCGGACTCACAGCAACCTTGACCGCAAATCCACCAAAAAACGAACACATTTATGACATAAAATCAGGTATTTAGACGTCAATACCTGTACTTTTAGACAGGTATCAATTCTTTCCATGTAATTTAATTAAAGTATTTAGAATTACGCAAAACTACGGATTTTTTGCATTAACATCTAAGGGGAACCATGAAAAATATTATTTTATCAACAGCAATTGTCGCCACCGCAACCTTTGCAACCGCAAATTCGGCATTGGCGTTTAACTATATGGGCACCTTCACCTGTAGCGGGATTGGAGATAGTTTTTCAATTACTGCTAGCCGTTATGTTGTGGTTACGATGGAAGACACCGAAGTGTTAACCGTTACACACACCAATACCAGCGTGACTGGTGGCTATATTGATGTTTCCGGAATCGCTGGCAATGGAACAGTACAGGGAAACGCTTCTCGCTCATTTACAGCAGGTGGCAACGGGACCGCCGTCGCCCGGTCATATTCCCAAAATTCTGAATATGGCACAGCAACCATTTCTTGCTCTGCAGGTGGCGATTCAGCAAGCGCTTTAATTTCAGGCACGTCTCAGCTCGCTGCAATGTCAAAAGGTGTGTCCAACAACGCCGCCGCGCGTTTGGGCAATGGGGCGCAAAACTCATTCCTACCAACCAACATGTTTGTGGCCTCTGGAAATGCAACCGGCCAAAACAGCAAGTTTAGCGTTTGGGCATCCGGCGAATACCGCAAACTCGATAGCGCGACCGCAAGTGGCCGAAGTTCAGAATTCGTTCTTGGCGCCGACGCCCAAGTGTCGTCCAATGCGATCCTTGGCTTCACTGTCGGTGTTGAAAATATGGACTTTGGCGGCACCAGAGTTCGCTCCGTTGCTTACGGGCCATATTTTGCAACCCGTTTTGCCAATGGCATGATGTTGGACGCCCTAATTACCAAGGCTAAGCCCGAATATTCAGGTACTGCAACGGCAACTGGCGAACGGACATCTGTTGCCTTCAATCTTGCCGGTGGAACAATCGACCTCCCAGACGCAAGCGTGATCCCATACGTCAACCTGTCTGGTTTCAACGAAGATATTGATACAGGAACAACAATAAAACAACGCCGTGCCATTGTCGGTGCGCGCGTAGATTACAAAACGGATGCGTCCTTCACACCATTCACGCGGATCGCGATTGACCACAAATCAACAAGCGACTCTGTATTGGGTGATGATAACTCCACAAGTCCTTTGATTGGGCTGGGTGTTTCGGGTCAAATGGGGAATGGTTTCTTATCGACCGAAATCGGTTATTCGAAATATAATTCTACAACGCGGGAACTCTCTGCCCAATTCCGCTTCGATCTGAACTTCTAATAATCCTAATCACCAAATTTAAAGCCCGCCATATTTTCTGGCGGGCTTTTTATTGTCCAAAATCATTCGTCCAATACCCGTGGCTTCATCTGAATCCCCCCCCCGTAACGTCGCCTCCCATATATCGATCATACCGCAGGTTCACTCAGTTCTCGGCCCTTCGCGTCAGCACCTTGAATCGTAATTCTGTCAATAATTGGCCGTATTTCTGCCTTATTATCAACGGTCTAGACGCAAAACCTCCACTTTAGTGCAGGTTACAAAAAACTCTCGACCACTTTATTAAAAAGATAACAATTCAAGCAAAGAGTGCGAATTTTTTGCATTAATCAAAGAGGGTTCTATGAAGAACATTATGTTATCAACCGCGATTTTGGCTTCGGCAATTTTGGCAACTCCGGATGCAGCTTCTGCAACGCCAGCACAAGCACTTACTTGTAGTGCAATTGGAAACAATTATGCTCTTTCACCTGGGCGTCGCATGACTGTGAATCTGGTAAATGCAGATATACTTACAGTTACGCACGCAAACGAGGTTCACCGCGAAGGAAGAGTTTTAATTACGGGTTCACCTGGTAAAACAAATATAAGAAACAATGACTCGCAATCATTCACCGCAAGCGGTGATACCACAGTGCATGTTGCCTCCAAAAAAAGAAAAGGCACACTAGGCATTGCGCACCTTTCCTGCATATCAGGTGGGT
This sequence comes from uncultured Rhodobacterales bacterium, assembly GCA_963976255.1. Taxonomy (GTDB): domain Bacteria; phylum Pseudomonadota; class Alphaproteobacteria; order Rhodobacterales; family Rhodobacteraceae; genus Amylibacter. Next base: position 59,143 of record CAXBJO010000007.1, read on the forward strand.
CAACAGTTAACTCTTTAATTTCAGGCACGTCTCAGCTCGCTGCAATGTCAAAAGGTGTGTCCAACAACGCCGCCGCGCGTTTGGGCAATGGGGCGCAAAACTCATTCCTACCAACCAACATGTTTGTGGCCTCTGGAAATGCAACCGGCCAAAACAGCAAGTTTAGCGTTTGGGCATCCGGCGAATACCGCAAACTCGATAGCGCGACCGCAAGTGGCCGAAGTTCAGAATTCGTTCTTGGCGCCGACGCCCAAGTGTCGTCCAATGCGATCCTTGGCTTCACTGTCGGTGTTGAAAATATGGACTTTGGCGGCACCAGAGTTCGCTCCGTTGCTTACGGGCCATATTTTGCAACCCGTTTTGCCAATGGCATGATGTTGGACGCCCTAATTACCAAGGCTAAGCCCGAATATTCAGGTACTGCAACGGCAACTGGCGAACGGACATCTGTTGCCTTCAATCTTGCCGGTGGAACAATCGACCTCCCAGACGCAAGCGTGATCCCATACGTCAACCTGTCTGGTTTCAACGAAGATATTGATACAGGAACAACAATAAAACAACGCCGTGCCATTGTCGGTGCGCGCGTAGATTACAAAACGGATGCGTCCTTCACACCATTCACGCGGATCGCGATTGACCACAAATCAACAAGCGACTCTGTATTGGGTGATGATAACTCCACAAGTCCTTTGATTGGGCTGGGTGTTTCGGGTCAAATGGGGAATGGTTTCTTATCGACCGAAATCGGTTATTCGAAATATAACTCTACAACGCGGGAGCTCACCGCCCAATTCCGCTTCGATCTGAATTTCTAATAATCCTAATCACCAAAGTTAAAGCCCGCCATATTTTCTGGCGGGCTTTTTTGTTGTTCAAAATCATTCGTCCAATACCCGTGGCGCACAGATCACGCACAAGAGGGTGATTTATTTCTGCACGCATCTAATACGGGTCAACATCATCCCAATCACCATCGCCAAACGCCGCACCAATCGCACTCCAATTGATCGATGCACGCGCAATTTTGGTGTCGCCCCATGTCTTCATCCGAATGTCGAACCCAGTGGCGCTGACGTCCTCTAATATCAGATCGTACCGCAGGTTCACCGATTGATCCGCATCGATCATCTTGATCGCAAAACTGACCATGGGACGTTCACGAAATTGTTCGGTAAAAATCACCCGCGCGGTGCGCGAACGATCGCCCTTTCCCGTCCACATATCACCGCCATCTTCCAAATCGGAAAAAATCAAAACATTGCCCTGATCCATCGCCAGTGCAGAACTTAATATCTTGGTCATAAAATCCCCTTCACCCCCATAAAATACGAAATCAAGACGAAAAAAAAGCCCCTTTGCGAAAAGGGGCTTTTTCAATTCATTCAGAAAAACCTAGATCAACTCTAGCAAAGCTTTCGTATCTGCTAAGCGTTTGTTCGCCATATCAACTTCTTCCGCTGGAATGCCGTCCAACGCGGCCGTCGCATCGGCGATCAAACCATCAAGAACATCGCGCGTCACTTCGCCCTTAGGCAAGGCTTGTTCTGCCAATACGGATGCGTTTGTACCCGAAACTTCGACAAAACCGCCCGTTACGATATATTCTGTAACATCACCGCCTGCTTTCACAGTCAACACACCAGGACGCAAGGTTGTCAGCAACGGCGCATGTTCCGCCATCGCAGTGAAATCGCCGTCGGCACCCGGGATTTGAATCTCGGATGCGGCAACAGATGCCAGCTTACGCTCTGGTGACACAAGGTCAAATTGGATCGTAGCCATGGTAAGTGACCCTTTCGATTAAGCGGCAGCAGCCGCCATTTTTTCTGCTTTTGCAATAACATCAGCGATACCGCCAACCATATAAAACGCAGCTTCTGGTAGGTGATCATATTCACCAGCAACAACAGCTTTGAACGATGCAATTGTATCTTCCAATGGAACCTGAACACCGTCAGAACCTGTAAATACTTTCGCAACATCAAATGGTTGAGACAAGAAACGCTCGATTTTACGCGCACGGGTCACGGTCAATTTGTCGTCTTCTGACAATTCGTCCATACCCAAAATCGCGATGATATCTTGCAAAGATTTATAACGCTGCAAAATCTGCTGAACGTCAGTTGCAACACCGTAATGCTCTTCACCCAAAATCAGTGGATCCAACAAGCGTGATGTTGAACCCAATGGGTCAACCGCAGGGTAAATCCCTTTTTCAGAGATTGAACGATCCAAAACAGTCGTCGCATCCAAGTGGGCAAATGATGTCGCAGGTGCCGGGTCAGTAAGGTCATCGGCAGGGACGTATACGGCTTGAACAGACGTAATTGAACCAGCTTTTGTTGACGCGATACGCTCTTGCATCGCACCCATGTCGGTCGCCAATGTTGGCTGATACCCAACCGCTGATGGAATACGACCCAACAGCGCGGAAACTTCTGCACCCGCTTGTGTAAAGCGGAAGATGTTATCAACGAAGAACAGAACGTCAGAACCAGACTCGTCACGGAATTGCTCGGCCAATGTTAGACCAGTCAAGGCAATACGCATACGCGCTCCTGGAGGCTCGTTCATTTGGCCGTAAACCAATGCGATTTTTGAATCAGGCATATTATCAGGAACGATAACACCAGATTCAATCATCTCGTGGTAAAGGTCGTTACCTTCACGTGTACGCTCGCCCACACCCGCAAATACGGACAGACCAGAGTGTACTTTGGCGATGTTGTTGATCAATTCCATGATCAAAACTGTTTTACCAACACCCGCACCACCGAACAGACCAATTTTACCACCTTTTGTGTAAGGTGCCAAAAGATCCACAACTTTAATACCAGTTACCAAGATTTCAGTCTCTGTTGACTGCTCTTCGAACAATGGTGCTTCGCCGTGAATTGGACGTGATGTTTTTGTTTTAACTGGGCCCAATTCGTCAACTGGCTGACCAGTAACGTTCATGATGCGACCCAATGTTGCTGTACCAGTTGGCACAGTGATTTGACCCGCTGTGTCTGTTACGTCTTGACCACGTACCAAACCTTCGGTCGCGTCCATCGCAATTGTACGAACAGTGTTTTCGCCCAAATGCTGTGCAACTTCTAGTGTCAGTGTTTGACCATTGTTGTCTGTTTCAAGAGCGTTCAGAATTTCTGGAAGTGCGTCTTGAAACTGTACATCAACAACAGCGCCAATTACTTGGACGATTTTGCCGACGTTTGCTTTTGCTTTCGCCATTTTCGTTTCTCCGGTTTCTTAAAGCGCTTCCGCGCCCGAGATAATCTCGATCAATTCGTTTGTAATCGCAGCCTGACGTGAACGGTTGTACACGATTGTCAGCTTGTCGATCATGTCGCCAGCATTGCGTGTCGCGTTATCCATTGCGGACATCCGCGCACCCTGCTCTGACGCACCATTTTCCAGCAAAGCTGTAAAAACTTGGGTGGCCAAAGCGCGTGGCAAAAGATCAGCCAAAATTTCGGCTTCGCCCGGTTCGTAGTCATACAAAGGCATCTCAACGCCCTCTTCTGCTTCGAACTTGGCTGGGATCAGTTGCAATGCTGTTGGAATTTGGCTCATCACTGATTGGAATCTGTTGTAGAAAATCGTCGCTACATCAAATTCACCAGCGTTAAAGCGGGCAACGACGTCTGTCGCGATGTCAGAAGCATGGACATAGCCCAGTTTCTTAACTTCGGACAGATCAACGTGATCCACCATGATGTCGCCAAAGTCGCGCTTTAATTGTTCGCGACCTTTTTTCCCGACGGTTAACATTTTCACGGTTTTACCAGCAGCAAGCAATTCTACGGCTTTGGCACGCGCCAATTTCGCAATAGAAGAGTTAAAGCCACCGCACAGGCCACGTTCAGCGGTCGCAACCACCAACAAATGTACCTGATCATCACCTGAACCAGCCAGCAATCTTGGCGCGTTATCAGCACCCGCAGATGCCCCCGCCAAATTCGCCATCACCGCATTCATACGGTCAGCATAGGGGCGGCCTGCCTCGGCCGCCTCTTGCGCACGGCGCAGCTTTGCAGCTGCAACCATTTGCATCGCCTTGGTGATCTTGCGCGTTGACTTAACGCTGTCGATCCGTGTTTTTAGGTCCTTGAGGTTTGGCATCTATCCAAACTCCTGTTCCATAAAGGCTTCTATTTACGCGAAATCTTTTGCAAAAGATTCAACAACGGCTTTGATACGATCTTCGGCTTCGCCTTTGATCTTCGGATCATCTGTTTTGATCCATTCCAACACATCAGCGTGGCTGGTGCGTGCAAAGTTCAACAAACCATCTTCAAATGCACGAACTTGACCAACTTCGATCTCATCCAAATACCCTTTGGTACCTGCATAAATAACCAAAACCTGCTCTGCAGTTGTCAGCGGTGAATATTGTGGCTGCTTCAACAATTCTGTCAAACGCGCACCACGTGCCAGCAATTGCTGTGTGGATGCATCCAAATCTGAACCGAACTGTGCGAACGCCGCCATCTCACGATACTGCGCCAATTCCAATTTAATGGAACCCGCAACTGATTTCATTGCGTTTGTTTGCGCAGATGAACCAACACGCGACACTGACAAACCAGTGTTCACCGCAGGGCGGATACCTTGATAAAACAATTCAGTTTCCAAGAAGATTTGACCGTCGGTAATTGAAATCACGTTGGTTGGAATAAACGCAGAAACGTCACCACCTTGGGTTTCAATCACTGGCAAAGCAGTCAATGAACCGTTGCCCGCGTTATCGCCCAATTTCGCTGAACGTTCCAACAATCTAGAGTGAAGGTAGAAAACATCACCCGGGTATGCTTCACGTCCTGGTGGACGACGCAACAACAATGACATTTGACGATATGCAACCGCTTGTTTGGTCAAATCATCATAAATCATCAACCCGTGCATGCCGTTATCACGGAAATATTCGCCCATTGATGTCGCCGCATAGGGTGCCAAGAACTGCATAGGAGCAGGATCAGACGCCGTCGCCGCCACAACAATTGTGTATTCCAACGCACCGGACTCTTCCAGCTTCTTAACCAGCTGTGCAACAGTCGAACGTTTTTGACCAACAGCAACATAAATACAGAACAACTTGTCTTTGTCTGACTTCGCCGCGTCATTATATGCTTTTTGGTTCAGGATCGTATCCAAAGCCACCGCAGTTTTACCTGTTTGGCGGTCACCAATGATCAGCTCGCGCTGGCCACGGCCGATTGGGATCAACGCATCCACCGATTTCAGACCAGTCGCCATTGGCTCGTGAACTGACTTACGTGGGATAATGCCGGGTGCTTTCACATCGGCCGTTGAACGCAATTTCGTTTTGATCGGACCCTTGCCGTCGATTGGGTTACCCAAACCGTCAACAACGCGACCCAACAATTCTGGACCAACAGGAACGTCCACAATCGCGTTTGTACGCTTTACTGTGTCGCCTTCTTTGATTGATTGGTCAGACCCGAAAATAACAACACCAACGTTGTCTGCTTCAAGGTTCAAGGCCATTCCGCGGATACCACCGGGGAATTCAACCATCTCACCAGCTTGAACATTGTCCAGCCCATGTACACGCGCAATACCGTCACCAACTGACAATACACGGCCTACTTCGGCAACTTCAGCCTCTTGACCAAAATTCTTAATTTGGTCCTTGAGGATCGCAGAAATTTCTGCAGCTTGGATAGCCATTATCCGACCTCTTTCATTACGTTTTGAAGATTTGAGAGTTTCGATTTGATCGAGCTATCGATCATTTTGGAACCCACTTTAACGATCAAACCACCGATCAGACTTGCGTCAACGGTGGTTTTGATTTTCACATCCTTGCCCGTAGACTTTTTCAAAGTCGCGGCCAAGCTTTTTTCCTGCGCGGCTGTCAGCGCTTTCGCTGCACTAACATGCGCAGTGATTTCGCCCTTTTCGTCGGCGATCATGGCACGAACGGCCTCGATCAACGCAGGCACCACAGGCAGGCGGCGTTTTTGCGCCATCAGGCCCAAAGTGCTGCCAACAACTGATGACAATTTCATTTTCTTTGCAATCGCAGCAATCGCACCCGCCGTCTCATCACGGCTATATATGGGGGATTTGAACAGATCACGCAGCGCATCATTTTCGGCCAAGGCCACATCTAATGCATCAAGATCACTTTCAACTGCGGGCAAACTTTTGGCGTCTTTCGCCAAATCAAACAATGCTGTCGCATAACGCGCAGCAACACCTGAAGATATCGAACCTGTGTCTGACACGTGCAACCTTTCGATATAGTTATGAGGAAAATTCCCCGTTCCCGAACTGATTAAGACAGATTCTAAACTGAATCCACCTAAACTCGGCGCGTGATACCAAAGGAAACACGTTCATGCAACTGTCTTGGTTCAGGCGAAAATTTTCGAATATCGTGATATATCAGTACATTACCCAAAAGGCGCGACAATCTGTACCGAAATAGGTGGGAAAATCAGGAATTTGTATCGGAAATAGCGCCAATTGATCGCGCAAACGGGCGAATCTGATCGAGTTTGATCTAAATTCTGACCGCCTCAAACACCAGCCGCGCAACCTCGGCTCATGTTCTGCACCATAGCTATGTCTGCTTTGAGCCCAAATTAGCTGCTCAAACGAAAGCTCACTCACGGTAATTCTTGAAAAACCCTAGACGGAGTGTAAAAATGTTGTCAGCCTCGTTTCACAAGCTAAGCATGGAGTACAAGAATGGTTCAAACGCGTAAGATCGTTTTTATTCGAGAACTAATCACATCCGATTCCTTTGGCGAACCATGCGAGCCAGTATCGCGTGTGGCTGCTGCCGCTGTCTTTCAAAATCCACTGGCTGGACGTTTCGAAACTGACCTGTCTGCGCTTTTTGAAATTGGCGCGGCACTTGGCCAACAACTTGCAGAAGAAGCCGTCTCACAACTCATTGGAGCGCCAGTGTCATATGGTAAAGCCGCGATTGTCGGCACTGCAGGGGACATGGAACATGGAGGTGCGGTCATACATCCAAAACTGGGTCTTCCGATGCGAAGCGCCGCTGGTGGGGGTGAGGCCGTCATTCCTTCCAATGTTAAAATTGGATCAAATGGAACGTCTATCGATTTACCACTTGGCCACAAAGATAAACCCTGGTCCTTTGATCATTTTGACACGATGACGCTTTCAATACCCGACGGACCGGGCCCGAACGAGATCGTCATGTTCCTAGCATACGCAAATAGAGGGCGCCCAATTCCCAGATGCGGAAGCGGTCCAATCAAAACCTAATTTTATCAACGGAGCTTGATAAAGAGCGCCATAATGAGAGGTACAATGATAATGCATCCTACCGAAAAGATCGTCCGCCAATTTCACGAATCTTGGGGTATGCGCGACCCAGATAGGGGCGCAGAAGTTATTGCAGACGATTGTGATTTTGAAGATATAGCACGCAACGAAAAGCAACGCGGAAAGGAAGCCTATAAGGCTGACTACTATCGTTGGCGCGAAGCTTTCCCTGATGGGCTATGCGAGGTTGAAAATGTCATAGTCAGCCAGTGCGGTGAATGGGCCACTCTCGAGTTTCGCAATTCGGGCATTCATGCTGGAATTCTTCGCTCAAGCCTTGGCGATTTCGCGCCAACAGGTAAGCAAGCAGAAGTCCGTTATTGTTCGGTTATGAAAGTTAAAGATGGAATGGTGATAGAGGGTCGCGACTATTACGACAGTGCAACCATCGTTCGTCAGCTCGGGCTTGTAGACTAAAACGTTCTTATCATTCGTTAGAGCTTCTTTTGAAACTCCATTGTTAAGCCAACATTGAAGGAAGGGCATCTTTGTCCGCATAGCAGGCATTCCTGCGTGAGAATTCAATATCTCCCTTTATACGAATGATCCCTTACAACTAACGTCAATCACTATCTGACTAATACCAATCAACCGTGCACCCCTCATTCTCTTGGGTATTTGATTTCATCAAATCCCAGCCGTATCAATTGAAATTTTTAATTTCAAATGATATCAACACCTTAACCCTATGTCCCCATGGGGACACCCAAAAATTCGTTCTGATCCCGCTCAAATATCCCACTTATAAAAACCTGTTTGACGCGCCGCGACCTTTCCCCCAAACTCCCTTAAAATCATAAGCAAGAGCACACATGAAATTCATCACCGCCCTGATCACCGCCCTCATCCTCCCCTTTTCCGCCACCGCCCAAACCGTGATCCCACTTGAACAAACCTATGGACTCTACAACGCCTACGTCATCCCCCTGCGCGATCGCTCTCGCATCGACGTCCAACTCGTCGTCCTTTCAGGCAGTTATGACGAAGGCGAGATTTCAGGCGTCGCCCATTACACCGAACACCTCGCCGCGCTTTATTCCGATACCAAAGTGCTCCAACAACCCCGCCAACGCGACCTCAACGCCTTCACATCCAAGGTATCGACCGTTTACGCCAACACAGGCAGCCCAAACGAAATTGATCGGATAATGAAACTGACACGCGCCGTGCTTGACACACCCGCCCTGTCTGACGCCTTTCAACAATCCGAAATCGACATCGTGAAACGCGAAGTCTTATACAAAGAACGCAACGCCCCTGGCCGCTGGCTCCGCCGCTTATCGGTTCAAAAACTATACGATTCCAAAACTGGCCGCGCCGACGAACCTGTGGCGGATTTGGACAAAATCACCGTACAGGCTGCGCTTGATTTTCACACCAAAAATTACCAACCTTCCAATGTCATGATAATCATCTCTGGTGACATCGACCAAAAAACCGCACAGGCAAAATTGACCCAATACTTTGGCGACACCGTCAAAACCGCCCGCGTGCCAGATACATGGCTGGACGATCATCCTGACCCCGACCTGCGCAGTGTCACACGCATTTCATCGCCGCGCCTTTTGGAAAACAGCATCGCTTATACAAAGTTTTTCGAATTTTCCGAACCACAGGATATTCTGGCGATGCAGGCATCATTTTTCATAGCATCCGACATTTATAACGCATATATCTACAACGCCCTATATCTCGACAGCTTCGTCGCTCAAGGTTTTTCACAAAGTTCCTACATCGCCATCGACGGCGATCTGGAATATACCGCGTTCGTAACGCCCAGCCCTGACGTATCACTGGATGATGCGTTGGCGGCACTGAACACCGCAATTGCCGAAATGCGGACCAAAGTCATCACCGCCCAAGAAATCGAAACCGCCCGCGCCAAAAACGTGGCCTATACCAAATCACTGGCTCAAAACCCACGCGCCTATCTGGATTTTTTCCAGAACCTTGGCTCTGACGGCTTACCCCCAACCTCGCCCACACAATTCGCCCAAATGGTCGCCGACGCATCAGACGACGAAGTATTACGCATCATCGCCGCCTTCGCATCAGACAGCCCATATGCCGCCGTTTTGGCCACAGCAACGGAGCCAAACTAATGCGCCCCAACACCTTTATCTGCGCCGCAACACTGGCCGCATCGCTATTGTTTAACACCCCCACCCTTGCACAGGTTGCAACGGCCGAAGATGACGCAACTTATATTTCAACCTTCAGCACTTTAACCCGTGGTATGGCCTCGGCCAGTATGGTGTGGGAATTACACGCCGACACTTACGCCCAAAGCATCGCACTACAGGCGTTTCTATCTGCCAAAATCAACAGCCCAACCGATGACATCACTACCCGTGATAGCATTGATTTTCGCACCATTAATAACGTCGATTTTTCCGTTTCAGCCACACCAACCCAATTGATTTTCACGGTGCAATCCCCCCAAGAAACGTTCAATGCGGCCATCGAACACGTCGCGGCGCTGTTTTCATCTGCGGGCGTTGATCCGAACTGGCTTAAACGCCAAACCTACGCCTTTCGCCCATTTTCTGCCACGCGCCTGCGCACCCCAGAAATGCTCGAAGCTGAATTGATACGCTACGCCAATTTCACCGGCAACACACCCGCACTGACAGGTGATGCGCTCAATTCTGAAATCCTGCGCAGTCCAAACCAAATTATCCTCAACGCACAGGAATACGAATTTGGCGAAACTGCTGATATTTTGATGAACAGCTTTGACCCATACGAAGCGACCCTAAACGACACCCCACCCGCTCCTGTGCGCGCCCTTCCCACCGGCACAATCCACCTTCGCGATCCTGACAGCACCGAAACCTTGGTTTTCATGGGCCAGGTGCGCGATTTCGAAACCCTGACTCAACAGGCGCAAACCGACACCTTGTTTAACTACATGGGCTATGGTCCTGGCTCAGAAATGTTCCGTATTGTGCGCCAAGAAAGGCGGGCATCCTATGATCCGCGTTCGCATTTCGCCCAAATCGGCGAAAAACGGGCGTTCACGGGGCTATCGGCCACGGTTCCCTCGCCGATTTGGCCTGAAATCTACGACCTCATCGCTAAGATATACGACGATACCCGCGCGGGTCAAAACACCGACCAGGGGTTGGAAAATTCGCGCAATGCCATGCTGAACGGCTTGATCGGCGACTTACGGCGCGAACCTGATTGGCTGGTTAAACGTTATCTCGAACTTTATCCCTCTGCGCCGCCGGATGGGCAAATCATTCTAGGAATATTGGACGCCAGCTTTCAGATGGAAACTTCTGATTTAAACGTCCAAGCAGCGGATATTTTGCCCGCACCCGAAAACATGATCACGATCATTATCGGGGGTGAAATTACGCCCAGCGCAAAACTGCAAGAAAACGGCTTTTGCGCCCTCGAAATAGGTCAACCCTTGGCCAAATGCTTGGACCAACTGGCAGCACAATAACCGGTTTTTACTTTGTAAAAACATTCTCGGGCCGAAGGCCATTATAGTTATTCTTCTAACACCCCGCGGTGCATCCCCTTCACAGGTTTGCCCGCTGGTGATTTTATCCCATCCAACACAGTTCCCAACGGATTTTTCACCGCCGCGCCCAACCCCGATTTAGGCCGCGCATAAACCTGTTTTGTCGCCTCAATAATCACCACACCCGAAGCCAACGGGATGACGCCGCGCAAACCAAACCCCTCTAACGTACGTGCCACACGCAACCAAAACGGGCGGTGGCTGGGCGGGAAAAACATCGCCGACATATGGTGTTCAACCAAAAATTTGTGGCCGCGCAATTGTGCTTCTAACTGGCTAACACTGTAGGGTTGTCCATAGCCAAATGGCGTCGCGTCGGATCGCGCCCAAACGCCCGAACGGTTCGGTACAATAAACAAAACCCGCCCACCTGGACCCAAAACCCGCCAAATTTCATCCAACAACCCACCTTGGTCGTCGCTGGTTTCCAACCCATGCAACACCACAATTTTATCCGCCTTGCCGGTGGCAATCGGCCAATTCACATCAGGGCATAACACGGATCGATTTAATTCACCTTCAGGCCAGGGCATCACACCTTGTTGGCCGGGCATCAGACACACAACACGCCGCGCGGTTGCTAAAAATGGGCGCAACATTGGCGCCGCAAATCCATAGCCGATGACCATCTGCCCCTTAGTTTCGCCAAACAGCCGCTCCACATGATCGCGCAACGCACGTTGCACAATCCGCCCCAATTTGGTGCGATAGTAGAATTTGCGCAAATCAACGACATCCAAATGCATTGCCAGCTACCCCAGGTTCTGTTTATTTAATGGTAACCTAATGAACCTAATGGTGAATTGCTATGACCCTAACAATTTTAACTATCCCCTGCCTTTCTGACAATTACGCTTATATCGTCAGATGCCCCGAAACGGGTGCAACCGCAGTGATCGACGTGCCCGAGGCGGCGCCCATATTGGCGGCCTTGCAAAAAAACGACTGGAAATTGGATCAAATCCTGATCACACACCACCATTTCGATCACATCGACGGCGTCGAGGCGTTACAAGCGGCTACCGGTGCACAGGTGGTTGGTGCTGCGTGTGACGTACATCGATTGCCCACCTTGGATCACGCAGTATCTGACGGTGACATTATCAATGTGGGCGCATCAGAAGTTAAAATTTTGGACGTTTCGGGCCACACCATCGGTCACATCGCCTTTTGGTTTGCGGATAGCCTCGCAGTTTTCAGCGCCGACAGCTTGATGGCACTGGGCTGTGGCCGTCTGTTCGAAGGCTCACCTGAAATGATGTGGGACACCATGCAAAAATTCTGCGCAATGCCACCTGAAACCATGGTTTATTCAGGGCACGAATATACCGCCAGCAACGCCAAATTCGCCCTAACGATCGAACCTGACAACACCAATCTGATTGCCCGCGCCAACCGCATTAAACAGGCGCGCGCGAAGGGAACCCCAACCGTCCCCGCGTCGATCGCATTGGAAATGGCGACCAACCCATTCTTGCGCGCCGCTGACCCATTGGTGAAACAATCCATCGGTATGGCTGATGCCAGCGACGTCGCCGTATTCGCCGAAATTCGCGCCCGCAAGGACTCGTTTTAAATGGCGCTTTCCGACTGGTTTCCCGCCAAGACCACAGTGTCACCGTCCAAGTTGGATGGTTGTTGCGTGATCCAAAATCGGGTGTTATTTACACGCCGCCCAAAACCACACCGCAAAACCGCCCCATTTCCTTGGTCGAAGCGACCCGCACACCAGAGCTGGATGAATACATGACTCACATCTCGGCAGCGGTGAACTACGTCAATCAATCGTTTTCATTGTTTAAAGACGCCGCAAAGGTGCGGCCAGTAACGCTGTTGGTACCAAAAAACTGCTGATTTATTGGATTTTCCCAAAATCGTTACCAGAAAATACAATTTTTCGCTTGAAGATTGCGGGAATAGAGGAAATTCTAGACCCAAACGTTTCGTGCCTTTTGGATCACCAAAAACGAAACATACATGAAAGGTACAAAGATGCCCTCATTCTCGAGCAGTCTTGAAAACGCAATTCATACGTCTCTGGCTTACGCCACGCAACGCAACCACGAATTGGCGACATTGGAACATTTATTGCTGGCTTTGCTGGATGAACCCGACGCCAGCCGTGTCATGCGTGCCTGTTCGGTTTCTTTGGACGTTTTGCGCAACAAACTTACCAACTTTCTGGAAACCGAATTGGACAGTCTGGTCACAAACGCCGAAGGTGTTGATGCCACCCCAACCACCGCCTTCCAACGTGTCATCCAACGCGCCGTAATCCATGTACAATCCTCTGGCAAACAAGAGGTGACTGGCGCAAATGTTCTGGTCGCTATCTTTGCCGAACGCGAAAGCCATGCCGCTTATTTCCTTCAGGAACAGGAAATGACCCGCTATGACGCTGTCAATTTCATCGCCCACGGTGTCGCCAAAGACGCCACAATGAATGAACAACGCGAAGTGACGGGCGCCGACGAATTCGATGGATTCGAAGGCGAAACAATCCAGGAAGAAACCGAAACTGCACTCAGCAAATATTGTGTTGATCTAAACGCCCGTGCGACCGAGGGCGGCATCGACCCCTTGATCGGTCGCGACCACGAGGTCGAACGCTGTATCCAAGTGTTGTGCCGTCGTCGCAAAAACAATCCCATCTTGGTCGGTGACCCCGGTGTCGGCAAAACCGCAATTGCCGAAGGCTTAGCTGTTAAAATCGTCGCCGGCGAAACCCCTGAAATTCTGTCCGAAACCACAATTTATTCATTGGACATGGGATCCCTGTTGGCTGGTACACGCTATCGTGGCGACTTCGAAGAACGCCTCAAGGCGGTGATGACCGAACTCGAAGAGCATTCAAATGCAGTGCTGTTCATCGACGAAATTCACACCATCATTGGTGCGGGCGCGACATCGGGCGGCGCAATGGACGCATCCAACCTTTTGAAACCTGCATTGCAGGGCGGAAAACTGCGGTGCATGGGATCCACAACCTACAAAGAATATCGTCAACATTTCGAGAAAGACCGCGCCTTGGCGCGTCGTTTCCAAAAGATCGACGTTAAAGAACCATCCATCGAAGATACAATTCAAATCCTTAAAGGTCTAAAATCCGCGTTCGAGGAACATCACGATGTGAAATACTCGCTGGATGCGATCAAATCGGCGGTCGAATTATCCGCGCGCTATATCCACGACCGCAAATTGCCCGACAAGGCAATCGACGTCATCGACGAAGCAGGCGCATCGCAACGCTTGGCATCCGCCGCCAAACGCAAAAAATCGCTGGGCGTCAAGGAAATCGAGGATGTAGTTGCCAAACTGGCACGCATCCCCGCCAAAAATGTATCGCGTAATGATCTCGACCTGCTCAAAGAATTGGATGCATCCCTAAAACGTGTGGTCTTCGGCCAAGATGTTGCAATCGATGCGCTGTCGTCCGCCATAAAACTGGCACGTGCAGGTCTGCGCGAGCCCGAAAAACCCATCGGCAACTACCTGTTTGCAGGGCCAACAGGTGTTGGCAAAACCGAGGTCGCCAAACAATTGGCTGACACATTAGGCGTGGAATTGATCCGTTTCGACATGTCCGAATACATGGAAAAACACGCCATCAGCCGCCTAATCGGTGCGCCTCCCGGCTATGTTGGGTTCGACCAAGGTGGATTGCTGACTGACGGTGTTGATCAAAACCCACATTGCGTTTTATTGCTCGATGAAATCGAGAAAGCACACCCAGACGTGTTCAACATTTTGCTACAGGTCATGGATCACGGCAAGCTGACTGATCACAACGGCCGCACCACAGATTTCCGCAATGTGATCCTGATCATGACTTCAAACGCCGGCGCATCCGAAGCCGCGAAAGAGGCCATCGGATTTGGTCGCGATCGCCGCACTGGCGAAGATACCGCCGCGATTGAACGGATGTTCACACCTGAATTCCGCAACCGTCTGGATGCCACCATCAGCTTTGCCCCATTGTCCAAGGATGTGATTGTCAAAGTTGTGGATAAATTCGTTCTACAATTAGAAGCACAATTAATGGATCGCAACGTAACGTTCGAATTAACCCCCGACGCCGCTGGCTGGTTAGCGGACAAGGGTTATGACGACAAAATGGGTGCCCGCCCATTGGCTCGCGTCATCCAAGAGCATCTGAAAAAACCACTGGCCGAGGAATTGCTGTTTGGCAAACTGTCCAAAGGTGGCTTGGTCAAAGTGCACCTTAAAGGCGACAAATTGGATCTAGAGTTGATACCACCAGAAGCGCGCCAGATCACCAAAAAGCGCCCACCGTTGTTAACAGCCGACTAAATCGGACAACTTTGCCGTGTAAAAATGGATCTTTGTGGTGAAACCACTGTTTTCACTTGAGTTTTGACGTGTTTAGAATACGCTCATGCAAATGGGGACGGCATTTTTCAAACAAATTTATCACAGGGCTAGTCCGGCGTTCATTCGCTGGATACATGTTGGTACCCGTGATTTCCCCGAACATACCCGCCGTCGCCTGACCGTCATCAATATGTTGATGACCGCAATTCCCTGCTTGGCCGTGGTCTATATTATTGCTCTGCTTGCCATTGACGCGCGCGGGTTCGCGGTACCGATTTTGTTCCTTGCATTCGCGTCACCGCTATTCCTGCTGACCCCATTCATGTGGCGGATCAGCATCTGGCTTGGCTCGCTCTATAATTTGACCTATTGGATATTTTTCGAAACCATGCTGTCCTATTTACTGGGACGTGACAGCGGTATCCACTTCCTTTATTTGGCTGGTGCAACCGTTGCGATCCTAATTTTTGGTGTTCTTGTTAACACCATGTCGCTGATTTCCATGTCCGCAGGTGTGATTGGGTTTCTCGTGGCGAACCAAGCATTCTTGACACACTCCCCATATGTCACTGCCTCGCAACAGGACGTCAATTTGTTGCAATATATCAGTGTCCTGATCTTCTTTTCCGTCAACTTTGCGCTGATATTTTCGGCCTTTAAACAGGCTCATCGCGCTGAAAATTTGTTGGAACAAGAATATGCCTACTCCGAAGGGTTGCTAACCGCGATGATGCCCAAAGCGATTGCGGATCAGTTGAAAATCGACAAACATAAAACTATCGCGGATGGTTATGAAAATGTGACCATCCTGTTCGCGGATCTGGTTGGTTTTACTGCCAAATCATCACACCGATCCCCCGAAGAGGTGATCGCATTTCTGAACGCCTTGTTCACCGAATTTGACCAATTGGCAATGAAACATAACGTCGAAAAGATCAAAACACTTGGCGACAGCTATATGGCCGCCGCGGGCTTGCCCGAAATCCAATCAGATCACGCCGAACGCATCGCACATTTTGCCATCGATATGATCGACGCCGCGCGGCGTTTTTCCGACAATATAAACGAAGATTTTAACCTGCGTGTCGGCTTTCACTCGGGCCCTGCCGTCGCGGGTGTGATCGGCACGGAAAAACCTTTTTATGACGTTTGGGGCGACACCGTAAACACCGCGTCGCGTCTTGAAAGCCAAGGAAAGACAGACAGCATCCAAGTGACCAAAGTGACCAAAGAGTTGCTAGAGGATCGTTTCACATTCCGCAAACGCGGTGATGTCAAAATGAAAGGCAAAGGCGTCCAAGAGGTGTGGTTTCTAACGGGTCGACGCGCCGTTGCTTTGCGTCCCAAACCCACTGTCGATGCGGCTATCTCTCTGTAAATTTCATCTCAATGCGACGGTTCTTGGCGTATGCCTCTGGCGTATCGCGATCATCAATCGGTTGGAACTCGCCAAACCCATTGGCCGCCAAACGATTGGCAGGAATGCCCAAATCAGCAACCAAATACCGCACCACAGACAGCGCCCGCGCTTGGCTCAACTCCCAATTATCTGCAAACTTGCCGTGGTCACTTAACGGCACACGATCGGTATGGCCATCAACCCGCAAAATCCAATCGATCTCGTCGGGAATTTGATCCGCCAATTGATTGATAATGTCTGCAACCTTGGCAATTTCACCCTTACCACCGTCACCCAAATCAGCAGACCCCACGTTGAACAACACCTCGGACGAAAACACAAATCGATCGCCCACGATGCGCACGCCTTCTTGGCCTTCCAATACATCGCGCAGGCGTCCGAAAAATTCCGACCTGAACTTTTTCAAATCCTTGGCTTCTGCTTCTAGGCGAATGCGCTCGGCCTCTTCCAATTGCGCGCGTTTACGCTGTTCGGCCGTCGCGCGCGCCAACGCGGCATTCAAATTTCTCCCCAAAAGCTCAAGTTGGATTTTGGATTCCGCATCTGCCACATTGGATGCATCCAACAGTCCCTGCAATTGCGACAATTGTTTGCGCAACTGTTCCGTTTGCGCATTTAACAGCGCCACTTTGCGCTGACCATCGGCGGACAGTGCTTGCTCTTGGCTCAACAATTCATTCGCCTGCGCCGCCAGCGCTGCTTGGCGTTCTGCTTCGCTTAATTCTGCATCCAAATTCAACTGCAACGCCTTTTGCGCGGCATTTGCTGCCGCCAGTAACGTCAACGTATCCTCGGCCGCTTTGCGCTGTGTTTCCAATGACAATGACATCGCTGTCAATTCTGCATCCGCATTTTCCAATCGCTCACGCAATGCCGCCGCCGCCGCCGCTTCTGTCAAACGTGCTTTCTCGGCCTCGCTTAACGCCTGTTGCGCATCATCGATTTGTGCCAACTGCAATTCACCGCTGGCTTGCATATCCTTGATCAATGCCTCTAACGCCTCGCGTTTCGCCGCCGCCAATCGTGCATTTTCTTCCTGTTCAGAAATCTCACCACGCGCCGCCGCCAAGGCTAATTCAACCGCCTCTTTCTGACTTAAAACCTGTGCATTTGCCGTTTCTAACGCGGTTTTATCCACCAATAATCCCGCAATCTGTGCCTCGAAGGCGATAATTTGTTCACCCTGCGCCGCTGTTTGATCATTTAATTGACTGATTGCATCCAACTGTGTCGCAATGCGATCCCGCGCCGCGCCCAAGTCCGTCTCCAATATGGATGCACGCGACCGCTCTAACCCCAACGCATCCGCCAAATCTGTCAACTGAATTGTCAGGCTATCCAACTCGCGCCCCTGCCCCGTGATGGTTTCACGCAATGCAAATTGAACGATCATGAAAATTGACAGCACAAAAAACAGGATCAACAACAACGCCGTCATTGCATCCACGAAACCGGGCCAAATACTGGCCTCAAATCTGCTACCTGATCGTTTCAGCGCCACGATCTATGCTTTCTTCGCCAGCGCATTAATCGCCTTGGTTAACGCGCCCAAATCACTGCGCAACTCGCGCCCGCTTTCCTGACGTCCCGCCGCCATGTCCTCGACCATCCGCAAAAGTTGCGTATCCATACTGCGCAACCGCATGCGGGTTTCCGCATCCAAAATTCCATCACCCTCGGTCTGCATCCGTACCACCGCATCCACCAATTGTTGCTGACCCGCAGAAATATTTTGCAACGCCACGGTGCTGGCGTCATGCATTGATGCGGAATGTTGTACCTGTTGTTGTACAGCCAACGCCAATTGATCCATCCGACCGGCGGTTTGCGCCAATAATTCCTGCATGCTGACCATATTCGCATTGGCATGTTCAAACAGACTTGCGCCAGCAATATCTCCGCCACCTTCGCCGCCACCAACCGTGATTTTGGTGATGGATGATAACCATTCTTCTAGCTCGCGATAAAATCTGTTCTGTCCACGTCCCGCAAACAGATCCAAAATTCCCACAACCAACGATCCCGCCAAACCCAACAAAGACGACCCAAATGCGGTGCCCATACCACCCAATTGCGCCTCAAGTCCGTTCATCAGGTTGGCAAAAACATCCATCCCCGTTGATCCCTCTTGGGGGGCCAAAGAGCGGATCGTATCCACAACGGCAGGCACTGTGGTGGCCAAGCCGTAAAACGTCCCCAACAGCCCCAAAAAGATCAATAAATTGATGATATAACGGGTAATTTCGCGCCCTTCGTCCAAACGCATGGCGGCACTGTCTAAAATGGATCGCGTTGATGTTGACGTCAACGCATGGCGTGCACCCACGCCTGATAACATCGCTGACAGGCTGGCCATTAATGCGGGTGGCTTGATTAAATTATGCCCTACGCGGTCAATCACGAACCCTTCGATCCAGCTGACGGATTTAACCAATGACACCACTTGCCAAAAACACGACACTAACCCGCCAAAAAATACCAACAGGATGAACCCATTTAAATATGGCGAGGCCACGAAAATCGAACTGACTGCAGGGTACGCCAAATAGCCACCAACAAACACAGAAATCACAATCAACAACATGGTGATAATTTGGTTCACTGGCTGTGTGAACATATTGTCCAAACGGATATTATTGTCTTCCATTTTCGTCCCTTTTCGACGTCGTATTTCGCAAACCATACCCCGAGCCACGTCGCATTCCAAATACTAACTTGCCCATTCCGAATTTGGTCGATTTCACTTGAAAATTACTAATTTATAACCATATCTACTTAGATACTTTAACAGACAGGAATTTTTCATGGACACTTTACTGGGCTTTGGTGCCACCTCTATCATACTGCTCATTTTCGCCATTATTTTGGTCTTTAAGGCGGTCAAATCGGTCCCACAGGGTGAAAACTGGACGTTGGAACGTTTTGGGCGTTACACCAAGACCATGATGCCAGGTCTAAACTTTATCGTGCCCTTCATCGACAGAATTGGTGCCAAGATTAATATGATGGAAACCGTTCTGGACATCGACAGCCAAGAAGTGATTACAAAAGACAACGCGATGGTCATGACCGACGCCGTCACCTTCTTTCAGGTGATCGATGCCGCATCGGCCGCATACGAGGTACGCGATTTGTACCGCGCCCTGTCCAATTTGACCCAAACAAATATCCGCGCCGTTATTGGTAACATGGATCTGGACGAGAGCCTGTCTAACCGCGATTCTATCAATTCCAAGTTACTCGGTGTGATCGACGATGCCGCCGCACCTTGGGGCGTCAAAGTGACCCGTGTCGAAATCAAAGATTTGGCACCACCACCTGACATCAACGAAGCCATGGCGCGGCAGATGAAGGCGGAACGCGGTAAACGCGCCGATATTTTGAACGCCGAAGGTTACAAACAGGCCGCCATCCTGAAGGCCGAAGGTGAAAAAGAATCCCAAGTCCGCGAAGCAGAAGGCCGCCGCGAGGCAGCATTCCTTGACGCCGAAGCCCGCGAACGCGAAGCCGAAGCAGAGGCACGCGCCACCACCATGGTGTCCGAAGCCATTGCAAAGGGTGATATACAAGCTATCAACTATTTCGTGGCACAAGGGTACACAGAAGCATTGCGCGACATTGCCGCCAGCCCGAACGCTAAAACCATAATGATGCCCCTCGAGGCCGCAAGCCTGCTTGGATCCATCGCAGGCATCGCCGACATCGCCAAGGCCGTCACAGGCGAACCAAAAGCGAAAAAATAGGAGAGACCATGCAAATCCTCGAATTCCTAAACGGCATTTCTCCGTGGTACTGGGTCGCCTTTGCATTGGCGCTTGGCGCCTTGGAAATGGCAACCTTTAGTTTCTTCCTGATTTGGCCGGCATTGGCCTCACTGATTGTGGCCATTTTGCTGGCCGCATCGCCCGAACTGTCCCCCGCTGTCCAAGTGTCCGTTTTCGCCATTGGTGCGATTTTTCTGACGTTCGCAGGTCGTTTTTTCTATCGGCGGTATGGTGATGGCGGTGGTGACGAGGATCACTTGTTAAACAACCGTGGCCAACGTTTCATTGGTCGCGCGGGCGTTGTCACTGACTTTGCCAACGGCCAAGGCTATATCGAGGTTGAAGGCATGCGTTGGCGCGCCGCTTGGCCCAAAGGTCAGAACGCCAAATCAGGTGATCAGGTGCGCATCACCCACGCCGAAGGCATGTTGCTAAATGTAGAAAACATCATTGCTTAACACGTCAAACAAGCGTTGGTTTTAACAACCAACGCTTCCAAATCTGGATCCGCAATCCCCCACGCGTTCAAATGGGTTGCCACATTAAACAAATATTCCGTATTTGGGCCCGCCGTGCCGGATGCCCGCGCAATAATCGCGGCCTGCGCATCCAATGATAAATCGGCCGCATACTGCTCATGCTTTGGATCAATCACATAGGTGTAAGCATTCACCACTTCTCCCGATCCCAACTCAATATCGCGCTGTACTTCTAAGTACGCCGCCGAAATCAATTCCCGTTCGCGCAAATACGCCAACACGCCGTCCGCATTTGCGCCGTTCACACGAAACGCTACCCCGTCACAATGCACGCCCACGTGGTGATCCAACGCCAAAACTAAGCCATGGTTTTCATGGGTTCCACGATAATGCACCGACCACATACAAAATGACCGCGCATAATCGCTCAAACGCGCTGTTTCTTTGTGAACACATTCAAACCCAGGACGCCATACCAACGACCCATAGCCAAAAATCCAAATATCATCTGCATCCATATGCTTGGCCTTCCCAATATTCCCCTATATAGACCCCATAAACATACCCATGAAAAGGCTCAAATCATGCGCAAGCTCGTCTTCCTCATTCTGATCAGTGCATTTGCCTGGAGCTTTTATTGGTATCAGGGCAAAAGCACCCGCCAAACCGCGCTCACCACGTGGTTTGATGAACGCAACGAAGCAGGCTGGGTCGCCGACAGCACCGTCACCATGCGCGGTTATCCCAACCGCCTTGACGCCATCATCGAAGGCATCGACCTTGCCGATCCAATCAGCGGCTGGGCTTGGTCCGCACCACGCTTCGAATTGTTACAACTCTCATATAAACCCAATCACATCATCGCGCAGTGGCCCGAAACACAATACATCAAAACACCCTACGAGCGGATCACAATCAACAGCACCGATTTACGCGCCAGCTTAATACGCGAAGACGACAATGCTCTAAACCGCGCCACCCTCACCGCCGACAGCCTCGCATTAAGTTCAACCGCCAATTGGGGTGCCACGACCAACAAAATGGTTCTGGCGATCCGCAAAAACGAGGCGTCGCCAAACACCTATGACTTGGGCTTAGACGCCAAAGATGTGGCGCCATCCAATCTTGTCCTGCGCGATTTGGGTCTGATTGGTGCTCTCCCCGCAACATTTTCGACCTTCCGCGCCGACGCACAAATCACGCTCACCGCCCCCATCAGCCAAGCCAGCTTTGAAAATGCCGCCGCAAAATTACAGGCCGTAACGCTGAACGAAATTCAGGCAGTGTGGGGTGATTTGGCGCTGCGCGCGACGGGCAGCATGGATTTGGATGCCATGGGTTATCCCACTGGCAAACTCACAATCCGCGCCACTAACTGGGAACAAATGCTGGATTTGGCAATCCAAAGTGGCACCGTCCAAGACAGCGAAGCATCCGCAATCCGCACCGCACTTAAATTCGCATCCGCCCTTACGGGCAACGCCAGTGAACTCGAATTGCCCCTGACATTCGCCGACAGAAAAATCCGCCTCGGCCCAATCCCCCTTGGCGACGCCCCGCGCATTTCATTCCCTTAATTTTTACTTTGAATAAATATTCTTTGGGGATGGTTTGGAATATCTTCCAGACCAAGGGGCAAACAGCCCCTTTCTCATATCGTGTGCAGGCAGCGCCTGCTCAATCTGATCAGCGGCAATATGATCCGCTGCGGTACCGCGCTGTATCCAGATGAAAATGATCCCGGTGAAACTTGTTCGCATTGGGGCCCAACACGGTGCCAAACGTCCCACATGCCCCCGCATGCATCGCACGAAACGCTTTCGCATTTTTGCCATTCCACTGCTTTAAAACCGTCAACGTCTGCCCATTCTTCAATGTAAAACCGGCGATATCAACCGCACGCCCATAGGCATGTTCAGAAACCTTCGCGCCCTTTTGGGAATTGCGTGTGCGGCACGCATAACTTGCCACCACTTTCAGGGACGTCAATCCACCCCCTTTACGTTTCAGGGCGGGTGCGGCGGACTTGGACACCCATTGGCTTAATGCCTTGGCCGTATTGCAATCAATCACCGCAGGTGCGTTCAATTTCACGCCTGCCACGGACGTCACGCGCACAGGGTTCGCAATCCCGCATTGTCCGTTCTTAATCGGAGCCACAGTCACCCCGATAATATCGCGTTGTCCACAAACTGATGGGCCTTTGATCTTGGATTTGCGATTAAATAATCCCGCCAATTCCACAGGCCGCAATGTTGGCGCAGATGCGTCAGATGGCGCATCCGCATAACTGGGCACCGCCAAAAACATCAACACTGCACCGAAACGTATCATGCCTTATCACCACCATCACGACCGTCCCCACGGCCAAAGTTGCCGGCATCCGTGTCCTGCCCCGCATCGATAATTCCACGGCGGATGGCACGGGTGCGGGTGAAATAATCATGTAACTGCTGCCCATCACCACGCCGGATCGCACGTTGCAAATCAAATAACTCTTCGGTGAAACGCCCCAAAATTTCCAACGTCGCCTCTTTGTTATTCAAAAACACATCGCGCCACATGGTGGGATCACTGGCGGCAATCCGCGTGAAATCGCGAAAACCTGCTGCGGAAAAATCCACCACTTCCTTATCCGTCACACGGCTCAAATCATCCGCCACACCTACCATCGTATATGCAATCAGATGCGGCGCATGGCTGGTAACAGCCAGAACCAAATCGTGATGATCGGGCGTCATCTCTTCGACATTGGCTCCAAAAGATTCCCAAAATTTACGCAAGTCCGCAACCGCGTCTTTATCCGCTCCACGTGGCGGCGTCATTATACACCAGCGGTTTTTAAACAGATCCGCAAACCCCGACGCCGGCCCTGAATGTTCGGTTCCCGCCAACGGATGCGCGGGTACAAAATGCACATCTTTGGACAAATGCGGTGCAATCGCGTCAATCACCGCCTGTTTCACTGACCCCACATCGGATACTGTCGCACCCGCCTTTAACTTGGGGCCAATTTCCTGTGCAACCGCACCCATAACGCCCACAGGCACACAAATCACCACCAAATCAGCTTGATCAACTGCTTCTGCGGCGCTACCCGCCACTTTATCTACAAACCCTAATTTCATCGCCATATCGCGCGTTTCTTTGGTCTTGGCATACCCAATGACACAGCCCGCAACGCCCGCACGTTTCATCGCATGCCCCATGGACGAGGCAATCAACCCCAACCCGATCAGCGCCACTTTCTTGTAAATCACACTCATGATCTGGCCTCCATAAACGCCTTCAACACTGTTATCACACGGGCACAATCACCGCCACGCCCGACCGTAATGCGCAAACAATTGGGCAGGTTATACCCCTTCACCTGCCGCACAATCAAACCACTTTGCGCCAAAGCTTCGTTTGCACTATCCGCCTCTGCTTCATCTGCAAATCGTGGCAAAACAAAATTTGCCAAACTCTCATCACAGTCCAAACCAATCGCGTGTAATTCTTTGACCAAAAATGCACGCCACTTGGCATTCTCGCCCAAACAATAATCCAGATACCCACGATCCTTGATCGCCGCCTCTGCTGTCACCAGTGCGGCACGGTTCACATTGAACGGGCCGCGCAACCTGTTCAGCACATCAATCACAGCGCGGGGCGCATACCCCCAACCAACGCGCAATCCACCCAATCCATACACTTTGGAAAAGGTGCGCGTCATCACAACGTTATGGCGCGTATCAACCAACGCCGCCCCGCCATCATACCCATCCACAAACTCGGCATATGCACCATCCAATACCAACACCGCCGTATCAGGAATTCCATCTGCCAAGCGCGTTAATTCATCCAATGATATAAACGTCGCTGTTGGGTTATTCGGGTTCGCCACAAACACCAACTTGGTGTTCTCATTACATCCCGCAATTAACGCATCCACATCCGTCGCACGCTCATTTTCGGCCACCTCAACCGGTGTCGCACCCGCCGCCAGCGCACAAATACGATACATCGAAAACCCGTGTTCAGTAAACAAAACCTCGTCGCCCACACCGGCATAGGCTTGACATAAAAACGTAATAATTTCGTCTGATCCATTGCCCACAATAATGCGATCCGCATCCAAATTATGCACCTGCGCTATTGTCGTGCGCAAACTGGCGTGATCTGAATTTGGATACACCGCCAAAAATTCTACCTGTGCGCGGAATGCTTCGCGTGCGCTTGGGCTTGGGCCCAAAGGGTTCTCGTTCGAACTCAACTTCACCACATTGCTGACACCCTCAACAATGGCTTTGCCACCGACATATAATTCAATATCCATAATGCCCGGTTGGGGTGTAATTTCAGTGCTCATAACATTCATTCTCATAAGGTTGCCCATCCATACCCCTGTGCAGGGGCGATTTCCAGACAATAGCGTCTAATAAAAGTTTTGCGGATCAATATCGATGCTGATCCGCATACCATGCGGTACTTTCACCGATGCCCTCCACTGTGCCAGCGCGCCCTGCAACATCACATCTTTGGGCGCTTTGACCAACATCCGTATGCGGTGATTGCCCCGAACGCGCGCAATCGGCGCGGGTGCAGGGCCATAAACCTCGGCACCAATCGCGCGCAACATGCCCGCGTTTTGCACCATATGATTGGCCAGCCCGAAACACTGCGTCACATCTGGCCCAGTTATAACAATCCCGGCCAATCGCCCAAATGGCGGCATCCCTGCTTGGCGTCTCTGATCTGCTTCGGCTTGCCAAAACTCTTCCTCGTCGCCGTTTAAAATCGCTTTGATCACAGGGTGTTCTGGTTGATGCGTCTGCAAATAGGCGATGCCCTTTTTGTCGGATCGTCCCGCACGCCCTGCCACCTGTCGCATCAGTTGAAAGGTGCGTTCTGCCGCGCGCAAATCACCACCCATCAATCCCAAATCTGAATCGATCACACCAACCAGCGTCAGCAGTGGAAAATTATGCCCCTTAGCCACCAATTGCGTGCCAATAATAATATCCGCATCACCCGCTGCAATCCCTTGGATACGTGCTTTTAATGCGCGTGCAGACATCAGCATATCCGACGATAAAACTGAAATTCGCGCCTCAGGAAATCTCTTTTCGGCCTCTTCGGCCAACCGTTCCACCCCTGGACCAACCGCCGCCAATGTCCCTGCTTCATGGCACGACGGACACTCTGCTGGCATCGGTTTGGTTTCGCCACATTGATGGCACATCAAATGCCCTTGAAAACGATGCTCAACCATCCGCGCATCACATTGATCACACCCAATCTGATCCCCACATTTTCGACACACCGTAATCGGCGCATAGCCACGTCGGTTTAAAAATAACAACGACTGCTCGCCCCGTTTCAGACGCACATCGACCTCAGACGCCAAATCTGGCGAGATCCACGAATTTGACACCATCGCCTGTTCGCGCATATCAATCGCCGCCATATCAGGCATTACCGCCGCGCCAAATCGTTCCGCTAAATCAATCCGTTTGTATTTACCTTCGTTGGCATTCACCCATGTTTCCAGCGCTGGCGTGGCAGAGGCCAAAATCACCGTAGCCCCACAAATCGACGCGCGCATCACTGCCATATCACGCGCCGAATACAGCACGCCGTCTTCTTGCTTGTACGACGTGTCATGTTCCTCATCGACGACGATCAAGCCTAGGTTTTCAAACGGCAAATACAACGACGACCGCGCGCCAACCACAACCTGTGCCTGCCCCGCACCAACCATCCGCCAACAGCGGCGCTTTTCAGTCATGGTCACGCCTGAATGCCACTGTGCTGGTTGTCGCCCAAATCGCTTTTCCACGCGATCCAAAAACTCGACGGTTAATGCAATTTCTGGGATCAAAACCAACGCCTGACGCCCCTGCGCCAAACATTCCGCCACCGCCTCCAGATATACTTCGGTCTTACCCGATCCCGTCACCCCGCGCAGCAATGTGGTTTCATACCCCCCCGCCGCCACAGACGCACGCAACTGATCCCCCGCCGCCATCTGCGCATCGGTCAAATCCTTGGACGGGTGCAGTGGGTCAAGGCGCGGATACGGCACATCGCGCGGCGTCTCCAATTCCGCCACCGCACCCAATTTCACCAACCCCTTCACTACCGACGCAGTAACGCCCGCCATTTCCGCCAATTCCCGCGCGGTAAATTGCATGCCATGATAATCTTCCAACATCGCCAACACCTTTTCACGCGCGGGCGTCATCCGATCAGGTACGCCAGACCCCAACGTAAAAACAGTCCGCATCGACGGAGGATCGCCCAAACCAGGGGCGCGCGTCGCCAAACGCAACATCGCGTGCAACGGCGTTAACGTATATCGCCCAACCCGTTCCAAAAATTCCCGCATTTCAGGGCGCATCGCGGCCACATCCAACACATTGGAAACGCCGCGAATTTTCGCTGGATCATAGTCACCCTGCCCCGCACCCCAAACCACACCGATCACCTTGCGTGGGCCCAAAGGCACCTCAACAAAAGCGCCCAATCGCACACCACCAACAGGTGCTTTGTAGTCCAAAAATCGATCCAATGGCTGCGCCGTCAACACCGCCACCAATTCCCCTTGCGGAAAAAACGCATCGCCGGTCTGTTTTTGCCCATCACGCATTTATCTGGTTTCCTCAACAGCGCCGATTGGTTAAGATGCGCCCGAACGAGTATGCAACACAAACCCACAGGGGAATACAATGAAATTTTTCGCAGATACCGCCGTTGTTGACGAAATCGCTGAACTCAACGAGCTGGGCATCATCGACGGCGTCACAACCAACCCATCGCTGATCCTAAAATCTGGCCGCGACATTTTAGAAGTGACCAAAGAAATCTGTGCATTGGTTGATGGCCCCGTGTCCGCCGAAGTGGTTGCAACAGAGGCATCCGAAATGATCGCCGAGGGTCGCAAATTGGCAAAGATCGCAGACAATATCGCGGTCAAAGTGCCATTAACTTGGGACGGTCTCAAAGCCTGTAAAACCCTGTCTTCAGAGGGATCAATGGTCAACGTCACCCTATGTTTCTCTGCTAACCAAGCATTAATTGCGGCCAAAGCGGGTGCCACATTCATCTCGCCTTTCATCGGTCGTTTGGATGACATCAACATCGACGGCTTGGACTTGATCGCTGACATTCGTCAAATCTATGACAACTACGCCTTTGACACTGAAATCTTGGCCGCATCAATTCGCACCGTAAACCACGTTTCCGAATGTGCCAAAATCGGTGCCGACGTCATCACCGCACCTCCCTCTGTGATTAAAAAGTTGGCACAACACCCGCTAACGGACGCGGGTCTGGAACAATTCATGAAAGATTGGGCCAAAACAGGCCAGAATATCCTTTAGGATTTTGTGATTTTTAAAAACAGGTGTATCGTTGGGCACAAATCGCAATGCGATACACCAATTCAGGCATTTGAGGTATTGATATGACTGACACAGACACAATGGCAGATATCCGTACGCATATTTTACAAGACCCCCAAGCATTGCTAAATGATCGCGAAGTCATGCGCGCCCTGATTTCCGCCAGCGATGCAGATGCGTCAAACAATATCATCGACCTCAAATCCGTTGTCCTCAAACGCCTCGAAGGCCGATTGGACGAAATGGAGGGGCAGAACAGCACCATCATATCGGCAGCCTACGATAATATCAACACCACCACACAGGTGCACCGCGCGATCCTGAATGTGTTGGAACCAAAATCATTCACCGAATTTCTGGATTTCCTACGTGGCGCTTGGGCGCAAACCGTAAACGTCGATGTCGCCCGCGTCTGCCTCGAAGCACCTGCAATCCCGCTGGATGATATGCCTGCATTGCAACGCGAATTCGGCCCCGGCGTGGTGTTTTTACAAAGAGACGAAATTGATTATTACATCACCCTAGGAAAAGATTTCGAACCGCGTCCCATCACCCTGCGTCAAATCCGCAAGGGCGTCACAAAAATTCACGGCACCCATGCCGAAGGCGTGCGTTCCGAAGCATTAATGAAACTCAACCTTGGCGCTGGAAACCGCCCGGGATTGTTATTGCTCGGCTCCAACGATGCCACCAAATTCGCCCCCAACATGGGCACAGAATTACTAATGTTTTATGGCTCTGTATTCGAAAAGGTCATGCAACGCTGGTTGTATGATGACGAATAACACAGGCGGTTTCGACCTTCTGGAACGCTGGTTGGACAGCCTGTCCGCCATTGGCGGCAAAGCTCCAAAAACCGTTGATGCCTATCGTCAGGACGTCACATCATTCCTACATTTCATGTCCGATCACATTGGCGCCGCAACATCCAAAACCATGCTGGCGCGGGTCGACGTCCGCGATATGCGCTCGTGGATGGCGCATACGCGCCGTGCAGGTCTGTCGCCGCGATCCCTTGCCCGCGCCCTTTCAGCCGTAAAAACATTCTACCGATACCTTGGCGAAACGAACGGCACACCAACCACTGCCGTCCTGTCCACCCGCGCGCCCAAATTCGAAAAACCCCTGCCCCGTCCCGTCGCAAGAACAGCGGCCAGGGATTTGATCGCCCAAGTTGAGTTTCAATCGACACAGGGTTGGGTTGGCGCACGCGATGCCGCCGTCATCACCATGCTATACGGATGCGGCTTGCGCATATCCGAGGCATTATCCCTGAAATACAAAGACACTCCATTGCCCGAAGTCCTTAAAATTCTGGGCAAAGGCGGCAAAGAGCGCATGGTTCCCGTCCTGCCCGCCGCCCGCGCCGCTGTGGACGCCTATCTAAAATCCTGCCCACATCCGTTTGATCCGAACGATGCATTATTCAAAGGTATCCGTGGCGGCCCCCTGAACCCACGCCTGATCCAAAAAGTCATGGAACAATC
The DNA here is from genome assembly GCA_963976255.1 of uncultured Rhodobacterales bacterium. Taxonomy (GTDB): domain Bacteria; phylum Pseudomonadota; class Alphaproteobacteria; order Rhodobacterales; family Rhodobacteraceae; genus Amylibacter. The sequence goes on from CAXBJO010000007.1 coordinate 88,877, forward strand.
GCGCATGCAACTGGGCCTGCCCTCCACCGCCACGCCGCACGCCATGCGCCATTCCTTCGCCACACATCTGCTAGAGGCTGGCGGCGATTTGCGCACAATCCAAGAACTGTTGGGGCACGCTTCCCTCACCTCAACCCAAGCCTACACCGCCGTCGATCAATCGCGCCTGATGGATGTGTATAAGAAGGCACATCCCAAGGCATAGCCCAAGCCATGAAACAGTGATGGTATAAAAGCATCGAACGACCCCAGTAGTGACCCGCGTCATGTTTCGGAATAACTTACAAAAACGAACCCAACTGTTGAGTTTTTCAAAACTTCATATAAGACGATAAAATGACAAAACGTATCAACGCACTGCTCGTCCATTACCTCACCGCCACAGGCGCCGTCCTTGCCATGTTGGCAATGCTGGCTGCCGTGGACGCCAAATGGGATATGATGTTTCTTTGGCTTGTCGTTGCCTTTTTTGTTGACGGAATTGACGGCCCATTGGCGCGCAAATATAATGTCAAAACCAATGCCCCTGAATACGATGGCGTCCTGCTGGATTTGATAATCGACTACCTCACTTACGTCTTTATTCCCGCCTACGCACTGTTCACATCTGGCTTGTTCAACGGCTGGACAGGCTGGGTAGCAATCATCGTAATCACCTTTACATCGGCGCTGTATTTCGCGGATACGCGCATGAAAACGAAGGATAATTCGTTTTCTGGCTTTCCCGGATGCTGGAATATGTTTGCCCTTGTAATCTTCGCAACAGAACCAAATTTCTACGTGATTTTAATACTCGTTATCATCCTTGCGGCGTCAATGTTCACACCCCTTAAATTCATCCATCCCGTACGAACAGAGCGCTGGCGCAATATCAATTTGCCCATCGCAATGATTTGGACTGTACTGGCTGGCATCAGTGCGTGGGCGAACTTCACCGCCGGCCCCGTGGTGACAACTGCGCTTGCTTTGACATCAATCTATTTGCTGGGTGTTGGCATCGTACAACAATTGGTGCCGGTTAAAAACGCATAAACAAAACGCCTGCGATAATGACCCCAGAGGCGACCAATTTGCCCCAGTCCGCCTTTTCTTTGAAAAACAAAATCCCAATTAATACCGCAAACATAACGGATGTTTCGCGCAGGGCCGCAACCAAGGCAATTGGCGCGATCGTCATCGCCCAAACCGCAATCCAATACGCCAAAACGGATGCCAAACCGGCCACAAAACCCAAAGCCCATACCTTTGTTGCTCTTGGAAAAATCGCCCAGCCACGGCGTTGAATGCCCCATACAGTAAATAAAAATGCATCCAAAAAAAACAACCAACCGACATAGCCCGACGCATCCCCCGATGCGCGCGCGCCCATACCGTCCGTGATCGAATATCCTGCCGTCCCAATTGCCGACGCCAACGCAAACGGCAACAATGCCACCGTTTCGCCACTGGTAAAAACGCCCCGCGCCAAAATCAGAATCCCAATCCCCACGGCCACAATCCCTGTGACCTCTTTGCCGCTGATCACATCGCTCAAAAACAACGCCGAGATCACCAAAACCAACATCGGTGCTGCACCCCGTGCAATGGGGTAAACACGGCTTAAATCCCCACGCTCATATGCGCTGGACAGGAAAAATTTATACCACAAATGAAATGCCACAGACGCCACCAGCCACGGGATCGCGCCCTTTGCAGGCATCGGGAAAATGGCAATCATAATTAAACCAATAACGCCGTGCGCCACAGACAACAGCACCATGCCCTGAAATTTATCTTCGCCAAATTTAATGATCGCATTCCACGATGCATGCAACACAGCCGCGCATAAAACAGCCACAAATACACCCGCGGTCATATCAACAACCCCGCACCTTCGAACCGTAATAATTTCACCTTGGTTTCCACACCACCTGCGCCTGAAAATCCACCCAAACCGCACTGTGCCAAAACGCGGTGGCAGGGAATAATGATCGGAATAGGATTGGCACCACAAGCCGTCCCAACCGGCTGCGCCGCCGATCCCAATGCTTTGGCCAACTGCCCATATGTCTTGGTGTATCCAAATGGAATTGCACTAATTTGATCCAAAACAGAGCGACCAAATTCACCCACGTCAGGCGCCAACGGCAGATCAAATTCTGTCAACTCGCCCGCGAAATAGGCCGCCAATTGCGACAGCCCCTCTTTCAATATCGGGGTACGCTGGCCGGTGTTTTCACCCGCCCAACGCAATTTAATAATTGCACCACCCACCTCGCACAAGGCCAGTTGCCCATAGGGCGTCAGGATGGTGCCAATGTTCAACCCAGTGCGTCACTGCAACGTTTACAGCATCCTTCGTGGGCTTGTTTTCCAACCTCAGGAGTCACTTTCCAACAGCGCTGACATTTGTCGCCCTCTGCTTTCATAAACAACACTTCGATGTCGGCGACATCATCCAATTTGAACCCTTGCGCAGACGGTTCGCCGCCGATCAAATTGATGTCTGATGTGATGCAAATATCGGCAAAATCCACCGATAAAACGACGTCCATCACATCGTCCGTCGAACCAAAATATACGTTCGGCGCGGCTTCTAATGACGAGCCAATATTCTTGGCTGTACGTTCGACCTCGATTGCACCCGTCACGGCGCGACGCACGTTACGAATGGTCGCCCATTTCGCCGCCAACTCTGGGTTCAACCACGCACTTGGTGTGTCGGGCATATCAACCAGATGTATGGATGCGTCGGCGTCGGCGTGGCGTTCCAACCAAACATCTTCCATGGTGAAACACAGCATCGGTGCCAACCACGTGGTCAGGCGATGGAACAAAATATCCAACACCGTCCGCGCCGATTTACGGCGATTTCCATTTACATCATCACAATACAAAACGTCCTTGCGCACGTCGAAATAAAAGCTGCTTAAATCCACCGTGGCGAAATGGAAAACCTGACTAAACACACCTTGGAAATCATATGCCGCATACCCATCACGCACCACTGTATCCAGCTCGGCCACTCGGTGCAGAACCCACTGTTCCAGCTCTGGCATATCGGCCGCATCCACCTTCTCTGCGTCATCGAAGTCATTGAGGTTACCCAATATAAACCGCATGGTGTTACGCAAACGGCGATAACTGTCCGCGACACCTTTCAAAATTTCCGGACCAATTCTCAGGTCAGCCGTGTAATCCGCCTGTGCCACCCAAAGGCGTAAAATATCCGCACCATATTGTTTAATCACCTGCTCTGGTGCAATTGTATTCCCCACGGATTTGGACATCTTCATGCCCTTCTCATCCAGAGTAAATCCGTGCGTCAAAACACCTTTGTACGGCGCGCGACCGTTGGTGCCACAGGACTGTAATAACGACGAATGGAACCAACCACGGTGTTGATCTGTACCCTCTAAATACAGATCAGCAATGCCGTCATCCGCACCATCTGCGCGGTCTCGCAACACGAATGCATGGGTTGATCCACTGTCAAACCACACGTCCAAAACATCGTAAACCTGATCCCACTCTTCGGCGTTATATTCGTTGCCCAAGAAGCGTTCTTTGGCGCCATCCACAAACCAACAATCCGCGCTCTCGTCTTCAAACGCCGCTACGATCCGCGCGTTTACAGCCGCGTCGCGCAGAATAAATTCTGGATCCGTCGGCAAGGCACCTTTGCGGGTGAAACATGTCAATGGAACACCCCATGCGCGTTGACGCGACATCACCCAATCAGGACGAGATTCGATCATGGCGTACAGACGATTACGACCCGTTTTTGGTGTCCATTTCACATTGTCGATTTCGGTCAATGCGCGTTCGCGAATGGTTTTACCATGCGTGTCATTGCCACCAATTTCCTTATCAATCGCCGTGAACCATTGCGGCGTATTTCGGAAAATGATCGGTGCTTTTGAGCGCCACGAATGCGGGTAGCTATGTTCGACGCGCCCGCGCGCAATCAAACCGCCTGCCTCAACCAGTTTGGCAATAACAGCAGTATTCGCCTTGCCCTCTTTGCCCTTACGATCAAAAACTTCGAGCCCTGCAAAAAACGGAACATGCGGCAAAAATTCGGATGCCTCGCCGACGTTATGCGTCATGCGATCCAACCAGTTGCGTTTGACGAAACACTCGTAATCATCCGCACCGTGGCTTGGTGCCGTATGCACAAAACCAGTCCCCGCTTCATCCGTCACATGATCACCGTCGATCATTGGCACATCGTAATCCCAATACGCATCCATATCGGCCAACGGATGTGTACAGACCGCGCCGTCTAAATCGGTGGCGGATACATCACCAACCCGCGTGAATTTTGTCACCCGCGATTTGGTTAACGCATCCTCTGCCAAGATATCTGCAAAAATGTATTGCTCGCCCGTTGCCGTCCAGCTCTCATCCTCGGTTTCCTGCACTTCGTACAGCCCGTAAGAGATTTTTGGATTATACGCGACCGCCTTGTTTGACGGGACTGTCCACGGCGTTGTTGTCCAGATCACCACACGCGCATTTTTGATCGCATCAGGGGCAGTTTTGAATTTAAACGCCACCCAAATCGTGTGCGACTTATGATTGTGATACTCAATTTCCGCCTCTGCCAACGCCGTCTTCTCAACAGGCGACCACATCACGGGTTTCGATCCCTGATACAACGCACCATTCATCGCGAACTTCATGAATTCCTCGGCAATCACCGCCTCGGCGTGGTAATTCATCGTCAGATACGGGTCATCCCATTTCCCCGTGATACCCAAACGCTTGAATTCATCACGTTGAATATCGACCCAACCTTCGGCAAACTTGCGGCACTCTTGGCGTAATTCTACAACCGGAACATCATCTTTGTTCTTGCCCTTTTTGCGATATTGCTCTTCGATTTTCCACTCGATCGGCAACCCGTGGCAATCCCAACCGGGGATATAACGCGCGTCTTTGCCCATCATTTGTTGACTGCGCACAACCATATCCTTCAGGATTTTATTCAGCGCATGCCCAATGTGCAGATGACCGTTCGCATATGGCGGGCCGTCATGCAAAATAAACGGTTCACGCCCTGTCTTTTCGCGCAGACGATCATAGATGCCGATTTTTTCCCAACGTTCCAACCACTCAGGCTCGCGTTTTGGCAAACCCGCACGCATAGGAAAATCGGTTACAGGCAGGTTGATGGTTTGTTTGTATTCAGGTGTGTCAGCGCACATAGCATGTTCCAGTCATGGGAAATTCATTTTGGGATTGGTGCGGCGCGAATGCTCGTACGCCTTTTCCCGACGGCTCAAGGATCAGAGCGCCGGGCCAGTAATTCGAATTATAATTGCGAATATGTGTCCCATAAGGGCGGTTATACTGTGTGGAATCGTGAACGTCTAGCAGAACTCGTCAGACATTCTCGCTGGTCGTCTCCGTCGAAACTACGTTACATTTTGCGTCATTCACAACGCGGTTTTCGCGTTGCCGTGTTTGACCTATCCCATGCACCAAGCCTGTTTTTATATATTGTTAAATGGGGCGCCCACGGCACGGAACTATTTGGCCAAAATACCCGCCATCAAGCGGCGATCCTTAATCACCTGTGCCAAACAGTAACCATCAAGAACTCCAAAAAACGCCTGTTGTGCATCATGCAATGGACCGCGTAATCCGCATTGTGCAAATGCCGCGCATTCATCGCCATCTTTGGCAAAACATTCCGCCACAGGCACGTCACCCGACATGTATCGCACCACAGCACCGATGTTAATCTGATCCGCTGACATGGACAGGGTCAAACCACCTGTTCGACCCCGACCAGATGTCACAAAACCGCCCCTAACCAACGCCGACGCAACCTTGGCCACATGGTGATCTGAAATTTGAAAACTTTTGGCAACCTGCGCCACAGATACACGGTCAGGATCGTTTGATGCCAATTGCATCAACACCCGTAAACCATAATCCGTGAACTTACTTAACTGCATGCATTTTAATTAGCATTTACAATGCGCATTTAAAAGCGTAAATATTCCGTATTCAAAATACGCAATAAGGAATCGTTATGACTCTTCTTAATTCCCTCGGCGCACTACTGTTATGGCCAGGTACCTTTATGTGCAAATATTTTGGCGTAAACCCCGAGGAAGAAATGGGCCTGATGCGCTCATTCTTTAACTTTATGTTTTGGCTACCAGTTGGCTTAATCGTCATATATTTGGTGTCCTAAACCATGAGTGCAACAATAGACATAACACGTGACGACATCACAAAAGTGGTGAAAAACTTCTATGCGGATGTCCGCAACAACCCCGATTTGGGACCCGTTTTCGCCCACAGCATCGCGCCCGCTGATTGGCCAGATCACGAAGCCAAGATCGTACGGTTTTGGGCAAATGCAATTTTGAACGAGCGTGATTATGCAGGCAATCCAATGCAGGTGCACAAGGTTCAGGGTCATGTCGAACCATCGCATTTTGACATCTGGTTGGATCTGTTCGAAACAACCCTGCACAACACCTTGCCACACGAACCAGCCGCCCAATTCAACAATTTGGCGCGCCGCATTGGATCAAGTTTAAAAATGGGGTTAGAGGGTACTCGCGCCCAAATGCGCGGCATTCCAAACCTGGGCTAATCTTTGGACATCAACCCTGTCAGGGCTCGTGTAACAACGCTGGAAACCTTGGGACGTTTCAGGGCGCGATACGGCATTGGGCGACAAACTTCGGTGGCGGCGATACCAACACGCGCAGTTAATGCGCCGTTCACCAATCCTTCGCCAAATCGCCGTGACACTTTGGATAACATACCCCCACCTGCAATTGATCCCAACATATCGTCACCAATGGCCACCGCCCCCGTGGCCACCAAATGCCCGGCCACTGCACGCATTAATCGCCACGATCCAAAACTACCGGCGCGACCACCATACACCTGTGCTATACGGCGGATCATCCGAATGTTGGCGGTCAATGCAACCACCACATCCGCCAAGGCCAACGGAACCAAGGCCGTCGCCGTGGCCACCATCCGTGACGCTTGCTCAATCTCGGCCATCGCCATGTCATCCAGCGGTTTCATCATTGTTGTTTCTACAAATTGCAACGCTGACGGCGCATCCAATTGATCCCCCATATGGTCGTTAAATTCGGCCAAAGCCCATGCAACTTCATCCCGCCCCGACAACAGGCTTGCAATTTTATCACCGTGTTTTCGCACCGCCCCTAAATCATTACTGGACTGCAACCGCTCGCTGACTTGGCGCAACCCATCAATCCGCCGCAGACGTGACAGCGCCGCCAATTCTCGCAGTGCAAATATCAACAGGCAAATGCCGACAATCACAATCAGACCCAACGCCGTGCGTCCCATCCAAATGTTACGCGCCAATAAACCGGTGACAAAATCCCAAAACGCCAACGAGATCATGAACCCAATCAATGCAATAATTGCGCCCCAAAATAACCGACCAAGGCGGGATGGTTGACGTGCGGCCACCCGCGTCGCCGCCTGCATCGCAGCACCCGTTGGCATATCAATAACCGCAGGCGCCTCTGCAGGGGTAATCGATTTCTTGCGCGGTTTTTTATCCATCTCGATAACCACGGGGCCTCTGGGCTTACTCATATCAACTTGTCCCCAATTAAAAATTCCGCCGCACGATCCAGGCGAATATGCGGTGGGCCATCGCCCGGTTTTAATGTGATTTTTGCAGGTGCAAAACGCATGATCGCGTAGTCTCTCGCCAACCAATTTTTCGCACCCTCGCGCGATGCCTGCAAAATTTCCGCTGGATCTGTGGGCAACTCGCCCGCATACATCACCGCCTCTTTACCCGTCTCCAACAGATGCCCGCGCACCGCTTCCAACTCTTCGCCACCGTGGTTGACCACCTCTTCAACCGTTGTACGCAACCCCGCCAACGACAGGCTCTGCGTCACCGCACCGCGGTATTGCGCGCGATCTTTGGCTTGGCGTAATAATGCATCCATGATGGTCGTCAACGCGCCGTGTTGCGCATGATGTAAATGATCTGCTTTGGTTGCCGCAAACAGAATTCGCTCCACCGACTTACCCAACAAGGCCGATAAAAACCCGTTCTGGCCCGTTTTAAAACAGGTTAGAATATCTGACATCGCCACGCTTAGATCATGCACGGCCTGTGGACCCGCATGCAACGCACCCAACGCATCCACCAATACAACTTGGCGATCAATGCGCGAAAAATGATCCTTGAAAAACGGCTTCACCACCTTGGATTTATACGCCTCGAAACGACGCTCAAATTCGCGGTACAATGATCCACGCCCGCCCGATCCCTGTAATGGCGCAAACGTCAACGCGGGCGACCCCGCCAAATCTCCGGGCATCAAAAAACGCCCTGGACTGCACGCGGAAAAACCGGCTTCGCGACAATCAGACAAATACGTGGTGAATGCACCCGCAAGCCTTTGCGCATCCCCCTCGCTCAAGGACGCCGACGGATCGACATCAACCGCCAACCATTTTTTCGCAAACCCAATCCGTGCACCTTTGCCCGCTAATTCCAAACTGGTCGCTGACCACTGCGCAAAACTCTGGCTTAACAATGGCAAATCCAACAACCACTCACCCGGGTAATCGACAATATCCAAATGCACCGTCCGCGGCCCACGCATCCCCGAAACAATTCCCGTCCCCTGCACCTTGAACGACAATCGCAATTGGCTGATCGATCGTGTCGATTGCGGCCACTTTGGCGCATTGCCGATCATATCGCTCAGATGCTTTTCGTATTCAAAACGTGGCAGCATATCATCGGGCTGTGGTTGCAGATACGCCGACAGGATCGCACCACTGCGCGCACCCACCAATTGTACCATCCGCCCACGATCCAACAGGTTGGCAATCAGGCTGGTAATAAAAACAGTTTTCCCTGAACGCGATAACCCCGTCACCCCAAGGCGCACAACAGGTTCAAACAACGCCTCGCTCACGCTGTCCGACGCCCGTTCAATCCTGCGCCCTAACCCATCTGCAACATTTCCAATGACCACAATTGTTTCCTTAAACTCTCTACATAATACCTAATGCGTGGGGCGCTGATTTCCAAGCGGCACTTGGCAAATCATAAAATTCGCGCTAACGAAACCCTATGCCACGATATGCCCTTAAAATCGAATATGACGGAAAGCCGTATCGCGGCTGGCAACGCCAAAACAACGTGCCCTCCGTTCAACAAACGATCGAGGAGGCATTGGCCAAAATCGCCCCCGAAATCCCCGTGATTCAAGGTGCGGGTCGCACCGACGCGGGCGTCCACGCCGCCGCCCAAATCGCCCATGTCGATTTGATCAAGCAATGGGATACCTTTCGCTTATCCGAGGCGTTGAATTATCACCTAAAACCCGTGCCCATTTCGATTGTTGGCTGTGCATTGGTAGACGATGAATTTCACGCGCGGTTTTCGGCACTGGAACGGCGCTACACCTTCCGCCTGTTATCACGTCGCGCCCCTGCAGTGGTGGATGCCGGATGGGTTTGGCAAATACAGCACGAATTGGACATCGACCTGATGCGCCAAGGGGCGGCGCACTTGATTGGCAAACACGATTTCACCACGTTCCGATCCACAATTTGTCAGGCCAAAAGCCCTGTCAAAACGCTGGACGAAATATCAATCCGCGAAATCCCTTTGGAACACGGAACCGAATTCGAATTCACCATCCGCGCCCGCAGTTTTTTGCATAACCAAGTGCGCAGCATCGTCGGTACATTGGAACGTGTTGGCGTAAAATCATGGCAACCCGATCAAGTCGCCATCGCGCTGGCAGCGCGGGATCGACAAGCTTGTGGTCACGTCTGCCCGCCGCAAGGGTTATATTTGTCCGAGGTTGTTTATAAAAATGACGTTTTTGAGAATGCGCAATGAAGTTGAATAACTGTTCTACTAATCAATACACGGGGAATTGATGTGACTTGGTTATCTCGACAAAGAACACAATAAATACTGCCTGACACAGACAGCACTGCATGTCGACGTTGGCGCTAAATACAACGTCACCACAGATGGGAAAAATGGCCGCATGACGGCATCAAAATCAAACCAACGACTCTCCAAAGGACGGCGGGAACTTGGGGCTCAGGTCAGGTAAAATCACTACCTTCAACCCACGATACCAGCGACCTGGTAAGGGTTTCAGGGATTAAGAAAGGTTTACTATCAAAAATTTCTCACGCGATGGAGAATGATGATTATTGCCAGATTACACAACTCGGCGCCATCAAGGAATTGGGATAACCACAATAGTAAAGCTTTTTAAGCTAGGTTTATGGAAAGATGAAAGCTCCCTCCGAACTTCGCTATTCGATAATAATGCAATCTAAAAGTGATTGATGTGCAACTCTTGGAAAACACTGCCACCTCACCGAAATTAACAGCGGGCTCACCGCATTTTTATTAAATTTAATAAAATCAACATCTTAACCCTGCGTCCCCATGGGGACACTTTGATTGGACAATAAAAAGCCGCCGCGAAATCTCTTTCGCGGCGGTTCTATTTTATGTGGCCGCCCTTACTTCAAGAAGGCGGGGTTTTTGGCCAGTACCTTCGCTTCGCCAGCCTTCAAACTGGTGCGCGCGGATGGGCCATAGGCGGTGTTATCGTCGCGCAGTTCTGGGAACAGTTCCAAAATCTCTTCGCGGCTTTCTGGTGCCAAAGATCCCATGCCCAATTCACCCGGGTGAAAACTCTCGGATGGTGCGCCGTTGGCAAAGACGATTTCATGTGTGTCGAACAACATGTGGAAATATTCCACCTCTGTGCCCTCATCCACATAGATGTTATCGCCATTCACCAAATGCTTGGCAGCGGCCAGTACTTGGTTTTCGCCGAACAACAATTCCGCACGCCAGCCTTCGACCAGCATGCGGTGCTGTGGTGAAACCCGCAGATCGGCGTTGTTACCCATGGCACCCGCTTTAATCATGATCGGTGCCAGGTGACTCTTTGCGGCCACCCTGCGTGATCCGACCCAGCGCAATTCTTGAGCACCGTGATCCATTGTTTCGATCATCGCACCTGTTGCCAAGTCCTCGATCAATGCTTCACTGCCATCCGCCAAACGAATTGCCGTGCCACGTGCAAAACAGACCACATTCACATCTAATGCTGCCGTATCCGTGCCGCCATTTCCATCAGAGATCGTATAGTTCACCGACGCTATTCCCGTAAAGAATGGGTTCGGATCAAAGCTGATCGTGCCATCGGAATTGACCATCACATCGCCGTCTGGACTGGATGCGCCAATCACTGTCAGGGTATCGCCATCGACATCGCTGTCGTTTGTCAGAACCGAAACTGTGGCGGTTGCACCTGGTTCCGTAATACTGGTCACATCATTCGT
>CAXBJO010000008.1:0-95977 GCA_963976255.1 uncultured Rhodobacterales bacterium
CAATGTAGTAGAGCATTTCCTGCGGAAATCTCTTGGGCAACAGAAACCTCCACTTTAATTCAATGTAGTAGAACATTTTCGTCCGAAGTTACTCTTTAATCCGAATTAAGTGCCCTGAGCCCATATGGCTATAATTCCTCACTTTCGTGGGTGAAAAATGGATTCTTTGCTTTTGTTAATTGCAATGACGTGGCAAAAGGGGGGGCAAGTTAAGGAAACACTTATGTCTGATACGATCAATTATGCCCAGTTAATGCATCGCGCCATGAGTGGTTTGATGATTGATTTGCTGGATAACGTTTCCGAAAACGGCCTGCCCGGCGATCATCATTTTTTCATTACCTTTTATACGCAATATGATGGCGTCAGCATTGCCGATTGGATGACGGAAAAATATCCCGAGGAAATGACGATTGTTATTCAACATTGGTTTGAAAACCTTGATGTGGATGACGAGGGTTTCAGCATCACATTGAACTTTGGCGATAGCCCAGAAGTTTTGACCATTCCATGGGATTCTATTTCAACGTTTGTTGATCCATCCGTCGAATTTGGATTGCGTTTCGAACCAGACACAAGCGAAGATATTCCCGAAAGCCCGATGGTCGTGATTGAAGAAGAAACCGAGGACGACGAAAAACCAGCCCCCAAAGGCGCGGCAGAGGTTGTCAGTTTGGACAGTTTTCGCAAACGCTAACGCGACGCTTTGCCTATCTTAAATTATTGTACTTAGACATCATGCGCCCTAAAACGAGCGTAGCAAATCAATATGGAGAGTTCCCATGACCAACACCCGCACAGAAACAGACAGTTTTGGCCCATTAGAGGTTCCATCCGATAAATATTGGGGCGCGCAAACACAGCGATCGTTGATCAACTTTCCAATTGGTTGGGAAAAGCAACCTGTCGCGATTGTGCGCGCATTGGGTGTCATTAAAAAGGCCTGTGCGCAAGCGAACCATGATTTGGGTAAAATCCCCACTGAATTAGCGGACGCCATTGTTGCAGCGGCAGGTGAAGTCATTGCGGGCAAGTTGGACGATCATTTTCCATTGGTTGTGTGGCAAACGGGGTCCGGTACGCAGTCGAACATGAATTCAAACGAGGTGATTTCAAATCGCGCGATTGAAATGCTGGGTGGTGAAATGGGATCCAAGACCCCTGTTCATCCCAATGATCATTGTAATATGGGGCAGTCATCGAATGACACATTCCCCACGGCAATGCACATTGCAACGGCCATGATGGCCCATGACGTTTTAATCCCCGGATTAGAGAAGTTGCACGCGGCATTAGCGGCCAAGGCCGAGGCGTTTAAGGACATTATTAAGATTGGGCGCACCCATACGCAGGATGCAACGCCGTTGACGCTGGGTCAGGAATTTGGTGGCTATGCGTTTCAGGTGGAACAAGGGATTGCGCGGGTCAAACATGCGTTGATCAATATTTATCCGCTGGCACAGGGTGGCACCGCCGTTGGAACCGGTTTGAACACGCCCATTGGCTGGGGCGAAAAAGTTGCGGCGAATATGGCCGAAATCACGGGTTTGCCGTTTATTACCGCGCCGAATAAATTCGAGGCACTGGCCGCGCATGATGCGATGGTCGAAATCTCTGGTGCGTTGAAAACGGTGGCGGCCAGCCTGTTTAAGATTGCCAATGACATTCGGTTGTTGGGATCGGGGCCACGGTGTGGATTGGGCGAATTGATGTTGCCTGAAAACGAACCAGGATCATCAATTATGCCCGGCAAAGTAAACCCGACACAGTGTGAAGCGATTACGCAGGTTTGTGCGCATGTGTTTGGCAATGATGCGGCTGTGGGTTTTGCAGGATCACAGGGGCATTTCGAGTTGAATGTTTATAAGCCGATGATGGCGTATAATGTGTTGCAGTCGATGCAATTGTTGGGCGATGCGTCGGTTGCGTTTACGGACAATTGTGTAGATGGCATCGAAGCCGATGAAGAACGTATTTCGACGTTAATGTGGGAAAGCCTGATGTTGGTGACGGCCTTGGCGCCTGAAATTGGGTATGACAACGCAACCAAGGTGGCCAAAACAGCCCATAAAAACCGCACCACGTTAAAAGAAGAAGCGATCAAGTTGGGTTTCGTTGATGCAGAGACGTTTGACCGTGTGGTTCAACCCAAGGATATGATTGGGCCGAAGTAACGCGGACCGGTTGGATTGATTGAAATGGGGCCACGCGCCCCATTTTTTATGAAAATTCGTGCTAAATTCAGTGCAGAAATGACATGATTGATGACCTTCGATCAGGCATGTTGATGGTATTTTCAACGTTTAGGAAAGGTCAGTCATGTATTCAGAATCTCCGAAAAAAATGCGCACGAAGGCACGTCCGTTGGTGTTAATGCGCCCCTTGGCCAAGGAGGAACCAAAGTCAGTTGTGTTGGATTTACTGCGCAATGGCCCCCCACCTGACCGATTGAGTGATGCAGATATTGCCACATTATTCAGCGCAGTCACGAAAACGGTTTATGGGGCTGGACAGCCCACCTAAATTTACGCAAATCTGATGCATGGATGATTTTCACAGACCGCGCAAACACTCCTTGACCTTAAAGGGACATCGCACAAGCGTCAGTTTGGAAGACCCGTTTTGGAAGGCTTTTCAGAAAATCGCCAAGGAACGCGGATTGGCGTTGAACGAGCTGGCCGCAGAAATTGACGCGCGCCGCGGTGTTGATGCAGGATTGGCATCGGCCATTCGGTTGTATGTTTTGGAAACCTTAACGCGGGATAAAGCGTAGGAAGATACCATCTTTGGAGCGCACAGTCAGATGTGCGACGGGGATTGGTGGCTCATCGTCGGCCAGCTCGATTTTGAACGCCTTTAAGATCGTATAAATCAGCACCACACCTTCGATCATTGCGAACCCTGCCCCTGGGCACGCGCGCGCGCCTGTGGAAAATGGCATGTAAGCGTCGCGGGCGCATTTTTTTGTTTCTTTGGTTTGCCAACGGGTTGGATCGAACACATCAGCATCCACCCACAGTCGTTCGTGGCGATGCAGGTGCCACGGTGAAACGACGATTTGAGACCCTTTGCGGATGGCGCGATTGCGGAAGGTTTCGGGTTTTGTGGTTTCACGCACCATCATCGGGACGGGCGGATACAGCCGTAGGGTTTCGCGGAATATATCGCGGGTGAATTCAAGTCGGCTGAGTTCCTTGAACGTCAGGGCATCGCCGGTTGCGGCCGCGTCGATTTCACTGCGGGCACGATCCTGTGTATCTTGATCCAAGGCCAGAAGATATAGCGCCCACGCCAAGGCGGAGGCGGATGTTTCGTGGCCCGCAAGGAAGAAAATGGCCACCTGATCAATCATTTCGACCTGCGAGAACGCGGTACCCGTTTCTGGGTCGACGTTGGTCATGATTTTTGTCGCCAAATCATCGGGGGCAGCGCCGCGATTAAGGGCGTCTGTACGATCGGAGGTAAGTTTGGCCAGATGTTTACGGATATCTTGTGCGGCCATTTTGGTGGCTTTACGTTGGAATACAGGGACCAAGGATTTTATGGAAAATAGCGAGCCGACATTTACCAAGGGTTGTGAGCGTTGATAGCGGCGGAAGCTGTGGAATGTGTCGGATGCAATTTGTTCGGTGATCGGGATCGAAAACAAGGTGCGAAAGATGATGTCAGCGGCGATTTGCGCTGCTTCTTCCTCGACCTCAATCTTATCCGTGCGGGACTTTAGGCGGATCACTGCGTCGTTGGCCGCGTCCAGCATGGATTGAAAATTGTGCCGTAGTTTGCCGCCCGCGAAGGCAGGATCAATGATGCGGCGTTGGTGTTTCCATAAATCACCGTTCGAGACGAACACACCCGAACCCAACAGGGATGCAAGGGTCGCGTTTATGATTTCGGATTTAGGAAAGTCGTCGGTGCGTTCCTTAAGAACAGTATGCAAGACTTTGGGATCATTGACAAAATATGACCAGAACCGTGGCAGGCGCATGGCGGCCATCCATGCGTGATACAGTTTTGGCGGTTGTGCCATGAAAATATCGGATTTGAACATTTGCAGATGCTTCCAGAACCAAACATCACCCGAACGGTGGCGCGGTTTGGGTGGAATTATCTGTTTCGCCATTGGTTTGGTTCCATGGAGTTAAAGGCCGACATCACATTGCGTTTGGTGCTTGGGCTGGAATTATAGCCTTCGAACCGTGCGCCAAGTGTATCGGGCCCCGCGGTCACGCGAAAGTAATCATATTGTTCTGGATGATCCAGTGCACATAAATACAGAATATGTAGCTTGAAAAAATTTGTTTTCATGTCTTCCATGCGGTCTGAGTCAATTGTTCGGCTATAGGCAGCAGAGAGTACCAGTGGCCATAATTGACTGCCGTCATCAGGTGCAACGCCTGATACGGCGACCGGATCGCACAGGGCAAAGCTGCAGGCGTCTGTGGGGGCTGTGACATCGACCCATGCGATACATTCGCGTTTCGAGAGTGAATGCAAATCGGCGCGCAAACGGGCGGCCTTGGGCAAGAAGCTGACCATTGGAACCACCTGCCCCAAAGTGAGGAGGGAAAGCTGTGGCGATCTGTCAAGCATTTCGGATGGCGTTGCGCGTAAAACGTCAGCCAAAACGCTGATCCCGATATGCGCACCGGATGAGTGACCCACGATCAGGATTTCGTCCCAATCCTGTTCTAATGCGGCCATAACGGATGTGGCAAACATTGTGATTTTTAGTTCAAGTTCGGGCGGGTTGGCCCCCATCATGCTGGCGGAAAATCCGTAGTCATGCATCAAATAGTAGGCGAAAAAGCTGGTATCGAGTTTGCGAAAAATTTGTAGCGACACCCAAAACACCATGACACCTAATGCTACCGCCACCGGCCAAAACATAACGATTTTCACAATGAAATAAATCGATCCCCCAGCAACCAGCGCCAAATTGAATTGCAACGTCAGGGCAAACACGGGGTAAAGTGCCACGAAAACCGGAAAACGGCGGGTTTTTGCGATCTGGCGCAATGCACCTGTCGAGAGATATATCCAAGCGGTGCGTATCAGCAAAAGAAAAGTGGAAATGATGGTGCGTGTTTGGGAATCTTGAACGATGTCTGACCATAAAAGGAAATCAAACGAGGTGTGGACGCGGTGGCCGTCAATAACGGAATCTACGTCCCATCCATAATTTTCGTCCGTGCCACGACGTCCCTTGACGTTCAACGCGTAGCCCGAAATCTGCTCTTGGCGTTTTGCTTCGCTGCGATAAAGCTCGCGGTACCTGCGTGGCCCGATAGGATCGTAGCCTGGGATATAAAACACTTTCCTTTTGCGGACAGGTTTGTGCAATTTATCGTCTGTTGATCCCTTCACTGATGCCCCCGCCTAAAATTGATCTTAAGTTTATCCATTTACAGGTAAGTCATTAACCAAATTGTGCAAGTACTGGAATATTTTCCAAAAGCCAAAAAGACATTTTAGTAAAGGCACCTGTGACCAGTGCAACGCCGATCACAACCAACAGCAGACCCATGGCGATTTCCACCTTGCGCATATGCCGTTTGAACCGGTTCATGATGCGCATTGAGCGATTTATGAACACCGCCGCGAATATAAACGGTAGACCAAGACCCAAGGCATAAAGCCCCATTAAAATGCCACTGCGGGCATATGTGCCTTCTTGGGCGGCCAGAGACAGGATCGTGCCCAATATCGGCCCGATGCAGGGTGTCCAACCAAAAGCAAAAGCCAGCCCCAAGATATAGGCACCAAAGGCGCTGCCGCCTTGATCACCAGCGTCAATTCGTGCCTCGCGGTATAAAAATGGGATTTTGATAACCCCAATAAAATGCATGCCGAACAAAATGATCACAACACCAGAGGCGCGGCCAAACCATACTTGGTTCTGTAAAAACATTTGCCCCAAGGCGGATGCGGCCATACCCAACAGAACGAAAACAGTCGACAGTCCAAGGGTGAAAAAGATGGCTGCGACGATGGTTTTTTGACGTGCTGCGCGCTTATCCTCTAACTCTTGCAAAGAAATCCCGCCCATGTAGGCAAGATAAGGTGGCACAATGGGCAAGACGCAGGGGCTTAAAAAACTGATAACCCCAGCGAGAAGAGCCACGAACATTGCGGGTAGCAGTCCCGCGTCTATGATATCGATTCCAAACATACAGACTATTAGCGTGTCGGGTGCCCCCCGTCATCAGACAAATTGTCACTTCTGCGTGGACTTTTGAAACACCGTGGCGTTAATGGGCGCATGATTTATGACGATACATTAGATGCGATTGGGTTGCTGTGCCCCCTGCCCGTTCTGAAGGCGCGAAAACGCTTAATGGCGTTGGACACAGGCCAAGTATTACGCGTACTGGCCGATGATCCTGCCGCTGTTATTGATTTTCCCCATTTCTGTGCAGAACAAGGGCATGACATGTTATCCATGGCACCAAAGGATGACGTTAACGTCTTTTTATTACGCAAGGGGTAAGTTAATGCTTCTGTTTCATAGCAATGTCTTGTAGCGTTGCGCGAGTTGCATAGCTGGCGTTAGATCGGCATGTTGGGAGATTGAAATGGATTGGGATAAGCTGCGTATTTTTCACGCTGTAGCTGACGTTGGAAGTTTGACACACGCGGGAGATGTTTTGCACCTGTCGCAATCTGCTGTCAGCCGCCAAATTCGCGCCCTTGAAGAAAGTTTAAATGTCACGCTGTTTCACCGCCACGCGCGTGGTTTGATCCTGACGGAACAAGGTGAGTTGTTGTTTGACGCCACCGCCACGATGTCCAAACGGTTAGAGGCCGCCGAAGCCCGCATTCGCGACAGCGAAGACGAGGTTTTTGGTGAACTGCGGGTAACGACGACCACAGGTTTTGGAACATTGTGGTTAGCACCGCGCATTAGCCGCCTGTATGACCGCTATCCCGAGTTAAAAATTGATTTGATCCTGTCCGAGCAAGTTTTAGACCTGCCGATGCGCGAGGCCGATGTGGCCATTCGTATGAAAGAGCCAAGCCAAGCTGATTTGGTGCGCCGCCGATTAATGGACGTGAATATGCGGTTTTACGCGACCCGTGCTTATCTAGATAAGCATGGAACGCCCAAATCCTTTGAGGATCTCGAAAAGCACCGGATCATCAGCCAGAGTTTGAGCACACGCCAAGTGAACGAGGGTGTTGCGTGGTTAAAGCCGTTGTTGAGCCGCGAAAAATTGTCTCATTTGACGATCAATAACTATTTTGGCGTTTTGCAAGCGGTTCTGTATGGCACGGGCATTGGCGTTTTGCCCAATTATGTATCCGAAATGGTGACGGAGTTGGTGCGCGTGTTGCCCGAAGAGGAAAGCAAGGAAATTCCAGTGTTTTTGGCATTTCCCGAAGAGTTGCGTCACTCAAAGCGTGTGCAAGCATTTCGCGATTTTGTGTTGGAAGAAATTAAAAATGATCGCCAAAACAAAACGGAAAATGCATAAAACACAAGTATTTTGCCGCAAGCCATTCCAATATTGCATATCAGATATGCGGTTTTAGTGACTATTCATTAATAAATCTCAAGTATAAGTTGATCTTGAAGAAGTTAGTCGAGCATTTATGTTCCTGATTTTTTCACCTCCCTGTTGGACTAAGGCCGAGCTTTGCTCGGCCTCTTTTTTTGTGGGACGGGATTTTCAATCATTGTTATTGTTTAAGGGTCTTTTCCTTGGGGCTTTGACGTCTTAAAAGACGTCAAAGAATCCTATGCAAGGTTGCGCCATGTCACATGATCCAGAAATCACCCAAGACTTAATCGAGAGCCATGGGTTGAATGCAGAGGAATATCAGCGCCTGTTGGATACCATTGGCCGTACACCGACATACACAGAGTTGGGTATTTTTTCCGCCATGTGGAACGAGCATTGTTCGTATAAATCATCTAAAAAGTGGTTGCGCACCCTGCCAACCACAGGTCCCCAAGTGATTTGTGGCCCCGGTGAAAACGCAGGTATCGTCGATATTGGTGACGGTGACGCAATTGTTTTCAAAATGGAGAGCCATAACCACCCGTCATATATTGAGCCATACCAAGGTGCCGCCACGGGTGTTGGTGGCATTTTGCGCGATGTATTTACCATGGGTGCGCGGCCGATTGCGGCGATGAATTCATTGTCATTTGGTGAATTTGACCACCCGAAAACCAAAAGCCTGATTAATGGCGTGGTTGAAGGTGTTGGCGGTTATGGCAACTGTTTTGGTGTGCCGACCGTTGGTGGCGAAGTGCGGTTTCATTCCGCGTATAACGGCAACTGTTTGGTGAATGCGTTCGCTGCAGGTTTGGCCAAGACGGACAGCATTTTTTATTCTGCGGCGTCTGGCGTTGGCATGCCCGTGGTTTATTTGGGTGCAAAAACTGGTCGTGACGGGGTTGGTGGTGCAACGATGGCATCCGCAGAATTCGATGACACAATCGAGGATAAACGTCCCACCGTTCAGGTAGGTGATCCGTTTACCGAAAAGCGTTTGATGGAAGCGACGTTGGAATTAATGGCAACAGGTGCAGTGATTTCGATTCAAGATATGGGCGCCGCAGGCCTGACGTGTTCAGCCGTGGAAATGGGTGACAAGGGTAATCTGGGTGTGAAATTGAACCTAGAGGATGTGCCTCAACGCGAAGACAATATGACCGCCTATGAGATGATGTTGTCCGAAAGCCAAGAGCGGATGTTGATGGTTTTGAAACCAGAATTGGAAGCCGCGGCGCGTGCGGTTTTTGACAAGTGGGATTTGGATTTTGCCATTGTTGGCGAAACTATTGCTGAGGATCGTTTTTTGGTTCTGCACAATGGCAACGTGATGGCGGATTTGCCACTGAAAGCACTGTCTGGCACGGCGCCAGAGTATGATCGCCCATGGGTGGAAACGCCACCAGCGGCTCCACTGAGTGATGTGCCAAGTGTTGATCCAATTGAGGGATTGATGGCATTGCTTGGCAGTGCAAATTACGGATCCAAAGAATGGGTTTATGAACAATATGACAGCATGGTTATGGCCGATACATTGGTGCGCCCAGGATCAGATGCAGGGATTGTGCGTATCCATGGTACCGACAAAGCGGTTGCGTTTACATCCGATGTATCGCCGCGTTATTGCATGGCCAACCCGTTTGAGGGTGGCAAACAAGCGGTTGCAGAAGCGTATCGCAATTTGTGTGCAAGTGGTGCAACACCCTTGGCAACCACGGACAATATGAATTTTGGCAATCCAGAGAAGCCTGAAATCATGGGGCAATTTGTAGGGTGTATTAAGGGCATAGCAGAAGCTGTGACAGCATTGGATATGCCAATCGTTTCGGGCAATGTGTCATTGTACAACGAGACAGATGGTACGGGCATTTTACCCACGCCCACGATTGGTGCCGTTGGATTGTTGAAATCCTTAACGGATATTATCCGCAACACACCAAATGAGGGTGACACATTAGTTTTGATTGGCGACACGACCGGCCATTTGGGGCAATCTGCGTTGTTGAAAGAAATGTTCAACCGCGAGGACGGCGATGCGCCACATGTTGATTTAGTTGCAGAAAAAGCGAGTGGTGAATTTGTTCGGGCCGCGCATAAGGCAGGTTTGATTACTGCGGCACATGATTTGTCCGACGGCGGATTGGCTGTTGCGGCTGTTGAAATGGCGATGTCTGCGGGTTGTGGTGCGCGGGTGATTAATGGCGATACGGGTTGGTTTTTTGGCGAAGATCAGGGGCGTTATATTTTAGCGACACGCGATTCGGACGCGGTTATAGCGGCGGCAAAAAAGCACGGCGTTTCGGCCATGCAGGTTGGTACATTTGAGGGCAAGCAGATGCAGTTGGGTGATTCAACGATTGACGTTTCAACCATCGTAAGTGCCTTTGCAAATGGTTTACGCGCAAGGGTTGTAAATTCATAGAAGACCTGTAAATTTCGCCCCATTAGACACAAAAATACCTTATTTAAAACATTGATTATTAACTGTGCCGCCTTACATAACGTGAATAACGCACAAGGGGAATAGATTTTGAAAAACGTCATCGTGGTAACGTTAATGCCGTTCTTTTTCGCAACAGTATTGGTTGTTGGATTTTATTTTTTAGCACGACTTGGATTAACGCTGTCGTTCAATAACATGAAATTACGCCGCCGCAAACTAACGACGGTGACCAGCCCTAAGACCGCAATTTCTAATTAGTTTGTTATTGCACATCCCTTCCCTTCGGTGACATAGTTACAGGCACCACAACGAAGGATCCCCAGGATGGCAATTGAAGCACACGTAATCGAAAACCTTATCCGTGAAGCATTCCCCACTGCCGACATTTTGGTCGAAGGTGAAGATGGCGTACACATGTCCGCAACTGTCGCAGCCACAGAATTCACCGGTAAACCCATGGTGGCACAACACCGCATGGTGTTCGCCGCCCTAAAGGGTAAAATGGATGGGCCAAACGGTGAATTGCACGCGCTGGCACTGAAAACCAAAGTTAAAACATAAATTACGGCCGCTTGTATCTGCGCATTCCTGTGTTAGATAACTGCCAGAACTGATGAACAGGAGACTGACATGTCCGAAACAGCCAAAAACCAAATTAAAGAAACCAATGCAAACAACGATATTGTTTTGTATATGAAAGGCACGTCGTCGATGCCACAATGTGGATTTTCAAGCCGCATTGCAGGGGTTTTGAATTATTTGAATGTCGAATGGAAAGACGTCAACGTTTTAGATGACGCCGACATTCGCCAAGGGATTAAAGATTATTCCGATTGGCCCACCATTCCGCAACTTTACGTCAAAGGCGAGTTTGTTGGCGGTTGCGACATTATTACGGATATGATGCTGTCGGGCGAATTGGACACATTGTTCGCGGACAACCAAATCACATTTGACAAAGAAGCGGCAGACAAAGTACGCGAAGCAAACGCCTAGGCGTTTGCGAGGTTTTGAACCTTTTCAACAACCTGACGTAGGCCGCTGACGGCCGCGTTACGTTCCAAACGGAGGCGGTCGACCAATGCGTCGTTCGCCTCTTTTGCATTGTCCAGATCATTGCGTGCCTGGGCCAATTGCGCCTGTATGGTTGCCATATCCACCTCTGCCACGCGCAACTTTGCTTCGGCGTCGCGGGCGCGGTCAAGGGTTTCGGTGGTTCCGTTGGCCATAACTTTGCCAAGTTTCTCTTCCATGGCGGCGGTGCGATCAGCCAATAACAGACCCGACATCAATAACATGCGGCTTTCGGTGACGCGCGCACCTTCGCCATCCAATTTTCTGGCTTCATTGTCCAGCATCCCGGCGGCGGCGTGTAAAAACTGTTCTTCGCCCTCTTGGCAAACAACCTCGAATGAGCGACCGCCGATTTCTATGGTAACTTGCGACATGATTTATTCCTCGACCAGTGGTTTGAGTTGATTCAAAATAGTCTGAACCTGTGCGATGTCTTGTGAATGTAGTTGTTTGATTTCATCCATTGCATCGGATTGTGATGATTTAAATGCGATTTCCATATCCGCGGCCGCAGTGGTGGTATCAACCAATTTGGTTTGCAGCTCCTCATTTTTCACACGCAATTGTGCCATCTTTTCTTCGCTTGTGGCTTTGAGCGCATCCATTTTTTTGGTCAGCGCATCAAGTTCAACCTGTGTACTGTTATCGTCCTGAAGCGTTTTCAGAGCCAATTCCATTTCACCATATTCTTGGGACATATTCTGAAAATTACTTTTATATTCTTCCAAACTTGCTTCTAGAGCGGCCATTTTTAGACTTGTTTGGCTTAACTCTTGGGTCAAGTTTTGTTCGGCTTGTGACACCTTGGGATCGTTCAATCTTTGCGCGATTGCCGACATGGCGGTGTCAAAGTCGTTTAATAGGTCAGGTATCTGGGTCATTTGGGCCTCTTACATATCCGAATCGATGTTCGCATTTTTCTGCGGCTATTTTAACCCTGTTAAATCAAAAAGATGCATTAAAATCGCGATTTGGGCGGCTTTACGCGCTTGACCCACCACCAAGTCTTGTTATCAGGGTACCTGAAACCTCTATATGCTGGGAGCCATTGCCGTGAACATTGCAGACCTTAAATCCAAACATCCGACACATTGGAAGAATGCCGCCGCCATCCGCATTTTGGCCGCTGACGCCGTTCATGCGGCCGCTTCAGGTCACCAAGGGATGCCGATTGGCATGGCTGACGTGGCCACCGTTTTGTTCCAGAACCATATGAAATTCGACGCAAAAAACCCAGACTGGGCGGATCGCGATCGTTTTATCCTGTCTGCCGGTCACGGTTCGATGTTGATTTACGCCCTGTTGCACCTGACGGGTTACGAAGACATGACTATGGATGAGATTAAGAATTTCCGTCAGTGGGGCGCAAAAACAGCTGGTCACCCAGAATATGGTCACGCCAAAGGGATTGAAACCACAACAGGGCCATTGGGTCAGGGTATTTCAAATGCAGTTGGCTTTGCGATGGCAGAACAGTCATTGCAGGCACGGTTTGGCAAGAAGGTTGTGGATCATTTTACCTATGTCATCGCGGGCGATGGGTGTTTGATGGAAGGGATCAGCCACGAAGCCATTGGTTTGGCTGGTAAACAGAAATTGGGCAAACTGATCGTGATGTGGGATGACAACAACATTTCCATCGACGGTGAAATTGGTATTTCGGACGTCACAGATCAGCGGAAACGTTTCGAGGCCGCTGGTTGGTCTGTGTTTTCTGTGGATGGCCATGATCCAGAAGCAATTGATCGTGCAATTTCAGAAGCGAAGAAAAGCCCGTTGCCATCCATGATTGCCTGCACCACGCATATTGCGTTGGGTGTTGAAGGTGTTGAAAATACCGCCGGCGGCCATGGTTATAACATCAAGGCCGAACAATTGTTGCAGATGCGTAAATTTTACGATTGGCCCTATCCTGCGTATGAAATTCCCGCGGATGTAAAATCCAACTGGGCGGCGATTGGTTCCAAAGGTGCCGCGGATCGCACCGCGTGGGAGGGTCGTTTGGGCACCTTGTCTGGCACCAAGCAGGCTGAATTCGAGCGTGTGATGAATTTGGATGCGCCCAAGAAATTGTCAGCGGCGATTAAACGTTTAAAGAAAGAGATTTCTGAAACCGCCCCTAAAATGGCAACACGTAAATCCAGCCAAGCCGCATTAGAAGTGATCAACCCGATCATGACCGAGACCATTGGCGGTTCTGCGGATTTGACCGGATCAAACAACACAATCACCAAGGGTATGACGTGGTTCGACGCCGATGATCGTAGTGGACGCCATGTGGCATACGGAATCCGCGAACACGGCATGGCAGCGGCGATGAACGGAATGGTTTTGCACGGTGGTGTGCGCCCATACGGTGGGACATTCATGTGTTTCACCGATTATGCGCGCCCTTCCATGCGTTTGGCCGCGTTAATGCAGGTGCCTGTGGTTTACGTTTACACACACGACAGCATTGGTTTGGGTGAAGATGGCCCAACACACCAACCTGTTGAACATTTGGCGATTTCACGTGCCACACCCAATACGTGGGTATTCCGCCCTGCCGACACGGTAGAAACGGCGGAAGCGTGGGAATTGGCCGTAACAACCAAGAAAACGCCATCCGTTTTGTCCCTGACACGTCAAGGATTGCGCACAGTGCGTACCAAACACACCAACAAAAACATGGTTTCCATGGGTGCATATATTTTGGCCGAAGCCGAAGGTAAGCGTCAGGTCATCCTGATTGCGACCGGTTCAGAAGTGGAAATTGCCATGGATGCCAAAGCCAAGTTGGAAGCCGAAGGGATCGGCACCCGCGTTGTGTCCATGCCATGTATGGAATTATTCGCAGAACAAGACGAAGCATATCGTCGTCGCGTTTTACCGGCAGGCCCTGTGCGTGTTGGTGTTGAAGCGGCAGTGCAACAAGGTTGGGATCGCTGGTTAACAGGCGAACGCGGCAAGCACAACAAAGCGGCATTTGTTGGCATGTCATCCTTTGGCGCATCCGCCCCTGCGGACGAGTTATACGAGAAATTCGGCATCACAGCGGGCAATGTAGCACAGCAAGCCAAAGACCTGCTGTGAGACAACCAACGCTTTCGTTAGCGCTAACCTAAATTTATCAAGCCAAACGGGGTTTATTTACCTTGTTTGGCTTTAATTTTTTCGCAAATAGCATTAGGAAAATATCAGGAATTCAATGCCATTATTGACAGTATGGCCACGCCAATATCGGAGATCATCATGACATTAAAAGTAGCAATTAACGGGCTTGGCCGTATTGGGCGCTCTACATTGGCTGCGATCATCGAAAGTGGGCGCACAGACATCGAAGTTGTGGCAATCAACGCGCCCGGCCCGTTGGAAACACATGCGCATTTGTTGCGATATGATTCAGTGCATGGTCGCTTTCCCCACGAAATTAAGGTTTCTGGAAATACGATTGATGTGGGGACCGGCCCAATCGATGTCCAAGCGACATATAACGCCAGCGAATTAAACTGGGATGGTGTGGATGTGGTTTTGGAATGTACCGGCGCGCATAACTCGAAAGAAGCATGTTTGGTTCATTTGCACAACGGTGCAAAACGGGTTTTGATTTCCGCACCAGGTAAGAATGCAGATAAAACAGTGGTATACGGCGTGAACCACACAGATATGACATCCGAAGATTTGATCGTTTCAAACGCATCATGTACCACAAATTGTTTGGCGCCAATGGCCAAGGCATTAAATGATGCGATTGGAATCGAGCGTGGAATTATGACGACAATCCATGCCTATACAGGTGATCAGCCGACATTGGATCGCCGCCACGACGATCTGTACCGTGCGCGTGCCGCCGCGTTGAGCATGATCCCCACATCAACGGGCGCCGCCGCCGCCGTGGGATTGGTTTTGCCTGAATTGAAAGGTAAGTTGGATGGATCCGCGATCCGTGTCCCGACGCCAAACGTGTCCTGTGTGGATCTGACATTCACCGCATCGCGCGAAACAAGCGTAGAAGAGGTGAATAATGCGATCAAGGCCGCCGCCCAAGGCGCGATGAAAGGTGTTTTGGATTACGATCCCGCGCCAAAAGTTTCCATCGATTTCAACCACGACACCCATTCATCGAATTTTGCGCCCGCGCAGACAAAGGTGCTGGATGGGACGTTGGTTCGTGTGCTAAGCTGGTACGACAACGAATGGGGGTTTTCATGCCGTATGGCAGACACCGCCGTTGCAATGGGTAAATTGATTTAAAGGCAAACCATTTGGAACATAAAACCTATCGTATCTTATTTCTTTTGATCCTGGTTGCCGGTGTGGCTGACTTGGTTTTGAATGAAGGTATTTATATGTTGTTCTGGGCGCGTAAATTCATCGCCCTTGTTTCTTGGTTAGCATTCTGGAGATAGTAAAATGACACTTCGCACCTTAGACGACTTTGACCTTAAAGGGAAAAATGTTTTGATCCGCGTGGATATGAACGTACCGATGATGAACGGTCAGGTCACGGATGCAACCCGATTAACCCGCGCAGTGCCGACAATTTTAGAAGTGTTGGAAAAGGGCGGCAAACCGATTTTACTGTCGCATTTTGGCCGCCCGACCCGCGGATTTGATTTAACCTTGTCCACGCAACAAGCGGCAACGGCATTGGCCAATCGATTGAAAAAGCGGGTGCATTTTGCAACGTCTTGTATTGGTGAAACTGCACAAAAGGCAGTGGAAACATTACCAGAGGGTGATGTATTGTTGCTGGAAAATACCCGGTTCCATGCAGGCGAGAAAAAGAATGACCCCGCATTCGCGGCCGAATTGGCCAAGCTGGGAGATATATTCGTATCAGATACATTTTCAACAGCCCACCGCGCGCATGCATCCGTCGAGGGAATTGCACATCTGTTGCCAAGCTGTGCGGGTCGTTTGATGGAAGAAGAAATTTCCAAATTGGGAGCGGCATTGAGCACGCCAGAGCGCCCTGTTTTGGCAGTTGTCGGTGGTGCAAAAGTATCGTCCAAGTTGATGTTGTTGGAGCATTTGATCGTGCCAATGGACAAAATTGTCATCGGTGGCGGTATGGCGAATACGTTTTTGGCGGCCCAAGGTTTCAACGTTGGACAATCCCTGTGCGAGCACGATATGCAAGATACGGCGCGGGCGATTTTGGCCAATGCAAAGGCCGCAAATTGTGAAATCATCCTGCCTGTGGACGTTGTTGTCGCCAAAGAATTCGCAGCCAATTCGGACCATGAAACCGTCGCCGCCGACGCATGCCCATCGGATTCAATGATCCTGGATGCAGGGCCAAAAACAATAGAGCTGATAAAATCGCATTTGGATCAATCCAAAACTGTAATTTGGAATGGCCCATTGGGCGCGTTTGAAATACCGCCCTATAATGAAGCAACGGACGCGGTTGCCGCGTATGTGGCCACCCTGACCGAAGCGGGAAAATTGTTGTCTGTTGCAGGCGGTGGCGACACCGTTGCGGCGCTGAACAACAGTCGTTCCGCAGAAAAATTCACATATATTTCCACCGCAGGTGGCGCGTTCCTTGAATGGTTAGAGGGTAAAACATTACCCGGCGTTGCTGTCCTTATGTCCTAATCACGAAACGAGAATTCTATGCCACATCAAGAACAGACGAAACAAATGCAATCTAAAAACGGTTTTATTGCCGCATTGGATCAAAGTGGTGGTTCAACACCCAAGGCACTGCGTTTGTACGGCATAGACGAGAATGCGTATAAAGATGATGTGGAAATGTACGATTTAATCCACAAAATGCGCGCGCGCATCGCCACCGCGCCTGCGTTTACGGGTGCCAAGGTCATCGGTGCGATTTTGTTTGAAATGACGATGGATCGTAAAATCGACGGTATGCCGTCCGCGCAATTTTTATGGGAAAAACGGGGCGTGGTACCATTTTTAAAGATCGACAAGGGGTTGGAAAGTGAACAAAATGCGGTTCAAGTGATGAAATCAATGCCCGAATTGGATGTCACATTGGCACGTGCAGTTACCATGGGGATTTTTGGAACCAAAATGCGTTCGGTGATCAGTGGTGCAAATACCGATGGGATCAAAGCCGTTGTTGCCCAACAGTTCGAGGTCGCCAAGCAGATCATCGACCATGGTTTGATGCCCATTATTGAACCCGAAGTAACAATTTCGATTGCAGACAAAGCACAAGCAGAGGACATTTTGCAGGCGCAATTGTTGATTGCCTTGGATGCCCTGCCCGTCGATCAACAAGTAATATTGAAACTGACTTTACCAGAGGTTGATGATCTGTATGCGCCATTGGTGAACCACCCGCGCGTAATGCGGGTTGTTGCCTTGTCTGGTGGATATAATCGGGCGCGTGCGAACGAAAAGCTGTCACATAACCCTGGTATTATCGCCAGCTTTTCACGCGCCTTGACCGAAGGGTTAAGTGCACAGCAAAGCGACGCGGATTTTAATGCAAAAATTTCTGATGCGATTACATCCATTGCTGCAGCTTCGACAAACACGTAATCGGCACGACGCAGTATATTTGGCTTAGGTTACTGTACTAGCAATTTTTTTATAAAATGATTCGAATTGGGATTCACAAAGCGAATCAGATGTGTCATGAATGCTTAAGCGAGAAAATACGCGTACAAAGGCGATCATGGCATACAAACGTACACGGAAAATGGGATTAGGCACTGCATTATTTTTTGCAGTGGTTTTGTCGTTGACTGGTTATTTCGTGTTTGCCGCAATCCAAGGTGATTATGGTCTTTTGCGCCAAATCCAAGTTGAAGCCGAAGAAAAGCGCTTGATCGAGAGATTGCAAACATTGCAAACCCAACGTTCGTCGCTGGAAAACAAGGCGCTGCGGCTGTCAGACGAGTATTTAGACTTGGATTTACTTGATGAGCGTGCGCGCAAAATTTTGGGAATGGCGCGCGTCGACGAAGTGATCATTAGATAGCTCAATAATATCAATATCTTAACATCTAAATTTGCAGTGACGTTTTTAACGTGCTTTTTGGTATTCTTTCCAGTATAATATTAGTTCAATATTAAACCTTTTGGAGAAATGCCACATGGCCCCTTCTAAAAAGAAAGCCAAATCTAATATTTCGGCTGAGGAATTGGAAAAGTACTATCGCGAGATGTTACTGATCCGTCGCTTTGAAGAAAAAGCGGGTCAATTATATGGTATGGGGCAGATTGGCGGGTTTTGTCACCTGTATATCGGCCAAGAGGCAGTTGTTGTTGGATTGGAAGCGGCCGCCAAAGAAGGCGATAGCCGTCTAACATCTTATCGCGACCACGCTCATATGTTGGCATGTGGTATGGACCCCAAAGGTGTGATGGCCGAATTGACAGGTCGACGCGACGGATTGTCCAAAGGCAAAGGCGGTTCAATGCATATGTTCAGCAAAGAAGCGCGTTTTTACGGCGGACACGGCATTGTAGCGGCACAAGTTCCAATCGGTGCAGGGCTGGCCTTGGCAAACAAATATCGCGGAGAAGACACTGTATCTTTCACATATTTTGGCGACGGCGCGGCAAATCAAGGTCAAGTGTATGAGAGTTTCAACATGGCGGCTTTGTGGAAATTGCCAGTGATTTTCGTCGTTGAAAACAACCGTTACGCAATGGGTACCAGCCTGCAACGCGCGGCATCGACGCCAGATTTTTATACACGCGGCGAAGCATTCGGCATTGCAGGAGCAACAGTAGACGGCATGGATGTGTTGGCCGTAAAAGCTGCCGGTGAATTGGCGGTTGCGCATTGTCGCGCCGGCAACGGGCCATATGTTTTAGAAGTAAAAACATATCGGTACCGTGGGCACTCAATGTCCGATCCAGCGCGTTACCGCACCAAAGAAGAGGTGCAAAAGGTAAAAGACAACCAAGACCCGATTGATATGATCAAAGAGATGTTGATCCAAGGCGGCCATGCCTCGGCAGATGAATTGAAGGCGATTGACAAAGAAATCAAGAAAACTGTTCAAGAGTCGGCAGATTATGCGGTCGCAAGCCCAGAGCCAGACGTGAGTGAACTTTACACAGATATTTTGGTTTAAGGAGACAGACCAATGCCAATCCAAATCCTTATGCCCGCCCTATCCCCCACAATGGAAGAAGGCACATTGGCCAAATGGCTGGTCAAAGAGGGCGATACAGTCGCCAGCGGCGATGTTATGGCCGAAATTGAAACCGACAAGGCAACGATGGAATTCGAAGCGGTGGACGAAGGTGTGATCGGCAAAATTTTAATCGCTGAAGGCACCGAAAATGTAGCCGTCAACACCGCCATTGCCGTGTTGTTGGAGGATGGCGAAGATGCATCCGCCGCCGACAATACCCCTGTCGCGGCACCTGCAGAAACTGTGGCAGAACCTGCCGTTGAAATAATCAGCGCAACACCTGCGCGTGCCGCCACACCCATAATCGCAATGGAAGATGTGCCAGAGGGCACAACATTCACATCCACAACGGTACGTGATGCATTGCGCGACGCGATGGCCGAGGAAATGCGTTCAAACGAAAACGTATTTTTGATGGGAGAAGAGGTTGCCGAATATGAGGGTGCTTACAAAGTATCCCAAGGCCTGTTGGCCGAATTCGGCGCGAAACGTGTCATCGATACGCCGATCACAGAACATGGTTTCGCAGGCATCGCGGTTGGCGCGGCCTTTGGTGGTTTAAATCCGATTGTGGAGTTCATGACATTCAACTTTGCCCTGCAGGCAATGGATCACATCATCAATTCTGCAGCGAAAACACTGTACATGTCCGGTGGTCAGATGGGGGCGCCGATGGTGTTTCGAGGCCCAAACGGTGCGGCGTCGCGCGTTGGCGCGCAACACTCGCATTGTTTCGCGGCCTGGTATGCGCAAATTCCAGGTTTGAAGGTTGTGATGCCGTATTCAGCGGCAGACGCAAAAGGCCTGTTGAAATCGGCGATCCGTGACCCAAATCCTGTTGTATTCTTGGAAAATGAGATGCTGTATGGCCGATCATTCGACGTACCAGATTTGGAAGATTTTACTGTACCCATAGGCAAGGCTAAAATCTGGCGCGAAGGCGAGGATGTGACTTTGGTCAGTTTCGGCATCGGGATGCAGTACGCATTAGAAGCCGCGGAAAAATTGGCAAATGAGGGTATTTCCGCCGAAGTTGTTGATCTGCGATCCCTGCGTCCAATCGATTATGACACGTTGTTAACTTCGGTTAAAAAAACCAATCGTTGTGTGACAATCGAAGAAGGTTTCCCCGTTGGTTCGATCGGCAACCACCTGTCCTCAGTTATCATGGAACGTGCGTTTGATTATCTGGACGCGCCTGTGATTAACTGTACCGGCAAGGATGTGCCAATGCCTTATGCGGCAAATCTGGAAAAATTAGCATTGGTTACCACCCAAGAAGTGATTGATGCTGTAAAACTAGTGACTTATCGTTAAGGGGTAAAACAATGGCAATTCAAATACTTATGCCCGCACTTTCACCCACAATGGAAGAAGGCACATTATCTAAATGGTTGGTCAAAGAGGGTGATACCGTCGAAAGTGGCGATGTCATGGCCGAGATTGAAACCGACAAGGCAACAATGGAATTCGAAGCGGTCGACGAGGGCGTAATTGGCAAAATTCTGATCGCAGAGGGTACCGCGGGCGTGAAGGTCAATGAACCAATCGCTGTTTTGTTGGAAGAAGGCGAGGATGAGACTGCCGCCGATGTGTCGCCATCTGTGGTTGCACCAAAGGCAGAAACAGCCGTTGAAAAAAACGCCTCAGAAGCCGCGGCTCCTGTTACTGCCGTCGCACCCGCCGTGCCAAAAGGCGAGCGTGTTTTCGCGACTCCTCTGGCGCGACGTATTGCTGCCGACAAAGGATTGGATCTGAAAACCATGAGCGGGTCCGGCCCACACGGTCGCATTGTCAAAGCAGACGTCGAAAACAGTAGCGCCACTGTGGCAACTGCATCACCATCAGCATCAATGGCCAGTTCCGCAACATCCGACAGCGTCAAAGCAATGTACCAAGACCGCGAATATTCAGAGATTTCTTTGGATGGAATGCGCAAGATTATCGCAAGCCGATTAACAGAGGCTAAACAAACAATCCCGCATTTCTACCTGCGCCGCTCCGTGCGGTTGGACAGATTGTTAAAAATCCGTTCAGAAATGAATGCAGGTTTGGCTGACAGTGGCGTAAAAGTTTCGGTCAATGACTTTATCATCAAAGCCTGCGCACGCGCATTGCAAGATGTGCCCGCCGCAAACGTTGTTTGGGCCCAAGATCGTATCTTACAATTGAAAGCATCCGATGTCGCTGTTGCTGTATCAGTCGAAGGTGGGTTATTTACGCCAGTTCTGCGCGACAGCGAAAGAAAGTCATTGTCAGCGCTTTCAACTGAAATGAAAGATTTGGCAGGTCGCGCACGTGACAAAAAGCTTGCTCCCCATGAATACCAAGGCGGTAGCTTTGCTATTTCCAATCTAGGTATGATGGGCGTTGAAAATTTTGATGCGGTCATCAACCCACCACATGGTTCGATTTTGGCGGTTGGTGCGGGTATGAAAAAGCCAGTTGTTACAGATGATGGTTCAGTCGACGTTGCAACAGTGATGTCCATGACATTATCCGTCGACCACCGTGCCATTGATGGCGCATTAGGTGCGGAATTCTTGGCGCGCATTGCCAACTATTTGGAAAATCCATTAGCAATGTTGGCGTAAAAAAAACCGCCGCGGATTACCGCGGCGGCCTTTAATAAAAGTGCCTCTATTGCGAGTCAGTACAACCCCAATCTCCAAACAATTGATCCATGGTCTGCGATGGCTGATCACAACCCGCTTCACCAATGATGACAGCAGGCACTCCCGCAACGGTCTTGCATGGCGGGACTTCCTTCAAAACAACAGACCCAGCAGCAATTTTAGAGCAATTGCCAATCGTGATGTTGCCCAAAACCTTGGCACCCGCCCCAATCAGAACGCCGTCTTCGATTGTAGGATGGCGAACACCATCCGCTTTCCCTGTTCCACCCAACGTAACCGAATGCAACATTGATACATTATCACCAACCCGCGCGGTTTCGCCAATAACGATAGAATGCGCATGGTCAATCATAATGCCACAGCCCATCGTTGCACCGGGATGAATATCAACGCCAAAAACCTCAGAACACCGCATTTGATAAAAATAGGCCATTTCCTTGCGACCGTTTTTCCACAACCAGTTGGAAACGCGATACGCCTGAAGTGCCTGATAACCCTTAAAAAACAACATGGGTTGTAACATCTCGTGGCAAGCGGGATCACGATCAAATACCGCAACAATATCTGCCCGTGCGGCCAATGCGATGCTATCGTCCGCGTGTAAAACTTCGTCTGTAATTTCTCGCAGAATCTGTGCAGGCATTTCCTCCGACGACAATTTCAAGGCAATACGATAGCTGAGCGCTTTGCGAAACGATTGATGATGCAAAATACTAGAATGTACCAATCCCCCCAACAAAGGTTCGCGCGCAACCAGATCGTTTGCTTCGGTTTGCAATCGTCCCCAAACGGGATCAATCGCCTGCAATGTTTTCGTTACCTGAGCCATAATATGCCTTTCGTTTGAGGTATTATACGCCTCAAACGAAGGGAGTTTCAACAAACGATCTCTACAACAGCTTTCTAAGCATAATCTTTACACAGTGCTTGGTAAGCCAAACTTCAAAAAATAAATGGTGAAGATTACTTTACCGCTGATAAAATTACCACTAGCCAAAGATAGGGTTAGGGCTTTTGAGTTAGGATAATAAAACATCGTCTTATTCTCACCCCCTACATCGTTAGAATTCAAACTCAGTCCATAACCGGAACCATACCGCGTTACAGAGTTCGAAATTCCAAGCCGCCAATTGGTTGCTCCGTCCGTCACAATCGCGTCGCTAACCCGAAATGCAACCATTGCAACCATCGAGCCATCTGGAATTTCTACTACCGTAGAGTTCGACGCGCCTGCAGCAATTGTGTGCTCAAACTCTAACATATCAAGGGCAAAACTGGACCCCAAAGGCCCTGATAAAGACGTGCTTGGACCAGCACCGCCCGACGTAACTTCTTCCCAGGCACCCAATTTAAACCGAAATTCTTTATCGATATCAACAACCCAAGCAACCCAACCTTCTTTGGGTGCTAAAAACACCCAGTTGCCATTGCTAAAAATCGCTAGTTGGTCGTCAAAGCCAAACCAGTCCCCTGTTGCGCCCGTAGGAACCCAATAGGTTTCTCCATCGATCGCTGTGAGCGGTGGAGCCGTGGCCGTCAATGTCTCGATACGCAGTTGTGCCAACGCATCAAGCCGCGCTAACGCCTCATTAACTGTCACATGTTTTTGTGCTTGTGATGCTTGCAGCAAAGGTAATTTAAATTGATTAGTTTCAAACATTTACACTTATCCTTGTTTCTAAACCCGGTCCATAAATTTCCGAAATTTGCGCTACGGAAACTTGGATACTTCCAAATACTCCATCAACGTTTTGTTCCGCTAGAGTATATGTATAACTTGGCTGACTAGCGTCAGCGCTTCGAATGGCTTGGTCGCCCAGATAAAACGTGACGCGATACGCCTGCTCTGTTTCATCCAAAGGTACTTCTGATGCCGCCCAAAAATCACCAATTGCCCGCGTTCGCCTAATCCAAGACAGCACAATATCACCACTCTCCAGTTTGCGTTGTCGCAAATGCACTGGTGCGAATGGCCGCGCTCCGACACCAAGAACCTGAATTTCCGCGTTTGTAAAATGATCACTGTTCAATGGTAAGTTTGTAGCCCCATAACGGACTGCCTTCTCGGTATTCAACATGGCCGGCGGCAACTGCATTTGCCCTAAACTTGGCTTTATGAATACAAGCTCCGATCCAACTGGATGCACCGAAGGCGTAAGCGTGTCGGTCCCAAACTGCCCCCGCAAAAATCGACTGAGAACATAGCTCCCATTTTGTTGCAGTTCTGCATATTGGTATTGAAAAATTTCCCACTGATCGTCGTCCGTCCCCCTAATTGCCACAAGATTGGCGCCATTCAGCAGATTCTCCTCCGTCACAGAACTCAGCGAACCCGACGTCAATTCAACCAAAAGATCACTCTCGGACCAGCGATGAGCTTCTGCTTTAGGCAATACTTGTAAACTTGTGCCTATTGTTGTGCGCTCATAAGTAACGTATTCCAATGAGTATTCATCACCACCAACAGAGCTGAAAACAGCGCCGCCTCCTGGCCATGGTTTCGCAGTGATCGCAATATAAGGGCCGATTTCACCGTCTGTATCACTCAATCTTGGCAGATCAACAAACTTGGCAAAAATTGGGTTCGGAGCGACAACCTCTGTCAGAACAGATGCGACGTTTTCCACACTTCGCGAAACTTCTCGTCCTGACCGTATCCGAACCGCTTGTACAATGCGGTACCCCTGTTCCTCAATGCTTTCAATTCGGAACCGTCCTATTTGTGGCGCCTCATCGATTTGAACGACATCGCCAACAGCGACGGAAAGTTCGGACATTGGCAATTTGAATTCAATGCTGTTTTTTGCAAAGCTATTATGATGCAATTGTCGATCAACTATTTTCGAAGCCTCAGATTTTCTCAACACCAAAGGCAGCTCATATCGTAGCTGTGCAGGTTGGTTCACCGTATATTTACGCGCCTCCAATTGCCCAAACTGATAATCTTGGTCTGAATCCCAAAATCCCAAACTGACATGCTCTACAACGGCTTCGCTTGCATTGCGCGTGATCGCAAAGTGATCTTGATCATCATTGCTTACAACCAGGTTAGTGGTCGTAACCGTTGCAACCTTCGAAGAAACTACAGATGCAAAAACCAATACCCCCTGATCCTCAACGCAAGAAAAATCGTAAGCGGTCATCAAGATTTGCAATGCCTCTCGCCCTGTTTCACTTCCCTTAAGCCAAAGGCCATTTACAATTCCATTCAGTGCAGAAACGTCATAATTTGTAAGCCCACAAATTTCACATATCTCGGCCACAACCATCGCTAAATCCGCCCCACCAAGACGCCCAGATAACCAATGCCCCAAGGCATAATTTTTACCGTCCGACCATACATTGGTGCGCAATGGGAAATCTGGCCAGGGTCGCGCATCCCATGCCCAAACATGCGCTTTTGCGATATCAACCATTTTGCCTTCATAAACCGTTGAATCTGGATTTAAGTTATCATCGCTCCAGTATTCACTCACGGCACGAAGCCCATTTGCTTGCAGCACTGGATCTTGTTCCAAATTCGAAAAATATGGCGCCGACGATTCAGATGACTTGGGGTCAATAAACACGTTGGGCTGGTTTGTTCCCTTATCGACAGCAGGGAAACCAAATTCGGTGAACCAAATTGGCTTGGATTGTGGTTGCCACGTCGTCGGGCCTGATTGACGCACACCAGCAATGCGATCGAAATGCCATTGCTGCCACCAATTGCGTATGTCTTTGTAGCGATACACCCAAGGTTCGTCATATGCGCCGTCGGTAATTGGTGTTCGGATTTGAGCTTCTCGATCAAAAACGCTGGCATAATACCAATCAAACCCCTCACCCCCCTCGATGTTTGATTTTAGGTAATCAAGGTTTGCATTGAACCCCCAACCAACATCCAAATGATCACTACTATCACGCCAGTCTGATAACGGCATATAATTATCGATACCTACAAAATCGATATTGTCGTGTGACCACAATTCATCCAGATGAAAAAACAAATCGCCTGAACCATCGGCGGGCTGGTATCCAAAGTATTCAGTCCAATCCGCGGCATAGCCAATTTTTGTATCTGGCCCCAAAATTTGCCGCACATCGTCGGCCAGCTTAATCAAATGTTCCACGACAGGAAACAAACTCACCTCGTCACGCAATGACGTTAAACCGCGCAACTCCGATCCAATACAAAACGCATCAACGCCACCCGCCAAAGCACAAAGGTGGGCGTAATGTAAAATGAACCGCCGGTATGACCACTGTTGACTACCTGTAAATTGAACGGTCTGACCAATAGGGGTAAATTCCGAAACTTGCGCATTACCAAAAAACGCATCTATTTCTTCACGAATGCTTGCCGTTTTATCTGGTGTACCGTTCCTCCCTGGCGCAACAGATGCCGTCACGCGTCCCCGCCACGGAATGACCGCCTGTTCAACACCTCCCCACGGATCCGTCAGCCCATTACCTTGTTGGATATCCATCATAACGAACGGATAAAATACAACATCTTTCCCTTGACTGCTAATTGCGGCAATGGCCTCTAAAACTGATTGATCGCTTGGCGTCCCCCCAAACACTGGCCGCCCATCATCCTTACTAACCTCACGCGCAACCCACCGCGATGTGCCGCTAACATTCCAGGGCATCTGCGCACCATCAATTTCCAACTGCTCGACCTTGGGTTCAAGATTACACGACCCACACCGCAGATCGTCACCAAACCAGCTTGACACCAGCAATACAGAATTGGCGTTGGGCAAATCAGTACTCAAATCATCCAATGCGTGAATAATATCCGCCTGACCGCGATTGGTATGCACATTGGCAGATTGATTAACCCCGTAATCAGCCGAATAATTAACAGGCGTTGTTGCCAAAACATATTCGCCACTGCCCGGCATCAACGCCACGCCTTGCAACAAATCATTCACAGTTGTGCGTTCAATATTTTTTGGCTCAGCGCGGCGAAATACTTCAAAATTGAACTGCGGCACACGGTTGCCAAAATTCGCCAGTTGCAGGTTGTCAAACACAACATACGCGGTACCGCGAAATGCCGGTGTTTTGTCCACACCTTCTAAACTTGCAATTGTCAAATCCGGTTCCTGATCTGCGGTACCTGCGTATACCGTCATAGCCAAATCACTTCGGCTAATCTCTTGCCCATCGGCCCAGATACGTCCCACCTTAACGATCTCGCCCTCACACAATGCTAAAGCCAATGAAATTGAGTAGCTGTATGCTTGCGTTGTTACTGTAGGTTTTGTGTTAAATTTTCCACCGCCGCTCGTATTTGATGCTATTGCTTCAACAAAGTCACTCGCCCAAATTACCTGCCCCGCAATACGGTTCCGCCCAGTTGCGCGCCCAATCGGTGCACCTTCAGTACCGCTTTGCAAGCGAAAACTATCAATTTTTCCGCTTTCAATTGTGCGATTCTGTTGACCCGATAATTTCTGATCAATCAGCCCGCCCAAGGACGCCCCCGCTGCACGCCCAAGCGCGGCCGCAGAAACTCCCAAAAGAGACCCACCAATAGAGGAGCCCAATGCAGCGCCCGCAGCACCTAATAAAATCGTTGCCATTCTTCTACCCTTCGTGGAAATTGAAATTGTCCTGCGCATCTGCGGCGCCAACTGTTACCAATTGGGCTTAAAACAACGCCATTATTGCTGTAACTATGGATCATTTGCGCCAAACCATTTATGTGCCCGACCGTGATACCAACGTGTTTCACTAGGCCATTTTTGCGCAGGCGAAACGCCACAACATCACCACCTTGGGATGTGTCGATCCTGACCTGTTGAAAATTGCTTTCCAGTGTATTTAATAACAGATCCTCACCATCTCTTTGAAACCAATCAGGACTGTATGTCGGGCGCTTGGCTGGCTCTGGCCCCACGGCCTCGCGCCAAATGCCACGGATCAAGCCTAAGCAATCGCAACCATGACCAATCGCACTGGCCTGATGTTGATAAGGTGTTCCAATCCAATCTTGCGCAATCTGCACAATTTCTTTGCGAAATAACCCATCATCGCAAAACATCACTCGCTCGATTGGGAATTGTCCCCCGTTGGCACAGACATCATCCAATCTTCCCCCGGAATGAATGGAAAACCTTGAAAGTTAAGGATATTTTGAAACTTGCCCCGACACGTGCTTGCTTGCTTATCACATCCGGCAGTCATCTTAACTTTATCACCCATTTCAATCGGGTGATAAAGCTCCTCCACGATACTGACCTGACGTTCGCTATTCAAACTCTTGTCACTCATCACCGTGACAATCGCCCCCACGTTTTTACCCGACAAAAACTCCATGGTTCCAAATGTGAACCATCCTCCTTGTACCGCTGGTATATCATCCAAAAATAGGGTCGTATGTTCATCCACACGCCGCACAACACTATCCGCCTGCATGCCACTGCCTGACAGGTTAAATTGACACTTCTCGTCTCCCAGAGCTGCCGAACATTGTTTCAGATAATTGCGGCCAATCTTATTGTTCAACCGATCTGAAAAACCACGCAATTCGGCAGTAAATGAATTTTCACCATATGTAATTTCACCAATGTTGCCCCGAAAAACCATGTATCGATCGATTGGATTTTGCCAATTAACCAACCAAATTGTCACCTCCGCACCATCGAATTTTCCTGCG
Source organism: uncultured Rhodobacterales bacterium (assembly GCA_963976255.1). Classification (GTDB taxonomy): domain Bacteria; phylum Pseudomonadota; class Alphaproteobacteria; order Rhodobacterales; family Rhodobacteraceae; genus Amylibacter. The sequence goes on from CAXBJO010000008.1 coordinate 28,407, forward strand.
GATATATCGGCTTCTGAAATGCCCTCTGAACTCAATGCACCCGTGGCTTCTGTGTTATCTACACTTAAACCATTTGCTGTTTGTAACGCAGTTGCATCCAGTCCACTTGCAGCTTCGAACGTAACGCCGTCAAATGTAAGATCATTATCGTGATCAGAAAACCCAAGGATCGTGCCATCTTTGCGTTCAATTTTCCAACAACGACTGATCGTCGTCGCCCCGGATTTCAAATGGCTTATTAAACCTTCGGATAACTTTCGCATCAGATACGCACCTCTACAATTGGTACACTGGGAATCTCACCTGCGTCGAACCCTGCCGCACTCAATTCCAAAACGTCAGTGTCAAACCGAACCGGTACGTCAAATTCGAATCCAGCACTCACAACAGCGGTTTCCGAAGGTGGGTCAAGAAATGTTATAATCCCGGCCACATAATCAGAATCCCAATGTTCGCCTTCAAACAACTCGACGCCATCAACAGCAATCACAATCGTGCCCGCTATCGGTTTTTTGATCTCGCGACAATAATCCTGCGACCCCGAACGATAAACTTTGCACAATTGGTATACAGTTTCCAATCCATCACCAGTGCCGATCACCTGATCCAAAACATCAACTTTCTTTGAGGGTAAACCGCTCTTAAAGTCACTCCAATCTTTCCAACGAAACCCAAACATGCGGCCGCGCCGTGCCTCAAAGAATGCAATCAATGTATGCAAATCATCCAATGACCGCATGGAAATACCTGCATCAAATCGCCGACGCGAATGTGCCCACGGCGTATTTCTCTCTTCGAATCCACTGTTCAAAGTCACGACATCAGTACGTCGTTCGGGTCCACCGATTGATCCAAAACTCAAATCTGTGGGGAATCTCTCTTCGTGAAATTTCATAATGTCACCGTCCTAAAAATTGCGTTGTCCGCGTTGCATTGCACGGCTAAGACCCGCGGCCACTTGCGCACGCGAGCGGGTAAAGCTACCGGCATCCGGTGTGGTAATATTCATATTAACCGTCACATTAGAGCGCCCGGTTTGCGTTTTAACCCCCAACGAACCATCTGCACCACGACTCAGTGGCATAATGGCCTCAGGCCCCGCTTCCCCCATCAACCCTGTACCACCACGCATTGGAAACGTTGTAGGGCCTGTTATAACTCCACCTTTGGCAAACGCCGAAACACGTCCCGAACTAAACGCACCACCATTTTGAAATCCCAACAAGCCACTTAACAAATTGCCGATACCGCCGGACAGTGTCGACGCCAAACCATCCGTCACGGGCTTCAACGCACCGTTAAGTGATGTTTCAATCATTGATCGCGCAACATTCTTTAATGCATCCGATAACTTTCCACCCTCAAAAACCACATCCGTAAATGCATTTCCCAGTTGGGCACTCATCGATTTTGAAACCGACTTCACGCTATCTTCCGTCGCAACCATTCCTGATCGCAAGTTCAGCAATCCATCATTGAACGCCGCACTCACGGCTGTCGTCGCTTCAATGCTTGTCTCCAACGCATCCAGCTGCACTTCAAGCGCCTCTACTTCACTGACTTCGACCATTTTTTGCACTCTCTTTCATATCGGGAAATTCCGCCATCAATGTGGTGAAACCGCTGCGTGTTAAAACGGATGCTTTTGCACCACTAACACCCAGCTTCACTTCCAATTCATGCGGCGTAAGGTTCCAAAACTCTTCCACAGACAACCCAAGTTGATGCAAACCCACATTCATCAATCCTGGCCAATCCAACTTTGCGGATTTCATACAGGCGCACCAAAGGTAACACTTAACAATGCACCGGCCGCGCGCGCTGCACCCAACGGTCCACCATCTATTTCAGCGGCCAACAGATCATCAGCATCACCTTGCCAACCCGCGCCATTTAATCCCGCCGTCAGCAAAGTGATCAAATCCATCGTTTTGAATTCACCTTTTTCGAACCGCTCAACCAAGGACATCAAACTGTCCTCGTTCATCTTGGCTTCTAATGCCGCCAAACTGCCCAGGCTAAGACGCATAAGACGCGCCTCGCCATTTACCGTCAGGCCAATTTCACCTCTGTATGGGTTCGCCATTTACACTGCCGTAAACGTAAGTTCACCCGCCGACGCCAAGGCTAATTCATACGTCGCCTCACCCTCATATTGACCGGCGTACTCAATCGACGTGATCTGAAAGGCGCCTTCAATAATACCAAAATCGGGCACAATGACTTGGAACAATGGTGTACCACCTTCGAAAAACAACTGCCGTGCACGTTCATCCGTGTCCGCATCGCGAAATACACCTGAACCACTAATGGATGCGGATTTAACGCCGCCACCTGTCAGCAATTCGCGCCATCCCCCAACGCTTTCGATCGACGTTACATCGACCGATTGCGCGTTGAAACTGATGCGGCTGGCACGTAGTCCCGCTAGGGTCGAAAACGCACCCGCCCCATCCATATCTACTTTGATCAACAGGTCCTTACCGTTTTGAACTGCCATGTTTTTTCCTCTTCAAAATTAAAAAATTAGAACTACACTTCATCTACCAATGCGCGAAAAATCAAATCTATACGCCGCTCGGCAGCTCCAGTATCACGCCGTGATTTGGCGCTTCGAAACTGAAGTCGCCGTAAATTCCCCACACTCAAGGTCAATGCAGCACCATCCAAGACTTTACAAATTTCAGACGCCACCATCTTTGCGTCCGAAAAACCGTTTGCGGTCGAGACTACATTCACCACCACATCATGTCGGGTGGCATCGCTAGAAAAATCAGATCGACTAAAAACCTTCTCTTCGCCCAGCAGGATATATGTATCTGCCACAGTGCCACTGGGAACGGCATCAAAAACATTGCTCCCTATCAGGGTCGAAATTGGTGCCGCATTGGTCAAAGCGGTATAAATTGCGGATTGCAAAGCAGCTGAATATATAAAACTCATTTCGCCACCTCTTCCTTGACCCAACAAGTCAAATACAACCCCTGTTGATCATATTCGCCAACAGCCTCGATTGCATAAACGCGAGTTCCTTCACGAAACCGTTGCCCTGTTTGGGGGCGCATACTCGACCCAACTTGTGCTGATCGCACAACAACTTTTGACGCCACAACCGACACATCATTCAGACTTGTTTCACGCCCACGCCCACGTTGCCCCGTCAAATCCCCCCAAAGGGTTCCCATAGCGATCCAGCTATTCTCACACCCACCCGCGCCATCACTAACGCTTGATTTTGTTTCCAGGATCAGCAGTCGGTTTAAATTCACGGCCCTACTCATGGGCGCGTACCGGAAACACGAACTACGCGGTATGGCTCAATCAACCCCGAAACTGCCACCGGTAAAATTCCAGATGCCAGCGGCGCGCCAATGCGATTTTCATAAAAATAACTGGCCAACAGCAACACCGCCTGCGCCAAGTCGGCAGGTACATCGTCCCAATTGGCACCGTACCCCGCCAAAAATTCAATTTCGATGGTGCCGTCTGTCGGAATACGTGGTAACCAACCACCCACCGCCTTAATTGCCGGAACCAAACTATCCTGAATCAGAACATACGCTCCGCTATCAACAGCGTAAGGAACATCAAAGCGATCCAAACATGTTACGCTGGTAATCTCCTTTACTGGTCGAATTGGAAAGTTTTGATGATCGCCGTGGCGCCAAGTTGTTAAATTCCACGAAAAACTTCGCTCGATGATCGCCAGGCCTAACTTACCTTCGATCGTCGCGATCGCCGCACGCAGATAGGCCTCCAACAACGGATCTTGCAAATCAGCTTCCGCAAATCCGGTCCCCATACGTAAATGGTTCTTAAAATTGTAAAACGGCAACGCGCCAGAAGGGATAGAAGTAATTTCAGTTAAAATCATAAATCAGCTCCGAATTAATAAAAGGACACCCTTTGCACTGCTTGGACAAAAAGGGCGGGAAGAATGCAAAGGGCGTCCCAAGCCACGACCAACGCCGCGGCTAAATCAAGGCAACAAAGTAGCCTCGATTGTCACGCTTGAGATCCGCCAGTTATACGCTGGCGAATTTCAGTAACTTGATCGCAGAAAAATCGCTCACATCGCCACCCACACGTTTTGTGGCATAGAACAAAACATTCGGTTTGGCGCTAAACGGATCACGCAGGATGCGCAAATCAGGGCGTTCGGCAATGGTATAGCCGGCGCCAAAATCACCAAATGCAATGGCCAACGCATCGGATGCAATATCAGGCATGTCCTCAGAAATCAGAACTGCATACCCCATCAAACGCGCTGGTTCCCCGGCCGCCAAACCATCTGACCACAAAAAACGACCATCAGCATCTTTCATCTTACGAACTGCACCAGCGGTCTTTGAATTCATCACAAATGTCGCATTCGCGCGGTAACGCGCACCCAACGCATATACCAGATCAACAATCGCGTCCGCTGGGTTAGAAGCCGCAAAATCACCATCCGCACCGGTTAAAACATGACCAAGCTGACCCCACGTTTCTGTACCATTTCCTGCGGTCACGTAATTTAGGAAACCTGTTGGCTTATCAACTCCGTCACCCGAAACAAAGGCACCACCTTCTGCACGCGCAAACTTGTCCGCGATACGTTCAGCCAACCAACTTTCGACATCAAATGCACTGTCATCCAACAACCGCTGAGATGCTTTTGGCAATGCCGACAACTCATGCAGCGGAATGGAAATGCGTTCCACCTGCGGCGTCGCGGTTTCACCTGATGGGTCTGTTTCAGTTGCCCAACCGGCACCAATATCGCTGGTATCAACCAAAACATCATATGCCGTTGCTTCGATACTGACCACATTAGCAATGCCGCGTATGGACGATGTCGACTTTAAAACAGACGCAATCTGGTTCGCAGTTTGTGGATCAACCAAGTATCCACCGTCTGCAGCAACTGCCGTAGACAGGCTCTTCTCTTCGATTTCCAATCCACGCATACCGTCATCATCACCAGAGCGTAAATAAGCCGAAAATGCCTTTTGATGAGGTGCTTCAATTTCTGTTGCCTGTGACAGAACTGGGCGGGTTGTCTTAATGTGTTTTCGTTCCAACATGTTTAATCGATCTTCCTGTGTTTGAATGCGGGATTTCATTTCCGCGCTTAGGTGTGTAAAATCTTGTAATAATCCTGCCATCTCGGCCTTCACTTCAATTCCGTTTGAAATTCCGGATTGAGACGAACGAGAGAGCGGTTTTTTCTCATGAATGGTCATAATAATTTCCTCTACGGATGGTTTTACTGTGCCCTCAGGCCAGCAGTTCACGTCTGGCGTCTGCAATGACTTGCGCCAGGTCGTTTGCAAGTTGGGCATCAGTATCTGACCCCGCAACACGCGCTTCGGGGAGCATTGGAAACGTCACCAATGAAACCTCCCAAAGTTCCAATTCATGCAACAGACGTTGTCCTCCTGCGGCCTTCTCAGCGCGAGTCGTACGGTACCCTATGGACAATCCATCGATTGCACCGGCTTCAATCAACGCCAACGCCTCACGACCGGCTTGAATTTCTGTTAAAATCCGACCCTTTACGAACAAACCTTTTTGATCTTCCTTGACCACTTCCCACACGCCAATTGGCTGTGTTGGATCATGTTGCCACAGCATTTTCACACTGCGTCCTTTACGCGCCAAGGTGTCCAGGCTTTTGGCATACGCGCCTGACTGAACAATATCTCCTCCTTGATCAGGAGTGCCAAACAGACTGGCATAGCCGCTAATAACAGCATCTGTTCCCAAAACAGTTTCGGCGCTAAACGCATGAAACTTCGTCTCTAATATTTCCAATGTCGGTTTAAATGTCATCACAACTCCAAACAAAAATCTACCAAACGCTCACATTAAAAACGCTTACTAACTTATTGATGATAATAATTTAAATTTCAAAAATGCAGCGAACGCTGCTTGATAAATATGCAGCGCTATCCAACAGAACCCGTAAATTCTAACAGCGTTACAATCGCACTTGATAAAACCACAGCAACAACGCCATAAACGGCCAACCACATACGTTTTTCCAAGCGCACCAAACTATCTTCAATCACAGATAACCTGCGCTCTAATCCGGCCCATCGTTCGGCGATAACCTTTTCATGTGTATCAATACGCGCCGCATTCAAATCAAAGGGTTCATACAAAAATTTTGAACCACCCCCACGTGGCACTGTCATACACCACCCGTTTTTTGTGGCAGTCCCAACATCTCACGCTTTTCCGCATCACTCAAAAACGATGCTTCTGAAATACGTTTCCACTGGCTTTCGCGCTCACTAGCAAGCGCTGGAATTCCATCCAAATCGGGCAACAGCTCCACTTCCTCATCAAGATATTCACTCAACCAAACAGCAACCGAACTCGCAACCTTGGTGGCCAACGGTAAAACTGTCTGGCGAAAATACGCGCGGTTTGCCTCTTGGTAATTGGCATAGGTGTTATCCCCTGGCAAACCCAACAACATCGGCGGAACACCAAACGCCAAGGCAACTTCACGCGCCGCACTATCTTTGGTTTTTTGAAACTCCATGTCCGACGGTGAAAACCCCATTTGTTTCCAATCCAATCCGCCCTCTAACAACATTGGTCGTCCTGCATTGCGCGCACCAGAATGGTTCATTTCAATTTCATTCAGCAATCGATCATACTGATCGCTACCCAACGTACCCTGCCCATCAATACCCTTGTAAATAATTGCACCTGATGGACGTGCTGCATTGTCCAACAATGCCTTGGACCACTTGCAGGCGGATGAATGAACATCCAACGCTGTGGCAGCCGCTTGCATCGGTGACAATCCATAATGATCATCTGTCGGATGGAATGTTTTCACATGCAAAATAGGCTTTAACTCGCCCTGCATATTAAATCGATGCCTACGCGCACCGACTGCATATTCATACGCCGCGGGCCATCCATCCGCACCTGGGACAACGCGCATGCGATCAGATCGCAACACATATAATTCCTTAGGTAGCCCCTCCTCGGCACTCGCGGCCTCGATATACCCGTCTCCAGACAGCAATAGCTGCCCAATAAGAGCTTCGAAAAAATCAGCCCGCCCTTGTGTTTGATTTGGCCGTTTAAGCAAATTCAACACGGGATGAACGGTATAATTATGTGCATTATCCCTTAATCGCAGTGGTACCGCCGCCACAGCTTCTGATGTCATCTTTACACATCGAAAGCCAACGGGATTACCAACGAAACCGTTTTTGGTCAAACTGACCGTATCACGCGGGCTCCATGCCGCACGTCCCGATCCATGAAATGACACGACAGGTGCCGCGGCAGATGCTTTCTTTTCCACTGTTGGCGCTGGTGTTGTTTTAAATATATTAAAAGCCAATGCAAAACTCCTTTGACGACGAAAAACACGACTAATTCGCCTGCTTTCGCTGGGTTATAAATTTCAATATTCAGGGATAAAACTAAAGCCGACGTAGCCGTGGCTGTTGATATGTTTGCGATGGGGCAACCATCAAATCAGTCAGCGCCCAAACCAAGGCATCCACACGATCAGGACTGCCAGACCCTTCAAACCCTTGGAACGTCATCTGCGCCATTTGATCTTCCAACGCCTTAAGGTGGCCCACGTGCGCGACACGACCCTGCTCGTATAAGCTGGAAATCGGTTCCGCACGCAATACCTTACCCCGTGATGCACGCACACCGCGATATGATACCAATCCCGAATGTTGGCGTAAAACCGCCTCAACCATCTCACCGCCTTGGTTAACCTCGGCCACAACGCGATCCGCATTGAAATCCACGACCGCATCACAAACCACTTTAGCCCATTGATTGGGCGTCGCATTTTCAATGGTCAAATCTGCGATCACAAACGCACGCCAATCCTGTGGTGAGCCCTGCGCAATAGCACCTGCCACAATAATCCCACAGGCATCCGCCTTTGCGCCACTTGTGGCAGGTGGATCAACGGCAACAACAATGCGATCCAAAGGGGCATGCTCTTTTACGCGGCTCTGATCAAATTGCCCCACCGTCCACAATGCGCCTTCGACGTCCATCATCAACTCTCCATAAATTTCTTGGCGGCCCAATCGTGTGCCTGAATAATCTGCAATGATTTTGCGCACATACACATCCGCCAAATTTGCCCTATTCGCTTCTGTCGGTGCGGATGTAACCACGGTATCATTCGCCTCTAATATTTCCTGCAACAAACGTTGACTGCGCGGCGTCGTCGTAACCATCGAACGTGGTGCGTCACCGATCCGAAGAGTGAATTGCAACATGTCCCATACATCGCGGGCTTTTTTCCACTTCGCCAATTCATCCAGCCATGCGGCATCAAATTGCGGCCCACGCAAACTCTCTGGATTTTGAGCTGAAACCACCATCGCTTCCGCTCCATTAGGCCAGATTAATGACTTGCGCGTTGAATTCCACACTGGCTTTCGATCTGGCGGAGAACACGCAACAATGCCACTGTCACCAAGAATCATAACTTCTCGCACCTGATCAACGGTATCGCCAATCAACGCAACACGGCGACACATCCCTGGTTCTGTTGGTGTCGCACCTTCTACCAGTCCGCGCACCCATTCAGCGCCTGCACGGGTCTTCCCCGCTCCACGCCCTCCCATAATCACCCAAGTCGCCCAATCCCCCTCCGGGGCGCGTTGGTGTGGTAATGCCCAAACATCAAAATCATATGGCAATGCGCACAATCCATTATCACTTAATTTATCAATCCAGTTCCGTAGCGCCTTGCGATGTTTCAATGCGATCGAGGCGTCTAAGGATTTCTTCTCGTGCTGCTTTTGTGTCCAGGACACCAACTTGGTCTTCTCTTGCTCGGTATTCATCCAGTTTGCACCCCACTTCGAAAAATTTATATGCGACCTTTTCGAAACGCGTCACCACCGCTTCCAAAGTTTTCGCGCGATGATCTAAATCATCGCCATCTTCGAGGGACTCCATCAGGTTAAATAATTTTTTTTCGTACCGTTGCAGGTATTTTTTAATTTGGTCCAATCGCTGAACAAGCGTGGAACCATCAACACTTTTGTTTTTTGTCATCAAAGGTCTTTGCGATTAATCGACCAAGCAAAACATAAAGCAGTCAGGTTTCCCTTCCTGCTTACCCACTTCTTCCAGCTTGTCCAAAGGTATACGTCGGATCGTGCGCTAAGTCAAGAATAATCGTTACTTATCAACGGACTATGCGTTAACACATTAATAACAAAGTAACCAAAACGTTGTTTAATTGGCCTGCGCTGCCTTTGCTTTACGCTCGCGTTCGACTTTACGCCACACGGCAACATTTGCGTTATGCTCTTTCAGTGTCTTGGCAAATGCGTGTCCACCGGTGCCATCAGCCACGAAAAACAAATACTCCGACGCCTCGGGCGACAATGCGGCTTGAATGGCTTCTTGACCTGGATTGCCAATCGGTGTCGGCGGCAGGCCTGCATATCGCCGCGTATTATACTTGGTGTCCTTCACCAAATCAGAGCGGCGGATTGAACGCATATTTTTGGGGTTACCGGCAGTAAATTCATAAACCGTTGTTGAATCCATTCCCAGCGGCATATCTTTGCGCAAACGGTTCATTATCACACCAGAAACAAGTGCTAATTCTGCTTTTTGTGGTGTTTCTTTCTCGATGATCGACGCAATGATCAACGCCTCTTCTTTGGTACTAAAGGGCAGATCGGGCGCACGGTTTTCCCACGCCGCATCCAATATGGACTGCTGCGCACCAACCATCTTATCCAAAACCTTTTGACGGGTATCACCCTTAATATACGCATAAGTATTTGGCGCCAGGCTCCCCTCGGCGGGTAATTCAACTAACTCTCCGGTCAACCCTTCAATCGCATTCAGACGTTCCACAATTTGAAACGATGTAAACCCTTCTGGAAATGTTACCTGTTCGCTGATGGCGCGGCCTGACGTAATCAATGCGACGACCTCTTCCATCGACGCCGCCGCTGGAACCGCATAATCCCCAAACTTCAACTTGTTGTCTTGCCCCGCATATCGCGCGCCAACTTTAAAAATTACAGCATTTTTAATAACGCCTGCCGTCTCCAATCGATCGGCAACATCACGAAACCGATCTCCCTTCATTACTTCAAAATTGGTATCGGCTGACAATGGGCCAGTGGCAACATATTGCCCTTTGCCCCAATAAACAGCACCCGCAAAAACCAACACCCCGACGATTAACAAATTTACGAAATTTGCAGCAAAATGGCGCGCAAACATTATTGAACTCTCCCCATAACCAACGAGGCATTTGTTCCACCAAATCCAAACGAATTCGACAACACGACGTTAATTTCACGCTGAACGGCCGTTAAAGGCGCCAAATCCAATGTGGACTCAACAGGATCATGCAGGTTCAATGTTGGCGGTGCAATCTGGTCACGAATAGCCAAAATGCTAAAAATCGCTTCCACAGCTCCCGCAGCCCCCAACAGATGTCCAATCGCAGACTTCGTTGATGACATTGTTGCGTGCGACGCTTTATTACCCAACAGGCGCTCAACCGCACCCAACTCAATCGTGTCCGCCATTGTGGATGTGCCATGCGCATTGATATAATCAATCGCACTTGGTTCCATCCCTGCCCGCTTAATCGCCGCTGACATTGACCGAAAACCACCATTACCATCCGATGCTGGCGCCGTAATATGATGCGCATCACCAGACAAGCCATAACCCAAAATTTCTGCATATATCTTGGCGCCACGTGCCTTGGCATGCTCATATTCTTCCAACACAACCACACCGGCACCCTCGCCCATCACAAACCCATCACGGTTTAGATCATATGGTCGCGATGCTTCCTTTGGATTGTCACGGCGCGTTGTAGACAATGCTTTGCACGCATTAAAACCCGCAATCCCAATCTCACAAATCGGGTTTTCGGCACCACCCGCCAACATGACATCCGCATCCCCATACTGGATCAGCCGCGCCGCATCACCAATGGCATGTGCACCCGTTGAACACGCTGTCACCACTGCATGATTTGGGCCTTTAAACCCATGACGGATCGAAACTTGACCCGAAATCAGATTAATTAAACACGATGGAATGAAAAACGGCGAAACACGACGTGGTCCACGATCATTCAAAATCAACGATGTATCCGCAATCGTCGACAAACCGCCAACACCAGACCCAATCATCACACCAGTACGAAACTGGTCCTCTTCATCGGTTGGTGCCCAACCGCTGTCGGCAACCGCCATATCCGCCGCTGCCATGCCGTACAGGATGAAATCATCCACCTTACGGCGCTCTTTAGGTTGCATCCAGTCATCTGGGTTAAACGTGCCATCACTGCCATCCCCAAACGGGATTTCACAGGCATAATTCGTCGTAAAATTCTCCGCATCAAACCGTGTGATCGTTCCGGCGGCATTTTCACCCGCAATCAAACGCTTCCATGTTTCCTCAACCCCACATGCCAGTGGCGAAACCATTCCTAATCCTGTGACAACGACTCGGCGCATATTAAAGTCCTCATTCTATAAATGTTTGAACTGGTTTTACCCAACCACCGCCTCTATCGCAAGCAATGCCATCTGGAATCTACAGATTGGGCAACAAAAAACGGCGCATCCAACAGGATACGCCGTTTTTTAAAATTCGTTTGAAACTTAGGACGCTTCAGTGATGAATTTTACTGCGTCGCCGAAAGACTGAATAGTCTCTGCTGCGTCGTCAGGAATCTCAATGCCGAACTCTTCTTCAAAAGCCATAACCAGCTCTACAGTGTCCAGGCTGTCAGCGCCAAGATCATCAATGAATGATGCGCCTTCAGTTACTTTGTCTTCGTCAACGCTCAAATGCTCGACAACAATTTTCTTAACGCGATCTGCGATGTCGCTCATGGTATATTCCTCTTCATATGGCAATAATGCCGTTTAGAATGCCGCGTGACGCGACAAGATTTGCCCAACTTGGGCGTTTACAATTAAAAAGCAAGTCTTAACCATAACTGTGCCGCGCTATAGCATAGAATTTTAATATGGCAAATGATTTCAACTAAAAATGTGACCTAACGTCGCCATGCATACAATCTCACTATTTTAACACGCTCTACAGATCAATATAGATCAAAATTTGGTCTCACGCCACTCCCCATTGGGAATATCATCTATCGTAAAATTGCCGACACTATATCGAATAAGGCGCAGTGTCGGAAACCCAATTGCCGCCGTCATCCGCCGCACTTGCCGATTGCGCCCTTCGGTAATTGTTACGGTCAACCAACTGTCTGGTACTGACTTGCGAAACCGCACCGGTGGGTTACGATCCCATATCCCTGCAGGTTCATCAATAATCTCTACCTCTGCGGGTCGCGTCACCCCGTCGTTCAACTTCACACCTTTACTCAGCATATCAACATCAGCCTGTGTTGGTGTTCCCTCAACCTGCACCACATATGTCTTGGGCCACTTATGCTTTGGGTTCGAAATCTCTTGCTGCAAACCGCCATCATCGGTCAAAACCAACAACCCTTCGCTGTCCTTATCCAATCGTCCCGCCGCATAAACACCAGGCACATCGATGAATTCAGACAATGTCTGTCGCGCCGTTCCCTCTGTGCCCTTGTCCGTAAATTGGGACAGCACATTGAAAGGCTTATTAAAAAGAATAATCTTGCTCATATGATTTGGATGACTTGCGCCGCCCATAGTCCCCTAAATCATTGCCATGCCGCCATTCACGTGCACCGTTTGCCCCGTGATATAACTGGCCTCAGTTGACGCCAAAAATGCTACCGTTGCAGCAATTTCATCTGGATTACCCATGCGGCCTTGTGGAATTGCACCCAACATATTGGTCACAACTGCCTCTGGTAATTCCGCTGTCATCGCAGTTTCAATAAACCCCGGTGCAACACAGTTCGCGGTAATCCCACGCGCCGCAATCTCTTGGGCATATGATTTGGTCATTCCAATCATTCCCGCCTTAGACGCCGCGTAATTCACCTGTCCCGCGTTACCCGTCACACCCACAATGGACGTAATGTTAATAATACGGCCATAACGCTGCTTCATCATTGGGCGCATCACCGATTTCATCAAATGCATCGTGGACGTCAGATTAACATCAATCACCGATTGCCATTCATCGTCAGACATCCGCATAAACAAATTATCGCGCGTAATGCCCGCGTTATTGACCAAAATATCTAAACCACCCATGGCCTCTGATGCTTTGCCTGCTAACGCCTTAACCGCATCAACATCGCTCAGATTGCAAGGCACAACAAATGCCCGATCACCCAGTTCAGCCGCCAGTGCATTTAATGGATCCACGCGCGTTCCAGACAGCGCCACCTTTGCGCCTTGCACATACAACGCCCGTGCAATTGACCCACCAATGCCACCTGACGCACCCGTAACCAACGCACATTTACCTGTTAAATCAAACATCTATAATTCCTTATCCAAGTTTCTCTGCCGCAGCGCGCACACCATCGGCGTCACCCACAGCATTCACAGCGATTTCGCGATCAACACGGCGCACCATGCCCGATAATGCCTTGCCCGCGCCGATTTCAAAGACCTCACTCACACCTTGCGCACTCATGAATTCTACACTTTCGCGCCACCGCACTGACCCCGTCACCTGCTCTACCAACAGCGTCTTAATCAATGCACCATCAGTCACGACATCAGCGCGCACATTCGCTATCAACGGTACGTTCGGTGCGCTAACAACAACATCCGCTAACGCCGCCGCCATTGCGTCGGCGGCAGGTTGCATTAACGCACAATGAAATGGTGCGGACACAGGCAACAGTATCGCACGCTTGGCACCTGCTTCTTTAGCCAGTTCAACCGCACGTTCCACAGCACCCTTATGCCCTGAAACCACCACTTGCCCCGGATCATTGTCATTCGCCGCCTGACAAACCTCATCACCTGATGCGGTTTTGGCAATTTCAGTCACCGTCGCGAAGTCCAGCCCTAAAATCGCGGCCATGGCGCCAACCCCTACGGGAACCGCCGCTTGCATTGCTTTACCGCGAATACGCAGCAAACGCGCCGTATCTGCCAATGATATTGCACCCGATGCACATAACGCTGAATATTCACCCAGCGAATGCCCTGCTATAAATGATGCTTTGGTTAAATCCGCACCTTCGGCGGTCAATGCCCGTGCGGCGGCAACAGATGTTGCCATCAACGCTGGTTGTGCATTTTCGGTTAATGTCAGCTGGTCAATTTCGCCGTTCCAGATCAAATCAGACAGATCCTGTCCCAAGGCCTCATTGACCTCTTCAAAAACCGCGCGTGCGGCAGGAAAATTATCCGCTAAATCCTTGCCCATCCCAATGGATTGAGCGCCTTGTCCTGGAAATAAAAGTGCCTGCGTCATATGTCCCCCTTGTCGCCCATTGACTAAAGTGGGCTTTGTAAACACGACAAAAGGTAAAGTGGGCTATGCCCACTGTCCATATCTATTTCAATTTACGAGAAAAAATCTAACAGCTTATCCTATAAACGATCTTAATTAGTCGCCCAAAGGATTTTCAATCCCGCCACTGACGGAATCAGAAATGTCCAGTACCGCTGTACCTGTATACTGTAAAATAACACTGGCCAGAACAACAACACCGGCAGTAAGAACAACCCAATCAACTGTAACCGCACCCTCTTGGTCTTTACCAAACTTGGCCATTCTCTGCTTTATCATACTAATAATCACATCTTGCTCCTTTTACCGAACATCAAAAACTTTGCTCACTCATCTTTAACGTGCGTTATATGTCCAAAATAAGGCACCCATTAGGCCACTTTGTGAATTACTCTACAAGGCTATCTAATTTGGCACGCGAAAATACAATGTAATTTGGCACCTTGCATTCCCTGCTATTCCACATATAAGCACCCCACTTCTGCAAGTTTTTTTCATCGCGGTCGCCTCTCGTATACGGGTGCAGAAGTTTTCCCTGTATTTTGAAGCACGCTTAAATCGAGGTACTGATATGGCGCTCTACGAGCACGTATTTATTTCGCGTCAGGACTTGTCCAACGCGCAAGCTGAAAGTCTTATTGAACACTTCAGCGCAGTTCTTTCTGATAACGATGGCAAAGTCATTGATCAGGAATACTGGGGTCTAAAAACAATGGCCTATAAAATTAACAAAAACCGCAAGGGTCATTATGCCTTCTTGAAATCGGATGCACCTTCTGCAGCTGTTCAAGAAATGGAACGCCTGATGCGTTTGCATGACGACGTAATGCGCGTCATGACAATCCGTGTTGATGAGCATGAAGAAGGCCCATCAGTAGTCATCCAAGCGAAGTCGGCGAAAGAAGAACGTCGCCGCGAACGCGAACGTTAAGGAAAGGACCTTAAACCATGGCAAACAAACCATTTTTCCGTCGTCGTAAGTCCTGCCCTTTCTCTGGTGAAAATGCACCAAAGATCGATTACAAGGACACGAAATTGTTGCAACGCTACGTATCTGAGCGCGGCAAAATCGTCCCATCACGTATCACCGCAGTATCTGCCAAAAAACAACGCGAGCTTGCAAAAGCAATCAAACGCGCACGTTTCTTGGCACTTCTGCCCTACGCAGTGAAGTAAGGGGAACATCATGCACGTTATCCTACTCGAACGCGTAGCAAAACTTGGCCAAATGGGCGATGTTGTTTCTGTAAAGCAAGGCTTTGCACGTAACTTCTTGCTCCCACAAGGCAAAGCATTGCGCGCAACGGATGCCAACAAAGCAGCTTTTGAATCTCAAAAAGTCACGCTCGAAGCACAGAACCTCGAAACCAAAACAGAAGCAGAAGCGATTGCAGACAAATTAGGTGGACAACAGTTCATCGTGATTCGTTCAGCATCCGCTGCTGGTGCTTTGTACGGTTCTGTAACCAACCGCGACGCGGCTGATGCCGCAACAGCAGAAGGTTTCACAGTTGCTAAAAAACAAATCGTCTTGCAAAACCCAATCAAAGAATTGGGTCTTCACAAGGTTGGCGTTTCTCTTCACCCAGAAGTTGAATGTTCAATCGAATTAAACGTTGCACGTTCAATCGAAGAAGCTGAATTGCAGGCCGCTGGTCAATCTATCCAAGAGCTTTCTGCAGCGGCTGACGCCGAAGCTGAATTCGAAATCGCCGAATTATTCGACGACATGGGTTCTGCAGCTGCACTCGACGAAGACGGTAATGAGCTGATCAAAGACGAGCCAAAAGCAAAAGCCGAAGAAGCAAACGAAGAGTAATCTTTCAAGCACTTTTATTTAAGGGGCGCATGGCAACATGCGCCCCTTTTTATTGGACGCTTCTTAGTGTAAAATTACCAAGCCCAACGAATACACAACCAACACCCCCGAAAAACACATCTCCCAAAAATCGGATTCAAAACCAAAACCGACACATAACGTCGGAAAAATCTGTGACGTTGGTCTCATTTTTTGCCAAGCTACACACAATCAACGCAAAAGGAGTGTACCGAAAATGGATTACGCAACGACAAACGACATCCAAGAAATCGTCGAAGCAGATCGTAAAAACGTCTGGCATCATCTGATTCAGCATAAACCATTCGAAACCAAAATCGACCCACGTATCATCGTCGAAGGTAAAGGCATGCGCGTTTGGGATCAAAACGGCAAGGAACATCTTGATGGGGTGTCTGGTGGCGTTTGGACCGTCAACGTTGGCTATGGCCGCGTACGTATCGCCGACGCTGTGCGCGATCAACTCGTCAAAATGAACTACTTCGCGGGTTCAGCGGGTTCTATCCCGGGCGCAATCTTTTCGGACATGTTACTGGATAAAATGCCAGGCTTGTCGCGCGTTTACTATTCAAACTCGGGGTCCGAAGCGAACGAAAAAGTGTACAAAATGGTACGCCAAATCAGCCACAAGCATCACGCGGGTAAAAAATTCAAAATCTTGTACCGCGAACGCGATTACCACGGCACGACAATCACAAACCTTGCCGCTGGTGGCCAAGAAGAGCGTAATGCCCAATATGGCCCCTACACACCTGGTTTCGTCGAAATTCCACATTGCTTGGAATATCACAATCAATACGGCGCGGGCGATTACACAAAACAATCCCTCGACGCGATCGAAGCTGTGATCCTGCGCGAAGGTGCGGATACTATCGGCGCTATGGTTCTGGAACCCGTAACCGCAGGTGGCGGTGTTATCACTCCACCACAGGGTTACTGGGAAGGCGTGCAAGCACTGTGTAAAAAATACGAAATCCTCCTCCACATCGACGAGGTCGTTTGTGGCCTTGGTCGCACAGGCACATGGTTTGGCTACCAACAATACGGCATCAAACCTGACTTCGTAACCATGGCCAAAGGCGTTGCATCTGGCTACGCCGCAATTTCATGTACAGTCACCACCGAAGAGGTGTTCGACATGTTCAAAGACGACACAGATCCAATGGGTTACTTTCGTGACATTTCAACCTTTGGCGGCTGTACCGCCGGCCCTGCGGCCGCAATCGAAAACATGAAAATCATCCAAGAAGAAAACCTCCTTGGCAACACAACTGCCATGGGCGAATACTTAATGGGCAAATTGGCCGAGCTGGAAGACAAGCACGCCTGTATCGGCCAAGTCCGCGGCAAAGGTTTGTTCTGTGGCTTGGAATTGGTTTCAGATCGCGCCGATCACACACCAGCAGACGAAAAAATGGTCGCGGCCGTGGTTGGTAATTGTATGGCCCAAGGCGTTATCATCGGCGCCACAAACCGCTCGGTTCCAGGTTACAACAACACCATATGTCTGTCACCTGCACTGATTTCAACCAAGGATGACTTGGACCAAATCACGGCAGCCATCGACAAAGGCTTAACAGCCATTTTTGGATAGCATTACATCGCGCCAATAACCAAAACGATTTTAAATCATAAAATCATATGATAATGGAAAGCCCCTCTTTGGGGCTTTTCTCGTCTTAGCTCTTCTTTTCGTTTTTGTCCGTAATCGCATATGTTTGATGCAACCACCCCAATCCGGCCAACGTCAACCCAAGCCCGATAAACGAGGTTGCGCGCCCCAATCCGCGTAGCTCCGAAATATCCCACAGGAACACTTTCAATGCCGTTGCGGCGGCCAACGCCAATCCAATACGGCGTAACAACAGGCTGTTTTGGCGCACGGACGCCACAAACACCGCAACCGTCGCGATCAACATCACAATTGTGTATGAATATAATTCCATCTGATACACGCCATTATCCAACACGATGCGCGGTCCATGCCAGTAATGGCGAATTTCAAGGATCAGCGCATATGCACCTAATCCAACCACGCCAACCAGAGTGAACACCTTTGGTATCAGGAACGGTACCTTTTTGAAGTACACGCTGGTATACAGCAACAGTGCTGGCAGAACATAGGCCAGAACCACACTATCTAATGGGAAAAACCCTGCAACTTTGCCCGTAAACAGTGGTGTAAAAATAACCACAGCGGCCAATAACATCGCACCGCCAGACACCGCCAAAATCAAACCAAACGCATTGCGCAGCCCCTTAAACGCCACCAATTCGTCACGGCGGTAATATTGCACCATTGCCAAAACACCCAGCAACGTCGCATAAATCCCCGCAATCGTGTGATCCTGTAAATCCGTTGACCAACGCACCAACCACACACTGACGAACGTCGCCAACGCGGCCAATCCAGCGGTTTCAAATTGCACGACTTGCACAGGGCGCTGACGCGCAGATGCATCCCAAAAACATGCGACCAATATCGCAATGACACCACCAAAGGCAATCATCATTGGCAACACCAACGCATTCGCCGCCCAAATCCAACCGGGATCCAAAATCAAACGCGACACCGCCAACCCCGTAACAACAACACTGGCCATTGCAACCCAGTGAAAATCATATCGCACCACACTCAGGTATGACACACCTGCAATACCCGCAATCACAACCGTCAGCCATGGATCCATATATGACAGCCCAATATAGGCCGCCATGCACCATGCAACCACGGCACCCGTGCCCAAAATATCCGCGGCCGGCACCTGACCACGTCGTATCATGATCGCCGCCAATACCGTAAAGTAAGCCGCCAACGCGATGGCACTGCCTGTCCAAAACGCCGTGCCACGCACCGCGCTATGTTCCCAGCCAACGTAAAATACGCTGTACCCCAACAGCGGCAACACAACCGTCAAAATGTGCCAATACCATGGCCGAATTGATTGTCCCGCCCGCCATAACGACGCCCCAACCCCAAGAGCCAAAAGCCCCAGCATGGTGATGCTCGCCGCCGGAAAATACGCCACAACAGACCGCACCGCGTCACCTGAAATACCTTGGCTGTATTTCAACAACGCAAACGCTACCTGTCCTAAAACACCAATCGTACCGATCCCGAAAATGGCGGCCAATTGATCCAAATTCTGTGCGCGACGGCACAACACAATCGCACTACCCGTCAGTGCCAGCAATATCAACGCCGCAATCTGCCAATGGATCAACCCCGCAAATGCATAGAAGAAGATCAATACAGTCGACATAATCCCTGTACCAACGGCCAAAATGGTTGGGTATTGCGATGATATTTTTCCAAATGCGTTACGATCCAACCAGTTTTCTTGATCGGATTTTGGTAAAAAACCGAACGCAGGAATGGTGACAACCATAACCACAATGGCTGCGAAATACGGGCCGGACAAAGCAAACTTTGTCATATCAAAATGCATCAACCACCCCAAGAACAGTGCACAAGCAACTGACAAGGTCGACAGCCAAATCCAACGTTGCCAACGCTCAACGAACAACGAAGCTGCCAAAACCAGCAAGTAATACAAATACATCATTTCCGCGCCTTGGCCCGAACTGACCAAAATAGGCGAAAAATATGCCCCAAGGATGCCAATGATCGCCAAAACAGGGCCGTAAATCATCGCCAACGCCATCGCCGCCCAGGCCACAACAGCCATAGAGATAAACCCGATTGTCGCACTGGTAAGGCCATATAAAACATGTGCCGAAACCACTGCTCCAAACAGGCTAGCGATACCGCCAGCGGCCAATGCTGTAACAGGTGAAAACAGAGCAACCGATTGATCCTTGGATCGCTTACGCAGGAATTCAGCCCCCACAATCAACGCCAAACCAAAGGCGATTGCCAACGCAACACGCGCCTTGGGACCCAACATGCCACGCTCGATCCCAAACTGAACAATAAACACCCCACCAAAGGCTAATGACAGTCCAGCCAACCAAACAATCCAATTGGCTTTAAAATTTTCAAACGCACGATCAAAAAAGCTGGGGCCTTTGGGGACAACTGGTTTGGAAACCACTCGTGCGGCCTGCACAGCTGCAGGGGTCACCTTGACTGGCTTTGGAACTTTTGCCGGTGACGTCTCTTTTGTCGGCACTGATGCTCGTTCTGATTGGGGTGTCTG
This sequence comes from uncultured Rhodobacterales bacterium, assembly GCA_963976255.1. GTDB lineage: Bacteria > Pseudomonadota > Alphaproteobacteria > Rhodobacterales > Rhodobacteraceae > Amylibacter. The sequence goes on from CAXBJO010000008.1 coordinate 48,819, forward strand.
GGGCGCAGAATTGAGTGATGCCTCGGAACCGAATACGTGCTCTTGAACCCGATCCAATTCTTTCTTTACCTTCGTTAATTCCCAACGCAGGTTGCCAATTTTCGTCAACGCCACAATCGGCAAAACGATACCCAATACAACCGCCGCAATCGCAATCAAACCCAAAGTAATCAATTCGTCCATAATCCGCCCCCTATAATATGCGTAAATTGCGCAAACTTGGCGACGGATGCAAGGTATAGTTGCTGAATGTAAAAAACGCCCCACAATGTGAGGCGTTTTATAAGTGTGGTACCCAAGGCCGGACTTGAACCGGCACTCCGTGAGGAAACGGATTTTGAATCCGTCGCGTCTACCAATTCCGCCACTCGGGCACGGCACACAAGGGGGATTTAGCTAAACTTCTAGGGTGCGTCAACGGCAATTATAACTGATTTGCCACAAATGTGTTACACTGCTTCATATCCGCAGATTGATAGCCCCGCGCAAACCAGCGTTGGCGTTGCTCGGACGTACCATGGGTAAATGTATGCGGGCTTGGCACCCGTCCAGCATTGCGCTGCAACGTATCATCCCCGATTTGTTTCGCCGCATTCATCGCCTCTTCTATGTCGCCCGAATCAAGTGCGCCCAAACGTTCCCCCGAATATCGCGCCCAAATGCCCGCATAACAATCGGCCTGCAATTCGACCATCACCGAAACGCGGTTGCTATCGGTTGTGGACATCGATTGGCGCGCCCTATTCGCCTGAGGCAGAATACCCAATTCGTTTTGCACATGGTGCGCGACCTCGTGCGCCACAACATACGCGGCGGCGAAATCACCTTTGGCACCCATTTTGCGGCCAAGCGTCACAAAAAATTCAGTATCCAAATAAATCTTGCGATCCGCAGGGCAATAAAACGGCCCTGTCGCACCCGATGCATTGCCACAGGGTGATTGCGTCACCCCCTTAAACAGCACCAATTTTGGCGGGCTGTATTTCTTGCCCTGCTGCTTTGGAAACACTTCACTCCATACATCTTCAGTATACCCCAAGGCGGCCGCAACGAATTGGCCAACCTGCTTGTCCTCTTGCGTAATTTCACCCGATCCGCTTTGAACTTGAGACGTTCCATTGACGTTACTAACCAGTGACGACACATCAATCCCCGTGAAATACCCAATAGCCAAAACCGCTATGACCCCCACAATGCCCATACCACCACTGCGCGCAGCGCTGCGTCCACGACGATCTTCGATGTTTGTGCTTTTTCTTGCATTACGCCATTTCATGACCGTGCCTCCAATTGATTTACGCTAAAAATAGGCAGTGTTGATAACCCGCGCAAGGCTCTTGGTACTTGACGCAATGGCATAACCCTGCTTTTTGGTCGAAAACAGGACATTATCGATGTTACGCAGGCTTTACGATTGGACACTGTCTTTTTCAGACAGCAAATATGCACTGTGGATACTAGGCATGATCGCTTTTATCGAGAGTTCGGTCTTCCCCATTCCACCGCATGTTTTGATGATCCCTATCATCATCGCCGCTCCAAACCGCGCATTTTTGGTTGCCGCCGTGGTTACATTGGGATCGGTCGCAGGTGGTGCCTTGGGATATTACATCGGCGCACAACTGTTTGATACCGTCGGCCAGCCAATTTTGGAATTCTACAACAAAGCAGACAGCTTCGAGGTGTTCAAAGAGCGCTTTAACGCACAGGGTCACTGGGCCGTTTTGATCGCAGGGTTAACGCCGTTCCCGTACAAAGTCATCACCATCACATCTGGTGCAACGGGCATGAATTTTGGGGTATTTATGCTGTGGTCTTTGATCGCTCGAGCCACCATTTTCTTCGTCATTGCGGGGTTATTGTGGAAATTCGGCCTTCCAATCCGTGATTTCATTGAAAAGAGATTGGGAATAATGTTTACCCTTTTCTGCGTCATCTTGGTCGCTGGTTTTGCCGTGGTGAAATATTTATGAACGCTTTTCGTCTAATTGGTCTTGCCACCTTTGGTTCCATCGCATTGCTGGGCAGTGTGTATTTTTTCCAACATGTGTTGGGATACGCTCCGTGTAAAATGTGCCTGTGGCAACGCTGGCCACACGCCGTGGCGATTGTGATTGGCTTGGTCGCAATTGCATTGCGTGATGCACGGTTGGCGATCTTTGGCGGCCTTGCCGCACTCACCACATCTGCAATCGGTTTTTATCATGCCGGTGTTGAACAAAAATGGTGGCAAGGCCCCAACACATGCACTTCGGGGTCTATAAATGGGATGTCTGCCGAAGATTTGTTAAACCAAATCCTTGCCGCACCGATCGCCCGCTGTGACGAGATCGCTTGGGATTTCCTCAACATCTCGATGGCAGGCTGGAACGGGATCATCAGCCTGTGCCTCGCCATCATCTGGCTTATCGCTTTTACCCGTCGCTAAGTGATCTGAAACTTTATCTTTTACCTTTTGCACCAATTCATTGGTCTGCGCAGGCATGCTGTTTGACAATCGACTAAACGGCATCGGATCAACCGCATATGAAAAACCCGTCGCACTGGGGCGCGTAATCACATTATTCTGGATCAAAGCCTGCTGCACCTGTGCAGCAATTCCCTTGTCGACCTTCAAATGCCGCATCAAAAATTCAGGCGAGCAATAATCATGCGCACGACTGATCATCGTGGCCAATTTCATATGGCTGGCAGTGGCCGAAGACATTGGGGTAATCCCCGCCAACCCCACTTTGGGCGCACCCATCAAGGCCCCAAGGCCAAATGTAAAAAAACGTCTGTTCATACACCCCACATAGTCGCCTTGCATATATTTTAAAGGGCTATCACAACTATTCCTCTAACTCCGCATCCCAATACAGAAAATCAATCCAGCTGTCATGCAGGTGATTGGGTGGAAATTTACGTCCAATATTCATCAACTGCGCCGAACTTGGCGCACAGGGTTTACGTAACAGATTAAACCCCGCATCACGCACTGATCGCGCACCCTTTCGCAGATTGCACGGTCCACATGACGCCACCACATTGCCCCACGTCGTCCGCCCGCCACGGGCACGCGGAATGACATGATCAAACGTCATATCGCCCTGACGCCCACAATATTGACAGGTAAACCCATCGCGCAAAAACAGATTAAAACGTGTAAACGGCGCCATTTTGCGCGGCTTAACGAAGTCTTTTAACACGATGACCGATGGAATTCGAATTTCAACAGACGGCGAATGAACGATTTCGTCGTATTCGGCAACAATATCGACACGGTCACAATAGGACGCTTTGATCGCATCCTGCCAACACCACAGCGACAATGGGAAATAGGACAGCGGCCGATAATCCGCGTTCAAGACCAGCGCAGGTCTTTGCTTTAATTTGGTCGATGTCTTTACGAAATTGTCCAAAAAGGCTGAATGCATCGGTTATTATCGTCTCCGTTCAAAGAAATAACACTACAGACACTATATATAGCATTTGAAACACGACAAGCCCCTACATAAGACAGATCATAATCGTACAAAAACTTAATTTAGGGCGACCTTAATTCTAAGCCCTTCACAGATTTTGTTGTATAAACTGCAACGCCGCACCCAAACCATCGGGTGCAATGCCGTGCGCTGTGCCTTTGGATGTCAGTGCAAAAACCTCAAACCCTGCGACTGTCAGAACATCCGCAGCCTTTGCCATTTCTGCATATGGCACCACATCATCTTGATCGCCATGCACCAATAAAATGGGTGGTTTTTGAATGGCTTGTGCGGCCAGCATCTCCGGCGCAACCAACATGCCAGACATCCCAATCACACCCGCAAGGGCATCAGGGCGGCGTGGCGCAACATGCAGGCTCATCATACAGCCCTGCGAAAAGCCCAGTAAAAACGTACGCGATGCAGGGATACCCGTTTGAACGGCCACCTCATCCAAAAAGGCATTCAATACTACCACTGCCGCGTCGCGCCCCGCCTCTGCTTGGGCCTGGCTTGATCCATCCATACGCGGGATTGGAAACCACTCAAACCCCACCGGGTTCAATCCACAATTGTTGGGCGCATCGGGTGACATAAACATTGTATTTGGCAAATGTTCACGCAACGGATCGGCCAATCCCAACAGGTCATTCCCATCCGCACCATATCCATGCAGAAAAATCACCAAACTGTCCGCTTTGCCTGAAACGGCCTGCTTAATGTGGTTTGTGAGTGTCATAATTTCATTCCCTCGCGTTGTTTAATAATGCGGTAATATGCCCATAACAGCCGCGCAGCAACTGCGCGCCACGGGGCCCAGTTCGCCGCCATTATCGCCATTTCTTTCTCATTGGGTCGCGTATCCAATTCAAACAATACACGCGCCGATTCTTGCAACGCTAAATCGCCGTTTGGAAAGATATCTGCACGCCCCAAACTGGACAACGCATAAACCTGCGCGGTCCACGTGCCGATACCCGTAACCGCTGTTAACTCCTTGACCACATCGGCATTCACTTTATCTTTTAACTTACTGTAATTTAACTGACTTTCTGACAATGCACGTACGTATCGCACCTTGGGGCGCGACAAACCGACTCCTTTTAAGTCCTCATCAGATGCAGCACAAATGGACTGTGACGTGGTCAGCCCATCATCGCGCATCCGCGCCCAAATACTGCTGGCGGCGGCAACCGAAATTTGTTGACCAACGATGGCATCCAACAACGCTGCAAACCCATCATCCTTCAGGCGCAACGGCAACGACCCAATCTCATCCAACGCGCGCGCAAATCGCGGATCAAGGGATGCCAAAAATGCCGCCCCCTCGGCGACACAGGCATCGCAGGTTATGATCCGACCAACATCTGTCATAACTTTGGTTCCAACCACGCAACAGCCGACGGCACATCCGTAACAATTGGAACATTGCGTGGCATTTGCCTCTTCAGCATGGCAACAGGCAACCCCAATTTACGCGCCGCCACCAATTTAGAAAACCCACCAGACCCACCAGAGTTTTTTACCACCACCCAATCAACGCCGTGCTCTTTCAACGTCGCAATTTCTTCCTCAACCGAAAATGGCGGGCGGCCAACTAAAAAGGCACCATTTTCATGCGGAAACGTCCCTACTGGCTTATCGATCACCCGACACAACAACCGACACCCCGCCAACATCGCATATTCCGACAGAGTTTTACGCCCCGTCCCCAGAAAAACAGTTGAACCTGTTGGTATCAACGCGGACAGCTCTGAAACCGTATCAACCGCATGCCAATTATCACCCTCACTGGCGACCCACGCGGGGCGTTGCAATGCGATGTAAGGTATTTTCAACTTGGCACAAACCCCCGCCGCCGTGGTGGTCATTTCGGTGGCAAATGGATGGGTCGCATCCACAACCCACGTAATTCCCGCCTGTCTGATGTAATCGGAAAACCCATCCGCACCACCAAATCCACCAACCCGCGTTTCTACCCCCAAATCATCAGGATTTCGCGTCGCCCCGGACAGGGATGCAATGACCACGATGTTGCGCTCTACACAGGCCGCGCAAAACATCCGCGCCTCATATGTGCCCGCCAAAACCAACCCCGTCATTCTGCGCGTCCAATAATATTTCCCGCACGATCTATGACAACAATATCAACCGCCGTCGGGGCACCCTTCAGGCTATCCAAAACTCGTTCCCGTGCTTCTTGCGCCACCCGCATGGCCAATGGCGCACCAGCGCGTTCATACGCCTCTAGCGCCGTGTTCGCATCACAAACATCCACATCAGCCCATTCATTCAGCGCCTCAAAATCCACCTGTGTGCGCGACGAATGCAAATCCACGGCCCCTTGCGCTAACTTGACCATTTTGCCAATCCCGCCACCAATGGTCAGGCGTGGCACAGGGTTCTTTGCAATGTATTTCAGCAAGCCACCCGAAAAATCACCCATATCCAACATCGCAAATTCGGTTAATCCATGTAAATCCTGCACCGTCTTTTCCGATGTCGCCCCTGTACATCCCGCCACGTGCGGAAAATTATTGGCACGCGCCACATCAACGCCGCGATGAATGGATGCAATCCATGCCGCGCAACTGAACGGACGCACAATGCCTGTGGTGCCCAAAATGGATAACCCACCAACAATTCCCAAACGCCCATTCCACGTCTTCAATGCAATTTCAACGCCATTTGGGATAGAAATCTCAATTTCAACATGTGGTTCGCGGTTATATTTAGCGGCCTGTTCAACCACAACAGCGCGCATCAATTCACGTGGTACAGGATTGATTGCAGGCTCTCCAACCCCAATGGGCAAACCGGCTTTGGTCACCACTCCAACACCTTCACCCGCCTTAAAAACAACTCCATCAGAACCGTTTCGAACCCGCGCAATAATCAACGCCCCGTGCGTCACATCAGGGTCATCGCCCGCATCTTTGGTAATCCCCACCTCTACCCAATCATCACCCCGCGCTGTATGTGCCAAAGGAAACGTGGGGGATTCACCCTTGGGTAATGTAATCGTCACCTCGCGTAAAAATCCACTCCCCCACAGCGCATCCAACGCGGCCTTGGTCGCGGCGGTTGCACAGGCGCCTGTGGTCCAACCACGGCGCAAATCTCCTGTTGGTTTTCTGCTCATGCGGCAAACTATAGTTTGCTTTGCAGGACGCGCAACGTTGATGTGTCACATGACGAAAATTGTACAATTATGTCGCGCATACCCTCGCCAACACCGTCACAGTCCTGCATATAGGTTTTATGACAGATACGAATCCCCTTCCGCCATATGATTGGCCTCAATTGCAACCTGGTTGGGTGTGGCTGTGTGGTGCAGGTCCGGGTGATGCGGGTCTGCTGACCCTACACGCCCTGAATGCCCTACGCCAAGCGGACGTCATTGTTTATGACGCCCTCGTGGGCGAGGCGATTTTGGATTGGGCATCTGATGATGCTGAATTGATTTACGCGGGTAAACGCGGCGGCAAGCCCTCCGCCAAGCAGCGCGACATTTCTTTGCAATTGGTTGATTTCGCACGCGCTGGAAAACGTGTCCTGCGCCTAAAGGGTGGCGACCCATTCGTCTTTGGACGTGGTGGCGAAGAGGCGCAAACCTTAATCCAACATGACGTTCCGGTGCGTATTATTCCCGGAATTTCTGCGGGCATCGGTGGATTGGCCTATGCGGGAATTCCCGTCACACACCGCGATGTAAACCAATCAGTTACTTTTGTAACTGGCCACGACCAAAGCGGAGAGTCCCCCAGCTCATTGAATTGGAAGGCAATTTCCGATGGGTCACAGGTTTTGGTGATCTACATGGGCATCAAACATGTGGGACGAATTATTGGCGAGTTGCTGGCCGCGGGGCGCGCACCCGATGAACCTGTGGCCGTTGTCACCAATGCCACACTGCCCCATCAACAGGTGCTGGAAACCACCCTATCCACGATACAGAACGATTTAGCGGCAGCGAACATGTCGCCACCGGCAATTATCTGCGTTGGTAAATCCGTGTTGATGCGCCAAGTGTTGGATTGGCAGGGATTAAGTGCTGGCGAAAAACCACGCAACCTTGACCCCCTAAATCGCGGACGCCCTGCCGAAGTATCATGACCCAAAAGGGCATCATCATTTCCGCGCCCAGTTCGGCCAGCGGCAAAACCACAGTCACACTTGGCCTACTGCGCGCATTAAAACGCGCAGGCATCCCCATTCGGTCCGCCAAAAGTGGCCCCGATTACATCGACCCTCGCTTTCACGCCGCCGCATCAGGCAATGAATGTGTAAATTTGGATGCATGGGCGATGTCACCCGATCGCATTAAATCATTGGCCACAGGCGACACTCCGTTAATTATCGAGGGCGCCATGGGCCTGTTTGATGGCGCTCCACCCAATGGCGGCGGATCTACCGCCGATTTGGCACGCATTTTGGGGTTACCTGTCGTTTTGGTTCTCGACGTCGCCAGTCAGGCACAATCAGTCGCCGCAGTCGCACTTGGATTTTCCCAACTCTCTCCTGACGTCAAAATCGCTGGCATTATTTTGAACAAGGTCGGCTCACCCCGTCACGACAAAATGCTCCGCCGCGCATTAGACCCTCTCAACATCCCTGTTTTAGGATCACTGTATCGTCAGGCAGATTTACAAACACCCTCACGGCATTTGGGCTTGATTCAAGCCCAAGAACGCGATGATTTGGATGGTTTTCTGGATCGCGCAGCAGATATGGTGGCCACCGCAATCGATATTCCCGCCTTAATGGCCTTGATGGGACAGGTCACACCGACCGCGCAGTCAACGCTCACACTACCGCCCCCTGCGCAATCTATCGCTATCGCGTCTGATGCCGCTTTCTCTTTTGCTTACCCGCATCTACTGGCTGATTGGCGCGCGATGGGTGCGGAAATATCGTTCTTCTCTCCCTTGGCTGACCAAGCCCCAAAACCCGCTGATCTTGTCTATCTGCCCGGTGGATACCCCGAACTACACGCTGGCAAATTGGCAAGCGCTCAAATCTTCAAACAAGGCCTAAAATCCGCAAACGCCGTCTACGGTGAATGTGGTGGCTATATGACCATGGGCGATGGGTTGATCGATGCGCACGGTATACGTCACGAAATGCTTGGACTGCTTCGATTGGAAACCAGTTTTGCCGCGCGAAAACTCCACCTTGGCTATCGCAACCTCACACCCAACGCGCTGTGGGACATGCCCCTGTCTGCGCATGAATTTCATTACGCAACAACATTAAAATCCGACGGCGACCCGCTATTTTCCGCCGCCGACGCCGAGGGCACCCAATTACCGCCGATGGGCTTGATCAACGGCTCACATTCAGGCAGTTTCGCCCACATAATCGACAGGCGCACCACATGACATCCAATGACGCACTTGCCAGACGCAATCTGACAATCCTGATTGCGGCACAGGCATTTTTGGGTTCGCAAATGCCGATGCTGTTCATTGTGGGCGGTTTGGCAGGGCAATCATTGGCTACCAACGCCTGTTGGGCGACGTTACCAATTTCACTGATCGTTTTCGGCTCTATGACTACGGCACCTTGGTTGTCTAATCTGATGCAACGTTATGGGCGTAAACTGGGATTTTTCATTGGCGCATTTGGCGGTGCTCTGGGCGGTCTTATTGGCGCCTATGCACTGTATACCTCTTCGTTTCAGCTGTTCTTGGTCGCCTCCTACTTCACTGGCATCTATATGTCCGCACAGGGTTTTTTCCGTTTTGCCGCGATCGATACCGCATCCGAGCAGTTTCGCCCCAAAGCAATTTCATACCTGATGGCCGCAGGATTAGTTCCCGCAATTTTGGGTTCACAATTGGTGAATTGGACAACAGATGCATACGTCGTCCCCTTTATGGGCGTATATTTTGCGGTGGCCGCAATTAACATCATTGGTGCGTTTCTATTCTTCTTCTTAAAAATTCCCCCACCGACAGCCGCCGAAAAAGCAATGCCAACCGGTCGCACACGAATGGAATTATTGAAATCACCCAAGGTGGCTGTGGCAATCATTTGCGCGATGGTGTCCTATGCATTGATGAACCTCGTCATGACTTCGACCCCACTGGCCGTTGTTGGTTCAGGGTTTGCCCAAGCCAGCGCATCAAATATCGTCATGGCGCATGTACTGGGCATGTATATTCCCAGCTTCTTCACAGGCCATTTTATCACGCGCTTTGGCGTGACAAGAATCATTTTCACGGGTCTTATAATTCTGGCTATTGCGGGCATCATCAACCTCGCAGGTGGTACTTTGGTCAGCTTTTATCTTGGTTTAATCTTCCTTGGCATCGGCTGGAACTTTGGCTTTATCGGCGCGACAACACTGCTGGCATCCGCGCATGAACCCAATGAACGTGGCGCGGTGCAGGGCATGAACGATTTCATCGTCTTTGGTTTTGTGACGATTGCATCCCTGGCATCGGGTGGCTTAATGAATTGCTCTGGGGGCAGCGCAGTTCAGGGTTGGATGTCCGTCAACATGGCCATGGTGCCATTCCTGTTATTGGCGGGTTTATCACTGATCTGGCTCAAGCGTCAAAAATCGCCCGAACTCAATACCTATTAAAAATACTCTTAACCAACAAACGCAGCTTTTTGTGGAAATCTGTCGTCGCCAACTGTCCTGCACCAACGCGGGCAGGATCGCGCATCGCAATCTTTAAAACGGGCATCGCCATCCACGCTGTGCGCAACGCAGAATTTGCGGCTTTATCGCTAAATCGGGCACGTTTCATATGCTCAAACGCATTGCACGCTAATTTTTGAACCGCTCCGCTGCGCCCATCGAACAGGGGTTTACGCTGTGCGTTTTCCAGCTCTGGAATGGCCAAAAACAAACGCGCAATCCCATCACCATATCCATATTCTTGCGCCACACGCATATCATCGGTTGCCATACCTATCGACAAACACGCCAGCGCCATCAAATTGCCAGACGTGTGCATAACATAGTCCTGAAACGCAAATGCATGTGCATGCGGTTCGGAATAAATGTCCCACCGCCGCGCCGCGATCATTTCGTCGAATAATTCACGCGGTAAATCACGCTCTGCGATCAACGCGGCAAGCGGCGTCACCACCTCGTGCCGGCGCACATCCTTGCCTGTATAAATCTCTTCAATCGCATCCTGCCACCATTGCAAACGCATCTCTGCAATCATCGCCTCTTTCGTCACCCACGGCGCGCGTGCGACCTCTAAATTGAACGCATAAATCACGAACAGCGCCGCGCGGCGCCCAACTGGTGCGCTCATAATCGCCAAAAAACGGTCGGGATCGCCACGGCGTACCAAATCAGCACAGCCTGTAATATCGACATCAAATGTGACGTTTGTGGCCATGTTAAACGGGTTTCACGCCGTCGCGGATTAACTTCCAAATCATTGCATCAAGCAATGCTTCGAAACTGGCATCAACAATATTCGCCGAAACCCCAACGGTCGACCAACGCCGCCCTTTGCTGTCTTCGCTGTCGATGATAACGCGGGTCACCGCATCGGTACCGCGCCCAGTGATCCGCACTTTATAATCCACAAGTTTCATATCATCGATGCAATCTTGATATGGCCCCAAATCCTTGGCCAACGCGCGGTTCAGCGCGTTCACTGGGCCCTGATCTCCACATTCTGGGTCCATGCTTTCGGACACGGATAAAACTTTTTCTCCACCGATTTTGGCCACCACGACTGCTTCGGATACAGACACCATTTGATTATGTTTATTGCGTCGCCGCTCCACCGTCACGCGGTAGCGTTTGATTTCAAAAAACGCAGGCAACTCACCCAAAATGCGCCGCGCCACCAATTCAAACGACGCTTGCGCGCTATCATAAGCATACCCATTGTCCTCGCGTTCCTTGACTACATTCAGGATTTCCGACAACCGCGCATCGCCCTTGTCCAATGTAAACCCCGCATCCAACAAGCGTTTTCGCAAATTGGACTGCCCCGCTTGATTGGACATCGGGATCACCCGTTCGTTGCCAACCAAACTTGGATCAATATGTTCATACGTGCTTGGGTCTTTCAGAATTGCCGATGCATGTAATCCCGCCTTATGCGCAAAGGCAGAGGATCCGACATAAGCGGCTGTTTTATTCGGGACACGGTTCAAAATGTCATCCAAATGCCGCGATAACGCTGTCAGATCGCTCAATTTTTCTGGCGCGATACCCGTTTCAAACCGACTGGCATACGGCTCTTTTAACAACAACGTTGGGATCAGCGTCACAAGGTTGGCATTGCCACACCGCTCGCCCAAACCATTTAACGTCCCCTGAATTTGCCGCGCACCCGCATCCACCGCCGCCAATGAATTGGCAACCGCATGTTCGGTATCATTATGCGTATGAATACCCAGATTTTCACCCGGTATTCCCGCATCAATCATCGCCTTGGTCGCGGCAAACACCTGTGCTGGCATGGCACCGCCATTGGTGTCACACAAAACAACCCACCGCGCACCCGCATCATACGCAGCCTTGGCGGTTTGGATCGCATAATCAGGATTTTCACGAAACCCATCGAAAAAATGCTCACAATCAAACAACGCCTCGCGCCCCTGCGCCACGATATGTTTGATACTCTCGGAAATATTCGTCAGGTTTTCATCTAACGTAATGCCCAGCGCGGTTGTGACATGAAAATCATGGGTTTTCCCGACCAAGCAAACCGCAGGCGTATTCGCATTCAAAACCGCCGCCAAAACCTCGTCATTCGCCGCCGACCGCCCAGCGCGTTTTGTCATCCCAAACGCCGTAAACGTGGCGCGTAATTTCGGTGCCGCCTCAAAAAAATCACTGTCCGTGGGATTTGCACCGGGCCAACCACCCTCAACATAATCAACACCCAGATCGTCCAAGGCAGTGGCAATCAGCCCCTTATCCTCAGCCGTAAAATCCACCCCTTGGGTCTGTTGCCCATCGCGCAGAGTCGTGTCGTACAGGTATAAGCGTTCGCGGGTCATAATGTTTTCTCCAAGCCAGCAATCAAAACCTCTGCCTCATTCAATTTTGTCAAATCAAATTCAGATCCTCCAACCAGCTCTATAACTCCTTTACCCATTCGAACTTCAACGCCCGCTTCACTCAAAGCTACTTTGGCTGCGTCCAGCTTACTAAAATCTTTTTTATCCATAGCAAGGTCTCGCAATACATGCATACGGTCTTCTAAGAAGCTAAAATCATATTCTATATTTGCCCATTCGCCTTTATCAGCTTCCAATAGTCCAAGCAGACGTGCTGAAGCCAGAAACGTAGCCTCAGCTTCTTTCATGCCTGAAGAAGAGCTTTTACAGCTCATCCATTTTAAAAATAATGTGTTTAGTCTGTAAATCGCGCCAGAAGTATTTAGATTATTGCTAAGCGCCTCCACGACTTCTTCACATGGTTCCGAAGCATTTTCACCGGTTAATTGCTCACGCCACTTCATTAAAGTTCGCTTCGCGTCTCCCGCCTTTTCATCCGTCCAATCCATCGGCTTAGAATAATGCGTACTCAGATACACAAACCGTATCACTTCACCCGCATATCCTTGATCCAACAACTCCCGCACACTGAAAAAATTGCCCAACGACTTGGACATCTTCTTGCCCTCGACCTGCAACATCTCGTTATGCATCCAGACATTGGCGAAACTATCCTCGCCACAACACGCAGAACTCTGCGCAATCTCATTTTCGTGGTGGGGAAACTGCAAATCCAACCCACCCCCATGAATATCAAACCGCTCACCCAACAACGCACGCGCCATCGCCGAACACTCTATATGCCAACCCGGGCGACCATACCCCCACGGGCTGTCCCATCCAGGTTGATCGCCACTGGATGGTTTCCACAACACAAAATCCATCGGGTTCTGCTTATACGGTGCCACCTCGACCCGCGCGCCTGCAATCATATCATCCACAGAACGTCCCGAAAGCGCCCCATAATTCTCATACGAATTCACATCAAACAACGCATGCCCGTCCTTGGCATAGGCATGCCCCTTGGCGATCAATTCCTCGATCATCGCAATCATCTGCGGAATATATTCCGTGGCACGCGGCGCAACACTCGGGGGCAACGCGCCCAGCGCACCCATATCTTCCAGATACCACTCAATCGTCTCGTCTGTGATGTCGCGGATACTACGCCCCGTCTGGGCCGCCTTGGCATTAATCTTATCATCCACATCCGTGAAATTCCGCACATATGTCACATGATCTACACCGTACGTGTGGCGCAACAGACGAAACAGCGTGTCAAACACCACGACAGGACGTGCATTGCCAATATGCGCACGATCATAAACCGTCGGCCCACAGACATACATCCGCACATCATTCGGATCAATTGGCACAAACACCTCTTTGGTGCGGCTTTTGGTGTTATACAGCTTTATGGTCATAAACGTCTCACGGTGTCTGGCATCGGTTTCCCCGCGCAACTATCACTTTGATCACCTAATGAAAATAAAGAACAGCCCGCGTGAATTATCAGCAGGTTATAATAATACAGCTTTGGGTGCATTGTGTTCTCATATCCGCACCTTACGCATCTTTCACAGTACAGATCAAGGTGCTTGGATACCCACATTCCGTGAAATTCGTACCGATTACGCCACAACATGTTGAAAACCACCCACCGACACAGTACCTATACACAGATTAAATAAACGGGGCACTTTCATGCGTTGGTTCAATACTTCCTTACTTTTCCTATTGCTGAATTTGGGCACACTGGCGCACGCACAGGATTTTCCAACGCCACTTACCCCCTATGTCAGCGACTATGCCAACCTCATTGATCCCGAAACAGAAGCGCGGATTAACAACCGCTTGGCTGAACTGCGCGAAAACTTGGATCTTGAAATGGCCGTCGTCACAATCGAAACACGCTTTGACTACGGCGACAGCGATAATGTCGAAGATTTTGCCCAGAACTGGTTCAACGCTTGGGGCATTGGCAATGAAACCCGAAACGACGGTGCCTTGATTTTGGTGTCACGATCAGATCGCGAAATTCGGATCGCACTCGGGAACAGCTATGGCCCCATTTTCGATGATCGCATGGGATTGGTGATCGAACACTTCTTCCTACCGTATTTCAAGGGTGAACAATACGCACAGGGTATCGAAGCAGGCACATACGAAGCGGTCAAACGTCTTCAACCAACATATGACATCACTGACCCTGAAACCCTCGACAACCCAACCATCTTGACGGCATTCAAACGCACTTCATTTTGGCGCTTAATCGCGGATAAACTCGCAATATTTGTGTTTATTGGTATTGCGATATTCTTGTTCGTTGAAAACCGTATGCGCGATACCTTGGTAGGGTTGCGCCGATGCCCCAATTGTAATCGCCGCCAATTGCACAGCAAACGCACAATCGAGCGCCCCGCCACACAGAAAGCACGCGGTGACGAATTGGTGGAAACATACTGCTCTGGCTGTGATTTTCATGCAAAGGAACATCACTCTATTCCCAAACTTTCTAAGCTGAAAAACAATAACCGCTCTGGCGGCTTTGGTGGTGGACGCTCATCTGGCGGCGGTGCCACTGGGCGGTGGTAAAATAATACTTTACAGAATCTGACATCTGGCACAGTGTCAAACCCATGATAGACCTTGACTGGATGACATCGCTGATTTCGCGCACTATTGGTGCGGCGCGTGGCCGTGCGGCGCGCGGATCACCCCTGTCCTTTTGAACAAAACATTTCAATTTTCAAAAGGTATAAAACATGTCAAACTCTACTCGTCGTTCTGGTGGCCGCTCTGCCCGACAGGCTCTTCGCGCTGCCCCCTTGGCGCAAGATGTTCGCCCCATTCGCCCCGGCATGGAAGGTGGTACATACAAACCGCTTTCTGACGCGGACGTTCTAAAAATTCACCATGCCGCTCTACAAGCGTTGGAAACCATCGGTCTGGCCGATGCCCCGCCATCAGGTGTTGAAATCATGACCAACGCAGGTGCGATTTTGGGCGATGATGGCCGCCTACGTTTCCCGCGTTCCCTGGTCGAGGATATGCTGGCCAAGGCCGCGAAATCCATCACCCTACATTCGCGCGATGGCTTGCATGACTTACAGCTCAGTGGGAACCGCGTGCATTACGGCACTGCGGGTGCCGCCGTACATATCGTCGACGCCGCAGGAAATGAATACCGCGAAAGTACGTTACAGGATTTGCACGACGCCGCCAAAATCACACAACAATTGGATAACATCCATTTTTTCCAACGCCCGATGGTTTGTCGCGACATTCCTGACAACTTTGAAATGGATTTGAACACACTGTACGGCGCGGCCACTGGGACAACAAAACATATCGGCACCAGCGTGACCGACCCCTCGTTTATGCCCGGACTGTTCGAATTCATCTATGATCTGGCAGGCGGCGAAGACAAATATCGCGAACGCCCTTTCATTTCAAACTCGAACTGTTTTGTTGTTCCGCCAATGAAATTCGCAACCGAAAGCTGTGAAACAATGGAGGCCTGTATTCGCGGCGGTATGCCCGTTTTGTTGCTGTCTGCGGGCATGGCGGGTGCGACTGCACCTTCAACCATCGCTGGTGCGATCGTACAGGCCGTGGCCGAATGTCTGGCGGGTATTGTGTACGTCAACGCCATGAAACCGGGTCACCCCGCGATTTTCGGCACATGGCCCTTCGGCCTGGATCTGCGCACAGGTGCCATGACCGTCGGATCGGGCGAACAAGCACTCTTATCCGCTGGTTGTTCGCAAATGCACAAATTTTACGGCATTCCGGGTGGCGCAGCGGCAGGCGCATCAGATTCAAAAATGCCCGACATGCAGGCTGGCTGGGAACAGATGTGTTCCAGTGTGATGACCGGTCTGTCAGGTTTGAATATGGTCTACGAGGCTGCTGGCATGCACGCATCATTGCTGGGCTTCTGCCATGAATCCTTGATCCTGGGCGATGACTTGATTGGTCAATCGATGCGCTGTGTGCGTGGGATCGAGGTGAGTGATGAAACCATGGCATTGGATCAAATTGCCTCCGTCTGTATGGGCGGGCCTGGGCATTATTTGGGCACAGATCAAACGCTTGGTCGGATGCAAACGGATCACGTTTACCCCCGCTTGGGCGACCGCACCAGTCCCAAAGAATGGGCCGAAATTGGCAAACCAAACTTGGTTGAAAAAGCAACCAAACTAAAACAGGAAATTCTCTCAAAACCATCCCCAGTGGCCCTTGATCCAATGTTGGATATGGCTCTAAGGGAAAAATATAATATCCACCTAAAATCGGTCTAAGCATCACAATTTAAAGCCCCAGAAATGGGGCTTTAAAAAATGTACAGATTTTCTAAAAATACATTTAAAACAGATGGTTAACTATATGTCCCCATGAGGACATTTCTAAACAACACCCAATCCACGCAAACCATCCACCACAAATTGCACGGCCAAGGCCGCCAATAACATCCCCATCAACCGCGAAATCACATTGATCCCCGTTTTGCCCAAAAGGCGCTCAAAAACGGACCCCATCAAAAACAAAAGGCATGTAATGCCAACCACACTAATCATGGCAAGCATCGCAATCAAGCTGGTGCTAAACGCCGCACTCGTTTCCCCCGACAGCAAAATCATCGTCGCCATTGACCCCGGCCCTGCAATCAGGGGTGTCGCCAATGGAAAAACCGATGGATCATCATTGTCAGACGCTTCAGATTGCTCTTCACGCCGCGCCGCACGTTTATTGAACAACATCTCGACCGCCGTCAAAAATAACAACACCCCGCCAGATATCCGAAATGCAGGCATTCCAATTCCGACAAAGTCCAACAGCTTTTCCCCAAAAACGCCAAACAACAACAAAATACCAACCGCAATGCCACAGGCACGCAACGCTATCATGCGTCTGCTCGCAACATGACCTTGGGTGATGGACACAAACATTGGCAACAATCCCAATGGATCAATAACCAAAAATAATGTGACAAAAGCAGTGATATAAAATTCTAACATTACGACCTCGGGCTGTTTCACCTTATCGTCTTTCACAAATTGATGCCGATACGCAAGGATTATGCATCCCTGATAATCCAAATTCCTTTTCACCCTATACATTCATGTTTTGGCACTGTAGCGGCTGTCTCAGGTCACATCGTGCTGCATTTGGGAATGGCATGAACGCCTATCTCGCGACAACTGGGCGTCGCTTGATCTAAATGTAATCGCCGCGCGATACCCCCTTGGGAACCCCATGGGCGCGGCCAAACGAGATGAAATCATGAAAAAAACACTTGCTGATGCCTTGGCCAAACAAGGCTATGAAACTCTGACACCTGTGCAAATTGCCGTCAGTGATGAAAAATACGACAACGCCGATCTTTTGGTCTCTGCGCAAACAGGTTCAGGTAAAACCGTCGGTTTTGGTCTGGCTATTGGCACAACAATTTTAGACGACGATGGCCGCTTACCACGCGCCGCCGCGCCATTGGCCATTATCATTGCACCAACCCGTGAACTGGCCATGCAAGTTAAACGCGAATTAACGTGGCTGTACGGCGTTGCAGGTGCCACAATGGCATCTTGTGTGGGCGGTATGGATATGCGCGATGAACGCCGCACCTTGGAACGCGGGTCACATATCGTGGTTGCCACACCCGGTCGCTTGCGTGACCACGTCCAACGCGGCTCAATTGATCTGTCTAACGTCAAGGCTGTGGTATTGGACGAAGCAGATGAAATGCTCGATCTTGGTTTTCGCGAAGACCTTGAATATATTCTGAGCGAAGCACCATCAGAGCGCCGAACATTGATGTTTTCCGCCACCGTGCCACGCTCAATCGCCAGCTTGGCCAAAAGCTACCAAAACGATGCACAGCGCATCACCACCGTGTCCGAAGCATCACAACACACCGATATTGAATATCTGGCAATGAACGTGTCGCCACGTGACGGCGAAAACGCGATTATCAATGTCTTGCGTTACTATGAATCCCCCAATGCCTTGGTGTTTTGTAACACCCGCGCCATGGTTAACCGCCTGACGACACGCTTGTCCAACCGTGGGTTTTCGGTTGTGGCGCTGTCTGGCGAGTTATCACAAACCGAACGCACCCACGCGCTACAAGCAATGCGCGATGGCCGCGCGCGGGTTTGTGTGGCCACGGACGTCGCCGCGCGTGGCATTGACTTGCCAAAATTGGACTTGGTTGTTCACGCTGAATTGCCGCAAAACCACGAAACATTATTGCACCGTTCTGGCCGCACAGGCCGAGCAGGCCGCCAAGGTGTATCTGCCTTGATTGTGCCAGCACGGTTTCGCAAAAAGGCAGAACGCCTGTTGGGTATGGCCAAAGTAACCGCCGATTGGCGTGATGCGCCATCGGCGCAACAAATCATCGAGAAAGATCAGGAACGTCTGCTGGCAGATGACACATGGGCCACAGAACCAACAGAGGCTGAACGTGGCAGCGTTTCCAAGCTGATGGAGGTGTTCACACCCGAACAATTGGCCGCTGCATTTTTCCGCATATATGTCGCCAATCAATCCGCCCCCGAAGAGTTGGCACCATCGGATGCCAAGGGTGCCCCAAAACCACGTGGCGCATTTGGGCCAACGACTTGGTTCTCGATCTCTGGTGGACGCGAAGCGGACGCAAATCCGCGTCGCCTGCTACCAATGCTGTGCAAAGCAGGGAACCTAAGCCGCGACGACATTGGCGCGATCCGCGTTCAGGAACGTGAAACTTTCGTTGAAATATTGCAGTCAAGCGTTGACGGATTTCGCAAGGCAATTGGTGGAAATTTGGAAATTGAACCGGGTGCAGTCCTGAAACAATTGGACACCGCCCCCAAAATCAAATCATCACCACGCGAAAACTTTGATCGCGCGGATAAAGCAGGAAAACCGTTTAAATCAAAGAAAAACTGGGAACCCGTCAACCGTGACCCCCGTGATCGCGACGACGAACCACGTGGCCGTCGCGACGTGAACCCCAACAAAAACCCTGAGACCCGCCCCGAAGGCGGCGTGGTAGCGATGAAACCAAAACCACGCACCGACAGCGTGGAAAAGAAACCCCGCGATAAAAACAAGGGCAAACCAACGTGGTCAAAAGACGGTGGAAAAGCCAGCAAACCGAAATCAAAGCGTCCACCAAAATCTGTGGATAAGTCAGCTGGCTCAAAAAAAACCAAAGCAGCGCGTGGGAAAAACGCAGTTCTCAAAAAGCGTAAGTAGACAAAAGTGGGTCAGTAATACGTGCTACTGACCCATTAATCTAACTACTAAAAAGTTCACTAAAATATCGCGGCTGGCCATCACGTGCGGCGGCATCTGCTGCATCCGCCAGCAATTGCGCCTTGAGCCCATCAATTCCTGTCGGTGTCATCACAGCCCCCGAAACGATAACATCAACAAAATGTTCCATTTCTGCACGGTATGCCGCGGCGTATCGCTCAAGAAAAAATGGCTGTGTCGGCGCGGTTTTAAACCCTGATCCGTTTGACAACTCGACGGTATTTTCCAACATATTATCGGCACGCAACATGCCCATTGATCCATGCACTTCGATACGTTGATCATAACCATATGTGGCACGACGCGAATTGCTAATCTGGCACAGCTTACCACTTTTGGTTTTCAGGGTCACAACGGCCGTATCAAAATCACCCGCCTGCCCGATTTCTGGATCCACCAAACAGGATGCGGCGGCAGTCAATTCCACAGGTTCCTCGCCTAACAAAAACCGTGCCATATCAAGGTCATGGATCATCATATCCCGAAAAATCCCACCGGATGTTTTAATGTAATCAATCGGCGGTGGCGCGGGATCGCGCGACAAGATTGTCACGATTTCAACATTACCAATCACCTGATCATCGATCTGTGATTTTAGATGGGCAAAATTCGGATCAAATCGACGATTAAAGGCCGTCATAAATGGAACACCAGCCGTTTGAACCGCTTGCAAACATTCACGAATACGATCCACGGACAGGTCCACAGGCTTTTCACAAAAAATCGCTTTACCGTTGGCGGCCGCTTGGTGAATCAAATCGAAATGCGTGGTTGTGGGCGTGCCAATCACCACGGCATCAATGTCGGGATCACTTAACATCTGATCGCTTGTCATAACGGTGGCACCAAGTTCAGCCGCCAGCGCAGTCGCCGCCTCTGGTAAAAAATCCGAAACAGCCGCAGCACGCGCAGTGGACATGCCCTTCAGGGTTTTACCATGCACTTGGCCGATACGGCCACATCCAAGAAGTCCAATATTCAGCATCTCTTAACCTTTCAAAGCAGATAAAACACGTCGCGCCGCCGCGACCGTGGGGTCATGCGTTTCCTTAAGGATTGTTACGCGATCAAAACGATTGGGATCGGCGTTCACAGCTGTACGCATCGCATCGCCGAACGCCATACGAAGTTCAGTTCCAATATTGAATTTACAGATGTTCGTCGTGCGCGCCAAGCGTCGTCGCTGTTCCACCGGAACACCCGATCCTCCATGGATCACCAAAGGCACAGATGTCAGCGCCTGAATGGCGTGGATGCGATCCTCGTCCAAACCACCTTCTTTGTCCTCTTGAAGGTGGACGTTACCCACCGAAATCGCCATGGCGTCCACATTTGTTTCAGCGGCAAATACTGCCGCCTCCGACGGATCAGTGCCCGCGGAATTTTCACCATTGGCATAACCCACAAATCCAATTTCGCCTTCGCATGAAATCCCCTCCGCATGCGCTATGTCCGCTATCCGTTTGGTTTCTTTAATATTTTCCGCCAAAGGTTTGCGTGAACCGTCATACATCAGCGATGTAAACCCACTATCCAATGCCAACGCGCATTCATCATAGGTGTAACCATGATCCAAATGCGCCACCACTGGTACGGACGCATTTTCGGCCAAATATCGAAACATTTTCCCCAATACGGGCAATGGCGTATGCTCACGACACCCCGGCCCCGCCTGCAGGATAACGGGGCAATTTTCCGCCTCGGCCGCCGCCACAAAGGCACGCATATCTTCCCAGCCAAGGGCGACTAAACCACCAACCGCGTAACCACCCGAAAGGGCGGGTCGCACAACATCCGCAAGTGTTACAAGAGGCATTACTTAAACTTCGCAATCATATCTTTGATACCAGGAATTGTTTCTAACTGATCCGCGTGGCTTGGTTGAAAATACTGCACCAACGAACGTTGCGACAGCCCGCCCAGAATGGTGAAATAATACATCTGATACCCTGGCAAAACGGCACAAGGATGATACCCAGAATCCAAACAAATCGTCGACCCATCAACAATATGATACGCATCGCCTGATTTGCCATCTTCGCGTTGTAACATCTGCACACCAGACCCGTGGTTGGGTTTAAAGCGGAAATTATAAGTTTCATCATGGCGCGTTTCCAGCGGCAAACGATCCGTGTCATGTTTATGACTTGGAAACCCTGACCAACCACCCTCGCCCACCGTGAACAATTCGGACACCAACAGGCGACCAACACGGTCGTGGTATTTTGTGCCTAGGATATGTTTAATCTTGCGATGGGTTTTTGTTTCGTCGGAACCGTATTGGATTTTATCTAATTCATCCGCACGCACCGCGAATGCTTCCAAAACTTTGTCGTAACGTGCTCCTGCAACGAATACCTCCGCTGTATCGCTGGTGCAAACCATTGTCGCGCGGGCGGCGGTGGGAACATAAACCCCCTCTGGCTCGCCGTCCCAAACATCCTGTGTTCGCAATCCAAGACCTGCGCATTTGAACCCTTCGACATCCACATCAACTGTTCCTGTGGCAGGAACAATACAAGTTTCGTAACCGGGCACCATGTATTCAAAGGCCTGACCCTTGGTCAGCTTTACAATGTTAAAATAGTTTAACGGCACGGTGGTATCGTCAATATCCACGATCGGATTATTTTGGTTGTCGAACGGCGCAATATGCATGTTAGTCCCCTATGCTTGTGTTGGACCGGGATGTTCGGTCAAAAATTGTTCAAGTGTTGAATTATCGGCCATGGCGGGCGCACAGCCAGGGCGTGAAACAGTAATAGATGCACAGGCAGACCCGCGCAATAGCGCCGTTTTCATGTCATATCCATCCGCGATGGACGTCACAAAACCTGCCATAAAACTGTCGCCTGCGCCGGTGGGTTTCAGTGCCTCAACAGGGTAAATCCCTGTACGCACCTCTTGCCCATCGGCGAACGTAATGGCGCCTAGGTGCCCCATTTTATAAACTACCAACGCAGCCGTCGTTTGGGACAATGCGCGGGCTTTATCTAAACCTTTTTCAATGCCACCTGCCATAAAACCAAACTCCTCGTCGTTGCCTACAATCATGTCAGATTTGGCCGCCGCTTCGCTTAACACTTGTGCCGCAACCTCAGCCGATGGCCATGAATATGGGCGGTAATCTACGTCAAAAATAATTGGCAACCCTGCTGTACGCGCCAAATCAAACGCATGAAACGTGGCCGTACGCGATGGTTCGGACGCAAAAACGGTACCTGCGGTAATCAACGCGCCATAAGCAGTATAATCCACTGCGGCGACATCCGTTTCATCCATTTGGAAATCGGCGGCGCCGTTGCGATAAATCACAGATTGATGATCCTGAACCCGCGTTTCATATACAGCCAGTGAATTGCGGTATTCACCGCCAACAGGCGTTACATGCGCGGTGTTCACGCCATAATGCTTTAACTGATTGACACAGTACCGACCAACACTGTCGTCAGACACGCGCGTCACCAAGGCTGCCTTACCACCCAGTTTGCAAATTCCGGTGGCGATATTGGCGGATGAACCACCCAACGCCACTGTCATTGTTTTCGCCTCTTCAGTGCTGGTTCCCGCTGGATCGGGATATAAATCCATCCCTGCACGACCAATCACCAAAAAATCGTTTGTTTTGATACCATCCAAAAGAGCACTCATTACACACCCTTGCGCTGACGTTCGCGCGTCGCTTCCCATTCTTTATGGGCTTTGGTTACGCTGTCACTTTCGGAAATATGTGGTGTGCCCACCTCCCACCATGTGTGGCCTTGCGTTGTCCAACCTTCATAAGGATCGACTTTCATCACGATCACGTAGGTTTGTGCGGCCGCTTTTGCCCGCGCAAACGCATCCGCCAAGTCGGTTGGATGTTCAACTGTCTCGGCCAATGCGCCCAAAGATTTAGCATGCGCCTCGAAATCAACTCGCGTCTGATTTGTGGCGGTGGGTGTGTCGGCGATAAGGTTATTAAAGCTCTCGTTACCTGTGTTATTTTGCAGTTTATTAATCACTGCAAAACCACCATTGTCCAACACCATTACAATCATTTTTTTCTGTGTTAAAACAGAAGAGTACAAGTCGGAGTTCATCAACAAATACGACCCGTCACCCGTAAACACGATGGTGTCGTTATCTGGCTCTTTCTCAGATTGGGCAATTCGCGCACCCCAACCGCCAGCAATTTCATATCCCATGCAAGAGAACCCAAATTCCACATCCACGGTGCCAATATCCAATGTGCGCCAATTGGCCGTAACCTCTGCGGGCAATCCTCCTGCAGCGGCGACAATGCGGTCACGCGGATCACAGTTGGCATTCACAACACCAATTGCTTGTGCATACGACGCAGGGCCGTTTTTCAGCGATGTGTTCTGGGCTACATATGCGTCCCATTTCTTGCGCTCAGCTTTTGCAATGGCTGTCCATGCGGATGGCGCGCGGTACGCACCCATTGCTTCGCCCAAATTGACCAGGCCAAGTTTGGCATCCCCCACCACGGTGGCTGACATGTGCTTTGCCGCATCATGTCGCGCGGCATTCAAACCAATAATCTTCGCATCCTTGGCAAACGCTGTCCAAGATCCCGTTGTAAAATCTTGTAGGCGCGTTCCAACAGCCAAGATCACATCCGCCTGTTCGGCGATTGTATTGGCTGAATCCGACCCCGTTACACCTATCGGGCCGATATTCAGGTCATGGGTCGCAATCATATTTGCGCGTCCCGCAATGGTTTCCACCACTGGAATGTCATGCGCCTCTGCAAATGCCGTCAATTCTGCTACAGCACCTGAGTATTGCACACCACCGCCTGCAATAATCATCGGACGCTTAGCCGCCTTCAACATCGCAACTGCATCAGCAATTTCAGCAATATCGGGTGTCTGTCTGCGAATACGATGCATACGATCCGTAAAAAATTCAACGGGGTAATCAAACGTCCAACCCTGCACATCCTGCGGCAAGGCGATGAATGCGGGGCCACAATCGGCTGGATCTAACATGGTTGCAATCGCGGCAGGTAATGATTGAATAATCTGTGCCGGATGGGTGATCCGATCCCAATAACGGCTGACGGGTTTGAATGCATCATTCAACCCAAATGTCGGGTCACCAAAATGCTCCAATTGTTGTAAAACTGGGTCTGGCAGTCGTGTATTAAACGTATCGCCACATAACATCAAAACAGGCAAACGATTTGCATGTGCCAACGCGGCACTGGTCAACAAGTTTGCAGTACCTGGGCCGGCAGACGCAGAACAAAACATAAAACGCTTTCGCAAATGCGCCTTGGCGTATGCCGCGGCGGCGAATCCCATACCTTGTTCGTTTTGGCCACGATACAATGGCAATACATCCTGATTATTATAAAACGCCTCGCCCAGACAGGTCACGTTACCATGGCCAAAGATGCCAAAGCCACCACCACAAACACGGGTTTTTTCGCCGTCAATTTCAATGTACTGTGCTGTCAAATAACGCACAATTGCCTGCGCAACGGTTAACTTAATTGTCTGTCCCAAACTGATCTCCACAGGTCTTCATTTTGAATACGCACGTTATGGGTATTGACCCCTGCGCACAAACAAGGTTACATAAATTGCAACCGGTTGCAACATCATTTTTAACGGCGAGGAAACCATGACAAACATCAAAATTGGCATCATTGGCGGTGGCTATATGGGCAAGGCACACGCGGCCGCCTACGCGGCAGTCGGCAGTTTGTTTGAAACCCCATTACGTCCAGTGCTGGAAATGGTCTGTGCAACAACAGATGAAAGTGCTGAACGGTATCGCAAAAATTTTGGTTTTGCGCGTGCCACAACCGATTGGCGTGTGCTGGTGAATGACCCCGATGTGGACGCCGTCATCATCGCATCGCCGCAATCAACGCATCGCGAAATCGCACAGGCGGCTTTTGCCGCAGGTAAACCGGTGTTCTGCGAAAAACCACTGGGTGCATCGCTGGATGACAGTCGTGCAATGCTGGATGCCGCCAATGCATCGGGATGTGTTCACATGGTCGGTTTTAACTATATCCGCACGCCCGCCTCTCAATATGCACGTCAACTCATTGCATCAGGTCGCATCGGTGACATCACTTGGTTTCGCGGCGAACACACCGAGGATTTCTTTGCCGATCAAACCCTGCCTGCGACGTGGCGCACCTCTGGTGTGGCCAACGGAACCATGGGTGATCTCGCCCCACATATGATAAACGCCGCCCGCGCCCTGATCGGACCAATATCATCGCTGATCGCCAGCGCCGAAGTCGTTCACACAACACGCCCCGGCGGAACAGTCACCAATGACGATCAGGCACAAATGATGTGCCGTTTTGAAAATGGTGCGCAGGGACATTTATTTTTCAGTCGCATCGCGACAGGTCGCAAAATGGGCTACGCCTATGAAATTCACGGTACCAAAGGATCGATAAAGTTTGATCAAGAAGATCAAAATGCCTTGCACCTGTACAACATGGAAGGCCCCGAAGCAGAGCGCGGTTTTCGCAAAATCCTAACAGGCCCCGCACATCCTGATTATTTGCCATTCTGTCAGGGACCAGGTCACGGCACAGGATACCAAGACACCGTCATTATCGAGGCGCATGACTTCCTGCGCGCGATCCACGAAAAACGCGATATATGGCCAACATTTGCCGAGGGCATGGAAGTCAACCGCGTCGTAAACGCCGCACTGGATTCAAGCGATAAAAACGCTTGGGTTCACATCGCAGATTATTAGTAAAAAGGGTAACATCATGATTAAAATTGGCAACGCTCCCTGCTCTTGGGGTGTGGAATTCGCGGACGATCCGCGCAATCCAGCATGGCGCAAAGTCCTGCAAGAAAACGCAAGCGCTGGCTTTACTGGCATCGAATTGGGTCCGGTTGGCTTTATGCCCGAAGACCCTGCAATACTGGCCGATGCATTGGCCGAATTCGACCAAGAGCTGGTCGGCGGGGTCGTCTTTCGCGCATTCCACGATCCCGATAAATGGGATGACGTCATGGACGGTGCCGTTCGCACATGCGAAGCACTAAAGGCACACGGTGCACAACATTTGGTATTAATCGACAGCATCTCGCAGCGGCGCGCACCAACCGCAGGCCGCGCATCAGAAGCCGAACAAATGGACGCCGCTGAATGGTCAGCATATCGTGATCGCATCGCCACCGTGGCGCGTTTAGGTGCCCAGGAATATGGATTGACCGTTGGCATTCACGCCCATGCGGCAGGGTTCATCGATTTCGAACCCGAACTCGAGCGCCTGCTCGATGAAGTGGATGACAGCATCCTAAAAATCTGTTTCGATACGGGGCATCATTCTTATGCTGGATATGATCCCGTGGCCTTCATGAAACGCCACATTGACCGCATCAGCTATATGCACTTCAAAGATATCGATCCCAAGGTGAAGGCTAGTGTTGTGGCAAACCGCACGGATTTTTACGATGCTTGTGGTCAGGGTATTTTTTGCAATCTTGGCGATGGCGACGTCGATTTCCCTGCTGTACGTCAGGTTCTGTTGGATAATAATTTCGACGGCTGGTGTACCGTGGAACAAGATTGCGATCCTTCCGGTGATACATCACCCATTGATGACGCAAAACTGAACCGCACATATCTGCAATCCATCGGATTCTAAGGGGAACACGCATGAATAAATTAAAATGGGGCATGATTGGCGGTGGCGAAGGCAGCCAAATCGGGCCAGCACATCGTTTGGGTGCCCGAGCAGATGGCTTATTTGAATTGGCTGCAGGCGCATTGGATCATCGTGCGGATGTTGGGCGTGAATATGGCCAACGACTAGGCATTGCTGCAGATCGCTCTTATGGTGATTGGCAGGAAATGTTGGTGGGTGAACAAAAGCGCGACGATCGTATCGACTTGGTGACGGTGGCAACTCCCAACGCAACACACTTTGAGATCACCAAATCATTCCTCGAGTCTGGTTTTAATGTCCTGTGCGAAAAACCGATGACCATGACTGTTGAAGAAGGCGAAGAAATCGTCCGCATCGCGGATAAAACAGGTAAAATCTGCGCCGTAAACTATTGTTATTCCGCCTATCCAATGGTGCGACAAGCACGCGCAATGGTGCGCGCAGGCGAAGTTGGCAAAATTCGTTTGGTCGTCACAAATTTCAGCCATGGACATCACGGCGACGCAACCGACGCGGATAATCCGCGTGTGCGCTGGCGCTATGATCCAAAAATGGCAGGTGTATCTGGTCAATTCGCGGATTGCGGCATCCACGCAATGCACATGGCTAGCTTTATCTGCGACGACGAGGTCGAAACACTGTCCGCGGATTTCGCGTCGACCATCAGCAGCCGCGAGCTGGAAGATGACGCCATGGTCAATTTCCGGATGAGCAAAGGAACCGTTGGCCGTTTATGGACTTCATCCGTAGCCATCGGTCGCCAACATGGATTTGACATTCAAGTGTTCGGTGAAACGGGCGGCATGCGCTGGACGTCGGAACAGCCAAATCAATTGATCTACACCCCCGTTGGTGGACGCACACAAATTATCGAAAAAGGCGAAGGTGGTTTATATGAGGATGCGCAACGTTTATCGCGTGTATCTATTGCCCACCCAGAAGGCTTCCCTTTGGCCGTGGCAAACATCTATTGCGATTTAGCCGACGCCATCCGTGGCGAGGTTCGCGATGGTCTGCCCAATGCGGCGGCAGGTGTGCGCTCAATGTCAGCGGTGCATACTGCGGTATCATCGGCCAAACAAAACGGTGCATGGCTTGATGCCCGCCCGCCCATGTTTCAATAATTAAGACTTGGGCGCGGGACGCAATGTTCCGCGCTCTACTACTGAACAATCAAACAGATGCGCTTGTGGTGGAATGCTGGGATCCTCAACCAACGCTGCGACCCGCGCGATCGACGCTGAGATAATTTCAACCAATGGATTGCTAATTGTGGTCAGGTTAATGTTATCCCAACTGGCCATTTCCATATCGTTCAATCCAATCAATCCGACATCCTCTGGGACGCTTATCCCCGCGGATTGCAATGCGGACAGTGCCCCAATAGACAACACGTCATCTCCGCAAAAATACGCCTGCGCGGGTGATTGTTTTAACAAACGTAACATTTCTGAACGTCCTGCTTCGAATGAATATGCTGTTGCAAAACTGGTGGTGCACGACACGCCTTTGTGCGTCGCAACTTCGGTTACAAAACCCTTTTCACGATCAAGGGTTGATGTCGCACCTGGTGGCCCACCCAAAAAGCCAATCTCGGTATAACCCCGCGCAATCAATGTCCGCGCGGCCATGCGCCCCGCCGCGATATTATCAATACCAAAAATATCCACCGCAGGGTTCGCCGAATGCCGGCCAAATGAATGTACAACAGGCACACCTGCATCACGAAATGCGCGTGCAAATCCTGGTGGCAACGTGGATGACGCTACGATTACCCCATCAACGGAATACTGACGTAACATCTGCACCGATGCTTGTGGTTCCACTTCGTCGGATAGGTTTACCAACAGGGGGCGCAACCCGCGTTCTTGCAAACCACGGGTAAACAAATCAAAAACCTCAAGGAAGATTGGATTGTGAAAGTTGTTGGAAACCAAACCAATCATCTTGGTGCGGCCCGTCGTCAATGACGACGCCAATGCGTTCGGGCTGTAACCTAACTCAGACGCCGCACGAATAACTTTCTCGCGGGTTTTGGCCGACACGGACGCGCCCTCAGTATAGGTGCGCGAAACAGCTGAACGCGACACATCAGCAAGCTCTGCCACATCCTTCAGCGTTACACCCATAAACTTCACCTATCTCACTTATCCGCGTCAGTCCTATAATCAATTGTCGCAAAACGCCAAGTACAAATCACCGCAACCCCAATGAAAATAACGGCCCACATCGCGCGGGCCGTCGTCAATTCAAACAAACCCCACCCAAACAGAACGGCAACAACCGTTACACGCACCCAAACAGGTGCGAAAAATGGGTCTGTCAAATCAATCAGTTTCACGCGGCACCCTCAAATAGCGCACCGGTTTTTGCACCCGTAATATAGGCCACTACATCCTGCCCATCGGTTTCCTTAACGTCTAGATCGGCAACCATACGGCCGCGACGGAACACAATAATGCGATCCACCAGATCAAAAACTTGGCGCATGTTGTGACTGACTAAAATCAAACTCTCGCCCTGCTCTTTCAATGTGCGAATAATGTTCTCGACCTGCGCCGTTTCCTGTACACCTAACGCCGCTGTCGGTTCGTCCATGATGGTGAGCTTTGATGCAAAGGTTGCCGTACGCGCGATCGCCACACACTGGCGTTGCCCGCCCGACATGTTGGCGATCGAGTTTCGGATATTGGGGATTTTCACACCGGTTTTTTCCAATCCTGCCATCGTATCATCACGCATGGATTTATAATCCAACAGGCGAAACGGTCCCAGAAAATTCCATTTGGTTTTTTCGCGTCCCAAAAATAAATTGTCAGGCACGTTCAAATCATCAGCCAGCGCAAGGGTTTGAAACACTGTTTCAATCCCTGCTTCGCGTGCGTCCAAGGGACCCGCAAAATTTACTGGTGCGCCATCAAAAACTACCGTCCCGCGGGTGCGTTGCTCCACGCCCGTAATTTGGCGCACAAACGTGGATTTGCCCGCGCCATTGTCGCCCATAATTGCCACATGCTCGCCCTTGCGAAGGATAAAATCAGCATCCTCTAACGCATGGACGCCACCGTAATGTTTGGTCAGGCCTTTGGTCTCTAGAATAATATCTGACATGTTTACCTCCTCAAGCCTTCGACGCTACGCGCTTTTGTTGCCATTGATCCAGTGCGACCGCACCGACGATAATTCCACCCAATACCATTTCTTGGTAATAGGCACCCAAACGTAAGAAAGTGAAACCGGATGTAATCACCCCAATTATCACCGCACCAATCACAGTGCCGATAATGGAACCACGCCCACCAAACAGTGACACGCCACCGATGACCGCCATCGCAATCGCGTCTAATTCGTACGACAAACCCATGCCTGATTGCGCCGTCAAATTCTTGGATGTCAGGATCACCGCTGACAGCCCCGCCAACATACCTGCAATGGCATAAACCAACACCAAATGGCGTGGCACATTGATACCAGACATCCGCGCAGCCGCCTCGTTTGATCCAATGGCGTATGTGTGCTTGCCATAAACCGTGTAGTTCATAATCAGATGAAACAGTACTGCCAACGACAGGAATATAATCACGGGCATCATGCCCCTACCGATCATGGCATACGATTCAGTGGGGAACGATACAGGTTTACCACTGGACCACCACTGTGCGATCCCGCGTGCAAATAACATCATACCGAGTGTGGCAATGAACGGTGGAATGCGTGAATATGCGACCAACATTCCGTTGACGATCCCCGCTATTATACCGCACCCAAGCCCCACCAATATCGGCACAATTACAGGCAGGTCTAAAAATGCAGGGCCAAAAATTGCTTTGGGATTAGGGTCACCGTTTACGATGGAAATCTGTGCGAAACTCATGGCGATCATCGCCGTCGCACCCAGAACTGATCCGGACGACAAATCAATACCTGCGGTAATAATCACCTGCGTCACACCCAGGGCAATAATGCCCACAATGGCGACCTGAATGATGATAATACGCAGACGTTGCTCGTTAAAAATACTGTCAAAGCGGTCTTTACTGTCAAACAGAAGGCTCTGCCCCATAAAGATTGCGCCAAGGATTTCGAAAATCACAATGATAAGGATTAAAGCGCCAAAAACGTTTAACTCGTTTGGCCATTGCCGTTTAGTTTTGTCATAGGACAGTCCGCCTGTCCCGTGGCTCGTATCTGACATGTCTCAGCTCCCTCAATGTGTGATTTAATTGTGTTGTATGGGGCAAATACGAATTGCCCCATACATTTTTAAACCTTGCAGATTACTGCATAAATGCGTCTAAGGTTTCTGGTGTCACCAATTTGAATGGAATGAACACTTGCTTGTCAACTGTTTCACCCTTGGCCAATTTCAACGCTGTGTTGATTGAGCCCGCACCTTGACCAGCAAGGTCTTGGAACACAGTTACATCCATATCGCCAGCTTTCATTGAAACCAACGCATCCGCAGTGGCATCAACGCCGCCAACGACAACGTCGTCCATTGAAATGCCTGCCGCTTTCATCGCTTGGATCGCGCCAATGGCCATTTCGTCATTGTTACCGAACACAGCATCGAATGGCTCACCTGATGAAATCCAGTTGGTCATCAAATCTTGTGCCTTGTCGCGTGACCATTCAGCAGTTTGCTTGTCGATCAACGTGATAAAGTTACACATGTCCATGCCGATAACGTCTTCGAAATCTTTCGAGCGCTGAACAGCCGCCTGGTTAGACAATTGCCCCATCAGCATATACGCACGTGCACCACCTGATTTACCCTGCGCGCGCAAATCTTGGCACATGCGGAACGCGGCCAATGTACCGGATTCGATTTCATTGGATGCAACGAATGCTTGGCCTTCTGGCAATGTGTCCATATTCACCGGCTGACGGTTCACATATACTAACGGAACACCCGCTGATGCAGCGGCTTGTGACATCGCTTCAGTCGCATTTGTGTCAACTGCGTTTACAATGATCGCATCAACGCCGGACGCGATAAAGTTGTTGATTTGGTCAAGTTGCTTTGCCACATCATCGGTCGCATCTTCCATTTGCAATTCCACGCCTGGCAATGTTGCCGCGTGATCGGTCATGCCATTGCGCATCACAGTCAACCCATTGTCGTCGAAACGCGCAACAGACACGCCGATTTGTTGTGCCATTGCTGTGGTACTTAGTAACGCTGTCAAACCCGCAGCCAAAATAAACTTTTTCATTCTATTCCTCCCAAGATGTGCCCGGTGCACGGTTAAACTTACCGGGGCTTCATACCGAAGCGTTTTTAATTTGCCCCCAACCCAAAGGTGACAGAGGCAGGATTGCGATCATTCTAAAACCGTACTTCATTTCGATTTGAAACCTTTGCGGACACCAACGTGTCCCCCGTTTCAAATAAATCAGTCGATCAGTTTAAAATAACCCCTTCAAACATGGTTCTCCCCATGATTCGTGTTCGAGTTTAACCAAGTTGAGCATTTTTGCAACCGGTTGCATTGCATCAATCTAAGCACCCACATAATCCAGCACAGATTAATCCGCGTTTTACCACGATCAATTAAACCTTTCAGTTCAAGGGCAAAAATACGACCTGAATGTTTTGTCTCTAAATGATCGTCTACATTTGCGCCCCAAAACAGTTACATAAGTTTTCAAGGCAACTAAATCGATACATTCAATCTGCCCAAGTTCTTATTGCAAATCCACATCAGATGACGTCAACCTGTCGGCCATGATACTAAAAACAGATACCACCAACACTAGAGCCTGCGCAGTGGATGCATTTTCCATCGGCGTCGCAGCGGCCGATCCTGAAATCAGCCTGCGCAACTCACTGATAAAAAACCCACTTCCAAATATTGGGACAGATGGAAAATACATCATCGTTTCAGTGGGCAAAGCGGCTTGTAAAATGGCTGATTGCGCAATCAACCACCTGCCACAGAATACAAAATTCAGTGCAATTGCCGTCACTAATTTTGAAAATGTGGTGGATGTCCCCAATTGCCAGGTCATGGGTGCATCTCACCCGATCCCATGTGAACACGGTCTGCTGGCCGCACAAACTGTTATTTCGCGACTTGAACACGCGACCATCAACGACGTCGTTATCATGTTGGTCAGTGGCGGCGCATCGGCATTGTTGCCCGCACCCGTTCCCGAAATAAATCTGACCGACAAAATTCAGTTAAATAAAATTCTTTTAAGCAGTGGCTTTGACATCGCACAAATGAACTTGGTTCGCCAATCCGTTTCTCGCCTGAAAGGTGGCGGCGCACTTGGCTTTGCCGCACCTGCAACCGTTCACAGTTATATCCTGTCTGACGTCATCGGCGATGATTTAAGCGTGGTCGCCAGCGGCCCAAGCATTGCACCACTGGGCACTGCAACCGACGCCAAAAACCTCCTTATCAACCAAGGAATCTTTCCAAAACTACCTCCACGCATTCAAAATTACCTTCAGACTACACCTGCACCAATCAGTCCTTTTCCACTGGTCAATGCCCACCTGATCGCGGGCAATTCCAACAGTGTCCGCGCGATGGCCAAAGCGGTCGATGCCACTGTTATTTCCACGCCATTGGTGGGCGATGTTCAAGATGCCGCCGAACGTGTGATCGCAACGGCCAGATCTTTGTACAAAGCGGAACCATTCGCCATTGCATTTGGCGGCGAAACCACCGTGAAACTGACTGGCAACGGCAAAGGCGGTCGAAACCAAGAGCTTGCGCTTCGCGTCGCAATCCTTGCAAAAACCGCATTTCCTGATCGTGTGTGGTGTTTCCTCAGTGGGGGTACAGACGGCATCGACGGCCCAACCGACGCCGCAGGGGGATTGGTCGATGCAGGCACCTTGGACAGGCTTCAAAAAGCGGGGCAAAACGCCGACAACGTCCTTGTCGATAATGACAGCTACAACGCTCTAAAATTATCGGGTGACCTTGTTATCACGGGCGCAACGGGCACCAACGTCGCGGACTTACAACTGCTCATCATTGGATCGTAATCCGCGCCTGTTCAACCGATTTCATCGCAAACATCAATCAGGAAATCACCACCATTCGCAGGGTGATCCAAATCATCAATCAAGTCCTGTGGCACATCCAAAAGTGTTGGATACTTCCAACGCGGGGTGCGATCCTTTTCATTGACGGCGGCACGAACACCCTCAATAAACTCGCCATCATTCATCGCCGATGCCACAAACCGATATTCATTGCGTAACGCAAGTCCACGGTTCGCATCCAACCGTCCAACACGGATTGTTTTCAGCGCCCCAATCAATCCCAAAGGCGCTTCAATGCACCAGTTTGATTCTGATGCTTCTCTAAACTTGATAAATCAGGAGCTTTGAAAAAAGCGCGAAAGCACACAATTGAAACAGTGCCGTTGAGCAAAAACGACGCGTACGAATGTCAAATTGCGGCGTTTAATTTTTTTTCCCACATCTTGTAATGTCGATGCCCCATGTGCGTCTAATAATATAGCCCGACCAATAAACGGCGGTTCCCGAGAATACCATCGAAGGATCATGATCATGGACGACAAAGACCCAACAGGCGTTGCCTCAGCACAATCCCCGAAATATTCAAGGCGAAGTTTGACATTTGTCTTGGCTGGGTTCTGGCCTTCTCCCCCCCAATTTAATCAACAATAAAAACAACGGAATAAGCAAAAGGAGTGATACTATGGACAATCAAAACATCATACCCGAACCAGAGGCCAAAGGTGTGGCATCGTGGTTCCCAACTGCCTATACAATCCTGTTTTCATTGATTGTGATTGTTGCGGCACTGACCTGGATCATTCCGGCGGGGCAATATGATCGCGTCATGAACGAAGACGTCGGGCGAGAGATTGCAGTGTCGGGTACTTACAAAACAGTAGACGCCAATCCACAAGGATTTGTCGAAGTCATGTTAGCACCGATTGCGGGCTTTTACGATCCCGACAGCTATGCCGCCAATGCCATTGACGTAGCGCTGTTCGTTTTATTGCTGGGTGGGTTTTTGGGCGTCGTTAACGCCACCAAGGCCATCGATACTGGTATTCAAACCGCAATGGGACGCATGAAAGGGCGGGAAATTCTGATGATCCCGATCCTAATGTCGTTGTTCGCGTTGGGTGGCACAACCTATGGCATGGCCGAGGAAACACTGGCCTTTTACGCGCTACTGATTCCGGTCGTCATCGTCGCTGGGTTTGATTCACTTACTGGCATCGCGATCATTTTGATCGGCGCGGGGATCGGCACACTTGGCTCAACCATTAATCCGTTTGCCACCGTCATCGCATCAAACGCCGCTGCAATCCCGTTCACACAAGGCATTATTCTGCGGCTGATCATCTTGATCGGTGGCCTAGCGATCTCGATCGCCTATGTGATGCGTTACGCATCAAAGGTAAAAGCGGATCCGACCAAGTCATTGGTGGCCGCGCAACGCGAGTCACACCGTCAAATATTTCTAGGTGATGCAGACCAAAATGCTGAACAACCAATACTCACTGGCACTCAGAAACTGGTATTGACGCTATTTTTCGCCACTTTCGCCGTCATGATTTGGGGCGTATCCAGTCAAGGTTGGTGGATGGCACGCATGGGTGCGTTGTTCATTGGCATGTCCATCGTCGTTGGTATCGTTGGGCGCTTGGGTGAAAAAAAATTGACCTCTGCATTTGTTGATGGCGCGAAAGATTTGCTTGGCGTGGCTCTGGTGATTGGGTTGGCGCGCGGCATCGTGGTCATCATGGAACAGGGTTTGATCGCCGACACCATCCTTAACAGCGCAGCCGACACACTTGGCGGCTTGTCAGAGGTTGCCTTCATTAACCTCATGCTCTGGATCGAAGTCGGCATGAGCTTCCTCGTCCCATCCTCATCAGGCCTTGCTGTTTTGTCGATGCCGATTTTGGCACCCCTTGGTGATTTTGCAAATGTTAGCCGCGAACTGGTCGTAACAGCCTATCAATCCGCCAGTGGGCTCGTGAACCTTATTACCCCAACATCTGCGGTGGTGATCGGCGGACTTGCTATTGGGCGCGTGTCTTTTGACAGATGGGTAGCCTTCATTTGGCCGCTGCTGTTGATCCTAACTGTTTTCGTTATGGCCGCGCTCAGCATCGCTACAATTCTATAATTTAACGGAGAAATTCAATGACTAAACATACTCTCGGTGTGCATTCTGAAACAGGCAAGCTGCGGCAGGTGATTGTATCACCTCCCGGTTTGGCACACCGCCGCCTGACCCCAGACAATCGCGAACACCTATTGTTTGACGATGTGTTCTGGGTCAAACAGGCGATCCACGATCACGGTATATTTTCGGACATTATGCGCGGTGAAGGGATCGAAGTTTTGGACGCTATGACCCTGTTGGCCGAAACTTTGGATATTGGCAAAGCCCGCGCATGGGTTTTGGATCACCGCATCACCCGTAACGATGTGGGTGTCGGCATGCGCGAAGAACTCCGCGCTTGGATGGAAGAATTGTCCGGTCAAAATTTGGCGCAATTCCTCGTCGGCGGGATAAAGGTGGATGACCTGCCATTTACACCGTCTGGAATGTTCGGCAGCTACCTTGGTCAACACGGTTTCGTTTTACCGCCGTTGCCAAACTTCATCTTCACCCGCGATATTTCCGCATGGGTTTATGGTGGTGTGTCTCTCAATCCCATGCATTTCGCGGCGCGACGCCCCGAAACCCTGTTGATGGCGGCGATCTATCGTTTTCACCCGAATTTCGCAGATAAGGCACGTGTTTGGTTCGGTGATCCAACGAAAGAGTTCGGCGCGGCCACCCTTGAAGGGGGTGACATCATGCCGATTGGCCACGGTGTGGTCATGGTCGGTATGGGTGAACGCTCAACTCCACAAGCGGTTGGACAATTGGCAGAAGCCTTGTTCGCTGGTGGCGAAGTACATCGCGTGATCGCCTGTCAGATGCCCAG
The DNA here is from genome assembly GCA_963976255.1 of uncultured Rhodobacterales bacterium. GTDB lineage: Bacteria > Pseudomonadota > Alphaproteobacteria > Rhodobacterales > Rhodobacteraceae > Amylibacter. The sequence goes on from CAXBJO010000008.1 coordinate 86,184, forward strand.
TTCACGTGCCGCGATGCATCTGGACACGGTATTTACCCATTGCGGAGGCGACGTTGTCACAACCTTCAAAGAGGTCGCCGATGCCATCATATGCTATGACCTGCGCCCTGGCACAGGCAACGCTTCACTTGATATTCGCCGTGACGCGCGACACCTGTTCGAAATCACAGCAGAGGTTTTGGGTCATAAAAAACTACATCTGGTTCCCACCGGCGGCTCTGACGCTGCGGAACAATCTCGGGAACAATGGAATGACGGCAACAACGTACTGGCACTGCGCCCGGGCGTCGTCATCGGTTATGACCGCAACGACGACACCAACGCCGCTCTGAAAGACGCCGGTATCGAGGTTATGGCCATCCCAGGTGCCGAGCTTGGCCGCGGCCGTGGCGGTAGTCATTGCATGAGCTGCCCCACCATGCGCGACGCAATCTAAAACAAAAGGAAAACCAATGTCTTACAATCTACGAAACCGCCACTTCTTAAAATTACGAGATTTCAGCCCACAGGAAATCAACTTTTTGCTAAAACTGTCCGCTGATCTAAAGGCTGCTAAATATGGCGGCTACGAAGTTCCGCGCCTAACAGGCAAAGAAATCGCACTAATTTTCGAAAAAGACAGCACCCGCACCCGCGTAGGCTTTGAAGTTGCAGCGCACGATCAAGGCGCACATGTTACCTACCTCGGTCCATCAGGATCACACCTTGGTAGGAAAGAAACCGTCAAAGACACCGCCCGTGTATTGGGTCGCGTTTATGACGCAATCGAATATCGCGGCTTTGGACAGCCAATTGTGGAAACCTTGGCAAAATATGCAGGTGTACCTGTGTACAATGGCCTGACAGATGAATTCCATCCAACGCAAATCCTTGCCGATTTTTTAACCATGAGCGAGCACAGCGACAAACCATTGCGTCAAATTTCTTACGCTTTCCTTGGCGACGCAGGCAATAACATGGGCGACAGCCTGTTGATTGGTGGCGCAAAAATGGGCATGGATGTACGCTTGTGTGCACCCAAAGAATGCTGGCCGAATGCTGCAATACAAGAAGAAGCTCAGCTGATCGCAACTGAAACTGGTGCGCGGATCACAATCACCGAAGATGTGGCCAAGGCCGTGAAGGACGTCGACTTCATCTACACCGATGTTTGGCTATCCATGGGCGAGTCCAAGGACAAATGGGAACAGCGCATTCAGCAACTTCTGCCCTATCAAGTTAACGCCGACGTGATGGCACTTTCAGGCAATCCACAGACCAAGTTCATGCATTGTCTGCCCGCCTTCCATAATGCGGACACCGAAGTTGGCGCTGAAATCGAAAAACGCTTTAATATCACCGCAATGGAAGTAACCGAAGAAGTGTTCGAAGGCCCTGCGTCCATTGTGTTTGATCAGGCAGAAAACCGATTGCACACCATCAAAGCGGTGCTTGTCGCCACACTAGGAGGTTAGATATGTTGATCGTCGCAGCACTTGGGGGCAATGCCCTGTTGCAACGCGGACAACCCATGACTGCGGACAATCAGCGTAAAAATGCGCTGGTTGCCGCACGGGCTTTGGCCGATATCCTGCGCGCAGGACATCAATTGGTGATTACACACGGTAACGGCCCCCAAGTTGGGCTTCTGGCACTTCAAAGTCCGTCCAAGGATGGCTATCCACTAGATGTCTTGGGTGCAGAAACGGCTGGAATGATCGGGTATATGATCGAGCAAGAGCTTGAAAATGTGCTACAGCACGATCGTCCCGTTGCCACGTTGCTCACACAAGTCGTGGTCAACACCAACGATCCAGCCTTCAGCGCCCCGACCAAGTTCGTGGGTCCCGTTTACGACCATCAACAGGCGCAGATCATCGCGGATGCCAATGGCTGGCAAATCGCACAGGATGGCGCAAAATGGCGCCGCGTAGTAGCCTCGCCCGTACCAGTAGAAATCCCAGACACCCGCGTCATCCAGCTGTTGCTGGATGCTGGCGTCGTCGTTATCTGCACAGGCGGCGGCGGCATCCCCGTCATCCGTCAACCTAGCGGCAATCTAACAGGTATCGAAGCCGTAGTAGACAAGGACGCGTCAAGCGCCTTACTTGCCCAATCATTGGGGGCGGATGTGCTTTTACTGCTGACCGACGTTGATGCAGTTTATAAAGATTTCGGAACCAATACGGCCGCACGCATTCCGCTTCTATCATCGCAGGACGCCGTGCAATTTGATGCGCCAGCAGGATCAATGCGCCCCAAATTAACCGCCGCCGCCGCATTTGCAAAATCAGGCGGAACCGTGGGTATCGGTCGATTACAGGATGCAGCGCAGATAATTACAAACCAAGCCGGCACGCACGTATCTAATTGACCGCTAACAGGTCACCATTATTTTATCTTTGACGACGCGCGGGGATCTCCCGTGCGTTGCCTTGAAACAAGCCCGACGCCGACAAGGGCTAATCCAATGCCAAAAACTGCCTCGACTCCAAGCGTTTCATTGTAAAGCGGCGCGATTGCATCCTGCCCAAACGCATAAGCCATATCAAAAATCATCTGCTGCTCTTGGGACAGGGCAAAATCCATCGGGGCTCTCCTTAGCGCGATTTTAATAGAACGGGCACTTTCATCATAATGCTAACCGCCGACACACTGTGAAACAGTGCACCACAGTCCCATTTGGGCGGCAACAGACTATTGCCTTCGCGAATGCAAAATGTCCTTACGCCGCATCCAAGCCAGCGACTGGCGTATCGATTTTTTCAATTGTCGTTGATCTGCGTCTGGATACAAATGGCGAAAAATTGCGATCACATCATTTGCTCTGGCTGGGGTTTCCAAAAACCGCCAAATTGCCGAAGCAGTGATATTCAGGTGATGAATGCGTTTGTCGCGTTCATCCAAAATAAATACGTCGCCGTCTAACTCTCGGATGATTAGGTTACGGTTTTGCATAAGCATCGTTTGCATATCAATCCGTACCTTTCTCTATATTTTCTATCAGCACATTCGCCGCGTCATCCAAATCGCGATACCGCATCGTCAACAACCGGCAGGGTTCCAACATTTCCAAAACTTGTTCAAAAATTTCGACCGGAGAGTTTTCAACGACAAAGTTCTGATGCAGAATTGCAGACATCGCCTTTGCTTTGTTAATCGGGTTGATTTCAACCGTCTCAGTTTCCGTATCCCGTTCTAATATGACAACTGCATGGATTGGTAACGTTTGCCCATAATCTGCAAACGCCCCGTCTTGGGGTTGAACATAGCCGTAGTGTTGTGACCCAAGCACGATATGATCATCAATATACGCTTTGTATTGCTCAGGTAAAACATCGGGTAATGGCAAACGCACGCGCGGCAAAATACCCAACGCCAGGCCCTGTTTACGTTCTGGACAATAAGCCAAAACATCATCACAAAACACGCGCTTACCCGCCATAGCAAGCCGCGTGGTTAATGTCGATTTTCCCACTTTTTTAACATTTGGAAAAATCACAAGCCCACCGCAAATCTCAACCGCTGCGCAATGCAAGCACAGGTGTTGCGGAAACCGAAGGCCGTACCAGTCATAAAACTTATAATGAAAGTCCGCCACCACGGACACCACCGTTGTTGGTCGATTTTTGCGCCACCTTTCGGGCGGCTTAATATGATCAGACAACCATAAATAACGATCGTCCGGTTTGGATAATTTTATAATCGGCGCAGGCGCATCAGAACGCGCATCTGATCGTATATTCCAGCCTTGAAAAACCGTTTTCAAGCCATCCAAGACCTCTGAGCAATCCGTCAGTGCTACAGGACGCGGAAAGTCGTCGAAACGCACGTTCATCTTGTTATCAGTCAAAACATAAACATCCTTCTGGGCGGTGTTGACAACTACAGTTCACCAAGAAAATGCGGCACAAATACATGTGCCGCATTTTCTATTATTATCGTGTTGTCGCTACAAATCAACGTACATCCAAAAGCTATTAATGCTCAATCTGGTGGAATCGTATCGATTTCTGGTTTGGATGCCTTTGAATGACCTGAACTCTTCGAACTCTTCGAGCTTTTGGAACTTTTTGACCTATACGAGCTTTTTGAGCTCTTAGAATTCTTGTACTTGCGCTTCTTAAGCTTCTTTTTAGAACGTTGGCCAGCATTAGCTTCGTTTACGGTCAGTGCCATCGGTGCCACAAAGGTACTTACCGCGATCAACCCCAAACGCAGCGTGATTGCACGCCGAGAAGTATCGGTTTCGTCTTCAATGATTTCAATTTTATCTGTCATGGTAACTCCTTATCTATTAAGTCTTAATAAAATTTTTTGCTTAGGATTATGTTAACGCAAATCCGATTAAGGCGTAAATAAGGCGGCGGTATTTTTCGCACTAAACACCAGAAAACAATGGTTTTTTGGTGTAAACAGTTGTATTCATTACTTTTTTAGCAACCATAGCGTGAAAAATTCACTTCTAAAAAGAAACTCGACACAAAAATGACAAAATAGACGCCTCATGATTCGATATCTTAAAATCAGCCCAGTGCCATTTTTATTGGCCAATTTTTATACATCCAAAAAAAACTACAATAAAGATATGCGACAATTTATCCCGCATCGAATACCACAACATCGTCAACACCAACGACCCGGCCTTCAGCGCCCCGACCAAGTTCGTGGGTCCCGTTTACGACCATCAACAGGCGCAGATCATCGCGGATGCCAATGGCTGGCAAATCGCACAGGATGGCGCAAAATGGCGCCGCGTAGTAGCCTCGCCCGTACCAGTAGAAATCCCAGACACCCGCGTCATCCAGCTGTTGCTGGATGCTGGCGTCGTCGTTATCTGCACAGGCGGCGGCGGCATCCCCGTCATCCGTCAACCTAGCGGCAATCTAACAGGTATCGAAGCCGTAGTAGACAAGGACGCGTCAAGCGCCTTACTTGCCCAATCATTGGGGGCGGATGTGCTTTTACTGCTGACCGACGTTGATGCAGTTTATAAAGATTTCGGAACCAATACGGCCGCACGCATTCCGCTTCTATCATCGCAGGACGCCGTGCAATTTGATGCGCCAGCAGGATCAATGCGCCCCAAATTAACCGCCGCCGCCGCATTTGCAAAATCAGGCGGAACCGTGGGTATCGGTCGATTACAGGATGCAGCGCAGATAATTACAAACCAAGCCGGCACGCACGTATCTAATTGACCGCTAACAGGTCACCATTATTTTATCTTTGACGACGCGCGGGGATCTCCCGTGCGTTGCCTTGAAACAAGCCCGACGCCGACAAGGGCTAATCCAATGCCAAAAACTGCCTCGACTCCAAGCGTTTCATTGTAAAACAGCACACCCATTGTCAGTCCAAATACAGGTATCAGAAAACTAAACGCGTTGGCCTTGTTAAGTGGGACTTGAGCCAAGACCGACAGCCAAATTACATAAACCAAAGCGGACCCAAACAGCGACAAAACAATCAGAACAATTATGAACGTAGCTGTCCATTGGATGGATGAAGGGTCTTCCATAACAGCCGAAGCAATTCCAAGGGGAACAGCACCAACAAGGAACTGCCAGCCAAGCGTCATCAGGGGGTCAACAGATGCTGCAATCTTTTTTAGCAGCACGTTACTTATTGTGATCCCGAAAGCCGCGAGGAGGATATAGCTAATTCCAAGAAGGTAGCTCTCTTGCGCACTATCCAAAATGCCTGGCGCAGCGATTACAATAATACCGATAAAACCCAGTGACAACCCGACCTTACCTTGCAACGTCAAACGCTCTCCCAGAACAACCCCACCAAGGCCTGCGGCAAGCAAAGGTTGGCTATTTGCAATGACCGTTGCAATCCCTGGTGAAACAAATTCGGCGGCATGAATCATGCCTAAATACCCTAGGCTTGTGGCACCAAACCCGATAAGCGATAGCGTAATCCAATTTCGTAACCCACGCGGATTTGGGCGTCCCAAAGCAAGCGCCAGCCCAACCAGAGCCAACCCCGCAATAAGCGCGCGCAATGTGGCAAAGGCCAGATGTGGTGCATATGTAATTCCGATCGTGAGCAACGGAAAACAGGCTGCCCACAACAGCATTGCAAGCAAGATTTTACTCGTCGATTTTAATCCCATCTTACAAGCTTTGCACTTTCATGTATCTCAAGAAAAGTTGCTCTGATGCGCCTTGCTTTCCGAAAGAGCCCAGATGCCGCAACCTCGGTTGGTCGCCAAATAGACGAACAGCACACGGATACTTAAAAGTTTTAAACTTAACCACCATCGTTTTTCAGCCTTTTCAAGATTAATACAATCAGTACATGAATAAATCTTTTAATATGCAGTTATAGGACAATAATTCGTATTCCGTTGGCGTATATTTCGATCGCACAGCATCAATTAACAAGCTGATAAAATGCGAACCACATCTAAATTCTACGTATTCATCCAAACAACATCGGACATTCGCGTGCGCATTTGTTGCGTAAAATGATATAGATCAGGTGTAACGTACCCAACCCTGCCAACAGGCAAAAGAACGAAATATAAGCATAGCGTAGGAACATAAAATCGACAATGACAACGGCCACAAGCGTCAGCGCGAACCAGCGCATATGCAGATATGTCGAGATCGCAGGTGGTACGATGATAAGAGCCAGATAGATCAAATAGGTCAAAGGCCGTGGTATCAAATAATCCAAAATCATCGTACCCTCATAGGCCAATGAATCCTGATTTACGCTGACATCGACCCAATCAGGGTTGATCAGATGCGGCACATAAAGCGCCAGCCCAAAAACAAGCCCCCCGATGGCCATGGCCAACATATACGGACGCCGCTTACTTTCAGGTGGTTCCAATACATACGTTGCCACTGGGATCCAGAACGGCCACATAAACCATGTGAAAAAGATGAACCCCATTGCCCCCCACAGTGTCGTCACCGGATCGCCCGTATTCACGCCCATCCAAACAGCCCCTTCCGTGAACTGCTGCAAGCCTGCAAACAACGGCATCATCGCAACGGGTATATAGCGTTTGTTAATTTGTGATGCTTTAGCAATGGCAAAAATGCCGCCCCCGACCAAAAACACACTGGCTCCAAAACTGACGGTTTGCGAAAAGCACATGGCTGTCTCCTGTTTATATATGGATACTCGGCCAAACGGGCCGCAATTCACACAACCATATGATTCCAAAAATCAATTGTCACCCCCCAATGCGCGCCGCAGACATTCATGCGTCGACTTGCGGCGCAATTTTCATCATCCGGCGGGAACAGCAAAAATCAATACGAACGCCAAAATCACACCAATCCCGACAAACCGTAACCGTTCGATTTTGTTTTCACATACAGACCACGCCACAACGCATTGAAGTAGATAGTAAAAAGCAAATGCGCGCGACGCGATGGCGATAATTTGAAATGTTGATCCTGACCACGCCAGCGCAATCGCCGCCACCCCAACGGCCAGATAACCCCATTTGGGGGCGATCCTCTCTGCGCTGGTTTCCCGCATGTTCGCAACTGCGGCTAATGTGTCTGCAACAGCGGCAGAAAACTGTGACAACCCAGCTGCCAATATCAACGGAACAGGCAACAAAATTGATGCGGTTCCGGCCAATACGATCAAACTGTTGTCGTCGTATTCCCCGTTCAATACCGATACCAAAGGCAGCGCTAACGCAACAAACACAACATAAACGGTCAGGGAAATATACTGCGACCAACGCGCCGCGCGGATGCGTAAGTTGGCGTTGAAATGCTCGCCTAAATAACGTGTCGTCTCGAACCCCTGCACTACAATCAGCGTACCAGCAACAATGGTGGCAATTTCCCACAGGCTCCGATCTGGCATTTCTGGCAATTCAAACCCGCCTTGGCCAACCAGCTGCCCAATATCATAAACCGCAAACCCTACCAACAAAATCGACAGAATAATCAGCGTCAGATATAATGCCCAACGCTCCAAACGCTCTAACGACGTTAGCCCACCTGACATACCAATCAATGTTATCGCCGCAATTATTACGGTCGTCATCAGGCTTTTGTTAAAGGCTGAATCCAGTCCAAACCAACCCAATACGAACGCCGTCAAAATATGAACATACAAACAAATCGAAACCACATAGGCACCAATCAAGGCAATCCCAGAAGCGCGTTCAAAAAATGTTGTCAGGCGATTACTGCCCGCTGCCAATACGGGTTCAGCACATAAAATATTATGGCGCACGATTGCCCCCACCTGATGCGCAACCAACGCAACCAACACAATCGCAATGATGGCATAGGGACCAACCGCACTGGCCAGCACAGGAACAATAACCAGAAACCCACTGCCGAAAATTGACGCCAGCGGCGTACTCATGGCGGCGACAATCTCTTTGCGACCTTGGACCGCATTCGTTATTTTTGCTGACATGAATACCTCACAAGGATTATTTTCTAAAACACGCTCAAGTTTTTGTACGAACTTCTCACCCCACTCTGCCAGAGTTATGCAATTGGCAAAGTTTTTCAAAGGTAATTGAGCGTTATTACATTTTATGTGTAACGTTTTTGCACTGGCGGCGTCTTTGTAATATACGACGTTTCCCTAGCACAAAAAAAGGGCACCATATGCACCATTCGCACCTGATCAATTTGTATAATAATCACACGTTATCTTACCCTTAGCGGGTGTCGTTCACAATTTCTTGGGATCAAGCACAACGTCAACTAATTGCTTGACTTCCACCACCCCGTACCATCTACTCGAAGACTATCCACTCATAATTTGAAAATCTAACGCCGCCAATTGGATAAAACATGGAAAACAGCGCACTCGCACAATACGCTATCTTGCTTGGCCTGACTTTGGGTACTGTCGGATTTGTGCTCAGCCTTTATTTTTTGGCGCGTGCCATCAATCGCACACGCGACGAACCAGGCAAAGATGTGCCCGCCACTGCCGGCACCCTTGCACGTGATCCTGTTTGGGTCAGGTATCACGCCCGATATTACGGCTATGCGTTACTGTTTTTATCATTCGATATGGAAATGGCCTTCATGTACCCATGGTCGGTCGTCTATCGCCAAGAGGGTCTGGTTGCCCTGCTTGATATGGGCGTATTTCTTGCAATCCTGTTCCTTGGCCTGCTCTACGGCTGGAGCCAGGGCGCATTGAGGCGTCAATGATGTTTGGCGCAAACCAAGGTACGATGACAGGGCTGCGTCGCATAATTGCGGGTGCAATGTCGCGGGATCTATGTGGTTTCGTGGTACCCGGTAGCGATGTAGCGCACGCGCACGGTTTGGATTTTTCTGCCGCAGGTTTGCACCTGTCGACCACGCCACGCCACGCGAATGTATTGGTTGTCGTTGGACCTTTGCCTGCTGGCCTTCTGGATGCAGCAACGGTCGCTTATGCTCAAATGCCCCGACCGCGCGCGATCCTTGCTCTTGGCACAGATACGATTGATCCCCTACCCACAGCGGATGCGACAGGCTCACTAAATCAACAAGAATTGGTTGATACATTATCTCAACTGCGCAATATTTTCGCAACAAGTGCCTTTGCGGCAGATGTCTCGGATTTTGATGCGCCTGCCCTCCAAACACGCATTGAATACACCTGCCCCATGCATCCAGAAATCATCAGCGATGAACCTGGAAACTGCCCCATATGCGGCATGGACTTAATGCCCAAAGAAACAACTGCGGGTGACCACAGTGGGCATACGAATAGTGGCCAAGCTCACAGCGACCATGCGTCAACGCATCAACCAAAAACCGCCGCCCACGATCACACCTCTCACGATCATACCACCCACAGTGACACCACCGCGC
>CAXBJO010000009.1:0-93618 GCA_963976255.1 uncultured Rhodobacterales bacterium
AGCGGGCAGCGAAAAAGCTCTGCCCGCCATGAGGATTGATGATCACCATTTTTCAGCTCAGGTGTCATTATTTGAGATTTGAGCGTAGAAACTTTTATTACATATATATCATACACTTAATCATGTGTCCGCGCGTGGACACTTTCCAAAACCCGCAATTTCCCCCTATTATTTCTCTACAAAACCCCATAAACAGCCCCGATATTTCCTAGCCCCGCAGGTGCCCGTGACCCTTATAACTAGAACACTCTCCGTTGCACCGATGATGGACTGGACGGATCGCCATTGCAGGTATCTGCATCGGATGATTTCGTCGCAGACGTTGCTGTATACGGAAATGGTGACAGCACCTGCCTTGATCCATGGTGACGCCGATCGGTTGTTGGAATTTAACGTGGCTGAACACCCTGTAGCGTTGCAAATTGGCGGATCGAACCCCGATCAATTGGCGCAGGCCACGCGGATGGGGTGTGATGCGGGTTACGACGAGGTGAATATCAACATTGGTTGCCCATCTGATCGCGTGCAATCGGGGCGGTTTGGGGCCTGTTTGATGCAGGAACCCACACTGGTTGCGGATTGTGTTTCGGCGATGATGGATGCGTCGAATGGTGCGGAAATTACCGTGAAATGTCGTATCGGTGTTGATGACCAAGATCCCCATCAGGTGTTGCCAAATTTCATTGAAACCGTGTCGGCGCGTGGCATCCGCAGTTTCGCCATTCATGCGCGCAAGGCGTGGTTGGATGGTTTGTCGCCAAAACAAAATCGCGATGTACCGCCATTGGATTATGATTTGGTACATCAGATTAAGCGCGATCGTCCCGATTTAGAGGTCGTGATCAATGGCGGGTTACAGGATTTTGCCAGTGCGAAGGCACAGATTGATGCGGGTTTGGATGGGGCGATGATTGGGCGTGTGGCCTATCATAACCCGATGGAAATATTGGCGCATGCGGATGCATTATTTGGTGTCGATACGCCTGTGAAAACCGCACCCGACGTTATACGCGCCATGTATCCGTATTTGCAGACGCATCTGGATCAGGGTGGGCGGATTAATCAGATTACACGCCATATGCTGGGGTTGTTTGCGGGGCAAGTCGGTGCGCGGATTTGGAAACGTACCCTGTCCGAAGAGGCGCATCTGGCGGGCGCGGGTGTTGAGGTGGTTGAGAAAGCCTTGAATGCCACATTGGAATTGCAAGCACGAACGCTTGTTGATTAAAGTGAATTGAAAGCGAGGCGATCATGCCAGAAATCACGACATTATTGCCGACGTTGTTCATGTTATTGGCGATTGGCGCCTTTGCGGGTGTTTTGGCGGGGTTATTGGGCGTTGGCGGGGGCATTGTTTTGGTGCCTGCATTTTATTACGCCTTTACGGGGCTTGGATATGACAACGCGCAGTTGATGCAGATTGGCGTGGCGACGTCGTTGGCGACGATTGTTTTCACATCGACTCGATCGGTTCTAAGTCACAACAAGAAAGGATCGGTCGATTGGCATATCCTGAAAACCTGGGCCCCTGGAATTATGGTTGGGGCGGTGATTGGCGTGTTGATTGCGGCGCGTTTGCCATCCAATGTTTTGACGATGATTTTTGGCGTTCTGGGAATTTGCGTCGGATTATATATGGCATTTGGGCGCAATGATTGGCATCTGGGTGATGCGATGCCCACAGGAATTATTCGTGCAGGCGTCAGTTCTGTGATTGGGTTTTTGTCGGTGTTGATGGGCATTGGTGGCGGCAGTTTTGCGGTGCCTACCATGACATTGCATGGTATTCCAATTCACAAGGCTGTGGCGACGGCGGCGGGGTTTGGGGTGGCGATTGCACTGCCAAGTGCGATTGGGTTTATGATCGCGCAGCCACCCTTGGCAGGTAGGCCGCCGATGAACGTGGGTTATGTGAATATTCCGGCGTTTTTGGTGGTGATTTCAATGACGATGATGACCGCGCCGTTGGGGGCCACGTTGGCCCATAAATTGAATGTGAAAACGCTGAAACGAGTGTTTGCGGTTTTCCTGATTGTTGTGGCGTCAAATATGTTGCGCGAGGCATTTTTTGGGTGATTTCGCGAAGTGTCCCCATGGGGACATAGGGTTAAGTATTTGATTTATAACTAAAATAAAAATTTTAGTGATTTGTTAACCTTGAATTCCCGCCGTCACAGCACGTAATTTAAAGCTGTAAAAACCAGCAAATGCAGTCAGGGCGATAAGGATGGCGATGCCTTCTGGTGTGAATATAGAATTCAACAATCTATCCACAAGGCTGGTATTATTCGTGCGTGCGAACAGGTGTGTGGTTACCTCGAATAGGGCAAAGCCAGAGATTGGGAAAATGCCGGTTGTGATCCACGGGTGTTGCCGGATTCTATCGTGAAATATGGTTGCCAAAATGCCCGCGAATATGATGAGTGGCAAAGTGAATAGGGTAGCAGATAGCAGTAAAAACAATGTGCCCATAAAGAAGGTTGTGACCACCTTCAACGCTGTTGATGTTTCCAAGGACGTATCAATGCCCATTGTGAATATGATGCCCATTAAAACGGCGGCGACCAGTATTCCGACAATCCATGACTTTAGTAACAATCGGATAACGCGGTTGAATTTGGATGGTGTGGCGATGGGGGTATTCATCTTAGCGGCGGCGACCACCACGTCGCGCACCCTTCACCATTGGGGCGCGTTCGGGCAGGATCAACATCCGTTCGCGGCGTTCATCCGCACTCATGCGTGACCACGCCGCAATTTCGTCGCTTGTGCGGTAACAACCCATGCAGAAACCACTGTCTGAATGGATAATGCACAGCTTTACACAGGGGCTTTCGACTTGTTCGCGTTTCCAAACTTCGTCCATTACGTCAGGTTTCCAATGCGATCCAATGCACCTTGCAGGATATAGCTTGCGGCGACGTGGTCAATGGCGACGGCACGTTTGGCGCGGCTCATGTCCGCCTCTAGCATCGCACGTTCTGCCGCAACGCTGGATAATCGCTCGTCCCAGTAACCGACGGGCAAGTCACAACGCGCGGCCAAGTTGCGTGCAAATGCACGGGTTGCTTGGCAACGCGGCCCTTCTGATCCGTCCATGTTCATGGGCAATCCCAAAACTATTCCACCTGCGTTCGTACTTGTGATGATCACATCCAATGCATCTGCGTCCAGACCAAATTTCGTACGTTTGATGGTTTCGCGCGGTGTTGCAATCGACCACAATGTGTCTGAAACCGCCACGCCGATGGTTTTGGTGCCTAAATCCAGTCCAAGGATGGATTTATATTTTGGCAATGCGCCCGCGAATTCAATGAAATCGTCGTAATAGCTCAATTAGAAACCTTTGCGTCCTGCGCCGCCCTGCGCAAAGTTGCCAATGCACTTGGTTTCCCCGCGAACACGTCCTGAGACTCGTTCCAAATCGCTGATGCGCGGCCAGTTTCACCCAAAACACCCAATGCGCGGATTAAACGCGCCCACTCTTCAGGTGAGCCGCCCTCGGTGCCCAAACGTTCACTTAGACCATTCACCATAGTGCGGATCATGTCGGTGCGTTCCGAATTCGACAGATCGCCTGCCGCCGCGATCTGATCTGCTGTCGGACCAGGTAAGGTTGTGATGCCTGCCAATCGCGCCACTTCGTTAATTTGATCGGCAATCAGAGGCAACCACGGTGCATCCGATGGCCCCTCGGCCAACAGGCCAGACCAAAGGTTATACGCCACATCCGCGCGGCCGTTTTGGATCAATGCCAGACCCGAATAATACCGCGCACGGCCATCGGTTGGATCTGCTTTTAATGTCTGGCTTAATGCCAATTCCGCCTCTGGCGAAACATAGCCGTTTGCGGCGAAAATCATCACCTCGGCAAAATCAGAATAATCTTTGGCTGTTGCGGCATCGGTGATTATTTCCATAAACTTGGATTGGGCAATGCGCGAGGCGCTGTAATTGCCCAAACGGAATTCATGTAATGCCAACAAGCGTAAACCCTGTTCGTCATTTGGTTTTTGTTCCAAAGCCAAACGCAATTGTGCAACCAGATCGATATATTCGGGTGCTGCAGTGATTTCGACTTGGCCAACGCGCTCTTCTGCTTCTTGCTGGTTGGGGCGATTTGCGCGCGCTTGTTTCATTTCGGCCAATCGCGCGGCCAATGGGTGATCTGGCATTCCTGGTTGCCCAAGTGAAGCATAGCCGCCAATGCCGCCACCCAATATTGCAACGCCGATCAATACCGCCAAAACGATGTTGGCGGTTGGGGGTGCAATTGCGCCGCCAGTTTCATTTTTTGCACGTTTATCCGCACCCAAGATACGCCGCGAGATTTCCAACCGTGCGGCGGTTGCATCCGCTTCGCTTAAGACACCACGTGAAAGATCGCTTTCCACTTCGGTCAATTGATCCTTGTACAGCGCCATATCTTTGGCTGCGGCACCAATATCCACATCACGTGCCGCCAAAATGGGGCGCGAAATCGCGATAATTGCAACGATACTGGCAATAACGCCGATGATCCAAATCATAATACATTCCTCTTCGCGCAATAACTATCGCTGGTTGCCCCGAAAGTGTAGCGATAAATGTGTCGCACCCTGTCACTTTACTTTGATTAAATATCTAATACGGCGCCGCAAATTGCGCAAATGTCGCGATTTACCATTCGATTGCCGCTGGACTCCTTGGCTAATATCGCGAAATTGGCGAGAAGGCTTCATTCGCTTGTTAAAGGTAATCCCACATGAAACGTTATTCCGCTTTTGCCATCGCTAAAAATGCACTGAGTTATCATCAGGGCTGGGAACGTGCGTGGGCCAAACCTGAGATGAAAAAAGAATACGATGTTGTGATCGTGGGCGCGGGTGGTCATGGATTGGCGACAGCATATTATTTGGGCAAGAATTTTGGCATCACCAATGTGGCGATCGTTGAAAAAGGATGGCTTGGTGGCGGGAACACGGGGCGTAATACGACGATTATTCGCTCGAACTATTTACAAGATCCATCCGCCGCGATTTACGAAAAAGCCCGTTCACTGTATGAAACGATGTCACAGGATTTGAATTACAACGTCATGTTCAGCCCGCGCGGTGTGATGATGTTGGCACAAACCGAGGCGGAAATTCGTGGGTATCAGCGCACGGCCTTTGCGAATAAATTGCAGGGTGTGAAAACGGAATATATTGGCCCGCAAAAGGTCAAGGAATTATGCCCGATTATCGAATTGGCCGGCCCGCGTTACCCTGTTTTGGGTGCGCTGTGGCAATCACGTGCGGGAACCGCGCGTCACGACGCGGTGGCGTGGGGATATGCGCGGGCGTGTTCCGACATGGGGATGCATATTTTTCAACAATGCGAAGTGACTGCAGTGACACAGGCGCGTGGCCAAGTGACGGGTGTGAAAACATCCAAGGGTGATATTAAGTGTAAGAAGCTGGGCATTTTGGTTGCGGGGAATTCGGGGCATTTGGCCGATATGGCGGGGTTCCGTTTGCCGATGGAATCAGTGGCATTGCAGGCGTTGGTATCAGAGCCGATCAAGCCGTGCATGGATGTGGTGGTTATGGCCAACACGGTGCACGGATACATGTCGCAATCGGATAAGGGCGAAATGGTTATTGGTGGCGGTACGGACGGGTTTAACAACTATACCCAACGTGGATCGTTTCATCATCTTGAGGAAACCGTACGGGCGTTGATTGAAACATTCCCGATGGTCAGTCGGTTGAAAATGTTGCGCCATTGGGGCGGTATTGTGGATGTGACGGGTGATCGTTCACCGATCATTTCGAAAACACCGCTTAAGGGCTGTTTCATTAATGGCGGCTGGGGCACGGGTGGGTTTAAAGCCATTCCGGGGTCTGGTTGGGCGATGGCGGAATTGATGGCCAAGGATGAGCAAACAGGATTAGCCGCGGAGTTTGGTTTGAACCGTTTCCAAGAAGGTCGATTTATCGACGAAAGCGTAGCAGCAGGAGTAGCACACTAATGAGAAAACTCATTCATACAGCAGCCGTTGTCGCGCTGAGCATCACAACGCCAGCATTTGCCCAAAGCCAATCGATGGAAATCTTTGAAACTATGGGCGAGACCCAAATCACGAAGGTTGAAGCATCCAAAGTGTGTTGGGCAACCATCAACACCGTGTCCAAAAACGGTGCGCCGTCATTTTTCGCGACGTATAAATTGAAAGATGGTGATCGGTGGCAGGTGACAGGGCATACAGGCGTTAAGATGGCGCAAGCGGACGATATTTTGACCATTCGATTTGACGGCGAACCGTTCACCGTGCGCCAATTGCAAATCGTGAACAACACGTTCCCATTGCCATTGACCGAAGACACCGATTTGAAGGATTTTGATGCGGGCGTTGCGACGGGCACAAGCGTTAGTTTTGATCTGTTGCGCCTAAAGGACAGCATCGTGGTCGATCTGGAAACATTGCGCACAGCCAAAGCATCGATTGATCGCTGCTTGGAGACAATCGAACCATGACACAAAACACAATTTTTCGCGCATTTATGATAGGTGCAACATGCTGAGCTTAACATGCCCAAATTGCGGGATTACCGCTGATGAAACGGATCTGCACTGTGATGGTCAGGCCCATATTGAACGCCACGGTGCGGGGGCGAATGATGATGATTTGGAAACATATCTGTTCATGCGCAACAACCCAAAGGGTGTGCATTTCGAACGCTGGCGTCATGTGTACGGCTGTGGCAAATGGTTTCACGCCGCGCGTTGTACAATGACGTTAGAGGTGTTCGGGACATATTCCGCACAGACATTCACCCCGCCCAAGGCCTTGATTAACAAGATCAAGAAAAAGCGCCCCGAATTTGAAGGTTTTGCGAAATGAGCACAAGATTAGCCACAGGTGGACGCCTGATTAATCGCGCCAAAGCGGTTGAATTTTCATTCGATGGCAAACGCCTGTCTGGGTTTGAGGGCGACACATTGGCGTCGGCGTTATTGGCAAACGGTGAAACATTGGTGGGACGATCATTTAAATACCACCGTCCACGTGGCATCGTGGCATCAGGCCCCGAAGAACCCAACGCATTGGTCGGTTTGGGCGAGGGTGGCAAATTCGAGCCAAACCAACGTGCCACAACCACCGAAGTGTTCAACGGGTTGACCGCCAAAAGCCAAAACGCATGGCCGTCACTGCAATTCGATGTCGGTGGTGTAAACCGCATCATGAGTCGCGTTTTTCCAGCTGGTTTTTATTACAAAACATTCATGTACCCGCGGTTCGCGTGGAAACATCTGTTTGAACCGATCATTCGCAAAGCGGCGGGTTTGGGCGCGGCACCATCGGGTGTTGATGCGGATAAATACGAATATTTTTACGCGCATGTTGACGTTTTGATCGTTGGTGGTGGAACGTCCGGTTTGGCCGCCGCCCTTGAGGCTGGTCGTTCGGGTGCCAAGGTTTTGGTGTTGGAGCAAACCAACACATGGGGCGGTCGCGCACCTGTGGATGGGGTTATGATTGACGGCGTCAGCGCCGCCGATTGGATTGCAGATGCTGTCGAAGAATTGTCGCGTATGGAGAACGTCACCTTGCACACGCGCATGATGGGTGCAGGGGTTTACGATCACGGCTGGGCGACGGGTTATCAACGTCTGACGGATCATGCACCTGAAATTGGCGGTCCTCGCCATCGGTTGTGGCGCATTCGTGCCAAACGGATTGTGACAATGACAGGCGCGATTGAACGTCCAATATCATTTGCGGGCAACGATGTTCCCGGTGTGATGTTGGCGGGTGGTGTGCGCGATTATATCACCAATTATGGCACGTCTTGTGGCGATGTTATGGTGGTGGCGACAAACAACGACGATGCGTATCGCACGGCGATTGCACAGGTTGATGCCGGTCTGAGTGTGGCGGCGATTTTGGATGCGCGCGTTTCTGCGGATGGTGTCTTGCCAAACATGGCGCGTGAACGTGGTATTCGTGTTGAAACTGGCATGGCGATTTCCAAGGTTAAGGGATCGAAAATTGTCACTGGTGTTGCGATCTGTGCGCAAGCGGGCGAAGGCACGCCGATTGAAGAGATCAAATGTGATGTGGTTGCAATGTCAGGTGGTTGGTCACCGATTGTTCACCTGTGGTCACATTGTGGCGGCAAATTGAATTGGGACGCGGATCAAGCAATGTTCCGCCCCGATGCGACGCGCCCCCCACTGGGTGCGGATGGCACAGGCTTTGTGATTGTTGGCGGAACAGCCAATGGGCATCTGGATGCGGCAAGTGCGATGAACGATGCGATTGCGCAGGCGCGCAAAGCGGCCAAAGAGGCGGGGTATAAACCCGCCCCTGCCAAGGCTGTGAAAGCAGTGTCAGAGCCAGAAGCCATGATCGAACAAATTTGGCAAATGCCCCAAGGCATGTCGATCAAATTACAAACCAAAACATTCTTAGATTATCAAAATGATGTAAAGGTTTCTGATGTGCGTTTGGCCGCCCGCGAGGGTTACGAAAGTGTTGAACACACCAAACGTTACACCACGTTGGGCATGGCAACAGACCAAGGTAAATTATCGAATATCAATGGCTTGGCCGTTTTGGCAGACAGCTTGAACGCGGAAATTCCACAGGTTGGCACCACCACATTCCGCCCCCCATACCACCCGATTTCAATGGGTGCGATTGCAGGGGATGCACGCGGTGATTTGTTTAAGCCAATTCGTAAATCGCCGATGCATACATGGATCGATGAAAACGGTGGATTTTTCGAACCGGTTGCCGATTGGCGTCGTCCGTATTGTTATCAGCAAGAGGGCGAGAGTGTTAAGGATGCGGTAACGCGCGAGATTTTGAACACGCGGCAAAATGTCGGCCTGTTGGATGCGTCCACACTGGGTAAAATCATCGTCAAAGGCCCCGATGCAGGCAAGTTTTTGGACATGATGTACACCAACATGATGTCGAGCCTGAAGGTTGGCCGTTGTCGTTATGGGTTGATGTGTACGGAAAATGGTTTCCTGTCTGATGACGGCGTGGTTGCGCGTTTGGACGATGAAACATTCCTGTGCCACACCACATCAGGTGGGTCGGATCGCATCCATGCATGGATGGAAGAGTGGTTACAGACCGAATGGTGGGATTGGAAGGTTTACACCGCAAATGTAACCGAGCAGTACGCGCAAATTGCCATTGTCGGCCCCAATGCCCGCAAGGTGTTGGAAAAGCTGGGCGGAATGGATGTATCGGCCGGCGCATTGGAATTCATGGCCTTCAAAGAGGGTACGATTGGCGGCATCAAGGCGCGGCCATTTCGGATTTCATTTTCTGGCGAGTTGTCCTACGAGATTGCAGTGCCAGCATCGGATGGTCAGGCGTTTTGGGATATGTGCATGGAGGCGGGTGCAGAATTTGGCATTCAACCCTATGGCACCGAATGTCTGCACGTGATGCGCGCCGAAAAAGGGTTTATCATGATTGGTGATGAAACCGATGGAACGGTGATCCCGCAGGATTTGAACATGCAGTGGGCGATTTCGAAAAAGAAGGCGGATTTTCTGGGTAAGCGCGCGCAAATGCGGTCGCACATGGCCGATCCATCGCGTTGGAAACTGGTTGGGCTGAAAACGGTGACCCCATCGGATGTAATCCCTGATGGTGCGTATGCAACCGATGGAACGATCCGCGAAAATGGCGTGAAAAATATGATTGGGCGCGTGACGTCGACGTATTTCTCGCCGACGTTGGATCGCGGGATTGCCATGGGATTGATTGAATTTGGCCCCGATCGGATGGGCGAGGTGATTGATTTCCCGACGTTAGATGGCACAATTATTAAGGCGGAAATCTGTGATCCAGTTTTCCTTGATCCAGAAGGAGCACGTCAAAATGTCTAGTGTTACGGCGCTGAATGGCGCGACCAGTGATGGCATGATTACAATCAGCGATGCAGGCCTGATGGGGATGATAACCCTGCGCGGTGATTTGGCATCGCCTGAAATGGCCAAGGCGGTGAAAGCCGCGACAGGGGCGGCAATGCCCGCGCTGCGTCAGATTACAGTGGGCAAGTTGGGCCGTGCGGCATGGATGTCGTCGGACGAGTTGTTGTTGATGGTTGATTACGCAGGCGTGGATGATGTGGTGGCGAAATTGTCGAAATCATTGTCATCTGTACATCATTTGGCGGTGAATGTTTCCGATGCGCGGGCGGTTTTTGACCTGTCTGGTGATGTGATCCGCGATGTTTTGGCCAAGGGATCGCCGGCGGACATGTCTGTGGATGCACTGCCACTGGGCGAGGTGCGTCGCACACGAATTGGCCAATTGGCGGTGGCGTTTTGGTTTACGGATGCGCAAAATGCGCAACTGGTTTGTTTTCGCTCGGTGGGTGGTCACATCATGCGCTGGTTGGAAAACGCATCCGAAATCGGCAGCGAAGTCGGCTTCCATTAAACAAACGCATAGCTGTTTTAACCAGCTATGCACCATTCGCGTGGCGGTAAGGCTGTATTGTCTGATGTCAGCGGCGGCGTGATGTCCTAGGTATCTTTCAACAACAACGGAAAGATATGATCATGGAAAATACTCAAATCGACCTAAGCAACTATGAAGTTGCAGACCTGAACGAAATTCGTCGCAAAGCCGCGCTTATGCAAGCCGAAGAGATGAGCCGTTTGATGGCTGCATTTTCAAAATCGGTTAAAAACCTATTCACATTTGGTTCACTACGCCACGCGTAACAACCAATTAAAACGAACTCTCTCCCCCTTGGTTCGTTTCAGCGCCCCAGCATCTGCTTGGGCGCTTTTCTTTTGTCTTGAACCCATGTAAGCGCACCCTATGACAGATATTCCCACACTCCGCTTTCGCCCCAACAAATCACCTGCACGGGTGATGTTTGGATTCCCTTGGGTCTACTCCGACGATGTTGTGTTGGATCGACGGACCAAGAAAATCCCTGCGGGCACATTCGTTAAGGTGCAAACCAACGATAAACAGGACATCGCGTTAGTCACCTTTAATGGTGAATCAAAAATCACTGGTCGGGTGATGGATTTAGATGTGGATGCGGTGATTGATACCGCGTGGATCGTGGCCAAGTTGAAACACGCAAGCGCATTGCGCGAACAGATGTATGCACAACCATATTACCGTTTGATCCACGCCGAGGCGGATGGATTACCTGGGGTGATTATTGATCGTTTTGGCGATGCATTTGTTGTGCAACCAAACGCCGCGTGGGCGGAAAATATGATGGCCGACATTACGGCGGCGCTGGAACAGGTATTCGCGCCGAAAATCATCCTGAAAAATGCATCAGGTCGCGCGCGCACATTGGAAGGTTTGGATACCGAATCCGTGTTTATCAAGGGCGGCGTCGATGCGCCAATCCCTGTGTCGATGAACGGTGCGACCTATATGGCGGACATTATGGGCGGTCAAAAAACAGGCCTGTTCTTTGATCAACGTGAAAACCATGCTTTTGCGGCCAAATTGGCAAAGGGTGGCACGATGTTGGATGTGTTTAGCCACGTTGGTGGGTTTTCATTGGCGGCATTGGCGGGTGGTGCAACATCTGCACTGGCTGTGGACAGCGCGCAACCTGCACTGGATTTGGCAATCGCTGGCGCGGATGCATCGGGTTTTGCGGGGTCATTTGACACCCGCAAGGGCGATGCGTTCGATACAATGGCGGCGCTGAACGAAGAGGGCGCAACATTTGATGTTGTTGTCTGTGATCCACCAGCATTCGCACCATCTAAACCAACATTGGAACGCGGTTTGCGTGCCTATGAAAAAGCGGCGAAAATGGCGGCCAAGCTGGTGAAACCGGGTGGATATTTGGTAGTCTGTTCGTGTTCGCACGCGGCGGACATGACCAAGTTCCGCAAATCATCATTAGTTGGTATGGGTAAGGCAGGCCGTACAGGCCAGATCATCCACACAGGCGGCCCGGGTGTTGATCACCCTGTGCATCCGCATCTGGCTGAATCGTCATATCTGAAATCCATATTCTTGCGGCTTGATTGATGCGCGTCCTTCTTGATACCTGTGTGATATACCCATCAGTCCTGCGATCCATCCTGTTGGGCGCGGCGAGTAAGGGCATGTTTGTACCATTGTGGTCGGAACGGATTATCGAGGAATGGCGTCGCGCCGCAGAACGTAATCGCGAAGACGCCGAAGCCACGATTGAAATCGCGTTGTTGCGGGTGAAATGGCCTGATGCACAGGTTGCGTTGGGACCAGAGAACAAAGATTTGTTCCTGCCAGATGAAAACGATGTGCATGTGTTGCAAGCCGCGATCGAGGGGAAGGCGGACGAATTATTGACCGCGAACCTGAAAGATTTTCCAACGGATATTTTGACAGGTCACGGTATTATTCGCAGATCCCCCGATGATTTCCTGTTGGAAATGGCAATGGCGGACAAAGCGGCGATGCTGGAAGTTGTGGAGGCGGTGCGCAAAGAGGCGATCCGTCGTTCAGGTGCCAGTATTAACAATCGCAAGATGTTGAAGAACGCGCGCCTGCCACGGTTGGCGAAATTTATTGCGGGTTAAGTATTTAAAATAAAATACCGCCCCAACCCGTAAATATACAGAACAGCAAACATTATATTGATGTATTTCAATTGCGGTTCATTGCGTAACCAACCGCAGTAAATCCAGATTAAACAAAACGGCAAGCTAAGTGCCATCGCTGCCAATTGCCAACCTTGTACCACACTTACAGTGCTGCCAAGACCCAAGGCGAGGGCGAACCACTTTAACGGCTGCTCGAATCGAGCGAACGTCATGAGTGTCATTTATAGTGCTTTCAGGTAGTCAGCGCCGTGAACCCGGCGTTCTGATACAGAGTTTTTATCAGAAAACCTAAAGCGTAACAATCAATAAAGTGTAACAATCAATTAAGTTGTCCAACCATCGCGCAAATTCTTAATCGCGCCAATGCGATCCTCGGTTTTCGGATGGCTCATCATCCAGGCCATGGGTTGTCCACCAACGCCGGACAGTTTACCCAGCTTTTCAAACATCGAAATCTGATGTTCGACGCCGATGCCTGATTTCGTCAGCAGGGCAGCGGCGTATGCGTCTGCTTCGTATTCATCCTTGCGTGATACGCGCGCCGCGATCAGGCGGGTCAGGGTGTTGGCGATCATCACACCGAACCCACCCAGAAAGCGGCTGAGAACCATGGCAAGCGCGACGCGGATGGCGTTCTGGCCTGAAAAATCAATCATCCGACGTTTGGTGTGACCCAATGCGACATGTCCCAATTCGTGTGCGATCACACTGGCCAATTCGGGGGCGGTGATTTCGCCGTTGTAGTATTTTCTCATAAATCCACGGGTGATAAAAATCCGCCCATCGGGCACGGCCAAACCGTTTATGGGGTCAATTTCATAAACATGCACCTTGATTTGACGCAAATCCAGCACATCAGCCATCTGATCGGTCAACGCCTGTAAGGGCGGATCATTTAGGGGAGTGGATTTTTGATCCATCTCGGATTTCGTGCGCCACGCAGACATGTAATACATGGCCACAGCCCAGATAATCGCCAACAGAATGGGTGAAAATTTCAACATGTGGTTAATATGGGATGTCCGTGTGCCACGTGCAAGCGGTTCACGAAAACCTGATTAACTTACGATGCGAATTAACAAAACCGAGGCGATCAATCCCAACAAGCCCAGCGCGATTGCGTGTGCGAAAGCGTATTGTAGGCGATCCATTGTGCCCCCACCTTTGCGCATGCTACGAAGCCAGCCGATGATAAATCCGATAAATGCCGATATAAGTGGTACCATTTTAGTTTTCCTGCACTGATGGGTGAAGTGAACCCAGTTCCTGTTCGATTTGTGCCACCCGTTGGTGGTTTCCAAGGGCATATAAACCCCAGCCGCGTGCCTGTGCAACCAATGCTTTGGCTTTGGCGGTTTTGCCGCGTTTCGTTGCAATTGCGGCCTGTAGGTGCAAGGCCATGAACATCAATTCACCGTCCTGTAATGTGTTTGCGGTTTTGGTGATTTGGGGCAGGAACGCCTCTGCCTGATTTACTTGTCCCAAACGAAACAATGTGAATGCCAATTCCTGTGTGGCGATCCCGCTGTAAACATTGCCTGCGCCATGGGCGTCGTTAAACAGATCGATCGCCTGTTGGTACAAGTTAGCGCGGGTATTTGGGTGCAGGTTTTGCGCCACGCGCGCCTGTGCTATCACCGACAATGCCGTGCGATGTGGCCCCAAATTTTTCGTTAACGCCAACTTATGTGCCTTGCGCGCCCAAATGATACGTTGGTCAGCAGGCGTGCCAAGGCGATAGGTTTTGCCAATGATTTGTGACCATTCGGATGCTAATGTATTCCCCTTTGCCTCAATGCGTTGTCCCTGCGGGTTCAGGCGTTTCAAAATGCGCGGCAACAGGGTGGCAACCTGTGTCTGTGTCATTCCATTTTGCAATTCTTTGGCATAGGTTATGCGCAAAATCAGCATGTCATAGGGGGTTAAAACACGTCGCACGTTGTCATCGTTGAAAACACTGTCTGGCACGCGGTACAGATCGTTTAAGGGGCCCAATGTTTGCGCCAACTCTTCGTGTAGGCAATCACGTTGCACCTGTGGGGGTTGATCGGATGGGATGAAAATAGACGCAACTTTGCGCACAGTCACATCGCGCCATCGCGATTGACCAGAGCGCCAGTTGCGTTTGAATTCGCGCAAACTGCGGGCATTGGGTACGGTGAAACATGTGGCGCCAGGGGCGCGCTTTTGTAACGTCGACAGGGGAATTGCATGCAGATAAATATTGGCCATTTTTGTTTGCGTGGACGTCGTTATATCAATGCCTGCTTCGATACGGATGCGCGCAATTAGTGAGCGTAATTCACGTTGCACAAACTCTGAAAAATTTGGATCAATTGAAATAATAACGGGTTCGTTAAACCGGGTGAAGATTGGCAATGCGTTGCCATTTTCGGTCCGAAACATGAAATCTAAAAATTCATCCGCAATGTCTGCGTTGGCCCGACGCACCGCACGCTTGGATGTGGATTGGGTGAATGATTCCATCTGTGCGGGTGGTTGCAGATTTATCGCACGCGGTTGGCACCCCCACAGGAACAAGGCCAAAAATAGAAAGAGTTTCGATTTGGTCATGACACCTGATATTTGATGAAAGGCGTTAGTTGCGCCACTTTGTCATACAATCCGCGTGCGACGGTATTGTCATGTGCGGTTGTCCAATACACAATTCCCACACCTTGGGTTTTGGCGTGCGCCACGGTTGCATTTATCAACGCTTCGCCTGCGCCCAAACCACGGGCATCGGGATGGACATACAGATCGTTTAAATAACACCGATCCTCGACTTCCCAGAAACTGTTGTGATACAGAAAATTCGTCAAACCCACCGCCTTGTCGCCCTGATACGCAATTACCGCATGCATCGGCGATGAATTATCCAAAATCCGCGCCCAAGATGCGGCAAAAACCGCCTCTGGCTTGTTGGTTTTATAAAACGCCAAATACTGCGCCCAAAGGTTTCGCCAATCTTGCTCCATCTGTGGTGTCGGTGTTTTCAGTTGTAATTCCATTAACTTGATCCATTTGGTGTACTGTGAATTCACACATTTTTGTGAAAATTGTCGAATTTCATGGTTAACCCTATGGATTTTGACGGATTCCAGCAAGCACAGACAACTAGGGCGTGACATCGGGCAAATTCTGCGTTACCTCCGCCCTAACAATGGAATAATCGCCAAGTTAGGTTTGAAAATGAAGGTGAATAAAATGCTGGATTCTGAATACCGTCCCACTGATGACGAAGAGTTTATGAATGACCGTCAGGTCGAATATTTTCGCAAAAAACTGCAAGACTGGAAAGCGTCTATTTTGTCCGATGGTCGCGATACCATTGAGGGCATGCAAGAAGGAACGCGCAACATACCGGATGTGGCCGATCGTGCATCCGAAGAAACCGATCGTGCGTTGGAATTGCGCACACGGGATCGCGAACGCAAATTGGTATCCAAAATCGACAGCGCGCTGCGCCGAATCGAAGACGGTACATACGGTTGGTGTGATGCAACGGGCGAACCAATTTCGCTAAAACGTCTTGAAGCACGCCCAACGGCAAACCTGTCACTGGAAGCCCAAGAGCGTCACGAGCGCAAAGAAAAAGTGCACCGCGACGATTGACGCGGACACACATAACGAACACAGTTAACACCGCGTGCATCCACGCGGTGTTTTCAATTGGGATACCATGTCAGTCACAGATAAAGATTTCGGAATTATTGGCGGCGGTATTGGCGGGTTGGCCACGGCCATCGCCATTGCGCAATTGGGTGGCCGCGTCACGGTGTTTGAACGCGCGCCTGCACTGACCGAGGTGGGCGCAGGTATTCAGATCAGCGCGAATGGTTTGGCTGTACTGGATGCACTGGGCGTTGATCCCGAATACGCAAATCCCGCCAGCCGTCCACAGGCGGTTGAATTGCGCGATTACAAGAATGGGCGCTTTGTGGCGCGCATTCGCCAAAATCAAAACCCTGATTATCCATATTTGCAATTGCACCGCGCTGATTTGATGGCGGCGCTGGTGGCGCGTGCACAAACGCTGGGCGTGGACATACGGTTGAGCGCCGCGGCCGACATCGTGGATGGGTTGATCGAACGCCCGCAAATTCGCGTTGGGGAAACAGTGCAAACATTTGATGCGATTATCGCCGCTGACGGTGTCGATTCCCAAACCCGCCAAAAATGGTTCAAGGCAGGCGCGGCGCGGTTCAGTGGCCAAGTGGCGTGGCGTGCGACATTCCCTGCCGATAATCCAGATGCGCCAACCACCGTTTATATGGGGCTGGGCAAACATCTGGTGACGTACCCACTGCGTGGGGGC
This sequence comes from uncultured Rhodobacterales bacterium, assembly GCA_963976255.1. Taxonomy (GTDB): domain Bacteria; phylum Pseudomonadota; class Alphaproteobacteria; order Rhodobacterales; family Rhodobacteraceae; genus Amylibacter. Next base: position 16,886 of record CAXBJO010000009.1, read on the forward strand.
AAATTGATCAACATAGTGGCGGTGCAGGAACGGAAATTGACCGCGTCCGAGGGATGGGAAAACACGGATACACCTGCGAATTTACGCACAGCATTCGCCGAATTTGGCGGTGATGTGCCGGCGCTGTTGGCGCGGGTGGAACAGGTAAGGCTGTGGGGGCTGTATGGCCATCCACCGTTGCAAACATGGTCGTGCGGGCATGTGGCATTGCTGGGCGATGCTGTCCATCCGATGTTCCCCTTTATGGCACAGGGTGCCTGTATGGCATTAGAAGATGCATTCGTTTTGGCGCGGGTGCTGAATGATACGGATAACATTCGCCTTGCGTTCGCAGGCTATGAAACCACACGAAAACAGCGTGCAACGTCTGTTCAACAATTGGCTGCACGCAATGGCAAGGTTTTTCACTTGTCCAATCCGGCGATCCGCACTGCAACCCACGAAAGCCTGCGCCTAAGTGCAAAAATTGCACCCCATAAACTAGAAAACCGTTTCGATTGGATCTACAAACACAAGGTTTAGGGCGGGCAAATGACCGATCTTTACTTTGTTTAAATATCTTCCGCGCGAAGCGCATAAAAGTTTGAATCTAATACCTAAATATCCAATTCAACCCAAACAGGCACATGATCGGATGGTTTTTCTTTGGCGCGGCATTCACGATCCACCTGACAATCCACCAAGATATCCGCACAAGATGGTGATAACAGAAAATGATCAATCCGAATGCCGTTGTTTTTATTCCACGCCCCCGCTTGATAATCCCAAAACGTGTAATTCATCGCCGCATTATTGCGCACGCGAAACGCATCGGTGAACCCAAGGTTTAAAATCTTGCGATACGCCGCACGGCTCGCGGGTAAATACGCGGCGTCTTCCAACCAAGGGGCGGTGTCCCAACAATCAATCGCTTGGGGGATGATATTGTAATCCCCCGCCATCAAAAACGGTTCCTCGGCGGCCATTAATGCAACTGCGCGATCATACAGGCGCGCCATCCACGCCAATTTGTAGTCATATTTTGGCCCAGGCACAGGGTTACCATTGGGCAGGTACAGATTGCACAAACGCACCGCGCCCTTGTCCCCAATCACCGTTGCCTCGATATAACGGGTTTGGATGTCTTCGTCGTCACCGGGCAGACCGCGCATCACATCCTCTAGCGGTGTTTTGGACAACATCGCAACGCCATTAAAACCCTTCATCCCGTGGGTGTGAATCTCGTATCCTAACGCTTCGATCTCTTCGCGGGGGAACACTTCATCCATGGATTTGATTTCTTGCAACATCGCCACATCGGGCGCGGCTTCGCGTAGCCAATCCAACAAGGCGGGCAGGCGGGCTTTGATCCCGTTGATGTTAAAGCTGGCGATTTTCATGTGCGCGTCCTTTGTGATTACCACACCCTATAACTGCCCACACACCCCGCGCAAGTTAGGAATGCATTAACTAAATTGGCGCAAAGATTAACCTATGGATTTGAAAATAAAACTGTTCGGTGAACGCAACACTGCCACGCGCGCGGTGAAACGCATGTTGCGTGAAACCGACGGTGTGACACTGTTTAATACCAAGCGTCCCGATGATATGGGCAATGTGGAATGGGCCAATATGATGGCCTCGATCAACCTGTATATTCAGGATGATTGGCGCAAAGTTTATGTGGATGCGCTGCGCGATAATGTAGCGCATCACAATGCCCCGCTGGCGATGTGGAAACATGCGGCACCAGTGTGGGATGACACGTTCAAGGATCAGGATGTCAGCACGATTTTTTGTGTGCGCAATCCCTATTCATGGGCGCTGTCAATGGCATGTAAACCCTACCATATGAAAGCGCGGCGCACCGATGATTTTCTGACGTTTATCAAACGACCGTGGTTGACGGAACGCCGCGATAACACGGGTATTTTATTGCGATCTGTGATGGGTTTATGGAACACAAAACTGCGCGCTTATGCGGATTTTGCGGATCAGGCCGAATTGTCAGATGGGCAATATGCCTATCTGCGGTTCGAGGATTTTGTGGCCGATCCAACATTGGCGCTGAGCACAGCGCTGAAAACCTTTGGCACGAATGCATTACCAGAGCCGATTGATAAATCGACCAAAAACCACGGCAAACCACTGTCAGAATTGCAGGATTATTATGCCATGGAATGTTGGCGTAGTCGTTTAACGGCGTCCACAGTGCAGGCCATAAATGACCTGTTGGATTGGCCACTGGTCGATCAGTTCTGTTACGAGCGGCTGAATGCACGTGATTTTCCAGATTCCCTGCCCGCCAATGTGCAGGAGGCATTTTCGTATGAAATGCTAAATTTAAATCGCAAACCCGAATTGGAATTGGAAAAATCCGCAAGCAATTAAAAGAAATGATTGATCCACACGGGAATACGTCCTTAACTTGTGTAAACACAATTTGGGAATGAAATGTCGAAATCCGTTAAAACTGCCTTTCAAAAAGATATCGAAACCATCAACCACGCCAAGGATATGCCCAGCACGCAAATGCTGGCGAATGCGGCGCGCGCGTCTGGGGTTAATCCGATCAAAATTACTTTGGATCACGCCAAATTAAAACGCGGACGTGGAAAATTGCGGATGGCGGAATATTTGCGATACGGGCTGTATGATCGCTCAAAATTCAGCGACGACGACCGCGAGCGGTTTATTTCTGCGTTCATTCATTGGCCAATTTTCGATGAAACCACAAAACGCGATTGGTGGGCGGTCACCGAGGATAAATGGTTAAGCGGGACGTTTTTGGAGGCTTGTAAAATTCCGGTGCCTGAAACTGTTGGCGTGATCGATCGATCGGTGCGCCTGTACCCCGGAACACCCGTGATCAAGGACGTGGAGTCGTTGAAAAAATTCCTGACCCAAAACAAACCGCCGTTGTTTGCCAAAAGCCAGCGCAGCATGTGGAGCGCGGGGGCATTTGTGATCGACAGTGCAGACAAGGAAGCCATTCAAATTCGCGGCGGAGACAGTGTTTCCTATGACGATTTTTTCGACATTTATGTTGATAAGGGTGCTTTTGTTTTACAAAAGTTGATCAAACCGCACGGTTTTTTCGATGGAATCACCGATGCGACGGCCACTGTTCGGTTGATCAATATGGTTGACGATACGGGCGTGTTTAACCCCTTTGCCGTGCTGAAATTACCAATGGGTAACAGCATTGCCGACAATTTTTGGCGTACGGATAATTTGGTCTGTGCGTTGGATACGACAACCGGTGAAATCCAAACTTTGGTCGGTAAAACTGATATGGGGTATGAAAATTATGCGGCGTTGCCAAATTCAGACCGCAAACTAATAGGCGAGGTGTTACCGCATTGGGACGCTGTTAAATCCTTGAATGAAACCGTTGCGTTGATGCACCATGACATCAAATATGGTTCCACCGACATTGCAATAACCGATGCGGGCCCCGTTGTGATCGAGGTCAATTGCGGGTCTGCATTCGAATTGCCCCAAATTGCCACAGGCAAGGGATTTTTGACCGACGAGGTCACCGCATTTTTCCGCGCCGCTGGCAGTAAAAAGGTTTAATTAAACAGAAAAGCTGGTGCCGCATCCACAGCTGGATGTGGCATTGGGGTTTTCGATCACAAACCGTGCGCCGATTAATTCGTCCGAAAAATCAATCACCGCATTGGCCAGAAATGGCAAGGACACCTTGTCAATCAACACTTTTTGACCATCGCGTTCCAACACCAAATCATCGCCGTCTGGTTGTTGTTCCAGCTTGATTTCATATTGAAATCCCGAACAACCGCCGCCTTCGACGGCGATGCGTAACGCCTGTGCGCCATCAGCGCCGTCATTGATTTCGGCCAAACGATCAAATGCGCGTTGGGTCACACTGGGAGGTAAAGAAAGGTCCATCTTTCGCCACTTTCATAAATGGGATACAAGCCCAATATAAGCGGGCAAGAGACCCAGCACAATACAAAGGCGATCACATAATGGACAGCAAACTGGCCAGCGACCCAAATCAATCACGCGGACGATTGTATTATGAAGATGAAAGCGTGCATCGCACCGCATTTCAGCGCGACCGCGATCGTATTATCCACTGTACCGCCTTTCGCCGTTTGAAACATAAAACCCAAGTTTTTGTGGCACACGAGGGCGATCATTTTCGCACCCGCCTGACTCACACAATCGAGGTGGCGCAGGTGGCGCGCACGATTGCCAAAACCCTGCATCTGAATTCCGAATTAACCGAAGCTGTCGCATTGGCACATGATTTGGGACACACGCCATTTGGCCATGTGGGCGAAGATGCATTGGCGGCAAAAATGGCACCCTTTGGCGGATTTGATCACAACGCCCAAGCGATCAAAATTGTGACATCACTGGAACGTCATTACGCCGAATTTGATGGGCTGAACCTGACATGGGAAACTTTGGAAGGGATTGCAAAACACAATGGTCCCGTGGTGGGCGATCTGCCAAATGCCCTGTCGGAATACAGCGCCAAACATGATTTGGAATTGCAGACCCACGCCAGCGCCGAAGCCCAAGTTGCCGCGATTTCGGACGATGTGGCCTATAATAACCACGACCTTGATGATGGATTGCGCGCGGGGTTGTTCACCGAGGACGACCTTGCCGACCTGCCCATCGTTGGGGCGTGTTTTACCGCCGTTGATAAAAAGTATCCAGCCCTTGAGAGTAATCGCCGCCGCCACGAAGCATTACGCCGCGTGTTTGGCGTGATGGTCGAGGATGTGATCCACACGTCGACAAACCTGATCAAAAACAGCGGCGCAAACACCGCCCAAGACATCCGTAACCTGTCCGCGCCCGTCATTCGTTTTTCGGATGCGTTATTTGCCGATCTGCAACAAATTCGCGCGTTTTTGTTTGAAAACATGTACCGATCTGATCGCGTCAACGTTATGCGCGTGCGATCCGAGCAGGTGGTATCGGGTTTGTTCGATGCATTCATGAACGACGCCACATTATTGTCGCCCCAATGGGCCAGCGACGGCGATGACCACACCCGTGCACGGTTGATTTCGGATTATATGGCGGGGATGACGGATGGGTACGCAGAAAAGCGGTTTACGCAACTCCATGCTGGCACATAACGCGCCCATGTGTTACATCGCGGGCAATCAATTTTGGACAGACCGATGAACTTATTCGCTGATATCAGAACCCTTGTTTTATCCTCGCTTGAGGCGATGCAAACTGCTGGCACGTTGCCTGCGGATTTGGATTTCGCAAATGTAACCGTGGAACCACCGCGCGATGCGTTACACGGCGATATGGCGACGAATGCGGCGATGGTTTTGGCGAAACCGGCACGCGCCAATCCACGCGCGATTGCCGATGCGTTGGCTACATTATTGGTGGCGGATGATCGCGTGGCGTCCGCCGATGTGGCGGGGCCGGGGTTTTTGAACCTGCGTTTGGCGCCAGATTTATGGCGCGGTGTAATTCCCGTAGCGGTTGCTGCGGGCGCTGATTTTGGGCGCTCTGACATGGGGGCGGGGCTGAAGGTAAATGTGGAATACGTGTCGGCCAATCCAACGGGCCCATTGCACGTGGGTCATACACGCGGCGCGGTTTTTGGTGATGCATTGGCCAGTTTGTTGGATTTCGCAGGCTATAAGGTAACGCGCGAATATTATATCAATGACGGCGGCGCACAGGTCGATGTTTTGGCACGTTCCGCGTATTTGCGATACCTAGAGGCGAACGGCCAACAGGTTGAATTCGTTGACGGAACTTACCCCGGTGACTATCTGGTGGATGTTGGCGTAGCGTTAAAGGAAAAATACGGCGACAGTTTGGTGGACAAACCTGAATCCGAATGGCTGGCTGATTTACGTCTGTTTGCGACGGAAAAAATGATGGATTTGATCCGCGCTGATTTAGCGATATTGGGTATCAAAATGGACGTGTTTTTCAGCGAGAAATCACTGTATGGTACCGGGCTGATCGAAAGTGCGATCAATGATTTGGATGGCAAGGGTCTGATTTACGAAGGCGTTTTGGAACCCCCAAAAGGCAAAAAACCCGAAGATTGGGAGCCGCGCGAACAAACCTTGTTTAAATCAACAGATCACGGCGACGATGTTGATCGGCCTGTGAAAAAATCGGACGGTGCATGGACGTATTTTGCCCCCGATATTGCGTATCATTATGACAAGGTACAACGCGGATTCGATCAATTGATCGACGTGTTTGGCGCGGATCACGGTGGTTATGTCAAACGGATGAAAGCGGCGGTTTCTGCCCTGTCTGATGGGCGTGTACCGTTGGATATTAAGCTGACGCAGTTGGTGAAATTATACAAGGACGGCGTTCCGTTCAAAATGTCCAAACGGGCGGGCACATTTGTGACCCTTCGGGATGTGGTTGAACAGGTGGGCGCGGATGTGACCCGTTTCGTGATGCTGACCCGTAAAAACGACGCACCCTTGGACTTTGATTTCGCCAAGGTTCAAGAACAATCCAAGGATAATCCAGTATTTTATGTGCAATACGCCCATGCGCGGATTAATTCGGTGCTGCGCAAAGCGGCCGATGCAAATATCGCGATGAATGCGGGTGATTTGTCGACCTTGTCCCATGTTGGTGAAATGACGCTTGTGAAAAAGCTGGCCGAATGGCCGCGTTTGTTGGAATTGGCCGCAAAACACAATGAACCCCACCGTGTGGCATTTTACCTGTACGAATTGGCGGGCGATTTGCACGCCCTGTGGAATATCGGCAAAGATGCCCCTGAAACCCGTTTTTTACAGGATGATGTGGATGTTACAGGGCAAAAATTGGCACTGATTAGCGCGGTTAAAGCAACACTTGCGGCGGGACTTGGAATTCTGGGTGTCACACCAATTGACGAAATGCGTTAAATCGGTCTAAAACAAGCCAAGCCCATAAGGGCAAGGGGCATAAGACCCCAATTGGAGCGACCATGAGCAGGTTTTTAAATACATTGGCGTCCGTGACGTCACTCGCAGCATTCGCAGGTGTGGTTTATTGGGGCATTTCACTGTCTCAATTGGACCCGAACGATGTTCCCGTCATCAAAAAGGCAATGGGCCCCGCGCGGATTGCACCAGATGATCCAGGTGGCCAACAAGCCAACTTTCAAGGTCTATCCGTGAACGAGATTCAAACCGCAGGCGGTGCAGGTAAACCCGCAGATAAAATTTATCTGGCACCCAGCCCACGTCCCTTTCAAAACGAGGACATTGCCGGTTTAAAACAGCCAGAGCCCACAAATGTGATTGCACAACCAGATCAATCGCCGGTTTTGAAACAAAATCAATTTGATCCAATTCCCGTATCATTAATTGTTGATGAACCCACAGAATTGCCCAAGGTGAATTTGAATGCACCTGATGCGGCATCAGTGCAAAACGATGAAACCGTTTCGGATGTGAAACAGGTGGCCGCGACCATCATTGACACATCCATGCGCAGACCCGCGCGTCGACCAAGTGGTTTGAATTTGACCACAACAAAAGTTAACCGCGTCGCAGCAACAGCAAAACCAAGCGTCGATGCAAAAATCGCCGCCGGCACAGTATTGGTGCAACTGGGCGCATTCGATGCCGAAGTGGTTGCAACCGTTCAATGGGGCGCACTTCAGGCGCGGCATGCGGATTTATTAGGCAGCAAAAGCCCACTGATCCAAAAGGCGAAAAAGGGTAGCAAAACATTCTACCGCTTACGCATCAGCGGTTTTGACAATCGTGACGCCGCGCGGGGTTTATGCACCGCGCTGAAGGCACGCGGCACGGATTGTATCCCTGTGACGACACGTTAATGGCCACCAATGCGGCGATTTTCGGCTGTGCAGGCACAACCTTGTCCGCCCCCGAGCACGCATTTTTCGCGGATGCGCAACCTTGGGCGTTTATCCTGTTTGCACGCAATCTGGACACGCCCGATCAAATTCGAAAACTATGTGCTGATCTGCGCGAATCCGTGGGGCGAAATGCACCGATCCTGATTGACCAAGAAGGTGGCCGCGTTGCCCGTCTGCGGGCACCGCGATGGCGCGCATGGTTACCACCCATGGAACAAATGGCCAATGTGTCACCTGACAACGCCCGCCAAGCCATGGTGTTACGGTATCGTTTGATTGCGCATGAATTGCACGCCCTTGGGATCGATGTGAACTGTGCGCCGATGTTGGATGTGCCTACGCCAGATGCGCATCAGATCATCACCAACCGCTGTTATGGCACCGTGCCTGATACCGTTGCCGAAATGGGCCGCGCATGCAGTGAGGGTTTATTGGCCGGGGGTGTTTTGCCGATTATTAAACACATTCCGGGTCATGGCCGTGGATCAAGCGACAGCCATTTTGAATTGCCTGTCGTTGATACCGATGCGGAAACATTGGACAGGGTCGATTTCGAGCCATTTCGCCGTCTGTCCGACCTGCCGATGGCGATGACCGCGCATATTGTTTACACTGCCTTTGACCCCGCCGCTTGTGCCACGGTTTCGTCGACGATGATCGATATTATTCGCGATTCCATCGGCTTTGACGGGTTGTTGATGACCGATGATCTGTCGATGAAAGCGCTGAAAGGTTCGTTCGCTGAACGCACCAGCGCGTCGTTGCGCGCGGGTTGTGATGTGGTGTTGCATTGCAACGGTGATATGGATGAGATGCGCCAAATCATGAGCAGTGTGGCCACGCTGTCGGGCGATGCGATGGCGCGTGCCACCCGCGCCGAAAACATGCGAAAAGCACCGCAACCTTTCGACGTTGCAGGTGCAGATAGTCTGTTTGCTTCCTTGCTGTAAACACCGCTTTCGCGCAATATGTGCGGATTATGGAATCACAAGACACATCACATATCAGCGTTGAACAACGTGTTGCCGCCGAAAGCCTGGTCATTGATGTTGACGGGTTCGAGGGGCCGTTGGATGTGTTGTTGACCCTTGCGCGGACCCAAAAAGTGGACATGCGCAAGATTTCGGTTTTGCAATTGGCGCGTCAGTATTTGGTGTTCGTCGAAGAGGCAAAGCGCATTCGGCTGGAATTGGCCGCGGATTATTTGGTGATGGCGGCGTGGCTGGCATTTATCAAATCACGCCTGTTATTACCCCAAGACCCATCCGAGGACGGCCCATCAGGCGAAGAGTTGGCAGCGCACCTTGCGTTTCAGTTGGAACGCCTTGAAGCGATGCGCAGATCAGCCGCCAAATTAATGGCACGCGATCAATTGGGACGCGATTTTTTCGCCCGCGGCATCACCCAAGATGTCACCCGCAAGCGCACCGTGATTTACAAAGCAACCGTTCTGGATTTGATGCAGGCCTATGCCCGTCTGCGCACCAAGGAAAATTTCAAACCGCTTCATTTGGATGAACGCGATAAAATTTTCACTATGGAACAGGCGATGGATCGGATGAAGGGGCTGATTGGCCACGCGATTGAATGGGGCACATTGCAACAATTCCTGCCCGATGAATGGAAAAACGATCCCAAACTGCGCCGCTCTGCCACTGCATCAACCTTTGCTGCGATGTTGGAATTGGTGAAACTGGGCAAACTGGATTTACGCCAAACCGACACATTCGCCCCCATCGAGATCAGACGAAAAGAGCCATAAAATGAACGACAGACCATCATCCCCACTTGAGAGCCTGTTCGAAGCCCCCCCAATGGCCGAGCAAGAGCGCATGGTCGAGGCAATCCTGTTCGCCACCGCCGAACCGATCAGCAAACAAGTGTTAGAGGGGCGATTGCCACACGGTTGTGACGTGGGCGAAGCCTTGACGCATGTTAAAAAACGCTACGAGGGTCGGGGTGTGAATTTGGTGCGTGTTGGCGAAGGATATGCATTGCGCACCGCACCCGATCTGGGTTTCTTGATGCAAAAAGAAAGTGTCGAAACCCGCAAACTGTCGCGCGCCGCGATCGAAACATTGGCGATCATCGCATACCACCAACCCGTCACCCGTTCCGAGATTGAAGAAATTCGCGGCGTATCCGTGTCCAGCGGCACGATTGATATGTTGTTGGAATTGGAATGGATCAAATTGGGGCGACGACGCATGACACCGGGGCGGCCTGTGACATTCGTGGTCACCCAAATCTTCCTTGATCATTTTGGCATGGAAAGTCCCAAGGATTTACCGGGCATCAAAGAATTGCGCGATGCAGGCCTGTTGGACAACCGCCCACCACCGGGTGCAATTCCGGGTGTGGTGTCTGATGATGTGGACGCGGATGAAGTTGATGATCAGGATGATATGTTTGAGTAATTGAAACTGCATTAAACCACGACCAAATTGGTGTGATAATGACTTTGTCGATATTTGGAGCATATGGATTTTTACTGGCAATCTCAAAGAGATACAGAATTGATTCGATTAAAATGTTTAAAATGGAAAAGTCATCTATACAGGTGGCAATTGAACATCCGCTGGCAGTTATGGCACATATATTGTCGGTACTAGTCCCCCCTTATCTTATGGGTCGGCCTTTTTAAGTTACCTCAATATTTGTTTGTGTTTTCCAAAGGCTCAAGGCTTCTGAAAATGCTTAGACAGTTTCAAACCCTGACCCTGATAATTCGATTTCAAATCTGCGCCGTATAAAACATCGGGTACATCCGCCATGCGTTCATAAACCAAACGCCCCACGGATTGCCCGTGTTCCAATGCGAACGGTGCCTCGTGACAGCGCACTTCCAACACGCCACGCGATCCTTCGCCACCCGCGCTTGCGTTGCCAAATCCGGGATCGAAAAAGCCAGCGTAATGCACGCGAAATTCGCCGACCATGGCCAAATAGGGTGCCATTTCGGCCGCGCAATTTGGCGGGATATGAACCGCCTCGCGGCTGACCAGAATGTAAAATGCACCGGGGTCAAGGATGATGCGTTTATTCTTAGCGTACACAGGTTCCCAATATTCATCGACGGCGTAATGATCGATATTATCCAAATCAATCAAACCCGTATGGGGTTTCGCGCGGTAGCCAACCAAGCCGTTGGGCAAATCAAGATCGACAGAAAATCCAAGACCCTGATCGATCTGCGCAGTGCCATCAACCAGCCCAATGTCGTTGTGCATATCCGTCAATTCCGCATCCGACAAAATCGATTGCCCCTGTCGGAACCGAATTTGGTTCAGGCGCATACCGGGGCGGACAAGGATGGAAAAACTGCGTGGTGAAATTTCGGCGTACAACGGGCCGGTGTATCCTGCCTCGATCCGGTCAAACTCGATGCCATTGTCGACGATGCAACGGGTGAATAAATCAACGCGGCCTGTCGAACTCTTGGCGTTGGCCACGGCGTTCACATCTGCGGGCAGGTTCAGCGATTCCATCAAGGGCACGACGTAAACACAGCCTTTTTCCAAAACCGCACCGTTCGTCAAATCGACCTCGTGCATTTGAAAATCTGCCAGACGTTCGGCCACCGTATTCCCATGACCCGCCAAAAATGACGCACGGACACGGTATGCTTTGCGACCCAATCGTAAATCCAAGCTGGCGGGTTGCACCTGATCTGTGGGGCAGGGATCAGTGACGTTGATGGCACCGTTTTTCAGCATCATTTCGATGGTTTGACTTGGTAATACGCCTGTCATAACGCTGATGTCCCCCCGGGGTTTATCCCCCATGGGGGCAGGTAATTGGTCGGGCTAGCAGGGTTCGAACCTGCGACCTCTCGTCCCCCAGACGAACGCGCTACCAGACTGCGCTATAGCCCGACTTGGGGTGGTTATATCGGCGATTTCGCCGTGCGCAAGTGCGAATACAGACCTACATCGCGTCAAGGCGACGTTTCATGCGGTTTCGAATGCGTTGCAGCTGGAAATACATATCTTCGATGTCCAAAATCTGTTTGTCGGCGATCTGTGAACGGGCTTTAAGGTTTTCCAACTCGGCCACTGTGCTGTTTGCCAAACCATCGGCGGTTTCATCGGCGTATACGCGCGAAATGGCATTGCTGATGAAGTCGCGCGCGTTGTTTTCGCGTTGCGGTTCGCTGTGATCGGTGGTGTCCGGCGCGGGTGCGTCGGCGATGGTGTCCATGACCAATGGGGCTGTGGGTAATGCCTGTGCAGGTGTTTGCTCGGCGTCTCTTTGTGTGGGCGTGAAAACCGGTTGGATAGTTTCTGTCACTGGATCTGATAAAACATGGGGGGTATCGTCGCCCAATTTTAAGACATCCGTTTTGTCATCTTTGGGTGTTTCAACCACCACGTCCTGTGTTTCATGCGCATCCTCGGATGTGGCAAGTTTTGCGGCTTTGCGCAACTTGCGGCGTCCCTTTTCGGGGAAGGTGGGTTCGGGGGAATGGGTTTCGACGCTGCTTTCGCCATCCTCTTTGATCATATCTTTGACGGCGGCGATGGTTGTACCTTTGTCGTGCAACAACACTTTGATACCGCCGATCAATTTCAGATCCTCGGGGCGGTAATAACGTCGCCCACCGGCGCGTTTGACGGGTTTGATTTGGGGGAACTTACTCTCCCAAAACCGCAGAACGTGTGATGGGGTATCCAACCAATCCGAAACCTCGGTGATTGTGCGAAATGCCTGTGCTCTTTTACGTGCCATTGGAGGCCTGCTTATTTGTTGCCTGCAGCTACTCTGTCTTTCATCGTGTGTGATGGGCGAAATGACAGGACGCGGCGGGGATGGATGGGAACTTCTTCGCCGGTTTTCGGATTGCGACCGACACGCGCGGTTTTATCGCGAATGTTAAATGTGCCGAAAGAAGAGATTTTGACATTCTCGCCACGAACCAGCGCGTCAGAGATGTGTTGTAAGACACTTTCGACAAGATCAGCTGATTCATTGCGCGATAATCCGACTTCTTCGAACACAGCTTCTGCTAGGTCCATACGTGTTAGTGTTTCATCGGACATTCAAGTTCCCCCACAATCTTTGGCTAAGTTATTTGCAACAAGTGCCACAAGTCAACTAAAACAGGCGCTTACAGGGTGAAAAGGCGCTTACCAGCGGAAAATAACCGCTCCCCACGCCAATCCACCGCCTATTGCCTCGGTTAAAATCAATTCCCCGCGCTTAATTTTACCTTCATTTACGGCCACAGACAGCGCCAAGGGAATCGATGCGGCGGATGTATTGCCGTGATCGTGGACCGTCAGGATGACTTTTTCCATCGGGACGCCCATCTTTTTGGCGGTACTTTTGATGATCCGTAGGTTTGCCTGATGGGGAACGACCCAATCGACATCGGCGGCGGTCACACCGGCGCGTGCCATCACGGTTTCACCCGCTTGGGCCAATTTGCCGACCGCGTGTTTGAACACTTCTTGGCCTTGCATGCGCAACACGCCGGTCGTTTGCGTGGTGGAAACGCCGCCATCCACATACAACAGGTCGTTGAATTTGCCATCGGATGATAATTCGCATCCCAATATACCGCGATCCGCGGATATTCCCGCGCCTTCTTGGGCTTCAAGAATGACTGCACCTGCACCATCGCCGAACAACACACAGGTTGTGCGATCTTCCCAATCCATGATGCGTGAAAATGTTTCTGCGCCAATCACCAGAACCCGTTTGGATTGCCCCGCGATGATCAATGAATTGGCGGTGGTCATCGCAAAGGCAAAGCCTGCGCAAACCGCCTGAACATCAAATGCAAATCCCGATGTCATGCCCAACCCTGCCTGCACTTTGGTGGCGGTCGACGGGAATGTTTGATCGGGTGTGGATGTGGCCAAAACAATGGTGTCGACGTCGTTTGCGGTAAGGTTTGCGTTTTTTAATGCATCTTTGGCAGCTTCGATCGCCAGATCGGATGTAAATTCACCTTCTGCGGCGAAATGGCGGCGTTCGATGCCTGTGCGGGTCACAACCCATTCGTCACTGGTATCAACAGTTTGCGCCAATTCAGTATTGGTAACGACCCGTTTAGGAAGATAGTGCCCTGCACCTACTGGAACTGCTCTGATCATTTTGTCCATAACCTATTCGTTTTCAAAACTACTTTCGCCGCCTAAGCCAGCAGATGCAACCCGTACCGCAAGTTTTTCGCTAAATCGTTCTTCGGCCAATTGATAGGCAAGGGTAATTGCCGCTGCGATACCGACGGCATCCGCTGCGCCGTGGGATTTTACGACCGTGCCATTCAAGCCCAAAAACACACCGCCGTTTTTGCGCCGTGGATCAATGCCCCGACTGAACCGTTTCAGGGGGACGATGGCGAACAATGCGCCCAAGCTTGATAGCCAAGTGGCTTTAAAGCTGGCGCGCATGGCGTCGCTGATCATTTTTGCAGTGCCCTCGCCAGTTTTTAGGGCGATATTTCCAGTGAACCCGTCGGTGACGATGACGTCGACACGATCGGATGGAATATCGCTGCCTTCAACGAAACCGACATATTCATAATCACCACCAACAAAGGTTTCGGTGATCAGTTCGTGCGCTTCTTTTAATTCAGGGCGACCTTTGTGTTCTTCGGTGCCGACATTCAGCAATCCAACGCGCGGGCGTTTCAACCCAAAACCGTTGCGCGCATAAGATGCGCCCATCAAGGCGTATTTCAACAAATCGGGGGCATCGGCGCGAATATCGGCACCCACGTCCAACATCACGTTAAATCCGCTTGGATTGGTGGATGGCCACAGAATCGCAATGGCGGGGCGGTAAACACCGGGCAATTTGCGCAGGCGGATCATGGATATGGCCATCAACGCGCCTGTGTTGCCACAGGAAACAGCCACGGCGGCCTCTTTGGATTTCACCGCGTCAATGGTGCCCCACATTGAGCTGTCCTTGCCATGGCGCATCGCATGGCTTGGTTTGTCGTCCATGGTAATGACATCGGGTGCATGACGGATTTCGCAAATGGCAGACAGATTTGCGCGCTTGGCAATCAAAGGTGTCAATATTGCCTGATCGCCGTGGACGATGAATTTGATTTTGGGGTGTTGTTTCGCCGCGTGGGACATGCCCAATACAACGGTTGCCGGACCCTTGTCGCCGCCCATGGCGTCGACGGATACGGTAATACTATCTGTAGCAGAGGTGGGACTGATCCTGTTGGCGGTATCGCTCATGGTGGATCAGTCCCTAATTTTTATGCCGCGTCGTCGTCTAGGTCGATGTCGTCAGCGATTGTGACGACGGAACGGTCGTCATAGTGGCCACAAGCGCCACAAACGTGGTGAGGGCGTTTTAGTTCGCCGCAGTTACCACATTCGTTAGGGTTGCCTGCAACCAATGAATCGTGTGAGCGACGGTTGCCGCGACGCGAACGTGTAATTTTACTTTTAGGGACAGCCATGTCACTACCTCGAAATTATCAGGCTTGCGCCTTGAGCGATGCAGAGCTTGTCGACATGGTTATGCCTCTTCGACTCTGCTTGAATGAAGAGCCGCGAACATACAAAAAATATGCGAATTCGCAAGCCCTATTCGTAAAAAAACCAAACCACTGTGTTTGGTTCCATGAAAACCTATTATTCTTTCATTTTATCCTTCAACGCGGCCAACCCAGCAAAGGGTTTTACCGCATCATCCGTCAATGGAACAACACCGTCAGGTGCGGCCAAAACGGGATCAAATGCAATGCCATCTTTGCGCGGGAAATCATCCAAATGCAAGGACACTGTTTCTAATGCCAAATCCAGCAGGTTAATTTCTACTGGAATCTCTTCGGCTTCGTCGTCCAACGCCTCTTCGGACACGAACTCTTGCTCGTGCGCTGCGAAATCGGACAGGTAGCGTCGCGAGATGTCCACATCCAGACGGGTTTTGACGTCCTCCATTGTCACCACACAGGCTTGGATCGTACTGGCACCGACCGTTGCCTCCAAACGCCAATTCTTGCCACCCTCGGCCTGAATTTTGCCCGTGATTGTTAATTTGGACAGGGCGCGTAATTCCATTGCGGGTAAATATTGCGCCAACTGATCCGCCTCCCAACGCAACGCAAAGTTGCGTGGTTTGTTCTGAGACAACTCGGAAATGATTAAAATGTCGTTTTGTGGCGAAGATATCTTCGAAATATCGCTCATTTTGCGCATTCCTTGGTTTTCGTATGGTCGCGGGGCACAAGTTATTTGATTGTCGGACACGCACGGGTTATGTGAATAAGAACACCAGTTAAGGGCGCACGTCACGAATGTCAAAATCTGCTTTCAAATTTGGCATTGCTGCCATTACCACTCTTACGATTTCGGGTTGCACCGCAACCTATCGCGATCACGGTTATATCCCGCTGGATTCGGACTTAGAACAGATTGTGGTTGGCGTTGATAACCGCGACACTGTCCAAGAGGTGTTGGGTTCCCCGATCAGTTCCGGTGTTTTGGATGACGGTGCAATTTTTTATATTGCGACGCGAATCAAAAATTTAACATTTTATGCACCCAAAGTGGTGGACCGCACCATGTTGGTTGTTTCGTTCGACGATGCAGATCAAGTGGCCAATATCGAAAAATTCGGATTGGAAGATGGGCGCGTGATAACCTTGTCGCGCCGTGTCACAACGGGCGCCGTCAAAGGGCCAAAACTGTTAAAACAAATTTTGGGTAACATTGGCAACTTTGATGCGGCAGGCGCATTGGGTGGTTAATGCCGAACGCGCGGTGTGATCTGTGCCACAATATTTCATGGGTTCGCCATTATTTAAGGGCGGCTGGGTAAATGCGTCATATGAAACCGACCATACAGAATCATTACAGGGCGCTGATAACCCGCGCGGTGGGTGATGTGCACCAAGCACAGCAATTGCGCCGCCTGTGTTTTGGTGTCGGGAATGCTGACACCGACCAAGATGCGTTTGATGATACCTACCAACATGTTCTGATATATGACGACGCGACCGATATGTTGGTTTGCACCTTTCGGTTTATACATCTGCAAAATGGCGCGGATGTAATGCAGACGTACAGTGGCGCATATTATGATTTGTCGCCGCTGTTAAATTTGCAGGCACCGTTGATTGAAATGGGACGGTTTTGCGTTCATCCTGACCGCAATGATCCCAATATCCTGCGCTATGCGTGGTCAATTTTAACGCAATATGTTGATCAACATGAAATTGCGCTGTTGTTTGGCTGCTCGTCGTTTGCAGGCACCGATGTCACGCGGTACGGCGATACGTTTGCGATGTTAAAACAGCGTTATTTGGCGCCACCCCATTTGGCACCAGTGGTTAAATCCGCGCATATTCACGCTTTTGGTCACACCGCGCTCGACCCTGATTTTGATGTGCGGCAGGCGCTTAAACACATGCCGTCATTGTTGCGTACTTATCTGGCAATGGGGGGGCGGGTCAGCGATCACGCGGTGCTGGATTATGGGCTGAACACAATTCATGTTTTTACGGCTGTCGAGATTGATAAAATACCCACCGCACGCAAACGGTGGCTTCGTGCCAGCGTGATTTAACCGCCTGTGTGGCTCATGTGGCGGGTCATTTGACCGTCCACAACCTGGCGTGAGTAATCGAAATCATGGCCTTTGGGTTTTGTGGCAATGGCGGCGTGAATGGCCTGAACCAGCACCGCATCATCGGTATTTTCGCGCAATACTTTGCGCAGATCCACCTGATCCTCTTGACCTAAACACTGATATAATTCACCGGTACAGGTTAACCGTACGCGATTACAGCTCTCGCAGAAATTATGGCTTAGGGGGGTGATAAATCCAATTTTTTGACCCGTTTCCTGTAACCGCACATACCGCGCAGGGCCACCGGTCTGTTCGTCCGTATCAACCAACGTCCAGGTTTTTGCCAATCGGGCGCGTAAATCGGACAATGGCCAATATTGATCCAACCGATCCTCGTTCCCGATGTCGCCCATGGGCATGACCTCGATGAAGGTCAAATCCATGTCTCGGCTGGCGCACCATTCAACCAAATGTTCCAACTCGACCTCGTTAAAACCCTTCAGCGCGACTGTATTAATTTTGACGCGAATCCCCGCATCCAGCGCGGCATCAATCCCATCCAGCACCTGTGCCAAACGACCCCAGCGCGTAATATCCGCGAATTTTTGCGCGTCCAGCGTATCCAGCGAAATATTGATCCGTTTTACACCGACAGCGGCCAGTTGATCCGCAAATTTGCGTAACTGTGATCCGTTTGTGGTCAATGTCAGCTCTTCCAACGCGCCCGTTTTCAGATGGCGCGAAATCGAGGTGAAAAATTCCATAATTCCACGACGCACCAAGGGTTCGCCGCCCGTGATACGCAATTTACGCACCCCTTGGGAAATAAACGCACTACACATGCGATCCAATTCTTCTAACGTCAGCAATTCGGCCTTGGGCAAGAAATTCATGTTTTCCGACATGCAATAAACACAGCGGAAATCACAACGATCGGTGACGGACACGCGCAAATATGTAATTGCGCGGGCAAACGGATCAATTAATTTGGGTGCATCACTCATAGGGCGCAAGCTATGCTCCTGCGCGCAGGTGCGCAAGGCCGATCACAGGAATTTACAAGCCTCGTTAATCGCAAACGGCTTTAATACCGCGCCATGTGTTTCCAAAAACGACAACACGCGGGGCGCGTCATGTTTGGACAGGGTCGCCAACCACACCGCAACGGTATTTTGGATCATCCACTCAGAATCGGCGGCCAAATCACCCATCCACGATAAAACCTGATCGCGACGCGCCAAATCATCGGGTTTTGGGTTGTTCAATTTTGTTAGGGGCAGGGTGATCATCAACGCGCTACGGCGTTCCCAAACGTCATCGGAGGTGATCCAACCCGACACCTCGGCCATACGGTCAGGGTGCGCCATCAAACGACGGGCGCCAGCACCACACGCCGCATCCGCAATCACCGCATGATCCAGCTCGGTAATCCAACGTGTGATTTCAGCCCAGACATGATCGTCTGGATTAATCCGTGCTTGGGTCAGTAATTTCGCCGCCGCAATCCGTGCCTCGTGAATATTGCTGTCCCATAATTCCGCGGCCAAGGCTGTACGCGCCGTGCCATCAATTTCCGTACGCCACTGCTTATACAACGTATCAATCTCTTGGTTCGAGACACCCAAATAAGGGCGATCAATCTTGTACGAATTCAACATCTTCGCCGCCTTTTCGGGGTTCGCGTGGGCGTTGAGTTGTTCCAATGCTTGGGTCGCAGTAATCATAATATCCTCGGGCATATGTTGGCACCTTGTGCACCGAAGGGATGCGCAGTTCAAGGTGCAATGCAAAAGGCTGTTTCCAAAGGTATTGGTTTGAAAAATTGGACTTTGACCTGATTTCGACCTAGTCTTGGGGCAGAATTTTATGAAAGGTTTGCCCTGAAATGCGGACACTTCGCTTAACACGTGCGCTGGTTGATAAGATCCCGAATACAATTCCTGATCCGGGTCCCATGGCAGAGATCGCAGATTTACAAACCGACGAAGCGCGGGCAGAGGTGTTGCGCGGTGTCCTTGAAACTGGCCCTGATCACGATGCGTGTTGGATTTTTGCCTTTGGTTCGTTGATGTGGAAACCCGATGCGATATTACATCAAAAGAGACGCGCGCGTGTCAAAGGATGGCATCGGGCATTTTGCCTTGGGCCCGATACACGCTATCGTGGGAACCCTGACGCGCCGGGGCTAATGTTATCACTGGAACAAGGTGGTGAATGTGACGGGATCGCATTTCGTTTGGATGAAAACGATGTCCCTGCATGTTTAGCAAGTTTGATTGACCGTGAACCACCCATTCCGCCCATTTGGGTCGATGCAGAAACGGATCAGGGCGCGGTGCGTGCGCTTGCTTTTGTATGCAATCCAGACAAATTTGGCTATGTCGGTGGTCTGTTGCCCGAACAGATCGCGCATCAAATTGCCCCTGCCGTGGGCATGTTCGGCTCGATGGCCGACTATGTATTAAATACCGCAACCCACCTTGAAGAAATGGGTATCCAAGACGACGTCGTGTGGCAAATGCAAGACCTTGTCGCGCGTGAACTAGAGAGGTTGCCATAGGAAAATCATGATAGGAACGAAGTCGTGAAAACCCGCAAGAAACGGGTCGTTGTGTTTATGTCGTTTCGTTAAACGAATCTAAACAAATCCAAGGACACCCCTATGCCATTTCAAATCCACGCCCTGCCACATGACCCATTCACAAAATACTTCGGCTATGACGCCGCGCAATTGGCCGCGCATGGTGCGCATTTGGAAACGGTTACCGAATACCCAGGCACCCCGTGTCGGGTCAGCTTGGCAGATGCTCAGGTTGGTGAGACGGTTTTGTTGGTAAACTATGACCACCAACCCGAAAACACGCCGTACCGCGCATCGCATGCGATTTTTGTGCGACAGGGCATGGAACAGGCTACAGTGGCCGCGAATACTGTTCCCGATGTCCTGTCCACGCGCCTGTTATCCATCCGTGGGTTTGATGAAACGCATTACATGCGTGTGGCGGATGTGGTGGATGGTGCTGTTCTGCGTGCGGCGTTGGATGCGATGTTTGAAGACAGTGAAATTGATTATATCCATGTGCATAACGCGAAACAGGGATGTTTCGCCGCGCGTGTCACGCGGAGCTAATTTTCAAAGCACTATTTTGATATATGTGTTTTATTACAATTACTTAACTAGATGTCCACGTGTGGACACCTTGCTTATTTATTCACATGACCCGCACATTGACTGTACAAATAGTCCAAATTTTTCTTGGGCGTGCGATCAATAATCCGTTGTCCCTGATCACCATGATGCAGGATATTATAGATCATCCCATAGATCGATTTCATATTTTTACGATCCTTAATCTTTAGATTGTAATCAGATATATTCAACCACCGATCAGGCGCACCTGAAATGATCTTGTCCATTTGTGCAGTCACTTCAGCAATGTCTGAATTTAGACCCATGTTATTTTCCTAGCGTTGGTGATGATTATTCAACAGTCACAGATTTCGCCAAATTGCGCGGCTGATCCACATCCGTGCCTTTATACACGGCGGTATGATAGGCCAATAATTGCGCAGGCACCGCATATAGGATCGGCGCCAATTCATTGGGAACCTTGGGCATCACAATCGTGTGCCATGTCCCGTCCTCGGCCTCAAGCGCGCCCTCGGCGTCGGTGATCAATAACACGCGACCGCCACGCGCCATCACTTCTTGCATGTTGGAAATTGTTTTGTCGAACAGCGCATCTTTGGGGGCCATAACGATCACTGGCATATCTTCGTCGACCAGTGCAATCGGCCCGTGTTTTAGTTCACCACTGGCGTAGCCTTCGGCATGGATATAGCTGATTTCTTTCAGCTTCAACGCGCCCTCAAGTGCCAAGGGGAACATGGCACCACGCCCCAAAAACAGAGCGTTGGTGGATTTGGATAATTCAAGCGCTACCGCTTTGATTTGCGGTTCTACTGCCAGTGCGTCCACAAACAATGCAGGCAGTTGCAACAGAGATGAAACCAGCGCTGCTTCGCGCGTGGCATCGATCAGGCCTTTTTGGCGGGCGGCTTTGATGGCCAATGCCATCAACACGGTCAACTGACAGGTGAATGCTTTGGTTGATGCCACGCCGATTTCGGGGCCTGCGAAAATTTGCATCGACGCGGATGCTTCGCGTGAAATTGTGCATTCCTCGACGTTCACGATGCCCAGCGTTTTCATGTTGTTCGCGTTGCAATACCGCAGCGCTGCCAATGTATCAGCCGTTTCGCCGGATTGGCTGACGAAAATGGCCAACCCATCGGCGTCAACGGGTGGTTCGCGGTAACGAAATTCGGATGCGACATCCAGCTCTACGGGAATACGCGCGATTTGTTCGAACCAGTATTTCGCCACGTTACAGGCCAAATATGCCGTACCACAGGCCACCATAGTGATGCGCGACACGTCGGTGAAATTTAGATCGACATTGGGTAAAACGATTTGGTCACGTTCGCGGTTTAAATGATGCTTGATCGCGTCGGCCAAAACGGCGGGTTGTTCCGCAATTTCCTTGGACATGAAATGTTTGTGCGCCCCTTTTTCCGCCCCTTGCGCAGATAATTCCAGCACCCGCATTTCGCGGTTGGCCAATGCGCCATTTTCGTCGTGAATAATTAACGATGTGCGGGTGATCACGGCCCAGTCACCCTCGTTCAAGTAAGTCACTTTGTTGGTCATCGGTGCCAGTGCGATTGCGTCCGAGCCTACGAACATTTCGCCGTCCCCGTGACCAATGGCCAAGGGCGACCCTTTGCGGGCGGCGATTAACAAATCGTCGTGGCCATGGAATAAAAAGCACAAGGCATATGCGCCCTCGAGCCGCGCAATGGTTTTTTCAGCGGCTTCGATTGGGGTGGCGCCGTCATCCATGTAGCGCATGCAGAGTTGCACAATTGTTTCGGTGTCTGTTTCGGTGCGAAAATCGGCACCGTCTGCGTTCAATTCATCGCGTAATACTTTGAAATTTTCGATGATCCCGTTGTGTACGACGGCAACTTTGCCCGCCTTGTGGGGGTGTGCGTTTGTGACGGTGGGTGCGCCGTGGGTGGCCCAACGTGTGTGGCCGATACCCGCCTTGCCTGTGATCGGTTCGTGCACCAATTTATCGGCCAAGTTAACCAATTTGCCAATTTCGCGGCGACGATCCAGAATACCGTTGTCAACGGTGGCAATACCCGCGCTGTCGTATCCGCGATATTCCAGACGTTTGAGTGCGTCCACCAAAATTGGGGCTGCTTGGTGATTACCTAAGACTCCGACGATACCACACATCCGCTTAACCTTTTTTCAGTGCCGCTTTCGCAGCCTTTAATTTCTTCATTAATCGCAGGGCAAGCCCTTGTTTGTTTTCTTGGCGTGCGCGCGCCAATCCCAGGGCTTCGTCTGGGATATCTTTGGTAATGACTGACCCTGATCCCGTCATTGCATCGTCCCCCACGCGCACAGGTGCGACCAGTGCGGTGTTTGATCCGATAAATGCCCGCGCACCGATTTGGGTTTGGTGTTTAAATACACCATCGTAGTTGCAAGTGATGGTCCCGGCACCGATGTTTGCATCGTCGCCGATGATCGCGTCGCCAATGTAAGACAGGTGATTAATTTTTGCGCCTTCGCCAACTTGGGCGTTTTTGACTTCGCAAAAATTACCCACCTTTGAATCGTTGGCCAGTTCTGCACCTGGGCGCAGTCGGGCGTAGGGGCCAACGACGGCACCTTTGGAAACATGCGCACCCTCGATATGGCAGAATGCACGAATGTGTGCGTTACTTTCGATTGTAGTGTCAGCGCCGAAAACCACGTTTTGTTCGATGATAACATCGCGCCCAACAACCGTGTCATAGGCGAACCAAACTGTTTCGGGGGCAATTAATGTGGCACCGTTTAGCATGGCTTCGGTGCGGGCGTTTTGTTGGAAATATTCTTCGGCGATGGCCAATTCCACGCGGGAATTGATGCCCATTGCTTCTTGGGCGGTGCAGGCAACAGCGGCGCATTTAAGGTCGCGTTTACGCGCCAGTCCGACCACATCGGTCAAGTAATATTCGCCGCTGGCATTTTCGTTGGTGATTTCGCTGATCAGGTTAAACAACAAGGCGCTGGGCGCACAGATCACGCCAGAATTGCAGAAATCGATTTGTTTTTGAGCATCGGTGGCATCCTTGGCCTCGACGATGGCGTCCAATGATCCGTCTTTGGCCATGACCAAACGGCCGTAACCAGATGGGGCAGGGACGTTGAAACCCAATACGACAATGCTGGCGCCGTTTTCGCGCTCGGCGGTCATTTTCGACAGGGTGTCGGACGTAATGAAAGGTGTGTCGCCGTACAGGATGAATGCGTCGCCTGCAAAGCCGTTCAATGCGTCGCGTGCTTGGTCGACGGCGTGACCTGTGCCCAATTGATCGGATTGGATCACGATTTGGGCGTCTGGATTATATTCCAGTGCGGCCTTTTCAACCAGTTCGGCACCGTGTCCCGCAATGATAATTGTTTTTTGGGCATCAATGCCGTCGCCTGCGCGCATGGCATGTATCAACAGCGGCGCACCTGCAACGTTGTGCAACACTTTTGGAAGGTCGGATTGCATGCGTGTGCCCATGCCAGCGGCCAGAATGATAACGGCTGAATTCATTACTTTTGTTCCCAAATACTTGGCGCCCTTCTATAGAACCTTTGTGCATTGCAAAAGGGGGCGCGTGCTCAAGAAGTCTTTCACTTCGTTACGGTTTTGTGGCATGGCTGTGAAAAGTTTAGGAAATGACATGAAAAGCGTGGTTTTTGATCTGGATGGGACATTGGCGGACACCAGTGCGGATTTAATTGCGGCGGCGAATGCCTGTTTCATCGGATTAGGTGAAGATGCACAGTTGGATCCTGTGACGGATGCGCTGACGGCATTTGGCGGTGGGCGTGCCATGCTGCGGTTGGGGTTCGGGCGATTGAAGCAAGAGGTTTCAGAAGGTGACATCGACGCGCAGTATCCGGTTTTATTAGGCCATTATGAACAATACATCGATACGCATACCACCCTGTATGATGGGGTGATTGATGCATTGGATGAACTGGCGCGCCGTGGATATTTGTTGGGCGTTTGCACCAACAAACCTGAATGGTTGGCACAGGAATTGTTGACACGGTTGGGCGTGCGGGATCGCTTTTTGGCGATGCTGGGCGCAGATACGTTGCCGGTGCGTAAACCTGATCCAGTGCATTTGTGGACAACAATTGAACAAATGGGCGGAACCCGCGACAAGGCGGTGTTGATTGGCGATACGATCACCGATCGCATGGCGGCGAAAAACGCGGATGTGCCCTGTGTTTTGGTGTCATTTGGCCCCGAGGGTGACGCGGTTAATCGCATGGAACCTTCGGCATTATTGGATCACTATTCCCAGTTACCCGATTTAATGGATCGGATGCTTTCCTAGAGCCAAAATCACGGTTTTAATGGGGGCATAAAAATGAGGTCACTATGGTTTTGAAATTCACTGGTAATTTTACCCAACAAGAACCCATCCCAGAAGCGGCAATCGCGGCGGCGGTGGCCGTGATGCGCCATGGGCGGTTGCATCGGTATAATACAGTTGCGGGCGAAATTGCCGAAACAGTTTTGTTGGAACAAGAATTTGCCGCCTTTACCGGTGCGAAATATTGTTTGGCGGTGGCCTCTGGTGGTTATGCGTTAAGTGCGGCGTTGCGAGCTTGCGGTATGCAACCAGGTGACGTGGTGTTGACGAATGCGTTCACATTGGCACCTGTTCCCGGTGCAATACAGGGCGCGGGTGGCCGGCCAGTGTTTGTGGAAATTACCCCCAATTTGGTGCTGGATCTGGATGATTTACAGGCCAAGATTGCGACGACGGATGCCAAGTTTTTGATGTTATCGCATATGCGCGGGCATCTGGTGGATATGGAAGCGTTGATCGCCATCACCGACGCGGCAGGCATCCAAGTGATCGAAGATTGTGCGCACACAATGGGCGCCAATTGGAACGGTGTTTCCAGCGGACGTTCAGGTGTGGTGGGATGTTATTCAACGCAGACGTTTAAGCATATCAATTCGGGCGAGGGTGGTTTGTTGATCACCGATGACGCCGAAATTATGGCGCGGGCGACGATGTTGTCAGGGTCATATATGTTGTACGAGAGCCATTTGGCGGGGGCACCAGCCGAAACATTTCAGGACATTCGTTTGGACACGCCAAATTGTTCGGGGCGGATGGACAACCTGCGCGCTGCGATTTTACGGCCACAGTTGGCGGAATTGCCCGTGCAAGCGGAACGCTGGAATGCGCGATATCGCGCATTAGAGGCAGGGTTGAACCAAGTGGAAAACCTGACCTTGATTGAACGCCCAGCAAAGGAATATTTCGTGGCGTCGTCGTTTCAATTCTTGGTTCCAAATTTTGATGCGGTACAAGTGCAGGCGGTGGTTGCCGCATGTGATGCACGCGGTGTGCAATTGAAATGGTTTGGGGCCGATACGCCGGTTGGGTTTACATCCCGTCACGACAGTTGGCGGTATGTTGATCCACAGGCATTGCCAAACACGGATCGGATTTTGGCAGGGTTGTTGGACATGCGTATCCCACTGACTATGCGCATCGAAGAATGCGATGTGATCACGACAATCATCAAGGAAGAAGTGGCGAAGATTTAAAACAACCAGCTGTCGGGCACGGCATCGCCAAAACGCGCAGGGACGTAATCGTATTGCTGCATCAATCCATTGACGAAGTATTCAGCCAGTTCATCAGGCAGGTCGGCAGGCTTGGTCGCGTTATTGCGCCGATGATACGCGGGGGGCAGTGGGGAACTTTCAAAAACTGATGCAGAGGTTCTACTGTGTGGTGCCTGAACGCTGTGTTCCGATGTTCAAAAGTAGGCTTGCTGATTGATGCATGGTGGGTGTTGTGGGCATCATTCAAGTCTTTCATTCGGGCGCAAGGTCGGCGTAAGAAAAACGTATCTGATGAGATTACAGAATAAAAGAGCCGTCTGCGATGCATTAATCCGTCGGATAAGGTCGTTTTTGCTGTGCAGTTTATTGACGCCACCGACCAGCAGGAGTAGGAAAGGATGAATATCTGTATTGCTGCCAACCTGATTGGGGACACCTGTGCAAGAACTGTTAATGAACTATCTGCCGATACTTGTTTTTACGGCCGTGGCCGCTGCCCTTGGGCTTGTCCTTATTTTAGCCGCTGTTTTGCTGGCTGTACGCAATCCTGATGCGGAAAAAACATCCGCGTATGAATGTGGTTTTAATGCCTTTGATGATGCGCGTATGAAATTCGATGTGCGATTCTACTTGGTATCGATCCTGTTTATTATTTTCGACCTAGAGGTGGCATTCTTGTTCCCTTGGGCGACATCATTTCAATACCAAGGCGAACTTGGCTTTTGGTCGATGATGGTTTTCTTAGCCGTTTTGACAATCGGTTTTGCCTATGAGTGGAAAAAGGGAGCGTTGGAATGGGAGTAAGTACATCCGCCAACACCGCAGGCGCGGATAAAGAAGTTGCAACGTCCGAATTGAACCGTCAGTTGCAGGACAAAGGGTTCCTGTTGACCAGCACCGATGACATCATCAATTGGGCGCGCACGGGTTCATTGCATTGGATGACATTTGGATTGGCCTGTTGTGCGGTTGAAATGATGCATGCCGCGATGCCACGTTATGATCTGGAACGGTTTGGAACCGCACCACGTGCATCCCCGCGCCAGTCAGATTTGATGATTGTTGCGGGTACGCTGACAAACAAAATGGCGCCTGCATTGCGCAAGGTTTACGATCAAATGCCCGAACCACGTTATGTGATTTCCATGGGATCATGTGCAAACGGTGGTGGGTATTACCATTATTCCTATTCTGTGGTGCGTGGCTGTGATCGCATTGTACCTGTGGATATTTATGTTCCGGGTTGCCCCCCAACAGCAGAGGCGTTGTTGTATGGCATTTTGCAACTGCAACGTAAAATTCGCCGCACCGGCACGATTGTAAGGTAGTCGATATGTCTGAGATTTTGACAGAATTGGGCGAAACAATCGCCGCAAAGTTGCCAAGCGCAATTACGGCGTCGGGTGTTAATGATTTTGGTGAATTAGTTTTAAATGTGAAGCTGGACAAAATTCCAAAAGTTGTAGAGTTTTTGAAGTCTAATTCAGGAATGAAATTTTCGACACTGATCGATATTACGGCGGTTGATTACCCATCACGTGGAAATCGGTTTGAGATGGTTTACCATTTCCTTTCGATGTACACGAACACACGTATCCGCCTGAAGGCGCAAGTGGCCGAGGATGGTATGGTGCCATCCATCAGCGAAATTCACCCCGGTGCAAACTGGTTCGAGCGTGAAGTTTTCGACATGTATGGTGTGTTATTTTCAGGCCATCCTGATTTACGCCGCATCCTGACGGATTATGGGTTTCGCGGACATCCATTGCGCAAAGATTTCCCAACGACGGGTTACACCGAAGTGCGTTATGACGAAGTGGCCAAGCGCGTGGTTTACGAACCTGTTTCGCTGACCCAAGAATATCGTCAATTTGATTTCATGTCTCCGTGGGAGGGTGCACAATACATCCTGCCTGGTGATGAAAAAGGTGAGGCGAAGTGATGGCTGACGGTAATTTTAACGACGCAAAAACTGGCGAACAGCGTATTCGTAATTTCAACATCAACTTTGGCCCACAACACCCTGCCGCGCACGGTGTTTTGCGTTTAGTTCTGGAATTGGATGGCGAGGTAGTAGAGCGTTGCGATCCGCATATTGGTCTATTGCACCGTGGTACAGAAAAGCTGATGGAGAGCAGAACATATCTGCAAAACCTACCGTATTTCGACCGCTTGGATTATGTGGCACCGATGAACCAAGAACACGCATGGTGTTTGGCGATTGAGAAGCTGGCGGGTGTAGAAGTACCACGTCGCGCGTCATTGATCCGTGTTTTGTATTGTGAAATTGGCCGCATCCTGAGCCACATTTTGAACGTGACAACCCAAGCTATGGATGTTGGTGCGTTGACGCCACCGTTGTGGGGTTTTGAAGAACGTGAAAAGTTGATGGTGTTTTATGAACGCGCCTGTGGGTCGCGTTTGCACGCCGCATATTTCCGCCCCGGCGGTGTTCATCAGGATCTGCCGCAGGATCTGTTGGACGACATCATGGCGTGGACTATGGAATTTCCAGATGTATTAGACGACATCGACGGGCTGTTGACAGAAAACCGTGTTTTCAAACAGCGTAACGTCGATATTGCGATCATCACCGAACAAGACGCGCTGGATTGGGGTTTCTCTGGTGTGATGGTGCGCGGATCGGGTATGGCATGGGACTTGCGCCGTGCGCAACCCTATGAGTGCTACGACGAGTTTGAATTCGACATTCCAGTTGGTAAAAATGGCGATTGTTACGATCGCTATCTGTGCCGCATGCAGGAAATGCGCGAGAGTATCAAAATCATTCAACAAGCGATCACCAAGTTGGAAAGCGCCACCGGTGATGTTCTGGCACGTGGCAAGCTGACACCGCCAAAACGGGGTGACATGAAAACATCGATGGAAGCATTGATCCATCATTTCAAGTTGTACACCGAAGGGTTTAAAGTGCCCGAAGGCGAAATTTACGTAGCCGTTGAAGCGCCCAAAGGTGAATTTGGCGTCTTCTTGGTGTCAGACGGATCGAACAAACCGTACAAGACAAAAATCCGCGCACCAGGGTATTTGCACCTGGCCGCGATGGACCACATTTGCAAGGGCCATCAGCTTGCTGATGTGGCCGCGATTATCGGCACACTTGATGTCGTATTTGGAGAGATTGACCGCTAATGTCTATTCGTCGCTTACATACCGAACAACCTGACAGCTTTGCTTTTACGGCCGCTAATAAGAAGTGGGCAAAAGAGCAGATCAAGAAATTCCCCAAGGGACGTCAGGCATCGGCCGTGATCCCATTGTTGTGGCGCGCACAGGAGCAAGAAGGTTGGTTGTCAAAACCCGCCATTGAAACCGTTGGTACGATGTTGGACATGGCGTTTATTCGCGTGTTGGAAGTGGCCTCGTTTTATTTCATGTTCCAATTGGCGCCGGTTGGCAAAATTGCCCATGTGCAGGTTTGTGGCACATTGTCATGTATGATTTGCGGCGCCGAGGATTTGATTGGCGTTTGCCAAGAAGTGATCGCGGACAAACCACATACAATTTCTGCCAACGGTAATTTCAGCTGGGAAGAAGTTGAATGTTTGGGGGCGTGTGCAAATGCACCTATGGTTCAAATCGGCAAAGATTTTTACGAGGATTTGACGACGGAAAAGTTCCGTGAAATCTTGGCCGCGTTTGAGCGTGGCGAAGTGCCAACGCCCGGCCCTCAGAACGGACGTTTTGCGTCCGAACCGTTGGGTGGACTGACCTCGTTGACGGAAATGAATACTGGAAATTATACGAAGAATACGTCGGCGACACGCGCGATTGAACTTGGTGATACCATCAAGCGCATCCAAGGCGACGAAGTACCTATTTTAGTGGCGGGCAAGAAACCCGCCAATTCAAAATCTGCTGTGAAGCAGTCAAAATAATTTAAGGGGAGAATATATAATGACGACTGAAAACAATAACGGGTTGAATGCATGTTCGTTGATTTGCTGGGTTTTGGCGGCAATTGCGGCTGCGTTCATTGGATCAAAATTGGCGCAAGGTATGGGCATGATTGTTGCCGTTCTGATCGGTTTGATCATCTTTTTATTATTGGGTTGGGCGCTGCGCAAACTATTCTGTAACAAAGCAGCAGAGACGTCTGTCATGGCTGCACCCGCCACAACAGGTGCGAGCGCATCCGTAGCATCAACAGCGCCGACCGCGCCAGTTGCAACAGCCAAGCCAAAGGCCGCTGCACCGAAATCAACAGCGACTGCGAAAGCGAAAGTGTCCGCAAAGCCAGCCGCGGCTAAGAAAACAGTCACTGTGAAAACTGTTGCAACAACGACGAAGAAACCCGCGGCAAAAGCGCCTGCTGCGAAAAAGCCAGCGGCGAAAACAAGCAAAGCGACGACAGCCAAAACAGCGGCGAAGAAACCCGCGACCAAGAACGCAGCGGCACCTAAGGTGGCGGCGAAGAAGCCAGCTGCCAAAAAAGCAGCGGCAAAGAAAACACCCGTTTTGTACACCAAGCGCCCAACAGAGGTCGACGATTTGAAATTGATTTCAGGCGTTGGCCCAGTGTTTGAAAAGTCTTGTAATGACGCAGGTGTTTACCAATTTGCACAAATTGCGAACTGGAAGAAAGCAGACATTCAGGCGGTTGATGCAAAGTTGAGCGTCAAAGGGCGCATTGAGCGCGACGAATGGGTTAAGCAGGCGAAAATTTTAGCCAAAGGTGGCGAGACCGCTTTTTCGAAGAAGAACAAAAAATAGGCTTAGGCCACAAAAATTGGGCGTGCCAAACGGCGCGCCCTGAACAGGAGATCAATTTTGAAGTCAACGGATAAGGCACAGGTCAAACAGGCGCGAATAGCGGCCATTGTAATCGGTGTCACAATGATTGTTTGGATGGCTTTACAATGGATCGGCGGTCAAATCGGGTTGGCAGCGCGTTATGCGTTTTTGTTTGATTTGGCGGCAATGGCGTCCTTCGTTTGGGCGCTGATTGTAATATTCAGAGTATGGCGCGCGCGCCAATGACCAAGGAAGAGACAGGATGTTAAAAGACCAAGATCGCATCTTTACCAATCTATACGGCATGCATGACCGTTCCCTTAAGGGCGCCAAATCGCGTGGCCATTGGTCGGGTACCGCCACGATGATTAAAAAGGGCCGTGAGTGGGTCATCAACGAGATGAAAGATTCCGGTTTGCGTGGTCGTGGTGGTGCGGGTTTCCCCACAGGTTTGAAATGGTCATTTATGCCCAAGGAATCTGATGGACGCCCTGCGTATTTGGTTATCAATGCGGACGAGTCTGAACCAGGCACATGTAAAGACCGCGAAATCATGCGTAACGATCCGCACACGTTGATCGAGGGTGCATTGATTGCATCATTCGCGATGAATTCGAACGCCTGTTACATTTATATTCGCGGTGAATTCATCCGCGAGCGTGAAGCCTTGCAGGCGGCGATTGATGAATGTTATGACGCTGGACTGCTGGGTAAAAATGCCGCGAAATCAGGCTGGGATTTTGATCTGTATCTGCACCACGGTGCGGGGGCGTATATTTGCGGCGAAGAAACAGCATTGCTTGAAAGCCTTGAGGGCAAAAAAGGCATGCCGCGCATGAAACCACCATTCCCTGCGGGTGCTGGTTTGTATGGCTGTCCAACGACGGTGAATAATGTCGAATCCATTGCGGTGGTGCCAACAATCCTGCGCCGTGGTGCGGGGTGGTTCAAATCATTTGGTCGCGAAAACAATGCGGGCACGAAATTGTTCGCAATCTCTGGCCACGTCAACAACCCTTGTGTGGTCGAGGAATCAATGTCGATCCCATTACAAGAATTGTTGGATCGCCATTGTGGCGGTGTGCGTGGTGGGTGGAAAAACCTTAAGGCTGTGATCCCCGGTGGGTCATCTGTTCCAATGTTGCCCGCGGATATTTGCGCCGATGCGATTATGGATTTTGATTGGTTGCGCGAACAGCGTTCAGGTTTGGGAACGGCGGCGGTGATCGTCATGGATCAAAATACCGACGTGATCAAAGCGATCTGGCGTCTGTCCAAATTTTATAAACACGAGAGCTGTGGTCAATGTACGCCGTGCCGCGAAGGTACAGGGTGGATGATGCGCGTGATGGATCGATTGGTGCGCGGTGACGCGGAACCCGAAGAGATTGATATGCTGTTGGATGTGACCAAACAGGTCGAAGGCCACACAATTTGCGCGCTTGGCGATGCGGCCGCATGGCCAATCCAAGGGTTGATCCGCCATTTCCGTGGTGAAATCGAAGATCGTATTAAACATAAACGTACCGGGCGTGTCAGCGCGGTTGCAGCGGAGTAATTGATGGAGTATTTCGCGCAATATAATCACGCGATTTTCGCACTCGGAGCGTTTGCTCTGATTGTTCTAATTTTGAATCCGCTTTCAGCGAATATCAAAACCAACCAAGGTGTGGAATCTGGCGCAATGCCCGAGGCGGATTATAATTCGAAATCTTATCGTTGGAGCCGCGCATATATGAATGCGATGGAAATCAGCGGTCCATTTGCGGCGGCCACAATTGCCGCGATTATGGCAGGCGGTAGTCCGTTTTGGGTAAACCTGCTGGCCTCACTATTCTTAGTCAGCCGCTTAATTGTTACCTTTATTCATATCAAAGGTATTGGAAATAAAAACATGGGGCCACGTACATTGGTATTTGCCTTTGGGCTGTTCTGTGTGTGTGGACTTGCGTTGATCGCAATGATCGGAGCTTTGTCATAATGCAGCCTGTTGGCCATCACCTTGCACAACTGAACGTCGCGCGATTGGTCGCGGCCAAGGATGATGCGCGCGTGGCTGATTTTATGAATAATCTTGATCGTATCAATGGTCTGGGTAAGCGGATGCCAGGGTTCGTTTGGTTGCTTGAAGGCGAGAGCGGGCCGGATATGGGTGCGACCGAATTGGTTGTTGATATAAATGATCCGCTGATGATGCCAAATTTAAGTGTTTGGGAAACTGTGGATGCATTGCAGACGTTTGTTTTTGATACCCTGCACAAACAATTTATGAACCGCAAAGCGGAATGGTTTGAAGTGCTGGAAAAAATGTATTTGGTGATGTGGTGGGTGCCGATTGGGCATAAACCAAGCCTGCCAGAGGCCGTTGCTAAATTGGATTATTTGAATACGAACGGCGACAGTGACCAAGCCTTTGGATGGTCATATCTGAATAAACCTGATGTATCTGTGATGACGGGAATGTCATCATGAAGCGCATTGAAACATACCGCGAGAAGGCCTGTTATTGCATAACACCCGCACAATCCTTTTGTTTAACAGTGAAAGGGTGTATTTTTCATGCGCCCAAGAATGCTGTTCTTGAAGGAGAATTGTAATGCATATTGCTGCTATAACACTTGGTCTTGCCGTTATTGTTTCACCCGCGGTCGCGCGCCCATCCCTGTGGGAAGTACCTGCCGTGGATAAGGGGTTGATGAATATTGGGATTGCCCATGGTATACGTAAAAATTGTGATGCGATTTATGCGAATAAACTTAGGGGCATTTCATATGTCTGGAATTTGATTGGCTACGCCAAAGAGGCGGGCTACTCCATGAAAGAAACACGTGCCTTTATCGATGACGATGTCGAGAAAGAAAAGCTGCGTGTGCGGGTTGTGAAATACCTGAAAGCCAAGGGTTTAGACCCTGAAACACCAAATGCCCTTTGCTCGTTTGGCAAAGTGGAAATCACCAAGAAAAGCCAAGTTGGCGTATTGCTAAGGATGAATTAGGCACATGTCTGATCTGCGGAAAATCATCATCGACGGTCAAGAAGTCGAAGTCGAAGGGGCAATGACCCTGTTACAAGCCTGCGAAGTTGCCGGCGTTGAAGTGCCGCGTTTTTGCTATCACGAGCGTCTGACGATCGCGGGCAATTGCCGTATGTGCCTGGTCGAAGTTGTGGGTGGTCCGCCCAAGCCTGCCGCATCTTGTGCGATGCAAGTTCGCGATGTACGCGGTGGCCGTAATGGTGAATTACCCGAAATCAAAACCACATCCCCGATGGTCAAAAAAGCCCGCGAAGGGGTGATGGAATTTCTGTTGATCAACCACCCATTGGATTGCCCGATTTGCGACCAAGGTGGTGAATGTGATCTGCAGGATCAGGCGATGGCGTATGGCGTTGATTTTTCCCGCTTTCGTGAAGCTAAGCGTGCGGTCGATGATCTGAATTTGGGTCCATTGGTGGCAACAACCATGACCCGTTGTATTTCATGCACACGTTGCGTGCGGTTCACAACCGAGGTCGCGGGTATCACCCAAATGGGCCAAACGGGTCGCGGTGAAGATGCGGAAATCACATCCTATTTGAATGAAACATTGGATAGCGAGCTGCAAGGCAACATCATTGATTTGTGTCCAGTTGGTGCGCTGACATCCAAACCATATGCGTTTTCGGCACGTCCGTGGGAATTGAAGAAAACGGAAACCATCGATGTGATGGATGCGTTGGGTTCAAACATTCGTGTGGATACCAAAGGCCGCGAAGTGATGCGGATACTGCCGCGCAACCATGATGGCGTGAACGAAGAATGGATTTCAGACAAAACACGTTTTGTTTGGGATGGCCTGCGCCGTCAACGCTTGGACAGACCATTTGTGCGTGTGCGTGGTAAATTGAAACCTGCCACATGGGACGAAGCATTTGCCGCTGTTGCAAAGGCGGTTAAGGGCAAAAAAGTTGCGGCGATTGCCGGTGATTTGGCACCCGTAGAAGCAATGTTCGCATTAAAAGAATTGGTGACTGGTCTGGGTGGCGATGTTGAATGCCGCGTGGACGATGCAAAATTGCCAACGGGCAATCGCGCCGCATATGTTGGCACCGCCAGCATTGAAGATATTGACGATGCAGAAATGATCCAATTAATCGGCACCAACCCTCGTTTGGAATCACCAGTTTTAAATGCACGTATTCGCAAGGCGTATCTGAATGGAGCAATGATCGGGTTGGTTGGCCAAGCCGTTGATTTAACGTATGAATACGCTCATGTCGGCACGGATCGCGCGGCGTTGGATGCCTTGGTTGGCAAGAAAATTTCTGCCGCGACCAAAAAGAAAAAATCAATTGTGATTGTTGGCCAAGGTGCGCTGCAAGAGGCGGACGGCGACGCCGTTTTGGCCGCCGCGCAACAGTTGGCGACCAATACAAATTCAAAATTGTTGATCCTGCACACCGCCGCGGCGCGTGTTGGTGGCATGGATATTGGTTTCACGACCAAGGGTGGCATGAAAAGCGCACTTAAAGGTGCACAGGTTGTTTACAACCTTGGGGCTGACGAAATTGAAATCGCTGACAATCCATTCGTGATTTACCAAGGCTCGCACGGGGATCGCGGCGCACACCGTGCGGATGTGATTTTGCCAGGCGCGACATACACAGAAGAGAGCGGCATTTTCGTGAATACCGAAGGCCGTGTTCAAATGGCGGCGCGCGCCGGATTTGCACCAGGCGATGCCCGCGAAAACTGGGCTATTTTGCGTGCTTTGTCCGCAGAATTGGGCGCGACATTACCATATGACAGCCTGAATGCATTGCGTACCGCGTTGTTTGCGGCGTATCCTGAAATGGCGGCCATGGATGTGGTTCGTGAAAACAAAGGCGCGGCGCTAAAGGCCAAAAAACTGGGCAATGCCAAATTTAAATATGCGGTTGCGGATCACTTTTTGACCAACCCAATCGCGCGTGCATCCGAAGTGATGGCAGAATTATCAAAGAACGCAAAAGCGCGCAAAGCTGCGCCGATTGCGGCGGAATAAGGGAAACGGAACATGGGATTTTTTGACACAGGTTTTGGTATTTTCCTGATCATTTTGGCACAGGCCTTGTTGGTTCTGATCTTCGTTTTGGTCAGCCTTTTGGTTTTGGTTTATGGCGATCGTAAGATTTGGGGTGCGGTGCAAATGCGCCGTGGTCCAAACGTAGTGGGGCCGTGGGGAATTATGCAAACGGTTGCGGATGCACTGAAATATATTTTGAAAGAGGTGGTTGTCCCTGCTGGTGCGGATAAAACCGTGTTTTTCTTGGCGCCATTTGTTGGTTTTATTCTGGCCGTGATGGCATGGGCGGTTATTCCGTTTAATGGCACATGGATTTTGTCGGATTTGAATGTCGCCGTTTTATACGTCTTTGCAGTTTCATCGCTGGAAGTTTACGGCGTGATTATGGGCGGTTGGGCATCCAACTCGAAATACCCGTTCTTGGGCTCGTTGCGGTCTGCTGCACAGATGATTTCATACGAGGTGTCCATTGGTTTTATCATCGTGGGCATTATTATTTCCACGGGATCATTGAGTTTTATCAACATCGTTGAAGCGCAGGCGGGTTCATATGGATTGTTTAGCTGGTATTGGTTGCCACATTTTCCGATGGTTTTCTTGTTCTTCATCTCGGCCTTGGCGGAAACAAACCGCCCACCGTTTGATTTGCCAGAGGCTGAATCAGAATTGGTTGCTGGGTATCAGGTTGAATATTCGTCCACGCCATTTTTGTTGTATATGGCAGGTGAATATATCGCGATTTGGTTGATGTGTGCATTGACTGTAATCTTGTTCTTTGGCGGATGGTTGTCACCCTTGCCACAAGCATGGATCGCGTATTTGCCATTCTTGGGCGACGGCGCATTGTGGATGGTTGGCAAAATGGGTTTCTTCTTCTTCTTGTTTGCGATGGTCAAGGCGATCACGCCGCGTTATCGTTATGATC
This sequence comes from uncultured Rhodobacterales bacterium, assembly GCA_963976255.1. Taxonomy (GTDB): domain Bacteria; phylum Pseudomonadota; class Alphaproteobacteria; order Rhodobacterales; family Rhodobacteraceae; genus Amylibacter. The sequence continues at coordinate 53,705 of CAXBJO010000009.1, forward strand.
AATTGATGCGTTTGGGGTGGAAGGTATTTTTACCATTCTCCTTAGGGTGGGTCGTTCTGGTTTCATTTTTTGCGCAATATGGTGCCTTTGGTGGTGCTTATGCGCGGTGGACTGTTGGAGGTTAAAATGTCAAACATTGCACAAATAAAAACTGCATTGAAACGTGACCGCATGGGCATGTTACGTGCTGTTTTGCGTGCGATGCGGTTGCCAGTATTGGCCATCAGTTTGATGGGCTCTATGGCCGTTGCTGGTGTTGATGACGACGTGAAAAAAATACAAGGCATGGTGCAAGATTGCGTTGTACAAGAGCGTGATGTTTGCGTTGTTTTCGGTGCGACACAATTGATGACGGATATTGCGTCATTGAATTACCTTTATACCAACGACAAGGCGGGGCTGGATACGTTGGTATCTGCGTTCGAGAAAGCCAGCTTTAAGATGTCATCCACGGGACGTGCTGATTTTCGCAAGTTCCTGTCGGAAAATGCAATTTGGACGCTGGATTATTATAACGAACGCTTTCTGGCCGAGGTAGACCCAGATTATGCATACGAAGATGTGCGCCATTTTTACGCGGCTTATCAATTGATGCGCGCCGATGCGTGTAACGATTTGAAAAACGCACCATGCGCAGAATCTGCATTGTGGAATGTGCGTAACGCTCAGACGGCCGAACGCTGGCCCAGCATTGTGGAACGATTCGCGATGGAACAGACGCAAGCAGAAACCTTGGTGAGTGCGCTGTTCGAAACCTACAAGGGTCGGTTTTGATATGACGTTTGGGGATAAAATATTATGGGCATTCAGGTCATTTATGGTTGAAGGCGCTGCTAAATCAGCGCATTGGAATAACACGGAAATTGCGCGGGCATTAGATGTGCAATTGACGGAACAAAGTTTGTAGGGGGCCAGTATGGCATTCGATTATACACGTGCTGCAAAATACTACTTGTTGTGGGATTTTGCCGTCGGAATGAAGCTAGGGCTAAAGTATTTCTTTAGACCTAAAGCCACGTTGAATTATCCCCATGAGAAGGGCCCGTTGTCGCCACGTTTTCGCGGTGAACATGCGCTGCGTCGTTATGCAAACGGCGAAGAGCGTTGCATTGCATGTAAATTATGCGAGGCGATTTGCCCCGCACAAGCGATCACTATCGATGCGGAACCCCGTGACGATGGATCGCGCCGTACAACACGTTATGACATCGACATGACCAAATGCATTTACTGTGGTTTCTGCCAAGAGGCATGCCCAGTGGATGCAATCGTTGAGGGGCCGAATTTCGAGTTCGCCACCGAAACACGTGAAGAGCTGTTTTATGACAAAGACAAATTGCTGGCCAATGGTGACCGTTGGGAAGCAGAGATCGCGCGCAATCTCGAACTTGATGCGCCATACCGCTAGGAAGAATGATGACCGTTACTTTAATCGCTTTTTATCTGTTCGCGTTCACCGCGATTATGTCGGGGTTTCTGGTGGTGATTGCCCGCAACCCTGTGCATTCCGTGTTGTGGTTGATTTTGACCTTCTTCTCTGCGGCGGGGTTGTTTGTTTTGATGGGCGCCGAATACGTGGCCATGTTGTTGGCCATTGTTTACGTGGGCGCGGTTGCGGTGTTGTTCTTGTTCGTGGTGATGATGTTGGACGTTGATTTCGTCGAATTGAAATCAGGCATGCAGAAATACTTTTTTATCGGCGCGGCCATCGGCATCCTTTTGTTGGTGGAAATTGGTCTGATGATTGGTCAATGGAATGTCGCGCCCGCAGCGGCATCATTGCTACAATCGCCAACACCTTCGTTGGATCAGGCGCATAATACGTTGGCTTTGGGTCAGATTATTTATACGGATTACATCTATCTCTTTCAAATCGCGGGCTTGATCCTGTTGACGGCAATGATCGGTGCGATCGTTTTGACATTGCGCCATCGTCCAAATGTGAAGCGCCAAAATGTAGTGGATCAGATGCAACGTGATCCGGCCAAGGCCGTGAAAATGATTAACGTTAAACCGGGGCAGGGATTATGATATCAGTAGAGCATTATTTGGCCGTGGCTGCCGTCCTGTTTGTGATCGGCATCTTTGGCATCTTCCTAAACCGGAAAAATGTGATCGTCATTTTGATGTCGATTGAATTGATGTTGTTGGCGGTAAACATTAATTTCGTCGCGTTTAGCACCAATTTGGGTGATTTGACGGGGCAAGTATTTACCTTGTTCATTCTGACCGTTGCTGCCGCAGAGGCGGCGATTGGGTTGGCTATTCTTGTTTGCTTCTTCCGCGTGCGTGGCACGATTGCGGTCGAAGATGTTAATGTGATGAAAGGCTAGACCATGGAAATGATCCTGCTATTCGCGCCGCTTATCGGTTCCATCATTTGTGGCTTTGGTCACCGCATCATTGGCGAAAAGGCCGCGTTGATGGTATCAACAGGTGGTTTGTTCCTGTCTGCGATCCTGTCATGGGTGATGTTCCTGTCATTTGAAGGCGATCCATACACAATCACATTATTCCGCTTTATCGAAAGTGGCACATTGTCATCTGATTGGGCAATCCGCATTGACCGCTTAACGGTTATTATGTTGATCGTCATCAACACGGTGTCCGCGTTGGTTCACCTGTATTCATGGGGCTATATGGATAAAGACCCGCAATGGAAAAAAGGTGAAAGTTATAAGCCGCGTTTCTTTGCGTATCTGTCATTCTTTACCTTTACAATGTTGACGTTGGTGACGTCCGACAACCTGTTGCAATTGTTTTTCGGCTGGGAAGGTGTGGGCGTTGCGTCATATCTGTTGATCGGTTTTTATTACCGCAAACCATCCGCAGGCGCGGCCGCGATGAAGGCGTTTATCGTCAACCGCGTTGGTGATTTTGGCTTTGCTTTGGGTATTTTCGGTCTGTTCTACCTGACGGACAGCATCAACTTTACCGAAGTATTAGACCCACAAAACGCCAAGGCATTGGCGGGACGTACATTCCAATTCCTGTCATGGGAAATGAACGCATTAGAAGTGATTACAATGCTGTTGTTCATCGGTGCCATGGGTAAATCAGCACAGCTGTTTTTGCACACATGGTTACCTGACGCGATGGAAGGCCCGACACCTGTGTCTGCGCTGATCCACGCGGCGACCATGGTGACTGCAGGTGTGTTCATGATTGCCCGTCTGTCACCATTGATGGAATATGCGGATTTTACACCGAACTTTATCGTTCTGATTGGTGCTAGCACTGCGTTTTTCGCGGCCACGGTTGGTTTGGTTCAAAACGACATCAAGCGGGTCATTGCATATTCAACCTGTTCACAACTTGGATATATGTTCGTGGCTGTGGGTGTTGGTGCATACGGCGTGGCAATGTTCCACCTGTTCACGCACGCCTTCTTTAAGGCGTTGTTATTTTTGGGTGCAGGTTCTGTGATCAATTCAATGCATCACGAGCAAGACATGCGTAATTACGGCGGATTGCGTAAGAAAATTCCTTATACGTTCGCTGCGATGATGATCGGTACATTGGCGATCACGGGTGTTGGTATTCCTGCCACGTTGTTTACATGGGGCGAAATGCCCATTGGTTTTGCGGGCTTCTTGTCCAAAGACGCCATCATCGAGAGCGCCTATGGTGCCGGAACGGGTGTTGGGCAGTATGGTTTTGTTATGTTGGTGATCGCGGCCGCCATGACCAGTTTTTATTCGTGGCGTCTGATCTTCATGACGTTCTATGGCACGCCACGTGGCGATCTGAAAACCCATGATCACGCACACGAAAGCCCGATGGTCATGTTGATCCCGTTGGCGGTTCTGTCATTGGGGGCAATATTCTCTGGTATGGTCTGGTACGAAGATTTCTTTGGCGATAATTGGGAAGAGTTTTTTGGCGCTTCCATTTATGCAAATTACGAAACAAACAAAGTCATACACGAAGCACATGCTGTTGCGAAATGGGTTAAGACAGCCCCATTCGTTGCGATGTTGTTCGGCTTCATCATGGCGATGTGGTTCTATATCTGGTCGCCCCAAAATCCTGCCAAGTTGGCGAAACAACAACATGGTTTGTACCAATTTTTGTTGAACAAATGGTACTTTGATGAACTGTACGACATCCTGTTTGTGCGCCCTGCAAATTGGCTGGGTAAGATCCTTTGGAAAAAGGGTGACGGCAAGGTTATCGACGGTGGGATCAATGGCCTGGCTTTGGGGATTATTCCATTCATGACACGTAAATATCAGGCGATGCAGTCGGGCTACTTGTTCCACTACGCCTTCACTATGGTTATTGGGGTTGCTGTGATTATTACATGGTTTGCACTGACTGGAGGATCCAAATAATGGATAATCTTTTGTCTATCGTTATCTTTTTGCCAACTGTGGTTGCATTGATATTAGCAGTTGTTTTGCGCGGCGAGGATGCTGCATCCCAAAAGAACGCCAAGGTATTGGCGTTGGTTGCTACGTTGGCAACTTTTTTGTGGAGCTTGTTTTTGCTGGCGCAATTCGATCCGTCCGACACTGGCTTTCAATTCGTCGAGGAATATGAGTGGCTGGCCGGTCTGAAATATAAGGTCGGGTTGGACGGGATCAGCATTCTGTTTGTGATGTTGACCACATTCCTGATGCCGATTGTTATCGGTGCCTGTTGGAATGTCACATCGCGCGTCAAAGAATACATGATCATGTTCCTGCTGTTGGAAACCGTGATGTTGGCCGTGTTCAGCGCGTTGGATATTATCCTGTTTTATGTGGTATTCGAGGCGGGTTTGATCCCGATGTTCCTGATCGTTGGTATTTGGGGCGGCAAGGATCGCATTTATGCAGCGTTTAAATTGTTCCTGTATACATTGCTGGGTTCGGTTTTGATGCTGATCGCAATTTTGTACATGTGGTTCGAGGCAGGGACGACAGACATCCCAACATTGATGCAGCATCAATTCGCATCCGAAAACATGGTCATCCTTGGGGTGACGATCGTTGGCGGTGTACAAACATTATTGTTCTTAGGCTTCTTCGCATCCTTTGCGGTGAAATTGCCGATGTGGCCCGTTCACACATGGTTGCCAGATGCGCACGTTCAGGCACCCACGGCGGGTTCGGTGGTTTTGGCCGCGATCCTGTTGAAAATGGGGGGGTACGGTTTTCTGCGATTCAGTCTGCCAATGTTCCCTGTGGGGTCTGATGTGATGGCGACGTTTGTGATGACCCTGTCGGTGATTGCGATTATTTACACCTCTTTCGTGGCCTTGGTGCAGGAAGACATGAAAAAGCTGATTGCCTATTCATCGGTTGCACACATGGGTTTTGTGACGATGGGTATTTTCACCATGAACCAACAAGGTTTGGATGGTGCAATTTTTCAAATGATCAGCCACGGTTTCATCTCTGCCGCGTTATTTTTGGGTGTGGGTGTGATTTACGATCGTATGCACACACGTGAGATCGACGCTTATGGTGGTTTGGTAATCCGCATGCCTGTTTACGCGCTGATATTTATGTTGTTCACAATGGCCAACGTTGGTTTGCCTGGGACATCTGGTTTCGTCGGTGAATTCCTGACATTGGCCGCCGCGTTCAAGGCGAACACTTGGATCGCGTTTGGCGCGACCACGGGTGTGATCCTGTCGGCGTGTTACGCATTGTGGCTGTATCGCCGGGTTGTGTTTGGCGATTTGATCAAGGAGAGCCTGAAGGCGATCACCGATATGGGCATGCGTGAAAAAATGATGATGGCACCACTTGTCGTTATGACGCTGTTATTGGGGTTTTACCCTGCATTGATTTTGGATCTGATCGGCCCGTCCGTCAGCGCCTTGTTGGAACAAGTACACGCCGCACAGGGGGCCGTCATGGACGCCGTCCCTGTTGCTGCAAATTAAAGGGGTATCAACGCAATGATCAGCACAGATATCAACACAGCACTGCCAGAAATTATTTTGGCGGTTTACGCATTGGCCGCATTGATGTTGGGCGCTTATGGCGGCAAAGATCGCCTGTCTGGTTTCATCTTTTGGGCAACAGCCGGTGTGATGGCCATTTTGGGCCTGATGATTGCATTCGCGCCTGCGGGCACGACGACCGCGTTCAACGGCGCATTCGTGAATGACGCATTCGCGCGGTATACCAAGGTTGTGGTGTTGTTTGCATCTGCGGCGATGCTGTTGTTATCCCAAGATTACTTGATCAAAAATAAGCTGTTCAAATTTGAATTTCCGATCCTGATCGCATTGGCCACATTGGGTATGATGTTGATGGTTTCTGCGGGCGATTTGATGGCGCTTTATATGGGATTGGAACTTCAATCCTTGGCATTGTACGTGGTTGCATCGTTCCGCCGCAACTCGATCCGTTCAACAGAAGCTGGCTTAAAATATTTCGTCCTTGGCGCGTTGTCATCTGGTTTGTTGCTGTACGGTGCATCATTGGTATACGGATTTTCGGGGACAACGAATTTCGCAGGTATTACCGAAACCATCCAAGACGAGCGTTTGGGCATGGGGATGTTGTTTGGTTTGGTGTTCTTGTGCGTTGGCATGGGTTTCAAAATCAGCGCGGCACCGTTCCATATGTGGACGCCTGACGTATACGAGGGATCACCAACACCTGTAACCGGTTTTTTTGCAACGGCACCCAAGGTGGCTGCGGCGGGTTTGTTCGCGCGTGTGGTGCATGATGCCTTTGGTGGTGCGGTTGCGGATTGGCAACAAATTGTGGCCTTCCTTGCGTTTATCTCTTTGTTCTTGGGCTCGATTGCGGCGATTGGTCAAACTAATATCAAACGCCTAATGGCTTATTCTTCTATTGCGCATATGGGCTTTGCCTTGCTTGGTTTGGCGGCGGGTACGCAACAGGGTGTTCAGGCGTTGTTGATTTATATGGCAATTTACGTGACCATGAATGTGGGTGTCTTTGCGTTCATTTTGAACATGGAACGTGATGGTCAGCCGGTGACGGATATCCGTTCATTGGGACTGTATTCACATACACAGCCCCTGCGTGCGGCGGCGCTGACGGCGTTGATGTTCAGTCTTGCAGGTATCCCGCCATTGGTTGGTTTCTTTGGTAAGCTGTTCGTTTTACAGGCGGCGGTGGATGCAGGTATGGCATGGTTGGCGATTGCAGGGGTGATTGCATCGGTAATTGGCGCGTTTTATTATCTACGGATTATTTATTATATTTATTTCGGCGACGAAACGGATGCCCTGTCTGATCGTATGCCAATGTTGCACAAAGTTGCGTTTTATGGCGCCGCATTGATTATGATTGTTGGTGCAATCAACCTGTTTGGTATCACACCCATAGCGGCGGATGCAGCGGCGTCATTGTTGAAATGATCAACTGGCCTGCGGGCGTTGACCGCATTGCCTTTGACAGCATTGACAGTACAAACAAAGAGGCGGCGCGACGTGCCGCCCAAACAACCACCCCCTTATGGATTTTGGCAGGCGTGCAAACCGCAGGTGTTGGACGGCGTGGGCGCGCATGGTCCAGCCAGCAGGGAAATTTCGCCGCAACATACCTGATGCCGATTGCGGGTGATTTATCCAATGTGGCCTTGCACAGTTTTGTCGCATCATTGGCACTGCGCGATGCGTTTGTGCATGCAATGGGTCAACCCGAACGGTTTCGGTTGAAGTGGCCCAATGATGTGTTGATGGATGGGGGAAAATTGGCGGGGATTCTGTTGGAAACCTGTGGTGTTGGCCCCAGTCATTTGTGTGTCGGGATTGGTGTTAACTTGGCGATTGCACCAGAGGTGGCGAAGATTGAGCACAACTCCACTGCTCCACAACATTTAGATGGCCAAATAACCCCGTCTGACTTTCTGACATTGTTGGCGCATTTTTTCAGTATCCGTGTGGATCAATTCAATACCCATGGTTTTACTGCAACTCGCGCTGATTGGCTGAAAGACGCCGCAAAATTGGGCGAGATTATCACAGCACGGATGCCACACACTGAAATCACTGGTAAATTTGTTACGGTGGACGAAGGGGGCGGGGTTGTATTACAAGCGGGATCAGATCAGCACGTAATTCACGCCGCCGATATATTCTTCGAGGAGACATCAAATGCTGCTGGCCATTGACGTTGGAAATACCAATTCGGTTTTTGCCCTGCATGACGGATCCGAATTCATCGCCAGCTTTCGCTGTGAAACCGTTGTGGGGCGCACGGGGGATGAATATTTTGTGTGGCTGAACCAATTGATGCAACTACACAAAATTAAGGTCCAAATAGACCGCGTTGTGATCAGTTCAACCGTGCCACGTGTGGTTTTTAATCTGCGTATGATGACCGATCACTACTTTGATTGTCGGCCATTGGTTGTTGGCCGCGCCAGTTGTGATTTGGGCGTGGAAGTGCGCGTTGACGAAGGTGCAACAGTGGGGCCAGATCGTTTGGTTAATACGGTTGGAGCGTTTGACAGATACGGCGGCGATTTGATTGTTGTGGATTTTGGGACGGCAACAACATTTGATGTGGTGGATACGGATGGCGCGTATATTGGCGGGGTCATTGCACCGGGTGTGAACCTGTCCTTGCAAGCATTGCACGAACGCGCGGCCGCATTGCCCCATATTGATGTGGCCGAGCCTGAACGGGTGATCGGCACCAATACCATTACTTGTATGCAATCAGGTGTCTTCTGGGGCTATGTCGGCCTTGTCGAAGGCATTTGTAAACAAATCCGCGCCGAACATGGGCGCGACATGAAAATTATCTCAACTGGCGGGCTTTCGACATTGTTCGAAAGGGGTACGAATGTGATTGACCACATTGACCTCGACCTGACATTACACGGTCTTTATCTGATCGATCAGAACAATCGGAAATAACATGACAACGAAAAATAAATTGACGTATCTGCCTCTGGGTGGGGCAGGCGAAATTGGTATGAATATGTACCTGTACGGTTATGGCGCGGCAGGTAAGGAACGCTACATCTTGGCTGATGTTGGCGTCACATTCCCCGCGATGGACGGCACACCGGGTGTCGATTTGATTATGGCCGATGCGGCATACATCATTGACCGCGCGGATCGTCTGGACGCGATTTTCATCACGCACGCCCACGAGGATCACATCGGTGCCATCGGCCTGTTGTATCCCAAGTTGAAGGCGCCCATTTACTGTCGTAAATTCACCGCCGCCGTGGCACGTGCAAAAATGGAAGATCGCAATCAGAATCCTGATGTGATCGAAATCTTGCCGCCATACCCCGAAATGCAAAAGGTTGGCCCTTTCAAGGTTGGTATCCTGCCAGTGCCCCATTCCATCCCCGAAGCATCAGGTTTGGTGATCGAAGTAGGTGATCAACGGATCGTTCACACGGGCGATTTGAAATTGGATCCTGAACCCGGTGTTGGCGAAGCGTTTAATCCCGCGATGTTTGCAGAGTTGGGTAAAAAGGGCGTTGATGTTTTGATCTGTGACAGCACAAATGTGTTTTCCAACAAGCCAGGTCGTTCAGAGGCAACATTGGTTAAACCAATCGCCGACATGATAAAAGGCGCCAGCGGCATGGTGGTTGCCACCACATTTGCATCCAACGTGGCCCGCCTGAAAACATTGGCGCAGGCTGGTGTTGACGCGGGGCGTTCGGTGTGTGTGTTGGGGCGTTCGATGCAACGTATGTTGGGTTATGCGCATGCCACAGGCGTGTTGGATAATTTCCCACCAACGATCGAGTTGGAAGACGTGGCAAACGTGCCGCGTGAAAACTTGATGCTGTTGGTCACTGGATCCCAAGGCGAAGGACGCGCAGCATCCGCACAATTGGCGCGGGGCAAATATCTGGGTATTACGATGCAGGAAGGGGATACATTCCTGTTCTCGTCCAAAACCATTCCTGGCAATGAAATTTCTGTTGGGCGCATCATCAATTCATTCGCCATGCAGGGTGTAAATGTGATTGATGACAGTGCAGAAATTTACCATGTATCAGGTCACGCGAACCGCCCCGATTTGGAAGAGGTGCATCGCCTGTTAAAACCAAAAACATTGATCCCGATGCATGGTGAATATCGCCATCTAAAGGAACATGCTGATTTAGGTGCTGCCAAAGGCATCAAATCCTTGGTTGCGCCAAACGGGAGTGTTGTGGAAATCGGGACGAAGGGTGCGCGGATTGTGGATCATATCGAAACGGGACGAACGTATTTGGATGGCACCCGATTGATTGGCGCTTTTGACGGTGTGGTGTTGGATCGTATTCGCATGGCGACACGGGGCACCGTTGCTGTGTCGTTGGTCATTGAAGGAACGGAAGTTTTGGGCGTATGGGCCGAACCGATCGGTTTGCCAGAGGCCGAAAAATTTGAGGACAGCTTGCCCGAAATGATGGAAGAGCAGATCGAACGCGCCTTAAAAAAAGCGAAGCCAAAACTGTTGAAAGATGACGAAGAGGTCGAGCGTTTGGTGTCACGGGTGGTCAGCAAAGTATGCAAAGAAGAAGTTGGCAAGAAACCAGTCACACGAGTATTAATAAATCGTTTAGAAGGTTAACGATTTACAATCTATGGTGGTAATACTGTGACAGTGGACGTAATTCCACTGTCATGGTTCTTGATTGCCTTTCTATTATTGCAATTCAATATAGAATCAAAATATGACACGTGAATTTCAATTTGGTTTGCATTTTAATGCAGGTGAGGTGCAGTTTCTGTTGAGTGATGCACAGGTCACTGAGTGGACGGTATTGCAGCGTGTTCCGTTGGATTCGGAAGATTTTGACGTCGAAGTGACCCGTTTTTTCAATCGTGTTAAACGTGAATCCGATGGTCACAATGATGTGGCGGTTTTTTTACCCGAACCGGATGTATTTGTCAGCGAAGTATCAGTGATCGGGCGCAACAAACATCGTCAAAAAATGCACGTCATGCGTGCATTGTCGCGTCGAATGTCTGTCTCAAGCGATGCAATTGACGCTGTCGTTGGCACGGTTGATCAATATAATACTGCACCGGTTTTTTACGGCAAAACAGAAACGTTGTCGCTGGCGCGTGCGTTTGTTGAGCGGTTTGGGTTTGAAGTGGCCTATTTCGGGGCATTGGACACACCACGTGGGTTTACTTCACCGCCAAAATTGCAGGTGTCAAAGTATCAAACAGCGGCGATGAACCGTCATTTGGGAGCAGTTACACAGGGCTTTTATTTTGCGGCATTGACTGGTGTGGTCAGTGCTATTTTTCTTCTGCTGGGGACGCAAGCACCCGTTGGCCGGACACAATTAGCCACACGACCAGTGCAGGATCATATCTATACTGCAGCCTTTATTTCATCATTAAAAAATACGGCTGCCCTGGATGTCGAAACGTTTACCGATAATGTAGTTTCGCCGTCAAGTGGCACATTGGATGTCGCGTATACCCTGCCTGGACTGACCGTTCCACAGGTGAAGGCACACGCTTATGCGCGTGCATTTTTAAAGCCTGCACCACGTAGTGTGACGCGCCAAATCGCGATGACGATGGCGTCGCCAGAAAATCTGCAAGCTCCTGAATTTAAACAACTTAGTGATGAAACTGTCGAGATGGCAATGCTACTGCCTGCGCAGAATTCGGTGCAATCAATACAAATTACGGCGAACGTAACCCGCACCGTTCCCGACGCACAAACGGCCCAGTTAATGGATCAGGTCGCACAATTCAAAGGCGGTTTTTTCGTTTATATTGGCCAATTGCAAAACAAAACAATGGCCATGGCCGCCAAAAGTCACGTGGGTGATTTAGGCCAAGTTGTCTTTATCGGGAATAAAACCATAGATCCATTGAACAGGGTAATTAAATTACCTCAATTTAATCTTGATCGCGCGACGCTGACTTGGCCAACAGACCAAGCCAATGTTGTGTTTGTCGCGCAGAAATAATTACCGCTTTAGGAAATCTGGGACGTGATCACCAAGTCCTTTGACTTGGTTATCATTGCCCTTTTGGCGCTGTGGCTTGTTGCGCGGCGCATCCCGTTTCGGTTCGGCTTGCTTGCGCGGTTTTGGCTTTTCTGCGGGCTTGTCTGCTGGTTTCGCAACCTGCTCTGCCGGGGCATCATCCGGTTTCGCGGCTTTTGGTTTGCGCACCCGCTCTTTGCGTTCAGGTTTCGCAGATACCGTAGTTGCTGCCATGTCGACTTCTAGCCGTGGAATCGAAGTTTTTACCAATGCTTCGATGGCATCCAGATGTTTTTGTTGGTGCGGCAGACAAAGCATAAATGTCCAGCCTTTGCGCCCTGCGCGACCTGTACGGCCAATGCGGTGAACGTAATCTTCGGCATGGATTGGTACGTCATAGTTGAAAACATGCGTCACATCGGGAATGTCCAAACCACGCGCGGCGACATCGGATGCAACCAGCAAGGTAATGTCGTTATTTTTAAAGCCAGCCAACACTTCCATACGGTAGCGTTGATCCAAATCACCGTGGATTGCACCCACCGAATGGCCATGCTTTTTCAGTGATTTCATGACGATATCAACGTCAACTTTGCGGTTACAAAAGATGATACCGTTGGTCAGTTTATCGCCTTCGTCGTTGATAACTTTGCGCAACATATCGCGTTTTGTTTTGGATTCGACCTTACGGTTTTCGGCCTTAAAGCAAATTACCTTTTGCGTGATGTTTTCGGCTGTGGTGGCTTGGCGTGCTACCTCTACGCGCTGCGGATTTTGTAGGAATTCCTGTGTGATCCGCGTAATTTCAGGCGCCATTGTGGCACTGAAAAACAGCGTTTGGCGTGTGAATGGTGTTAGCTTGAAAATGCGTTCGATGTCGGGGATGAAACCCATGTCCAACATGCGATCCGCCTCGTCGACAACCATAATTTCGATACCCGTCAGCAACAATTTACCACGTTCGAAATGGTCCAACAAACGGCCGGGTGTGGCAATCAAAACGTCGACACCACGATCAATCAGGCGATCCTGTTCTTTGAACGAAACACCGCCAATAAGCAGTGCCATGTCCAGTTTGACGTATTTCGCGTATTGTTCAAAATTTTCGGCAACCTGTGCGGCCAATTCGCGGGTGGGTGCCAGAACCAGTGAGCGTGGCATGCGTGCGCGTGCGCGACCCCGTGCCAATTTGTGGATCATCGGCAGGGTGAAACCAGCGGTTTTACCGGTACCCGTTTGGGCAATACCCAACACATCGCGCCCTTCCAATGCGTATGGAATTGCCTCTGCTTGGATGGGTGTGGGGGTGTCATAGCCAACGTCTGCGATGGCTTTCATTACTTTTGGGCTGAGGCCCAGATCGGAAAATTTTGTCATATGTCCTGCGTATTTTGCGGCGTTAAAATGTGCCGCAAATCAACGCGGCGCGGTGGCTGAATTGCCACCATATCCTGTGTAGGCGATGTATTAACGCATTTGTACGCAGAGTCAATCTGCGTCGCGTTGCGGGCAGAAACCATGATCAAAATGAAAGAGATCAAAAAAGGGAAAACCGATTGCAACGGTGCCTGCCTGTCGGATGGGATAGAGGCTGTTTGAGGGCAAGCCGCGAAAAAATGCGCAATTGGCCACTAAAGCATAATATCCTTCGTCGCAGTCAACTTCAGGTCGGGATAATCGCGTTCGACGCGGTCGATGTCCCATTGCAGGCGTGTCATGTAAACCGGATCGCCGTCGTGGTCCGTGGCCATGTGACCCTTGTTGATGTCCATAAACTTACCAACCATTTCTTTCGGACCGGTTAACCAACGGGCCGACGAGAATTGGGACTGCTCGAAACGCACGGGAATGCCGTATTCCAGCTCGATCCGCGAGGCGAGAACTTCGAATTGTAGTGCGCCCACAACGCCCACAATCCAGCCCGCGCCGATCATCGGTTTGAACAGTTTTGCAGCGCCTTCTTCGGCGAATTGGTTCAGAGCTTTGTCCAGATGTTTTGCTTTCATCGGGTCGGTGGCGCGCACCGATTGCAACAGTTCAGGGGCGAAGGAGGGGATGCCCGCGAATTTCAGAATTTCGCCCTCGGTTAAGGCGTCGCCGATGCGCAGTTGGCCGTGGTTTGGGATGCCGATGATGTCGCCTGCCCATGCTTCCTCGGCCAGTTCGCGGTCGGACGCTAAAAACAGCATCGGTGAGGCGATGGCCATGGGTTTCTTGGTGCGCACATGTGTGAGTTTCATGCCGCGTTTGAAGTGGCCTGAACACAGGCGCACAAATGCAATGCGGTCGCGGTGTTTGGGGTCCATGTTGGCCTGCACCTTGAATACGAAACCTGTGACGTTTTTCTCGTCTGGGGCGACGGGGCGTGGATCGGCGGGGCGGGTCAATGGTTTGGGGGCAAAGTTTCCGATGCCTGTCATCAATTCTTGGACGCCGAAACTGTTGATCGCAGAGCCAAACCAGATCGGGGTCATGGTGCCATCCATAAAAGCGGCGTGATCGAATGCGGGCATTAATTCGCGGGCCATTTCGACCTCTTCTAAGAATTTTTGCAACAGATCAGTGGGCACGAGTTCGGCGAGTTTTGGATCATCGAGACCAGTGATTTTCACGCTTTCGGCGACCACATTACGGTCGGCGCGATCCATCAATTCAAGGCGATCATTGAGCATGTCATAACACCCCATGAACTCACGGCCGACCCCAATAGGCCAGCTGGCGGGGGTGACGTCGATGGCCAGGTTTTCCTGAATTTCATCAATAATATCAAATGTGTCACGGCTCTCGCGGTCCATTTTATTACAGAAAGTCAGGATCGGCATGTCGCGCATGCGACAGACTTCGAACAGTTTTTGGGTCTGGCTCTCGACACCTTTGGCACCGTCAATCACCATGACGGCGGCGTCAACAGCGGTGAGGGTACGATAGGTATCTTCGGAGAAGTCAGAGTGACCAGGGGTGTCGACCAGATTGAACCAATAGTCGCCAAATTCAAATGACATGGCAGAGGCGGATACGGAGATGCCGCGATCCTTTTCCATCTGCATAAAATCCGAACGTGTGCGGCGTGCCTCGCCTTTCGCACGCACCTGACCCGCCATCTGAATCGCGCCACCGTACAGGAGGAATTTCTCAGTCAGCGTGGTTTTTCCCGCATCGGGATGCGAGATGATCGCGAAGGTGCGACGGCGGTCAATTTCGGGCGGCAAAACAGTGCCTGTATCAGAGCGTTGGGTCATGGCGCTCGTATAGGTAAGGTTTGGGGAAAGGGCAAGAAAACAAGGTCTGTACCACGTCGGTATTTTGTCGGTATTACGTCGTGAAACGCACAGATAGGCAAAAGTTAACAGATCTGGGGCTGTACCGAATGTGTGACCCAAGATATCCGGATCAAAATGGTGATGACGTTGTGGTCGTGGATGACAGGGGAGTCGTTGGCGGTTAAAGTGCGAAAAAAAGGAGAGTGTTATGGATTTAGGGATTAAAGGTAAGCGGGCGTTGGTTTGTGCCAGCTCGAAGGGATTGGGGTTTGGCTGTGCAGAGGCGTTGGCGCAGGCGGGTGTGGATTTAGTGATTTGTGCGCGCACGGTTGGGCCGTTGGCAGAGGCGCAGGCAAGGTTGGAAGCGTACGGTGTTTCGGTGACCTCGGTTGCGGCGGATGTGACGTTGGATACAGGGCGCGCGGCGGTGTTGGAAGCGGCCGGAAATGTGGATATATTGGTGACCAATGCGGGTGGCCCGCCGCCCGGCAATTGGGCGGATTGGGAACGCGCGGATTTTATGGCGGCGATTGATGCGAATATGCTGACGCCGATTATGTTAATGAAGGCATTGCTACCCTATATGATTGAACAAAAATGGGGGCGGGTCGTCAATATCACCAGCCAGTATGTGAAAGGGCCAAGCGGAATTTTGGGTTTGAGCAATACGGCGCGTGCGGGGTTAACCGGTTATGTGGCGGGAACCAGCCGCGATGTGGCGAAACACGGCGTGACAATTAACAATCTGTTGCCCGGGATTCATGCGACGGATCGATCCGCGGCGCTGGATGGTGGTGCGGCCAAGGCGGCGGGGATTTCGATTGAGCAAGCGGTGGCAAACCGTTGTGCGAATGTCCCCGCTGGGCGGTATGGCACATCGGCTGAATTTGGCGCCACCTGCGCGTTTATGTGCAGTCAGCATGCGGGGTTTATGGTGGGGCAAAATGTATTGCTGGATGGTGGCTTTATTGGCTGTACCATGTAGGTCACAGCGGCGAAACTAGATCGGCAGAATTGCTTGATCTTGGCTCAGGGTGGCGGTAGATATAGCCCCTGAAAGTTGAGAATTCATGCGCGTTTACAAAGAAATTATGGCGGTTTTTTCCATTGGACCATTTATGTTGATCCAAGGATTAATGGTCCGCAAATATGCCGCCGAGTTGCCAGAGGCGACGGGTCCGCGAAACGGTGTTGTGGGCACAGGCGTGCCGTTGCGGGTGCTGATTATCGGCGACAGTTCGGCGGCTGGTGTTGGTGTGGCGACGCAGGATGATGCGATTGCAGGGCAGTTGGCTGCGCAATTAGCAGATCGTTTTCAGGTGACATGGGAGTTGGTGGCCAAAACAGGTGCGACGACGAAATCGCACACGCAAGCACTGATCGAACAGGTTGGTGGTAAATTCGACGCGGCAATCATCTGTTTGGGTGTCAATGATGTGACGCACGGGGTAAACCTGAAGGCGTGGTTGAAACAGCAAGTGCGTTTGTATGAACTGTTGGAACAAAAGTTTGGCGTGGGCGAGATTTATGTGTCTGGTGTGCCGCCGATCAAGTATTTCCCGCTGTTACCACAGCCATTGAAGTGGTTTTTGGGACGACGCGCGGATCGGTTTGATCACTGGTTAGAAGATTTGGTTAAAAAACGTAAAAACTGTTATCACATCCCGATTGCATTCCCGCACGACACGTCATTGATGGCGTCCGACGGGTATCATCCCAAGGCCTGGGTTTATGCACAGTGGGCGGGTTGGATTGTCGACAAAATCGACGAGCATCGGGCGCGGTTTTAGGGCGCGCAAGTGGCGAATTTGATTTGTTCGACAGCGCGTGGCGTGGAAAATCATGTGGCCAATGATCCCTTCAGCGAGGTCGATCACGGTGTTGTTAGAAACATTAGCTATCATTCGAAGCGCTATCTGCTAAACGCAATCAAAGACATTGTGGGGGTTATTTATGTCATTGATAGCAAGTCCGTGGGCGTTGGTTTTATTTGTGGTTGCCATTAGCCTGTTCAGTTTGGCGATGTCACGCCGTTCTGTGAGTGTTGAAGGATTTTTTGGCGGTAGCAGCGCGGGGGTTGAGCCCGGGTTGTGGACATTGGTTTTGTCGCAAGTGACGACGTGGATTTTTGCGCGATCACTGATGAATTCCGCCATATTGGGGTATTTTTATGGGATGCCCGGGACGTTGGCTTATGCCACGTATTACCTGTCGTTTTTGACCGGTGGTTTCATTGTTTCGCGCTTGCGGGCGGAACATGCGGGGTCGGTTCAGGATTGGTTAGGCGATCATTTTGGCACGCTTGGGCATTGGACATATAACATCGTTGTGGCGTTACGATTGTTATCCGAAGTATTTGCGAATTTGATTGTTGTCGGGTTGATTTTCGCGGCTGCGTTCCCCGCTTACGCACAGGCGGATACGATTGCGATTGTGGCATTGGCATTGGTTGGATTGGTGTATTCTGCGCGGGGTGGATTACAGGCGAGTTTGCGCACGGATGTGTTGCAAATGGTGATCTTCATAGTCGTGTTTGTGGCTGCATTTGGGATCATGATTTCGGCTTCTGATTTTTCGTTTGGCGCGGTGATGGGGGCGCAAGGTGTGCATGAACAAGGTACGCGGCCGGGTTGGGTTTTGGTTGTGGTGGCGTTGTTACAGGTGTTGTCATATCCCGCGCATGATCCCGTCATGATGGACCGTGGATTTATTGCGGAACGTGGGCGTACCAGCCAGAGTTTTGGATTGGCGTTTGTGATTTCGACGGTGTGCATTTTTGGGTTTGGGATGTTTGGGATTCAAGCGGGATTATTGGGCAATGCCTATGAGAATCAACTACTTGGAACGTGGAACGGGATGTTTGGACCGTTTGTATATTTCCTGTTGATGTGTTCGTTATTGGTGTCTGCGGTCAGCACATTGGATAGCGCCTTGGCGTCGTCAGCGCGGTTGGTGATTGACGAGTTTGGCGTGGGTGCGCGCAGTGTGGCCAATGGGCGTTGGGCGATGGTTTTGTTTATGGTTGGTGGCACGTTGTTGACGTTATTCCCAAACAAAACGTTGTTTGATGCGGTGGCGGTCACGGGGACGGCGTCGATGTTTTTGACACCAGTGATGGCAGTGACATTTTTGGGCGGAGTGGTGCCGCGCTGGGCGTACGCGATTGCGTGGGTTGCGGCGATTGTTGGGGCAGTTGCCTATATGTATCGTGGCACGGAATTGGTGACGCGGTTGGTGCCAGGTTTGCACAAATATGATCAGTTATTGAGCATTGCAATTTACGTGCTGGCCGTCGGTTTTGCCGCATGTATTTTGGGTGCGATGATGAATCGGCGTGTTGCGAAATAGGAAATTCACTGTTAAGCCCGATTCATACCTGATAAATTCAGTCGGGTTGTAAGCCAGAGGCCGCCTTGGACGATCAATCGATACAGTTGGAATTGCGCAATATTGTGCGCCACTTTGATGGGCGTGTGGTGGTGGATGGGCTTTCCCTGACATTGCGCGCGGGCGAGGTGACGTGTTTGTTGGGACCTTCGGGTTGTGGCAAGTCGACAACACTGCGGATTGCGGCAGGTGTGGATCGCCAAGATGGTGGTGATGTTTTTGTAGCGGGAAAACTGTCCAGTGGCGATGATTATCATGCCCCACCCGAAGCACGCGGCATTGGGTTGATGTTCCAAGATTTTGCGTTGTTTCCCCATTTAGATGTGATGCGCAATGTGTGTTTCGGCCTGACGGGATCGCGGGCGGAAAAATTAGCGCGTGGGCGTGATATGTTGGATCGGGTCGGTATGTTGGACATGGCGGATCAGTATCCTCATCAGTTGTCAGGTGGCGAGCAACAGCGGGTGGCATTGGCGCGTGCCTTGGCGCCCAGTCCACGGGTTTTGTTGATGGATGAGCCGTTTTCAGGCTTGGACAATCGTTTGCGCGATGATGTGCGCGATGGGACATTGGCGTTGCTTAAGGCCGAGGGTACGGCGGTGTTGTTGGTGACCCACGAGCCGGAAGAAGCAATGCGCATGGCGGATCAGATTGCATTGATGCGCGCCGGACGTGTGGTGCAAATCGGTGCGCCGTATAATATTTATAATAACCCTGCGGATTTGAAAGCAGCGGCGTTTTTCAGTGATGTAAATGTGATTTCGGGCGAGTGTCAGGGGGCGTTGACGAATACGCCTTTTGGTGCGTTTTTGACGCCCGGATATGACGATGGTACGCAGGTTGATATTGTGATCCGGCCACAGCATTTAAAGATTGATTTTGACCGTGGTGGGCGTGGCCCAAATCCAACCCCCCAAGAAGGTACCCCAGCACGCGGTGTTGTGGTTCGCGCACGGTTTATGGGGCAAAATTCGTTGGTGGAGTTTGCAATGGATTATGAGGATGTTTGTTTAAGCGTCACGGTGCCGGGGGTGTTTTTACCCAAGCCAGACACGGTTTTATGGCTGTCGGTGCGGCGTGATCGCTGTTTTGTTTTTCAAAGTGATTAAAATGTGACTTTCGTCACGCTTTTTGAGTTTGGATTACAATATCATTAAAATGATTCAATTGTTTGGTGGCTGTTGAATTCCTGTTTGAATGATCGGGCAGGTTATCCGGGGGGACAGCCGTTGTGGCGATAACAACACCAGAAGATTTTCAACGATTCCATCGCAAAAACCTTGATGAAGTTTCGCAAATTAACGCGGAATTTGGTCTGCGGGATGGTATTGGTGGTTTAATGGCGAAACGTCGTGCCAATTATGCGCTGAAGTTGCGGGTGAACGCGGATGCCGCGCAATATGGATTGCAATACAATTTGGAAGGGCGGTTTTTGAATATGGGTGACATGCCCGCCGTATTCACCAAATGGGCCGAGCCGAAACCATAACCCGTTGGATCATTAATTTGGGCGATTTACGTGTTTTTAAGTCGCAGGGTACGATTTCAATTTGAACTTTGGTTAAAAACAACTAAGTGTTGATCGGGAACGTAATTATGGGTCTTTGGCTCAGTACTATGGAGAATACAGATGTACACAACACTAACACCTCTTTTCATCCAAAACATTGGAATGCCCGGCTTGTTGCTGATTGGCATCGTGGTTTTGGTGATGTTCGGCCGTGGGAAAATTTCCACGATGATGGGAGAAGTCGGCAAAGGCATTACGGCGTTTAAAAAAGGCGTATCTGAAGGCAAAGAAGAAATGGAAACATCATTAGAAGATGCATCCGAAGCTGCCAAAGATGTGACGCCTGACGCCAAGCCTAAATCAACCAAAAAAAAATCATAAGATTGAAATCTGATGCTTGATATTGGCATGTCCGAGATGGTGGTCATCGGGATTGTGGCGTTGATCGTCGTCGGTCCCAAGGACCTGCCGCAGATGTTTCGTAAACTGGGTAATTTTGTGGGCAAGGCCCGTGGAATGGCGCGCGATTTTCAAAATGCGATGCACGAGGCAGCGGATCAAAGTGGTGTGAATGACATCAAATCCAGTTTTGACCAAGCGACCAGCCTGAAAGATTTAGGTTTGGATAATTTGGGTGCAAGCGAGAAATATTCAGCCGATTTGAAACCAGCGGCAGATGTGCCCTCGGTGAAACCACCCAAGTCTGTGGCCAAGTCTGCCTCGAAAAAGGCGGCGGCCAAAAAGCCAGCGACCAAGGCGGCGGCGAAAACCAGTGCGGCGGCAAAAAAACCAGTTACAAAGAAGGCCGCGACCAAGAAGCCAGCCGCAAAAAAGCCAGCGGCGAAGAAAGCCACCTAAATGAGTGATTCCAAAAAAACGGACGATGATGTCGAGGCCAGCGCCGCGCCATTGATCGAGCATTTGACCGAGTTGCGCACGCGACTGATTTATTCCGTGGTGGCATTTGTGATTGCCATGTTGGCGGTATTTGTGGTGTCCGAACAGTTATTGGAATTTCTGGCCGAACCCATTCGTAAGATTTTGGTCGAGCGCGGACAGGATGCGCGTCTGATTTTTACAGCGCCGCAAGAGAAGTTTTTCGTGATGTTTCGCATTTCGGTGATCGGTGGGTTGATGGTATCGTTCCCGGTGATTGCGTATCAGCTGTGGCGGTTTGTGGCGCCCGGTCTGTATAAAAACGAGAAGGGTGCGTTTTTGCCGTTTATTATTGCGTCGCCTGCGTTGTTTTTGTTGGGCGCGGCGTTTGCGCAATATGTGGTGACCCCGCTGGCGATGCGGTTTTTCATCGGTTTTGGCGATATTTTACCATCCGTTACCAACCTGTTGACCAGTGGTAGCGTGGGCGAAGTCGCCGATCCAAATGCGTCGGAAGAATTGAAAACATATTTCCTAGGTTCAATCAGCGAGTCGTTGGATTTAGCGTTGAAGTTCATTTTTGCCTTTGGTTTGTGTTTCCAATTACCGGTATTGTTGACGCTGTTGGGCATGGCAGGGATCGTTTCCAGCCAAGGTCTGCGTGATATGCGCAAATATGCGGTGGTGGGTATTTTGGTTGTGGCTGCGATTGTGACGCCACCCGATGTGATTACCCAAGTTATTCTGTTTAGCGTTGTTTACCTGTTGTACGAGATTTCAATCTGGTTGGTGCAAATGGTCGAGAAGAAGAAAGAGGATCGACTGCGCGAAGAGGGGTATTATGACGACGAAGTGGAAGACGAAGAGTGAGCGAAAAAGACCTTAGTCGTATCGCAAATGCGCTGGAGCGGTTAGCACCTGCGCCGCTGTCTGCCCCCGATTTTAACATCTGTGATGCGTTTGTTTGGCAAACGCATCCACAGGCCTTGGTGCCTGTTGAAAACGTTTCAAAAATAGATTTGGATCTGTTGCTGGGTGTGGATCATCCGCGTGATACGTTGCGCGCCAATACCGAACAGTTTGCGCGTGGATTGCCCGCGAATAATGCCCTGTTATGGGGCGCGCGAGGGATGGGTAAATCGTCCTTGGTCAAGGCGGTACATGCTGCCGTTGATGGGGTGAAGTTGATCGAAATTCAGCGCGAAGATTTGGCCACGATCGGCGCGTTGTTGAACCTGTTGCGTGGGGCGTCAGAGCGGTTTTTGTTATTCTGTGATGACCTGAGTTTTGATGGCGATGACACGGCGTATAAATCCCTGAAGGCGGTTTTGGATGGGGGCGTTACAGGGCGGCCAGAAAACGTGTTGTTTTATGCCACATCGAACCGTCGTCATTTGATGCCGCGCGATATGATCGAGAACGAGCGCCAGACGGGTGTGAACCCTGCGGAAGCGGTCGAGGAAAAGGTATCCCTGTCGGATCGGTTTGGGATTTGGTTAGGCTTTCACGCCTGTGATCAGGATACGTATTTGGCGATTATTCGCGGGTATTGTGATCGGTATGGTGTGGTGATTTCGGATGTGGACTTACGCGCAGAGGCGATTGAATGGCAAGCAACGCGCGGTGCGCGTTCAGGGCGTGTGGCGTGGCAGTATTTTGTGGATTTGGCCGGGCGCAAAGGCGTGCGGTTGACGTGAATGCCAAGGGACAGGTGGCAGGCCCGATGCTTGCGATTTATCGGGCCTGCGCAATTTTAAAAGTACGGTGTTGGATCGACGGCTTCGGTGCCTTTGCGGACTTCGAAGTGGACGAAGGGTGGAGAACCGCCTGCGACGATACCCACAGGAGAGCCTGCGTTGACTGTTTGGCCCTTTTTTAGCACCACGTTGGTGATGTTGGAATAGACCGTATACAGGTTGTTGGGGTGACGTAGCAGAAGGATTGTGGTGTCGCCGACAGATTTTGAGATCAGGGCGACGGTGCCTGTTGATGCGGCCTGAACCGTGGTGCCCGTTGCGGCAGCGATATCAATGCCCTCGTTTCCACCTGCTTTTTTCGAGAAACCACTGATAATCGAACCCGAGACGGGTTTTCTCATCCGTGCGTTGGCGTTGGCTGCAGGTTTAGCCGTTGTTACCGCAGGTTTTGCAACGGTGGGTTTTTTGACGGCCGCTGGTTGTGGTTTTGGTAATGCTTTGGTTGCTGATGTTGGGATCGGGCTGGGCGTGCCTGTTCCGGGGGTTGTGGTTGGCAGTGGGTTAACCGTTTCGGATGTTGTGGGGATCAACAGACGTTGACCATCGCGCACCGACAAATCAGGACCCAGGCCATTCCACGAGGCCAGCGCCGTCACGGACACATTGTACAGACGCGCGATCGTGTAAGCGGTTTCACCAGAGCGCACGGTGTGGCGCACAGGTTCATCGCCCGTTTGGGTGGATGGTGCCGAGGATGGGGCGCTGTCTAATGCGGATGATGCGATGTTTTCGATGGAGGAGTTTGTTGTTTCAGAGGCATATTCAAAGCCCTTGGGTAGGGACAAAATTTCGCCATCGCGAAGGGTGCCGTTGGTTTGTAACCCGTTAAACCGTGCCAAACGATCGGCGGAAATCCCCACACGGTTGGCCACGTCGGCCACTGTATCGCCGTTCTGTGCCACGGCCACCTGATAATTTGGGTAGGTTATGACGCCGTTTGCGTCTGCTGGTGGACGTGGGTCGGTTGTCCCTGCGACGGCGCTGGGTGGGCGGTCGATTTGATCGCCCAGTTTGCCCAAAGAGAAATCACCCTCGCAGGCGGTTAGGGTGAAACCCATGATGCCAATCGCCACGGATGTGCGTGTAATTTTGTTTATTTTCAATGACATGTGCCTGTCCTTTGTTTTTTACTGCCGTCGTTTCAATGCGGAATGCGTCGTGTAATATTCAAGCAAGCCCTGCCAGTAGAGGAACGAAGCGAACTTCTTGGAGTTCTTCGTAGTCCAAACCTGTGCTGTTTTTTGTTATTTTTATCAGCGTTTGAACCGTGCTGGATTGCCCCACCGGTAACACCATAATACCGCCCTCTTTGAGCTGCGCCAAGAGGTTTGCGGGGGGATCTTCGGCGGCTGCGGTTAAAATGATACGGTCAAAGGGTGCTTGGTGGGGCAGACCCAGTGTTCCGTCGCCCGTCATCACCGTGACATTGACCAATTCAAGGTCGGTCAGGGTCTTGTTTGCGGCGCGTGCAAGAGAGGCGAAACGTTCGATTGTATAGACGCGGCGTGCCAGTTGCGAGAGCACCGCCGCCTGAAAACCAGAGCCGGTGCCGATTTCCAAAACCTTGTCGCGTGGCCCTGCGTTTAAGGCTTGGGTCATTTTGCCAACGATCGAGGGTTGCGACAGGGTTTGACCCGATGCAATCGGTAATGCGGTGTCTTCGTAAGCGCGATCTTTGAACGTGCCTGTGGCGAAGGGTTCGCGTGGGATCAGTTCCATGGCGTGCAACACACGTTTGTCGCGCACCCCGTTGGCATGCAACATTAGCATGTAGCGCATTAAGTTTTCGGCGTTTGGGCTCATGTCTGACTCATGGGAGGCGTAACCTTTGGAGGATTGTTTGATCAGTGAGGTCGGTTGTACAGGGGGTGATGGCGATTTGATCCATCATGTTGGCATGAACGTCGGTGCCGATCCCTGTGTCTTGTTGTTGTTGGGGCGTGCCTTTGACGAACAACTGGCCGTCGATGTGTTTGGTGGTAAAGGGCGCGCCGGGGCGAAAACCCTGTGTGGTGAATTGGGTGCCTTGGACGTCGGCCGCCAAACATGGGGGGAAGTTGACGTTATAGTGGATGCGGGTGGCGTTATTGAGCCACAGGTCGCGATCCAGAATGGTCTGGATGGTTTGCAGGCCAAACGCGCGTGCGGCACTGAAGGTATCATGTTGGGCCAGTTTGGGGCCGTAAAATTGCGAGAGGGCGATGGCGGGGATGCCTTGGAGTGCCGCCTCGAGCGATGCGCCGACGGTGCCTGAATAAAAGGTGTTTTGACCCGCGTTATTACCACGATTGACGCCCGAGAGGACGAGATCGGGTTTTGAGCCCTCGTATATGCCGACGATGATGCAATCGGCAGGGGTGCCGTGGATCACCCATTTTCGAGGCTCGCGTTTTTCGAGCGTTACAGCACCCAAGTAAGTGATGGCGTGGCCGACGCCCGATTGTTCCACTGCGGGGGCGACGGTGTGGATGTTTTTGGCGTCTGTCAGACCCAGTGCGAGGTCATAAAGCACTGATAATCCGGGCGCGTCGATGCCATCGTCATTGGTGATAAGGATTTTCATATGCCGCGTTGCCTGATTTGTTTTGAATACGGTTAGCGCATGTGGGACTCTGTGGAAAGAGTCCGCGGTGAATTAATTGAGTTTGGGGTGGATGGGTTGCAATTTTGGATGGTGGTGGCGGTCAGGGCGTGAATTGCCGCAATGCGGACCAAGCTGCCGTTTGCGGATCTGTATCAATGGTTTATTTTGGATTACAATTATTAGGCACATACCTCGGTATTGTCAGACGAAAATTAATAACTACAAAGGATTTAATCATGAGCACGCAAGCCGCATTTTGGGACAAAGCTGCCGCCAAATATGCTAAATCTCGCATCGCTGATCCAGCCGCTTACGAATATACGCTTGGTAGGACACGTACTTATTTGGCCCCAACGGATAAGGTACTTGAACTTGGTTGTGGCACAGGTTCCACTGCTTTGTTGTTAGCATCTCATGTTAGGCAAATAGTGGCTATGGATGTGTCGTCGAGCATGCTGGCTATTGCTCGCGAAAAAACAGAGAAGGCGGGCATCGAGAACTTGATCTTCGAAGAAAGTGCTGATGTACCGAAGCATGGCCAATACAATGTCGTAATGGGATATAGTATATTTCATTTAGTGCCTGACATGGAATCGCGCTTTGCACAGATCAATAAGTTACTGCCGAAAGGTGGGTACTTTATCTCTAAAACCGCGTGTCTTGGGCAAAGGGGGAGTGGTATTGGCGGCGCGTTGAAATCTCTAATGATCAGTATCGCTATTCCAGTGATGCAGTTGATTGGCAAGGCCCCCTACGTACGGAGCTTTTCCATAGAAGAGCTGAAGACAGCAGTGGTTAATGCAGGATTTGAAATTGTAGAAAGCGGCAATCACCCTAATGGGCCGCCTCCCGCACACTATATCGTCGCGCGTAAGGTTTAGTAAGGCAATAAGCAACCCAAGCTACTCAAGTCAAAGGCGACTGATCACTGTAACTTTGGGCTCTAAGCGGGCATTTAGTATTACCCTTGTATGCGTTGATATGTTTGAATTGATAAGGGCCAAAATGCAGTGCATTTCGGCCTTTTAGGTAATTAGACTAAGTAATGACGTTAGGCCGCCACTTAACCCAACAACCCATCCGCGTTAATTTTTGTTTTGCCGCCCATGTAGGGGTGCAAGACGTCTGGTAGGTTTACGGAACCATCCGCCTGTTGGCCGTTTTCGAGGACGGCGATCAGGCAACGACCTACGGCCAAGCCAGAACCGTTTAGGGTGTGGACGAATTCGGGTTTCTTTTCGCCGATGCGTTTGAAGCGGGCGTTCATGCGGCGTGATTGGAAGTCGCCGCATGTGGAACAGGACGAGATTTCGCGGTAGGTGTTTTGACCCGGTAACCACACCTCGATGTCATTTGTGCGCCGTGCACCGAAACCCATGTCGCCTGTGCAGAGTTTGACGGTGCGGTATGCGAGGCCGAGTTTTTCCAAGATACCCTGCGCACATGCGGTCATGCGATCGAGTTCAGCATCAGAATCCTCTGGCTTTACAATCGATACCATTTCGACCTTTTCGAATTGGTGTTGGCGCAGCATGCCAGATGTATCGCGCCCTGCAGAGCCTGCTTCGGAGCGGAAACATAGGGAGTGTGCAGTGTAGCGTAGCGGCAGGTTTTCGTCGTCCATCGTGGTGCCAGCGGGGATGCTGGTCAGGGTGACTTCGGATGTGGGGATCAGCCACCAGCCGTTTGTAGTTTGATAGCTGTCTTCGGCGAATTTGGGCAATTGGCCAGTGCCAAGCATGGTTTCATCGCGCACGATGACGGGTGCGTTCACCTCGGTCAGGCCATTTTCCGTGGTATGCGTGTCCAGCATGAACTGCGCAAGGGCGCGGTGGGTGCGGGCGATAGCGCCTGACAGAATGACAAAGCGCGAGCCGGATATTTTTGCGGCGGTTTCGAAATCCATGCCGCGTGTGACGGATTTGATGTCGAAATGTTCAACAGGTGTGAAATCCAATGTGGGCGGTGTGCCCCATTTGTGAATCTCGACATTGTCGTTTTCATCCGCGCCGTCAGGCACATCGTCGTAGGGCAGGTTGGGGATGGTCATCAATAGGTCGTTGAGTTTGGCATCCATTTGTTTGGCTTCTTCGTCCAAGGCGGCGACTTGGGCTTTTTTGTCGGCAACCAATGCGCGCATGCGTTCGAATTCAGGTTCATTGCCCGATGCTTTGGCGGCACCGACCAGTTTAGAGGCGGAGTTGCGGTCAGCCAAGGCGGCCTCGGCTGCAGTGATTTTGGCGCGACGTTCGGTGTCGATGGCCAGAATGGCAGGGGACATTGGGTCAAGGCCACGGCGCGAAAGGGCGGCGTCAAAAGCGGCGGGGTTATCGCGGATTAAACGGATGTCATGCATGTCTGGCCTCGTGGTGTTTTGTTTGAATGGCTTATGCACCAAAATATGCGCGAGGTTAAGAGGATATTATGAAGCCGCTAGGTCGCTGAGCGTGGTTTTGATGGCTTCGATTAATTCAGGCGGGAAGCGGGTGTAGAAGAAATACAGAGCGGCAGCCAATTGGATCAAGGTGATGATTGCGAAATGGCGGCGAAACGCACGGGCGCGACCCTTGTGGTTATAGAGGCTCATGGCGCGGGACGCACCAAACGTGCCGCCAAGGGCAACAAGGGTCAAAAGGCGGCTTTCGGGTATGCGTGTTTTACCGTAAATCTTGTGCCGTTTATCCAGCCAAAACACCATCAGCGTTATCATGTTCAGCACCACAAGATAAGTAATCAGGATCATTGGTATGGACATAATATTACCGACAATTATAAATTTGAATTTTCAATTATCCGTCAGCTTATGAGGGATGTCCTTGCCAAGCAATAGGACAGGGGTTAGGTATCATCGGAAACTTATTATTGGGTGTGATTTTACACCTTTAAAGCGAGGAAGAAGATATGTTTGCAACTCCTGCGTATGCACAAGCAGCCGGTGGTGGTTTTGGTGGCACTTTGACACAGATGTTACCGTTGGTTTTGATTTTTGGGATCATGTATTTCCTGATGATTCGGCCACAGCAAAAGAAAATTAAACAGCACCAAGCAATGGTTGCCGCCCTGCGTAAAGGCGACCAAGTTGTGACGGCTGGTGGTTTGGTTGGTAAAGTGGTCAAAGTTGGCGCGGACAATCAAGTTGAAGTTGAAGTGGCGACAGGTGTGAAAGTGAAAGTTGTGCAAAATACAATTTCACAGGTTCTGAACAAAACTGAGCCTGCATAAGCCAATTATTTTGGGCGCATCTGTTGGGGTGCGCCCGTTTCGTTTTACGGCCTTAAATAATACGTAGGTATCTGCACATGTTGCAATTCTCTTTGACCAAAAAAATCATCATCTGGGGCGTTATTGCCTTGGGCTTTTTGTTTGCTATGCCCAATGGGTTTTACACCCGCGTTGAGACGGCAAACGATGCCAAGGTTTTGATGGCTGATGGTGTTAGAGATGCAAACACCGTAGCACAGGCCGCGCAGTGGCCCAATTATTTACCGAATACGTTGGTGAATTTGGGGCTGGATTTGCGTGGTGGTGCGCATCTGTTGGCGCGCGTGAAGGTCGAGCAGGTTTATGAAACCCGCATGGATGATTATTGGGCCAGCATTTTAACCGCCCTGCGCGGTGAACGGGCAACGATTGGTACCATTCGTCGTATTGATGCGGCAAATGATGAGGTGCGAGTGCGCATCAGTGAGCCGGCACAAATTGCCCGCGCGGTTGAATTGGTTTCGGAATTGGCACGCCCCGTTATCAGCCTGTCTGGTGCGGGATCCAATGACATTGATGTGACGTCAGAGGGCGCGGTTGTTGTTGTCACAATGTCGGATGCCGAAAAGATTGCCACAAATACACGCACCATGGATCAATCGTTGGAAATTGTGCGCCGTCGTGTGGACGAGGCAGGAACGCGTGAACCAACCATTCAGCGCCAAGGTGTGGATCGAATTTTGATCCAAGTTCCCGGCATTGGATCGGCCGAGGAATTGAAGGGCATTATTGGCAAAACTGCGAAGCTGACCTTCCATGCGGTTGTGACCCGCACCAGCGATGAAAATACGCCATTGGGCGCGCGTCAGGTTTTGTACCCGTCGCAGAATGAGCCAGGAATTTATTACGTGTTGGAAAAGACGCCTGTGATTACGGGTGATCAATTGAATGACGCGCAACCCGCGTTTGATCAGAACAATCGCCCTGCGGTGAATTTCCGGCTGAATACAACAGGTGCGCGGATTTTTGGACAGTATACGGCGGAAAATATTGGCAATCCGTTTGCCATTGTTTTGGATCAAGAGGTGGTGTCAGCCCCGACAATCCAAAGCCATATTCCAGGTGGGTCTGGTATTATTACGGGTCAGTTTAGTGTGGAACAAACCACGTTGATGTCGATCCAATTGCGTGCGGGTGCATTGCCAGCCGAGTTGGAATACCTCCAAGAAAGTACTGTGGGGCCCGATTTGGGACAGGACAGTATTGATGCGGGTACCTTGGCAGTTATCGTGGCCTTTGCGGCCGTTTTGATTTTCATGGCGTTGAGTTATGGGCGATTTGGCCTGTTCGCGAATGTCGCGTTGATTATTAACGTGGCGCTGATCTTTGCGATTCTGTCGATTATTGGTGCGACGCTGACTTTGCCCGGGATTGCGGGGATCGTTTTGACCGTTGGTATGGCAGTGGATGCCAATGTTTTGGTGTTTGAACGTATTCGCGAAGAATTGAAAAAGGCGCGATCCCCAATCAAGGCGATCGAGTTGGGATATGAGCGGGCGTTTAGTGCGATTATTGATGCCAATATAACCACGCTGATTGCGGCGATGATCCTGTTGGTGTTTGGATCAGGCCCCGTCAAAGGGTTTGCAATTACGCTGGGTATTGGGATTATAACATCTGTTTTCACAGCCATCTGGGTGACGCGATTGTTGATTTCGACTTGGATCAACGCAAAACGTCCCAAGACAATCGAAGTATAGGAGCGTTAACATGCGTTTAAAACTGGTTCCTTCTGAAACGAAGTTCGATTTTTTTAGGTTCAGCACAATGACCCTTGGGGCATCTGTGTTGGCGATGATTGTGTCGGTGTTTTTATTCTTTTCCATGGGATTGAATTTGGGTATTGATTTCAAAGGTGGCACGACAATCCGCACCGACGCGGCGACTGCTGTGGATGTGGGGGCATACCGCGCGGCGTTAGCGCCGTTGAATTTGGGCGATATTTCGGTGACGCAAATCGCCGATATTACCAAACCAGATTTAAATGCAGCGCAAATCCGATTTGAAGCTCAAAGTGGCGAAGAGGCGGCATCAGTTGAGGTTTTGGAGGCGGTTAAGGCGGCACTGAAGGCTGTCGATAGCACAATGACATTCCCCCAAACCGAGAGTGTAGGTCCAGAGGTTTCGGGCGAATTGGTGCAACAGGCGATTATTGCTGTGTTAGCGGCGATTGGGGCGGTTCTGTTTTATATCTGGCTGCGGTTCGAGTGGCAGTTTTCGGTAGGCGCGATTGCGGCGTTGGTGCATGATATTACCCTGACGATTGGGATTTTCAGCCTGTTGCAGATCAAATTTGATCTGGCGATTATTGCGGCACTTTTGACCATTGTTGGGTATTCCTTGAATGATACGGTGGTGGTGTTTGACCGCGTGCGTGAAAACCTGCGTAAGTTTAAAACCACGCCGTTTAAAGAGTTATTGAACATGTCGATCAATGAAACATTGTCGCGCACGGTGATGACGTCGGTCACGACATTGATCGCGTTGATCAGCCTGTTTGTGTTGGGTGGCGATGTGATCCGCGGGTTTGTTTTTGCGATGATTTGGGGTGTCATTGTGGGGACGTATTCATCGGTATTTGTGGCATCCGCAATCCTGTTACGCCTTGGGGTGAAACGCGATTGGGACAAGGTTAATGACGGCAAAGCAGGCACGCAGTTTGCGGGTATCGACGCCTGATGGAGACCGTTTGGCAAGCGCTGTCGTTTGACGGTTTGCCATTGTTGATTGTTGCGGTGTTTCTGGCGGGATTGGTGCGTGGGTTTGCAGGATTTGGGACGGCGATGGTGTTTGTTCCGATTGCCGCCACAGTCATCAGCCCCGTGTGGGCCATTATCATCATGATTACGTTTGATCTGTTTGGCCCCGTGGCGTTATTACCGCGTGCGTGGCGCGATGGTGAACCACGCGATGTTGGGTTGTTGGGGATTGGCGCCGTGATTGGCCTGTCGATTGGGATTTATTTCCTAACCCGAATGGAGCCAAATTCGTTCCGATGGCTGGTGTCGGGATTGTCGATGACGATGCTGGTGCTGTTGATCAGCGGCTGGCGGTATCGCAATCCGTTGAATGCGTTGATGACCTGTTTGGTAGGTTTTATCAGCGGATTGTTGACGGGGATTGCCGCATTGCCTGGTCCGCCTGTCATTTTGTCCTATATGAGCAGTCCACGCCGACCAGAGGTGATCCGAGGAAACACGATGCTGTATTTGTTTTTTGTCGATGTGCTGAGTATTATCATGTTCGGAATCAAGGGTTTATTGGTGGCACTGCCGGTGGCGATTGGGCTTATATTGGCGGTGCCTTATGCGATTGCGGGGTTGGTGGGCGCGCGGATGTTTGACCCGTCGAAGGAACATATTTATCGCCGTGTGGCATATGGGTTGATTGCGGGCAGTGCGATTTTGGGATTGCCGATTTGGGATGCGGGAGTGCAATAAGTTATGGAATTGAACGAAATCAAATTTACAGGACAGCCACCCGTCGATGGGTATGGCCCTGGATTTTTTCGCATTGATGGCAAAGTGATTGAAGGCGCGTTGATGCTGAGTGTTGATGGCATCACGCCGTGGGCGGGGGTGGATGATTTACAGCCCTTGATCGATGTGGTGGACAAAGCGGATGTGGTTTTCATCGGTATGGGCGCGAATATTGCGCCGTTACCCAAGGGAATAGCCACGAAGTTGGAAGAGGCGCGCGTCCCCTTTGAGGTGATGAGCAGTGCCAGTGCATGTCGGACATACAATGTATTGCTGTCCGAGGAGCGCCGTGTGGCCTTGGCGATTTTACCCGTTTAGGGGTTTCGCAATTGAATTGAACCTCTATATTGGCGGCAGAGATTTAACCCATAACTATGGAGGCCCGATATGGCTTTTACACTTCCTGATTTACCCTATGCCCATGATGCCCTTGCAAAGGGTGGCATGTCCGCTGAAACCATGGAATTCCACCATGATTTGCACCACAATGCCTATGTGACCAACGGTAACAAGCTGATTGAAGGCACAGAGTGGGACGGCAAGACGCTGGAAGAGATTACGGTTGGCACGTATGATGCGAAATCTGTGGCGCAAAACGGCATTTTTAATAACATTTCACAGCTGTGGAACCACAACCAATTTTGGGAAATGATGGGCCCAGAGGGACGTAAAATGCCGTCCGAGTTGGAAGCGGCAATTAACGAGAGCTTTGGCTCTGTTGATGCGTTCAAAACGGAGTTTGGCGCGGCGGGTGCTGGTCAATTTGGATCCGGTTGGTGCTGGTTGGTGAAAGACACCGATGGTGGTCTGAAAGTGACGAAAACAGAGAACGGTGTGAACCCATTGTGTTTCGGTCAAACAACGTTGTTGGGCTGTGATGTTTGGGAACATTCGTATTACATCGATTTCCGTAACAAACGCCCTGTTTATATCACAAACTTCTTGGACAACCTTGTGAATTGGGAAAATGTAGCAGCGCGTTTGGCTGCTGCGTAAAATAGGTATTTTTACGTAGGAATCATTTGACTCTGTCAGGATTCTGCGCATTGTATCAAAGTGTAACACCGCGATGCGACGGGAGGACTAAACCCTTGGGTTTAGGTCGCATAGCAAAAGACCCCGCTGATTAGATTCAGTGGGGTTTCTTTTTGGAAAGGCCCAACGCGATGAGAGAAGAAACCAAGGGCGTTTTGGCCATGTTATCGGCTTGTTTCATTTGGGGCCTGTCCGCGCTGTATTACCGATCCATCGCCCAAGTGCCGCCGTTAGAAGTGTTAAGTCACCGCACGATTTGGTCGGCGTTGTTTATCGGCGTGATTTTGGTGATCAAAGGTCGCGCATTTACATTTCCGCGTGAAGCCTTGGTTAGGGTCGTATTTGCGGCCGTTTTCATCAGTTTAAATTGGTTTTTCTTCATCTATGCCGTGCAAGTCGGCGAGGTGACACAGAGCAGTTTAGGGTATTATATGTTCCCGCTGGTTGCGGTGGCGTTGGGGGCGATTTTTCTGGGCGAGCGGTTAAAAACGGCGCAATGGTTTGCGGTCGGTTTGGCCGTGGTTGCGGTGTTGATTTTAAGTTTTGGCGTTGGTCAGGTACCGTATATTTCCCTGATATTGGCGTTTACGTTTGGGTTTTATGGGTTGGTCAAAAAAGGTTTGACGATTGGGCCGTTGCGGTCAGTGTTTTGGGAAGTGGCGGTGTTGTTACCGTTGGCGCTGATCTGGCTGTTGGGGGCGCATCTGTTTGATTGGCAGGGCGTTGCTGGGCGCAGTGGTGGTTATTTTGGATCAAGTGTGAAGGTCAGTGTTTTGTTGGCGTTGTCGGGTGTGATCACGGGATTGCCGCTGGTGTTAATGGCCTATGCGATGGAGCGGTTGCGGTTGGCCACGGTTGGGTTGGTGCAATACGTGAATCCGACATTGCAATTCACATTGGCGACCGTGATTTTCATGGAACCTGTGGGGCGTACGCATATCATCGCGTTCGCGTTGATTTGGATCGGCTTGGCGATTTATTCGTATAATGCCCTGCGTCAGGAAAAAGCCTGATTTAGACTTGTTTCAAGATCATCCAGGGATGTGACGACAGTGAAGTAATCCAGGTTTTCGGTGGGCACAAAACCATGTGCGATTTGGTTTTCGATCAGGGTGATCAGTGCGTCCCAATATCCGTCGACGTTGTAGATAAAGCAGGGTTTGGAATGCAGACCCAATTGACGCCATGTGATCAGTTCGAAAAATTCGTCCAAGCTGCCAAAGCCACCGGGTAATAAAACGAAAGCATCAGCGTTCATCACCATGATTTTTTTGCGTTCGTGCATGTTTTCGGTGATGACGAAGCTGGTTAAATTGCGTTTACCAACCTCTTTTTGCAACAAATGATGTGGGATGACGCCGAATGTTTCTGCGCCTGCCGCCTGTGCTGCATCTGCCACCGCGCCCATAAGGCCGATGTCACCGGCACCGTAAACCAAACGGTGCCCCAATTTGGCGATTAGTTCGCCAGTGGCGGTGGCCGCGGCCAAATAACTGCTTTTGATGCCATCACGATGGGCGCAATAGACGCAAACGGATTTTTTACTTTGTGAATTCATCATTATTACTTACACCTGTCAGTAGAGAAGGCCAAGAGAATAAGGGAGAATTTGGGGTATGGAAAAGCAGGGCATCAGTTCAGAGGAAAAGCTGATTTTTACAATCATTGGTGTGTTGCTGATTGTACTGGCAGCGGTTTGGCTGTGGCCAGTAAAAACAGCACCAAAAGGAGTTGTTAGTAATGACGCAACGTTTAGTGCGCCGAGTGTTGCGAAAACGGAGCCAGTTCAAGAGGTGAACGTTATACCAGTTCCAGATGCAGAGGTTGCGCCAGTTGTGACCCAACCCAAGTCCGAAACGATTGCATCCGTCAGCCCGACATTTGATTTAGTGCGTGTCGAGGAAGATGGTTCGGCGGTGATTGCGGGTGTGGGCGCGCCAAATACCGACGTGCGTTTGTTGGCGGATGGTCAAGATTTGGGCGTGGTGCGCACAGATGCGACGGGCGCGTTTGCATTTATCACCCAATTGCCCACGCGTGAGGGGCCGATGAAGTTGGATTTGCAGACTGTGGGTGGCGATAATCAATCATCCACCCAACAAGTGTTAGTCGTGCCACCGCGCGGCGATGAGGAGACAGCGCCCACCGTTGTGATTGCACAGGCGGACGGCGATGTTGTGGTACAAGAAACGGCCAGCGTTGCGCCGCGTGTGCAGGCTTTGTCATTGGACACAATTAATTATTCCGCGGACGGGGATGTGGTTTTTGCAGGGCGGGGTACGTCGGATCAAGGTGTGCGGGTTTATGTTGATAATCAACCAGTTTCCTTGGGCGCTGTGGATGGCGGCAATTGGCAATTCGAAATCCCAGACATCAAAGAGGGGATTTATACCGTGCGCGTTGATGCCGTTGATGAAGCTGGCCAAGTTGTGGAGCGCGTCGAAAGCCCGTTTCAGCGTGTGATTGCACAGATGGATGCGGGTGCGGTGACCATTCAACCCGGATTTACCTTATGGCGATTGGCGGAATTGAAATATGGATCGGGGGATCGGTATGTGCAAATTTTTAATGCCAATCGTGATTTGATCCGCGACCCCGATATGATTTTCCCTGGTCAAATCTTTGCCGTTCCAGAACAGTGATATTGGATAAATCGCAACCGATAATGCTGGTCAATCTGTGGGCTAAGGATTATGTTTAATCCTCAAGGAGATTACCCATGGTACGACCGACGACAGCAGCCAAACAATTGAAAAGCGGACAAGGGATGAGGGTGATGAAATCCGTTCTGCCCTATCTGTGGCCCAAAGGGCGCATAGACATCAAATTGCGGGTGATTTTGGCCATGGCGGCGCTGATCCTGGGCGAAGTTTTGGGTGTGATGGCGCCGTTTTTCTATAAGGCGGCGGTGGATGGGTTGGCGCCGGGTGGCGGTGCGGATCAAACGGTTTATTTGCTGACGGCGGGTGCGGTTGGATTGACTGTCGCGTACGGTGTGATGCGGATGTTGGCCGTGGGGTTTAGCCAAATGCGGGATGTGATTTTTGCTCGGGTTGGCCAACGTGCGTTGCGTCAATTGGCGTTGGAAACATTCCAACACATGCACCGTTTATCGTTGCGGTATCATACCACGCGCAAAACGGGTGGGTTAAGCCGTATTATTGAACGCGGTGTAAAGGGTGTTGAATTCCTGCTGCGGTTTATGCTGTTTTCCATCGGGCCATTGGTTTTGAAGCTGTTGATTGTTGCTGGAATTTTCCATTTTGCATTTGGACCGTTTTATATGGCGATCGTTTTAGGGACGGTTGCGTTTTATATTTGGTTCACCTTTGCCGTGACTGAATGGCGGGTGAGGGCGCGCAAGGAAATGAATGATCGCGACACAGATGCCAATCAAAAGGCAATCGATAGTCTGCTGAATTTTGAAACCGTGAAATATTTTGCCGCCGAAGAGCGCGAAGCGTTACGATACGACGAGAGCATGCGTGGCTACGAAGTGGCGGCGCTGAAGACCAATTATTCGTTGGCGTTTTTGAATTTTGGTCAGGCTGTTTTGATTACCATTGGTTTGATTGGCGTGATGATTTTGGCCGCTATGGGTGTGCAACGCGGCGAGTTGACGGTGGGGGATTTTGTCATGGCAAATGCCTATATGATTCAAATAACCGCACCATTGGGATTTTTGGGAACTGTGTACCGCGAAATCCGTCAGTCATTGGTGGATATGGGCGAGATGTTTGATTTGTTGGGGCACCCCCAAGAGGTGGTTGATAAACCCGATGCACCTGCGTTGAAAGTTCAGGGCGGAATGATCGAGTTCGACAACGTCACCTTTGGTTATGATCCTGATCGCGTTATCTTGGCGGGGTTGAATTTGCGCGTCGGCAAGGGTGAAACGGTTGCGGTTGTGGGGCCGTCGGGATCGGGTAAATCAACAATTGGGCGGCTGTTGTTCCGGTTTTATGATGTAGGCCAAGGGGCATTGAAAATTGATGGGCAAGATATTCGCGATGTCACCCAAAGTTCGGTTCACAACGCGATTGGTATCGTTCCCCAAGATACTGTGTTGTTTAACGACACCATTGGATACAACATCGCCTATGGTCGCGAGGGTGCCAGTGAGGCCGACATCGTAGCGGCGGCGAAAGCGGCGAAAATCCATGATTTTGTGATGAGCCTTACGGATGGGTATCAAACCTCTGTGGGCGAGCGTGGGTTGAAATTATCCGGCGGGGAAAAACAACGGGTGGGCATTGCGCGCACCTTGTTGAAAGACCCGCCAATTTTGGTGTTGGACGAAGCGACATCGGCGCTGGACACCGAAACCGAGCGCGATATTCAAGACAGTTTGCGCGGTTTGGGTACAGGGCGAACCGTGATCACCATTGCGCACCGTCTGTCCACGGTTGTGGATGCGGACAAGATTGTGGTGCTGGAAAAAGGTGTGATTGTTGAAGAGGGCACGCATGATGCGTTGTTGGCCAAGGACGGGCGATACGCACAGATGTGGTACATGCAAGAAACCGAGGAAGAAGAACAGTGCGTGGTGGGGTGATCGGGGCGTTTAATCCGTTCGGTAGGCCCTAAAATATCGATTCCAACAGTTCAGCAATCGGCATGGTAAGGGTCATGCGCAGACCCAGAGTATTGTCGTCGCTGTTACCAATAAATGCGTGATCCGTAACCGTAGTATTATGATCAACGAAGAAGTTGGGCAGGGTTTTCACCTTGTCTTTTTTCGTCAATTCGCCGTTCAAAGCATCGACAACTTGTGATGGGACGCCTTGGCCGTTCAGAATACGATGGCTGAGGGTGATTTCATTGCCATCCAATGCGCTGCTGCTTTGGCTGGTTAGGGTTAGGGTGTTTTTGACTTGACCCAAAACTGTATCAATCCGTATGCGGATTTTACCAAGGCATTGCAGGCCATCCTGATTGCCCGTGCATGACAATGTGGAGTTGTCCAATTGCCAAACCTTGAGTTTGTTTTTATTGATCACAGCGATGGGTTGGGTCGGGTTTATGAGCCGATTTAACACATTTGGCGCGTCATTGAATGTGCCCACGATTTCAGCGCGCGCTTGAAAACCGCGTAGGCGAATGGTGGGGTTGTCCCATTTTATTTGCGCTGTGATTTTGGTGCCATCGATGGTGTTAAGCGTGATAGGTGTTGGGTTTTTTGCCAACATTGAAACGCTGATTGGCAAGGGGACAATGTGCAGAATGACAAATCCAGCCACGACGAAAAACGCAAGGAAGCTGATGATTTTTGACAGGCGTTTCATGTGTGTCCCCCTTTAGTTGCGACGACCATAACGGGAATGTTGGCAAAGGCATAGAGCCTTTGCCGTGTGTTTATGAGATGCGCGAATTTCGGCGGAACGTGCGTAAATAGACACTATAAGCACCTTTGGTGAACCAGATGCGCAGCGCCAATAATGACGGTGTTAAAACCAGTGTCAGCACGGTTGCAATGCCAAGGCCAAAGACAACGGCGGTGGCCAGTTGTTTCCACCACAGGGCGGTGGGTTGGTCGATGGAATAGCCGCCATTGATAAAGTCGATGGAAATCCCCAACATCATCGGAGTCAGACCCGCCATGGTGGTGATTGTGGTCAAGATTACTGGTCGGATGCGTGCCTGTGCGGTTTTATAAATCGCCTCTAGCTCTGGCATGGTGCGGCTGTATTCCTGATAGGTGTCGATCAAAACAATGTTGTTGTTCACCACAATCCCCGCCAGCGCCACGATCCCCGTACCAGTCATGATAACAGAGAATGCTTGTC
Organism: uncultured Rhodobacterales bacterium; assembly: GCA_963976255.1. Classification (GTDB taxonomy): domain Bacteria; phylum Pseudomonadota; class Alphaproteobacteria; order Rhodobacterales; family Rhodobacteraceae; genus Amylibacter. The sequence continues at coordinate 92,526 of CAXBJO010000009.1, forward strand.
CCATGACCAGCATGCCGATCAGCACACCAACGGTGGACAAAACCACCGCCAACAGAACCAGAACCGAGTTATAGAACGAGTTGAATTGCGCCAGCAGAATAACGAACATCAGGCCAAGTGCGCCTGCGAATGCTTTGCTGAGGAATGCCATGCTTTCGGCTTGGTCTTCTTGGTCGCCTTTCCATTCCCATTCAATCCCTTCGGGCAGGCGTTGTTCAGCCTCTAGCCACTGTGTGATCTCGGCGATTTTTTCACCTGGATTGACGCCTTCGGCCACGTCCGCTTTGATGTCAAAGTAGCGTTTTGAATCGACGCGGTCGATTTGACCCAGTTTTTGAACAGGCGTCAGGGTAATGAAGTTGGAAATCGGGATCAGACCCGATTGGGTGCGGATACGTAGGGTTTCCAAAGTCGACAACAGGCGATCCTTTTCAGGCAGACGCACGCGAATATCGATATCTTCGTCGGATGTATCGGTTGTCATGTTACCCAGTTTCAGACCGCGCGTCACCAGTTGTACCATGGCGCCAACTTGGGCGACATCGGCGTTATAACGGCCTGCCTTTTCCACATCGACATCAATTTGCCAATCAATGCCGGGTAGGGGGCGGGTATCTTCGATTTTGGTGGGACCGTCGATGGATTCGTAATGCGCACGCACCACGCCAGCAGCAATTTTGAGGTCGTCGAAATTGTCGCCTTTGACGCGCAGGGTCAGGGGTTTGCCTGTTGCAGGGCCTTGTGCCAACTCCAAGATTTCAACCTGAACGCCGGGGACGTCTGCGATGCGTTCTTCGACTTGTTTGAGGATGTCAAAACCTGATGGGGTGCCTTGGCGTTGTTCCCATGGCGTGGTTTCGATTTGGATTTGGCCAACAGTATCAAGGGGGGCGGATGCGCCGCCTGTGTTGTTGTTCAGACCACCGTCGCCTGCGAATGCGAATGCACTTTGTAAACCATCAATCCCTTGGATGCGGCGTTCGACATCGCGGACCAATGCATCTTTTTCAATCAGGGACAGGTTGCCGCGTGCGCGCACATAAACGATGGCGTTTTCGGGTTCTGTGGTGACGAAGAATTCAACGCCGTTGTT
>CAXBJO010000010.1:0-93202 GCA_963976255.1 uncultured Rhodobacterales bacterium
AACCCTAGCGCCTTTCCTTGGGACGGTGCGAAGCGCCTTCCCGGGGGGAAGGAAAGGCGCGGACTGTTCTGCGAACAGCCCAAAGTAAGGGGGAAGGAAAATGCTCTCGGGCATTTGATTTCATCAAATCCCTGCCGCATCTTGCGTATTTAGAAGTGATTACTTCACTTCTAAATACGCATCTACGCACGTCTTCACATGCCTGAACCGATCACCACCCAGATGGGTGCCGCCGTACCAGCGGGTTACGACGATGATGTGGTCGCGAAGGTCTGCGGTTTCTAACATGCGTAGGATGATGGCGCCTGCGCCGCCTTCGCCGTCGTCATTTTTGATTTGCGTGCCATCCGCCAACAGTAGTGCCCATGTGTTGTGGGTGGCTTTGGCGAACTTTTTATTGCGTTTGAGTTGTTTGATAAAATCGTTGGCCGCGTCGCGCGATGTGGCTGTGCCACCGCTGACCGCGTATTTCGAACCTTTGTCGGTCAGGACGTTGGGGATGATTTTCATTCAGGTGAACAGGATCAGCAACCATGCGATGCCGCCAGTGATGGCCATGACGGCGACAGCGGCACAGCCGCAATCCTTGGCTTTCTTACTCTCTGGATGAATTTCGGGGCCGATGCGATCGATTGCGGCCTCGATCCCTGTGTTCAACAATTCGACCACCAAGATCATTAAGCCCAGCGCGATAATCAGGATGCGTTCCGCCGATGTCATGTCCACCAAGAATGTCGCGATGATCGAGATGATGTTGATGGCGATCCATTGGGCAAAGCTGGCTTCGTCGCGCAGGGTGATCATCAGCCCGTCATAGGTGTTAATACAACGTGTGCCGAAGCGTTTAATTTCGCGTGTGATATAGCCCATGAAATGCCCCCGTTTTCAGTCCTTGTATATTAGTGTGCCAATTCGTCCAAGTCTTTGAACAAATCCAATGCCTGTGGATTGGCCATGGCGTCGGTGTTTTTGACGGCGCGACCGTGGACAACATCGCGGACGGCCAGTTCGGTGATCTTGCCCGATTTGGTGCGTGGAATGTCGGCGACGGCGATGATTTTTGCGGGCACGTGGCGCGGGGTGGCATTTTGGCGGACGGTGGTTTTGATCTGTTTGATCAGTGCGTCGTCCAATGTGACGCCGTCGCGCAGGCGCACGAACAGGACAACACGGACGTCGTGATCCCAGTTTTGGCCGATAACCAATGCCTCGAGGACGGCATCGACGCGCTCTACTTGACGGTAGATTTCGGCGGTGCCGATGCGGACGCCGCCCGGGTTCAGGACAGCGTCAGAGCGACCGAAGAAGATTGCGCCCCCTTCTGGTGTGATTTCAACGAAGTCGCCGTGGTGCCAGATGTTTTCGAATTTGGCGAAATAGGCGTCGTGATAGCGTTGGCCGGTTGGGTCGTTCCAAAAGCCAACGGGTTGGGATGGGTGCGGGCCTTGGCAAACCAATTCGCCAGGGCCATCGGTTTGGATATTACCCTCGTCGTCGTAAACTTGGACATCCATGGCAAGGTGGCGTTTTTGACATTGGCCACGGTAAACGGGGCTGATTGGCGAGCCGCCTGTGAAACAGCCGCAAATGTCGGTGCCGCCCGCAATGGAGGACAGGCAAACGTCGGTTTTCCAGTCCCGATATATATAGTCAAAGCTGTCGGGTGCCAGTGGCGAGCCAGTGGACAGGATTGTGCGTAGGTGTTTGAGGGCGTGTTTGGCGTTTGGTTTAATGTCCGCTTTGGCGCAGGCATCGATATATTTGGCGGATGTGCCGAATTGGGTGACATCCTCGGCCTGAGCAATATCCGCGAGGCGATTGCCGTCGGGGAAGAATGGCGAGCCGTCGAACAAGATCAGGGTAGCACCCGAAGCGAGGCCAGTGACCAGCCAGTTCCACATCATCCAGCCACAAGTGGTGAAGTAGAACAGGCGGTCGTTGGGTTGGACGTCTGCTTGTAGTTGGTGTTCTTTGAGGTGTTGTAGAAGTGTGCCACCAACGGAATGCACGATGCATTTGGGCAGGCCAGTAGTGCCCGATGAAAACATGATGAACAGCGGTGCGTCGAATGGCATCGGTTCGAAAGTCAGGGTTGTTGGGGCGTGGTCGGTGGTGAAGGCATCCCATGAGATGGCTTTGGCGCCAACGTTTGACGTATCAACAGGCGCGTCCAGATAAGGGAAAACGATCAGGTTTTGCACGGATGGCATATTGTCGGCCAGTGCAGAGGCCACATCAAGACAGTCATGTTTTTTGCCGTTGTAATAGTAATGGTCGGCGGTGAACAGGAATTTGGGTTCGATTTGACCGAAACGGTCGTTAACGCCGTTGAAACCAAAATCGGGTGAGCAGGATGACCAGACGGCGCCGATGCTGGTGGCGGCAAGCATGGCCGCGACGGCGTAGGGCGAGTTGGGAACGAATCCCGCGATGCGATCCCCCGCCACGACACCGTTTGCGCGCAGGGCTTGTTGCATGGATGAAACGGTTGCGTGCAAATGATCCCATGACCACGCCATGCGGTCGCCAGTTTCGGCGCAGAACACCAGTGCGTCGGTCGTGCCTGTTTTGTGCAACAGGTTTTGGGCGTAATTTAATTGTGACTGCGGAAAGAATTTTGCGTTTTTGATGTCTACTTCGTTTTCCAGAACAACCGAACCTTTTTGCCCGATCACACCCGTGAAATCCCACAGCAATGACCAGAATGCCGATTTATCTGCCACAGACCAATCCCAAAGGGCATCGTAATCTGTGATGTCGCGCTGAACCAATGCGCTGGCTTGTTTGCCAAACTGGTGGATCAATGTTTTTGAAGTTTGTGCGGGTGTGGGTGTCCATAAAGGCTGTGTCATTGGTGTTTTCTCCTGATGGGGCGATACAAACAACATCGATTGTGCCGTGACAATAGCAAAGTCGTTATTTTTGGGCACCAAGTGCTTGGGTGCGGAAAATGCACGGTTGCGAGATCAGATCGGGTGGAGAGGTGCAAAGTGCGCGCGCGATGTTCCAAGCGGCAACAACCTTGGGGACGTAGGTGCGCGTTTCAGAATACAGTGGGATGCCGTCATTTTGCTTTACGGCGTTTTCGCCCGCATTATATCCCGCCAGCGCCAGCAGGGGATCGCCGCCAAATTCAGCCAGTAACCAATCAAGGTAAGCGGTGCCTCCTTTGACGTTTTGCGCGGGGTCTGAGGAATCCTTTACACCAAAGCGTGCGGCGGTTGAGGGGATCAGCTGCATCAAACCTTGGGCGCCTGCCGAACTGAGCGCGTCGGGTTTACCTGCGGATTCGACACCGATAACGGCCAGGACGAATGCGGGTGACACTTTGGTGCCGATGGTCGCGCCCAAGATTTGTCTGCCGTAAGTTTTCGCAACCCGTGCGAGACTGTCGGCGTTGGGAGTGTAAAAACCAACGGGCGCCTGTGCAACCTGTTCAACAGCAAGCGACATACGATCAGGGGATGCTTTGGAAATGCGATCCCCCACGGCTGTCCAGAACCAATCTTGCATATCGCCCTTGTTTGCGGTTTTTTCGCTTACGGTACTGATGACCTCTTCGCGGTCTTCGATAAGGCGGGTGTCAATTGGGATTTCAGGGGGTGCCAGCGCCAGTGCCTGTGCGACAGGGTCAATTTGGATGTTGATACGCGGGCCACTGCCCATTTCGCCTACTTTAATGCGTTTAAACGTTGAACCAGGTGATTCATTTTGAGATTCGGCCTGAGATTCGGCGGCAAATCCCCATAAAAACATGGCATTTGTGATCAATCCCAATAACTTTACGTTGTTTGCGCGCATTTTTATCCTCGTTTGCGGTCAGTGAATCCTAAAATGCCGACTTTTGCACCCCTGTATGGCGGGAAATCGTGCTTTTTTGTGGTTTTTTATCACAACTCTTGTGTCATTTGAGGATTTTTTAGATAGTCAATTTTAAGTAAGTTGTTGAAATATATTATAAAAATAATTTAATTTAAAAACACCAAACTTTTTCATATGCCGCCTTAGTCTTGCCTGAATTCAAAGTGTATAAAGTAGGGGAAGACGACGAGAGTGAGCAAGCAGCAAACAATCGAACTCTCAATCAAACGCCTAGGAAGCTGGGCACGAACTGAAAGTTCCATGGTGGGGCTTAAATTTGCAAAGGGTGCATAAAATGAAATTTCTATCAAAATTTAAGAACGACGAAGATGGCGCAGTAACAGTGGATTGGGTTGTTTTGACAGCTGGTGTTGTTATCTTGGCTGGTATCGCAATGACTGCCGTTCAAGGTGCTTTGGGTGACATCACACAAACAGTACAAGACGCAATTGCTGATCCACTTGGTGGCGGCACAGGCGGCGGCTCCTAAGCTCTAGCTTAAAAAACGAATTTTATCGGGTCTAGCCGCTGGCTAGGCCCGATTTCGTTTTGATTTTCGTGCTTTAAGTTGTGGTAAACCTACACTAAAGTAAATTTGAACAAGACCTTCACACGAGGATGCGAATATATGCGGTTAGTTTTCTTATTGGTTTTACTGGTTGGTATTATGTTGGCGGGTTTTGCCGGCTATACTGCGATGCAACGCTTTAATGAATACAACAACGAAATTGCGCGCCTTGAAAAGCTCGCCGCGAAAAATGTGGCGACTGGTAATGTGGTCTTGGCCGCGAAGGAATTGAAATTTGGGCACGCATTAGTGCCAAGTGACATTAAATTAGTACGGTTTCCAACCGATGCCATCCCCAAAAATGCTTTTCGCTCTATCGAAGAGGTTTTCGGCAAGAAAGAAGACGAGAAGGCACCGCGTGCTGTTTTGCGCGTAATGGAACCATTAGAAATTCTGTCGAAATCCAAAGTTTCCGAGTTTGGTGAAGACGCGGGCATCGCATCGCGCCTTGGCAAAGGGATGCGTGCGTTCACATTGAAAGTTGATGTGGCAACCGGCGTATCCGGATTTTTACGTCCAGGGAATACCGTGGATGTATTTTGGACAGGTCGTGTCGGGAAACAAACAATCACACGACTTATCCTTGATGGGATAGATTTGATCGCGATTGACCAAATTTCGGACGAAGATCGCAATCGCCCCTACGTTGCGCGTACCGTGACGGTTGCGGTGACACCGCAAGTCGTTGCCGCATTGGCCCAAGCACAGGCGACCGGGAAATTGCAATTATCATTGCGTGGGACGGATGACACCGAGCAAAGTGGCTTGATTAACTTTACCCAAAATGACCTGTTGGGCCGTGAAGTTGTGGAAAAAGAAAAGCGCAAAGTTTGCACCGTCAAAAGCCGAAAAGGCGCAGAAGTCACAACAATCCAAATCCCCTGCCCCACAGAGTGATCGAAATTACCAGGTGTTGGCTGGGCTATTCATAGACTCATTTTGTGGTTGGGGGAAAATGACCCCCTAAATAAGGTAGTGTTGCGCGATCCACACAATCGCAAGATTAGCTATGACATTGATTCTTGTAAAAAAAATCATTCTGTCGCATTCTGTCAGCAATAATAATAAAAAGAAGCAGTGATCAGAGAGGCAGATCACAATGAAAATGAACAACCTGTTGAGCGCAGGCCTGTTAGGCTTGTCACTAAGTATAGTCGGTACGTACCCTGCATTGGCGCAGTCCAATAAGACAGTCGTACGTGTCACAAGCAATCAAACCAGCGAAAGCATTGTGGTTCCCTTGAACCGCGCCATCGTTTTGGAAGCGGATCAATCGTTTGCAGAGCTTTCGGTTGCGAACCCTGGTATTGCGGATATTGCAACCCTTTCGGATCGCACGATTTACGTGTTGGGTAAAACACCCGGGCGTACGACGTTGACGTTGTTGGGCGCAGATGGGCGTCTGATTACCAACGTTAATATCGTCGTGAACCCCGATCTTGCTGAACTGAAGGAATTGATCAACGAGATCATGCCCGGCGAGAAAATCGAAATTCGCGCAGCGAATGACGGTGTTGTCATCAGTGGTATCGCATCAAGTTCGCGCACATTGGCGCGTATTGTCGAGTTAGCGAAACGTTATTCAGGCAAAGTTTCCAATTTGGCGACTGTCGGCGGATCGCAACAAGTTATGTTGAAAGTACGCTTTGCTGAAATGTCGCGCAGTGTCGCGAAGGGGCTATCTGGTGGGATAAACTCTGTTGGTGGCAACACAACTGTTGGTGGCGGTTCACTTCTTGGTGGGGCAGGATTTTCGCCCGCTGCCGGATCTGTTGGTGCAATTGCGAATGTGTTTAATTTAGGCGGCACCGCAGTTAATGTGATGCTGGAAGCCCTTGAAAGTAAGGGCTTAGTGCGCACTTTGGCGGAACCAAATCTGGTTACGATTTCAGGTAATGAAGCAAGGTTCCTTGCGGGTGGCGAAGTTCCAATTCCTGTGGCACAAGATGGCGGTACAATTTCCGTGACGTACAAACCTTTCGGTGTGCAAATGCAGTTCACACCAACAGTTTTGGACAACAGTGTGATCAATCTTGTACTTCAAACAGAAGTAAGTGAGATCGACACTGGGAACACGTTGGATATTGGCTCGGACATCAGCTTGCCGACATTCACAAACCGACGTGCATCAACCGTTGTTGAAATGCGAGATGGCGAAAGCATCGCGATTGCCGGATTGTTGCAAGACAACTTTAGCGATAGTGTCAGCCAAGTTCCATGGATTGGCGACTTACCTATTTTGGGCACGTTATTCCGGAGTTCAGATTATTCGCGTCAGCAAACCGAGCTGGTTATTATCGTAACGCCGCATTTGGTCACACCTGTTGATGGTGACAGCCTGATTTTGCCTACGGACCGTGTCAAACTTCCTTCTGAGAGTGAGTTATTCTTACTTGGGAATACTGGTAAATCGGGTGGTAAGTCGAATGCAGAAGCAGTGGCAACACAGGATTTTAACGGATCCTACGGATATGTATTGGAGTAAGTTATGACTTATCGTTTAATCCTATTAAGTGGCGTCGCGGCGTTTACGTTAAGTGCCTGCGTAAATGAGTTGGGGGTCAGCACATATAATGTGACCGCAGGACAACAAATTGCGTCCGGCTTTGGTTCGGCGACCGCAAACAATGTTGCTGTTCAGAATGTGAGACTTCAAAAGGACATGGCCAAAAACCTGACCAAATTGTTTGCTTCGCAAGTTCCCGCCACAATCAATTTTGCGTTCAATTCATCACAACTTGATGCATCTGCACAGGCAGCATTACGCCAGCAAGCAACATGGATCAAAGCGCATCCAGCCATTACGTTCCGTGTCTATGGACATACTGACAAAGTTGGCGGCAATGCGTATAACCAACGCTTAGGTGCGCGTCGCGCCCGTGCAGCAGTCAAGTATCTGATTTCATTGGGCGTTGATCGCAAAAAAGTAGAGGCGGTTGTCTCTTATGGTGAAACAAGGCCACTGGTTTTGACTGAGTCAGAAAGCCTGTTGAATCGCCGTACGGTTACAGAAGTTAAAGGTTTCTACAATCCAAACAGAAATGGTTTGTTGGACGGCAAATTTGCAGTTCGAATTTACAACGCCTATACCAAAGAAGTTCAGGACGTTGCATCGTCAACAATTGAAAAAGCACTTTAAATATCAAGCATGAGCAAACATTAATTTGTTTGCTCATGCTCTAGTAAGTTGTCTTTTTTTGCTTACATTTGATACACTGGATTTAAATTAGATGAATCAGTGAAACAGCAGAGAATTTACTGCAATAAGGTGGGTCAATTAGATGTCAAATAATAGCGAACAAAACGCAGAAGTCGTGCGCAGTTGTGCAATTTCACAAAACCTAGAATCCTATCCCGATCTTATTCAAGAAATGCAAACTCAATTCGGTGCAAGCTGGGGTGGCCTCGAACTTGATGACGCCGTACCAGTTTTAAACAGCACCCATGCTGATCACATGGAAAGTTTAGTCATGGCCATTGGGTCAAATGATGAACAACACATTGGTTTAATTCTAGAAATTGTAAATTTGGCGCATAGTAAAAAGCTGCGCACAGTTTTGGTTACGGGCGACTTATCTGCATCCGCATTGCACAAACTTATGCGCAGTGGTGCTGATGATTTTGTGCCATATCCGTTACCTGATGGCGCGCTGGCCACCGCATTGTTATCTACTGAAGAGAACCTTGCGCCGCCTGCGGCGCCTGAGGCGCAAAATTCGCCCGACGAAATCATTGAAATTATGTCAGAATCTGAAACGCAAAGTGATTCTATTTCTGAGGACGACGACGCCGCGAGCCCACATAATTTCGTGCAATCTCAGCGAACTACGCCAGTTTCTGAAGAATCTGATGAAAAACCGGACGCCAAAATTAAAAAAACCGCATCATATGCGCCACAAGATACAGCAAATGCGCCAATCGATTTTGCGCCTGCCGCAAAAGCTGTTGCGCCTGAAGTAAAGCCTGAACCGGAAAAAACAGCCCCAGAGCCGCAATCCACACCGGCCGTTTCAACAGTATCCAAAGCCGGCGTTGTTTTCCCTGTATTAGGAATTGCCGGTGGTGTAGGTGCCTCGACTTTTGCGGCGAACCTTGCGTGGGAAATGCAATCTGTTCTGGGAAGTACAGGGCGTGTCTGTTTGTTAGATTTCGGTTTTCAATTCGGTTCCGTGGGAACCTATTTAGATACGCCGCGAACTGACAATACGTTAGAGCTTTATTCATCGATCGATTTTGCGGACGTCGACGCCTTTAATCAATCTTTGTCGATGTACAAAGATACATTAGCGGTTTTGACCGCACCATCCGAAGCCGTTCCATTGGACATCATGGCGCCGCATCAAATTGAGAAACTGATCGATATGGCCTCGGCACAATTTGATTACGTCATTATTGACATGCCAAATACGTTGATGGCGTGGTCGGAAACTGTTTTGGAGCGTGCACATTTAATGTTTGCGCTGTTGGAAATGGACATGCGCTCTGCTCAAAACGCTTTGCGGCTGTTACGGGCACTGAAGGCAGATGATTTACCGTATGAGAAAGTGCAGTTCATTCTGAATCGCGCGCCCAAAATGACGGATCTAAGTGGTCGATCACGGGTAAAGCGCATGGCGGACAGCCTAAATATCGAATTCCGCTGGTCTCTGCCTGACGGTGGGAAGCACGTTGTAAGTGCATGTGATCAGGGTCTTCCCTTGGCCGTTACAAGTGCACGCAATCCACTTCGTAAAGACTTACGCAAAATTGCTGAAAACCTAATTTCTTTGTCAACCGATGATGCAAAAGTGAAAGCTAGGGCATAGTCATGTTTAAAAAATTTAAAACCCCCGAAGCAGGGCAACGTCAACCAACAAACGCGCAATCTGGCACAACCTCTGCGGGATCCGGTAAACCATCAACAAGTGTTAGCCGCCGCGCGCACGCCAACGAAAAAGTAGAACTGACGCGCGAAGAAAAAAGAAAACTGCGCATGATCGAGTTGCGCAAGTTAATGCATCGCCGGTTGTTGGAAAACCTGAACCTTGGCGCGATTGAGACCGCTAGTGATGTTGACCTGAAACGCGAAATCGCCGCGATCACGTCCGATGGCTTACAAGAAGAGGGCACCGTTTTATCCAAAGACGAGCGTGCCGCGCTGAACCAAGAGTTGTTCGACGAAGTAACCGGTTTGGGTCCGTTGGAGACATTGCTGAAAGACGACACGATCAATGATATTTTGATCAACGGTTGTAAGAATATTTTCATAGAGCGTGACGGTGTTTTGGAAAAATCGTGGGTAGAGTTTAGCGACGAAGCCCATTTGCGCCGTGTGATTGATAAAATTGTGTCCGCAGTTGGACGCCGTATCGACGAAAGTACGCCGTATGTGGATGCGCGATTGTCGGATGGGTCGCGTTTCAATGCGATGGTGCCACCGATTGCGGTGGATGGGGCGTTGGTGTCCATTCGTAAGTTTAAGAAAGAAAAGCTGAGCGTTGATAAATTGGTTTCCGGTGGTGCGTTTTCCGAGGAAATGGCCGCCTATATGCAGGCAGCAGTGTCGTCTCGGCTGAATATTCTGGTGTCTGGTGGTACGGGTTCCGGTAAAACGACCACGTTGAATGCCTTGTCCAGTTTCATTGCCAATAACGAACGTATCGCGACAATCGAGGATACGGCCGAGTTGCAATTACAACAAGATCACATCGCACGGATGGAAAGCCGCCCCGCCAACGTCGAAGGGCGTGGTGAGGTTTCGCAACGCGATCTGTTGCGCAACGCATTGCGGATGCGTCCCGATCGCATCATTGTTGGTGAGACACGTGGCGACGAAGTTATTGATATGTTGCAGGCGATGAATACGGGTCACGACGGATCAATGACAACGATTCACGCCAACTCGTCACGCGATGCTGTGACGCGGATTGAAAACATGATTGCGATGTCTGGGGTTGAGATGCCATTGCGGGCAATGCGGGCGCAAATCGCATCTGCGATCAATATCGTAGTACAGATTAAGCGCTTACAAGATGGGTCGCGGCGTATGGTTTCCATCGCCGAAATTACCGGTTTGGAAGGCGAAGTGGTCGCGATGCAAGAAATTTTTGTTTATCAAATTAACGGCACAAATTCCAAAGGGATGATCGAGGGTCAATTCGTTCCAACTGGTCTGCGTTCTGCGTTTGCAGAGCGGTTCGAGCAATGGGGTTACGGTTTGCCAACAAGCATATTTACACGCGCCGCGGCGCAATAAGGAACGATAACGATTATGGGTTACGAAGCCATCATTTTTATCCTGATCTTCGTCGGTGTTATTCTGATAGTCGAGGGACTGTATCTTGTGGCGTTTGGGAAATCCATTTCCAGCAGCGCCAAGGTGAACCGACGGTTAAGTTTGCTGGAAGAAGGCAAAGATTATGAAGAAGTTTTAACCACCCTGCGGCGCGAGCGTGAGCAGCATAAAAACTCTCTTAAGTTTCCGATTTTTTCAATTCTGAGTAAAAAAGCTGCACAGGCAAATATTGCATTCACGCCACGCGCACTGGTTTTGGTGATGATTGTGGTTGCTGTTTTCGCACTTATTATGCTGAATATTTTCACGAACGCATCCTTTATAACCACAGTGCTTGCCTCGATTGTGATTGGGACGGGTGGTGTTTACTTTTGGCTGAATGGTAAGGCCAAAAAGCGGTTGTCATTGTTTGAGGAACAACTGCCAGACGCCGTTGATTTAATTGTGCGGTCATTGCGTGTTGGTCACCCGTTTTCAAGCGCAATTAACGTCGTTGCAGATGAAATGTATGACCCAATTGGGTCTGAATTTGGTTTGATTGCTGACGAAGCGACATATGGTTTGGATGTTGTTACCGCGCTGGACGATGTGGCTGAACGTATTGATATTCAAGATATGCGGTTTTTGGCCGTGGCGGTTGCTATTCAATCCCGTGCCGGTGGTAATTTGGCCGAAATTTTGGACGGATTGGCCAAAGTTGTGCGCGCCCGATTTAAACTGTTTCGTCGCGTGCGCGCAATTACAGCCGAGGCAAAATGGTCTGGTTGGTTTCTGAGCCTATTTCCATTTGCGGCCCTATTGATGGTTAACATCACCAACCCTGGTTATTATGACGCCGTATCTCTTTCGATTTTCTTTGTACCGGCAGTAATTTTCGTAGGCATTATGCTGACGTTGAACATATTAATCTTGCGCGCACTCGTGAATATTAAAGTATAGGAATTCGTTTGGAACTTGCACAACGCATATTGGATTTTATCGTTACATCCATGGGCCCGAATGGTCCGTTGATCGTTGCGGGTGTACTTGGGCTGTTCTTAGTTCTTGTTATGGTTCCTATGCTTTTGAGGCCCACGAAAGATCCGTTTGATCGGATTGCAGGATCGGGGTCTTTTGTGGATTCCGACGCCATGCGCGATGAACTTGGGCTACGCCAAGAACAATCAGGGACATCATTGGAACGCTTTGCTGCATTCCTTGAGCCACAAGACCAAAAAGAGTTTACCGATCGACGTTTAAAGATGATCCAAGCGGGTTACCGCACGACAGGTGCGGTGCGCACCTATCACTTTGCCCAGTTAATGTTGGGTATTGTTGGCCTGATTATCGGTACTATTATTATTTTTGTCATCGCACCTGGCGGTTCTGTTGGGATTTTGGCGGCCAAAATTTTAGGCCCTGGTATTGCTGGTTATTACTTGCCGTATTATTGGATCGAGCGTCGCCGCGCCATCCGTCAACAAGAGTTGCAAGACGGCTTTCCCGACGCATTGGATTTGATGTTGATCTGTGTTGAAGCAGGTCAAACGCTGGACCATACAATCATGCGCGTGGCGGACGAGGTCGAAAAATCATACCCAACTTTGGCCGAAGAGATGACGATCATCACAAACGAAATTCGCGCGGGTAAAGATCGCCCCCAGGTTTTGCGTGACTTTGCAGAGCGAGCGTCAATCGCGGATATTAAAGCCTTCGTTACGGTGCTGATCCAGTCAGCCAAATTCGGTACAACAATCGGCGATGCATTACGGGTTTTTTCCGATGAGATGCGCGACAAGCGCGTCATGCGAGCCGAAGAGAAGGCCAATACATTACCGACAAAAATGACGTTGGTTACAATGTTATTCACGGTTCCACCATTGTTGGTTATCTTGGTCGGGCCATCGGTTTACGATATTTATATTTTCTTCCTGGAGTCGAAATAGGGGTCAAATTTGCGACGACTTAGCCTTGCCCTGTTGGGTGCCTTGGTCATTACGGGGTGTGAACCCACCCAACCGAGCATTGGGCCGACCCGTGTTGGCGTTAAAGCCCCCAGTGGAACAATACGCATTACTGAAGCCGTTGATGGTTTGATTGTTGGACATCGCATGATGGCCTCTGGCGAGTACGAACTGGCGCTTAAGGCGTACAATCGCTCTATTGCACGCGATGGGCTGAGCGCTGATGCGCTGAGCGCATTGGGGTCCGCAAATTTACGCCTGCAACGCCTTGGACAGGCGGAAAAACTGTTACGCGCCGCCGTCAAAAAGGACAAGGATTTCGCCCCAGCATGGAATAATTTAGGCGTCGTTTTGTCAAGCACCGGTCAAAACACCGAAGCCGCGCTGGTATTTCGTATCGCATTTGGGCTGGATGGTGGTAAATCTGACGAAATAAAAAGCAATTTAACCAGAGCACTCGCTAAAAAAGACGATGGTGCATATATTGGGCAACAAGAAGCAGAAGAGTTCGAATTGGTACGCAGAGGGAACGGAAGATTCCTGTTGCTACAAACGCCAAAATCGAAACCATAGTCGTAAAGGATACAGGCAAATGCAAAGATCCAAGGTTTTTGGCGCACTCATCGCGAGTGCAGTTTTATTGAGCGCATGTGAAGCGCCAAATAAAGAAGAAACAGACAAAACAATTGTCGGTGTTGTTGATGAGACAAATCTGAACGAAATTATGTTGACAGTTGCTGACCCAAACCAAGCCGTGGATTATTTTCGCGATGCGGTGACCAAAGATCCCAGTCGAACAGATTTAAAGCGAAACTTGGCTGTTTCCTTGGTTCGCGCCAAACGCGCACAAGAGGCCGTGGAAGTTTATAAACTATTGGACGGGCAAAACGCTCTTGCCCCGCAAGAGCGCGTTGATTACGCAGATGCCTTGATCCGGATCAGTAACTGGGCGGATGCCAAAAAACAATTGAACAGCGTACCGCCGTCACTTGAAACATTTCAAAGGTATCGCCTTGAAGCGATTGTTGCCGACAGCGAGAAAAAGTGGGAACGCGCCGACAGTTTTTATCAAACTGCCGCAAGTTTGACCACGAAACCCGCAGGCGTTTTGAACAATTGGGGTTTTTCAAAGCTGACACGCAAGGATTATAAGGGCGCTGAAACGTTGTTTTTGAAAGCAATTACCAGTGACAGAACCCTGTTTACTGCGAAAAACAACCTGGTGTTGGCACGTGCGTCACGCAAAGAATACAAACTGCCTGTTATACCAATGACACAGATTGAACGCGCTCAATTAACGTACACTTCGGCATTGGCCGCGCTTAAGAATGGTGACAAACAAACGGCGCGGAATCTGTTGGAAAAAGCGATTGAAATTCATCCTCGTCACTTTGAACAGGCCGTTCGTAGCCTAGAAGGGTTGAACGGGTAAACATATGTCAATTTCCTTTCTGATCCTTTTTATTGTTACATTGCCGATGTTCTTTCTGGCGTGTTGGAGCGATTTGCGGCACATGACGATCCCGAACCGTGTCAATGCCGCCCTGTTCATTGTATTCGTTGTGTTAGGTATTTTTATGTTCCCGTTGCCAGAATATGGCATTCGATTGGCACAGGCCGTAGCGATGTTGGCAATTGGTATTTTCTTGACCACAGCGGGATTAATGGGCGGGGGTGACAGTAAATTGTTGGCCGCCGGCGCACCGTTGGTTTCATTGACGCATGTTACGGAATTCTTTTTCGCATTGGCATTTATGTCCCTTGCTGCCGTCGCGACACACCGTATTTTGGGTAAAATCCCCGCATTTAAAACCTTGGTCGGCGACTGGAAATCATGGAATGTAAAAGGAAATTTCCCTTTTGGTGTTCCCATTGCAACAACATTTTCACTATACTTGCTGTTAATGGTACGTTTTAGTTAAATACAATCACGCCGTATTGATAAATGTCAGCTTAAACAAAGGCCGTCTAAAATGAAATTTCTTGTTCCTGAACCTGCAGACTTTCAAAAAAAGAAATCACCAACAGCGCATGAGGCGTTTAATGTGGAGCCGAAAGCGAAAGCGTCGCGCACGACAGAGGACCAGACAGGCAACGAAATTCACAAGTCACCAGAGCGTATTCCCCGCCCACCCAAAACAGTAGAAGAAACAGGGTTAGAGCCGTTATTTTTACGCGATTTGATGTTGAAAACCGTGTTTCGAACGAACGTCGAGCTGCCGTCGCGCCTTAGTAAGATCATGTGCCTGCTTCCGACGGTTCTGCAAGAGATTATCGAAATTGCGCGTGAGCAAAGATATATTGAAACGGTTGGTAAAACTGTCGGTGCAGATTCAAACGAACTACGGTATCAGCTGACGGATGCGGGGCGCTCGCGTGCCACAGACGCATTTGCGCAGTCCGAATATTACGGCGCCGTTCCCGTTCCATTGACAGATTTTACGGCGCAAGCGGCCAAACAAAAGGTCGTCGACATCTCTATCCCACGCAAAGTATTAATAAATTCGATGCGGAATATGATTATCCACCAATCCATGTTGGATGAAATTGGGCCCGCAGTTAACTCTGGCAAATCAATCTTACTCTACGGCCCTCCTGGTAATGGTAAATCATCTCTGGCGAATGCGATCCGCGATTCAATTGGTGAAAAAATCTATGTGCCGCGCTTTATCGAGGTAAATGGCCAAGTTATTTCCATGTACGACCCAGTCGTTCACAGAGATGCTGAAACCAATACGAATGATGCCAATGCGTTGCGACGCACGGGTGATGATTTCGATAATCGTTTTATTTTATGTAAGCGTCCATGCGTTATCACTGGCGGTGAGTTGACCTTGGATATGTTGGATCTGAAATATTCCGAGGACGCACGTATTTACCAAGCACCATTGCAATTAAAGGCAACGGGTGGCGTATTTATCGTCGACGATTTGGGGCGCCAGCAAGAACCACCGCAGGCCATGATTAACCGTTGGATTACACCGATGGAAACCGGCGAAGATATTTTGGGTTTGGTGACGGGTGAAAAACTGTCGGTTCCGTTTGATTGTATGACTGTGTTTTCCACAAACTTTCACCCAAATAAACTGTTTGACCGTGCGGCCTTGCGTCGTATTGCGCATAAAATCCTGGTTGAAGGTCCAAATCGCGATCAGATGTTACAGATTTATCTGGGCTATTCCAAGGCCGTCAATCTGACCTTCCCCGAAGACGTTGCGATTTATTTATTCACAGAGAAATACCCAACGGTGGACAATGAATATGCCGCATTCCATGCGAAATTTCTGATTGATCAGATGTTTTCAATCGCGGAATACGAATCCATCACCCCCAAAATTACGATCCCTTTGATCGAGCGGGCATGGACAAACTTGTATGTTGAAGAAGCTGAATTCGACAGTTAATCGATGCGTGTTCGTTTCGATTAAGACGCCGAAACGAACACCCATTTCATTAAATACTTTTAGGCTGTTAAACCTTCTGGCTCTGTCAGGCCGTGAATGCGACAACAGGCAGTCAGCGTGTTAGCCAACAAACAGGCAATCGTCATGGGGCCAACACCGCCCGGTACAGGCGTAATTGCCCCTGCTTTGGCGGATGCACTGGCGAAATGTACATCGCCCACCAGTTTTGTTTTGCCCTCTTTTTCAGGATGGGGAATACGATTGATGCCAACGTCGATAACCGTTGCACCGTCACCAATCCAATCACCTGTGATCATTTCAGGGCGCCCCACGGCGGCAACAACGATGTCAGCTCCGCGACATAGCTCTTCGATGTTTTTTGTGCGGCTGTGAGCGATTGTGACGGTACAGCTGTCACGTAACAATAGGTTCGCCATCGGCTTGCCTACGATATTTGAGCGGCCAACGACGACTGCATTCAGACCTGACAAGGAACCGTGATGATCGCGCAACATCATCAAACATCCAAGTGGCGTACAGGGCACCATAGATTTTTGACCTGTCGACAACATACCAACGTTAGAGATGTGAAATCCATCCACATCCTTTTCAGGCACGATCGAGTTGATTACCAGCTCTTCGTTTAAATGTTTTGGCAGTGGGAGTTGGCACAGAATGCCGTGGACATTGGGATCATTGTTCAACTGATCGACCAGTGCCAACAAATCTTTTTCGGATGTGTCAGCGTCCAAGCGGTGTTCATAGCTGTTCATGCCCACTTCGATTGTCGAGGCGTGTTTGTTGCGCACATACACTTGGCTTGCGGGGTCTTCGCCCACTAAAATAACCGCTAAACCTGGTGTTATACCGCTCTCTTGTTTGATGCGTGTCACGTGTTGCCCAACTTGTGTGCGAACACCTGCGGCGAATTCTTTGCCGTCGATAATTTTAGCAGTCATAATAATTCCTTTGTGTTTGACGCGAAAACGCCCCCTGAACCCAAGGGACGTTTTCGGCGAATATAAGGGGCGCTAACCCCCTGTTATTCGGCCTAAAACAGACCGTCGATTTGACCTTCGTCGTTGAGCATAATGGCTTCGGCAGATGGGACCCGCGGCAAGCCGGGCATCGTCATGATATCACCGCAAACGGCGACGACGAAACCAGCACCGGCCGCCAGACGCACTTCGCGTACTGGAACAGAGTGACCCGTTGGCGCACCGCGCAGGCTTGGATCGGTACTAAAGCTGTATTGCGTTTTCGCCATACAAATTGGCAAATGACCGTAACCCTGCTCTTCCCATTGACGGAGTTGATCGCGAATTTTGCTGTCTGCGATCACTTCGTCTGCACGGTAGATACGTTTTGCAATGGTTTCCATTTTTTCGAACAATGGCATGTCATCAGGGTAGATCGGTGCAAAGTTCGCCATATTCGCGTCTGCGATTTCAGCAACGCGGGTTGCCAATTCTTCGGAACCTTTAGAGCCAAATTCCCAATGTTTAGACAGGATAGCTTCTGAACCTTGCGCGGCTACGAAATCCTTAACTGCTTGAACTTCGGCGTCAGTATCGGTGACGAAGTGGTTGATCGCAACCACAACTGGAACGCCAAATGATTTCAGGTTTTCGATGTGACGACCCAAGTTTGGGCAACCCGCTTGGACTGCTTCTACATTTTCTGGCCCCAGATCAGCCTTGGCAACGCCACCGTTCATTTTCATCGCACGCACCGTCGCAACCAAGACGACAACGCTTGGGGAAATGCCCGCTTTGCGGCATTTGATGTTCAGGAATTTTTCAGCGCCCAAATCAGCACCAAAGCCTGCTTCTGTTACTACGAAATCCGCCAATTTTAGTGCGGTTGTTGTTGCAACAACAGAGTTACAGCCGTGCGCGATGTTCGCGAAGGGGCCGCCGTGTACGAATGCGGGGTTGTTTTCCAGTGTTTGAACCAAGTTTGGCTGCATTGCTTGTTGCAGCAATACGGCCATTGCGCCGTCAGCTTTGATGTCGCGTGCGTAAATTGGTTTGCGTTCGCGTGTGTAGGCCACGATGATGTCGCCCAAACGTTTTTGCAGGTCATCCATATCCAGTGCCAAACACAGGATCGCCATGACTTCGGATGCGACGGTGATGTCGAAACCTGATTGACGTGGGAAGCCGTTGGAAACGCCACCCAATGATGTCACGATGTCGCGCAATGCACGGTCGTTCATGTCAACAACGCGACGCCAAACAACGCGGCGTTGGTCGATTTCCAGCGCATTACCCCAGTAAATATGGTTATCGATCATAGCCGACAACAGGTTGTGCGCTGATGTGATTGCGTGGAAGTCACCTGTGAAGTGTAGGTTCATCTCTTCCATTGGGACGATTTGGGCGTAACCGCCGCCTGCCGCGCCACCCTTCATGCCGAAACATGGGCCAAGAGATGCTTCGCGAATACAAACGGCCGCTTTTTTACCAATGCGGTTCAGGCCGTCACCCAAACCAACTGTTGTTGTGGTTTTACCTTCGCCCGCAGGTGTTGGGTTGATCGCGGTGACCAAGATCAGTTTGCCGTCTTCTTTGCCGCGTTGTGCTTCGATGAACGCGGCACTTACTTTTGCTTTGTCATGCCCAAATGGCAACAAATCTGCGCTTGGGATACCCAGAATAGCGCCAATGTCTTGGATTGGTTTTTTATTCGCTTCGCGTGCGATTTCGATGTCAGATTTATATGCCATTTTTGAGCCTTATCAGATATTTGAAAGTTACTGTCGCAACCTTTGCCCATTCCACGTCCTGTGGGGGACTAGAATCCGACCTAAACAGTGGGTTTATCGTCGTTATCACCCTTTACTGTTCTCTATCGGAAACTTGGGCGCCTAAAAAAGGCCCGACAAGCGGGCCTTAATTTAGGTATTTGGTTCTGGTTCCATTCCCGGATCACGCGGTTTTTTAGGCTTGCGTGTGGTTTTTGGAACCGCTGCCAAGCTGGGCTTGGCGGTGGGTTTCGGCGTTTCATTGTCGTCGTCATCGCCCAGCTTTTGACCTTTGATAACTTTTTCAATTTCATCGCCTGTCAGCGTTTCATATTCCAACAAACCTTGTGCCAAGCGTTCGAACTCTTTCTTTTTCTCGGCCAAGATTTTACCAGCAGTTTTGTAGCCTTCGTCGATCAATGCTTTCACTTCGGATTCAATCAACTCTTTCGTTTTTGCCGAGATCGAGAAGCCACCAATGTTACCACCAGCATATCCTTCGTGGGCGGCCTGATAATCGATATCGCCGACTTTGTCTGACATGCCCCAGCGCATGACCATGGCACGCGCCAACGATGACGCCTGTTGGATATCGCCAGATGGGCCGTTGGACACGTCGCCCTCGCCCCATTTCATGATTTCAGCAGCTTTGCCAGCCATTGTCATAGCGATCTTTTGCTTGCACTCGTCTTTGTGCCAATTCAGGCGTTCGATTTCTGGCAAAGACACAACCATGCCCAACGCACCACCGCGTGGAATAATCGTGGCTTTGTAAACAGGATCACATTTGTCCAAGTTCAGACCAACAATCGCATGGCCCGCTTCGTGATAAGCTGTGTGCTCTTTTTGAGCGTCAGTCAAAACCATTGACCGACGTTCGGCACCCATCATCACCTTATCTTTGGCAAATTCAAAATCTTCCATGGTGACAAAACGTTTGCCTGTGCGCGCGGCGGTCAACGCCGCCTCGTTCACAAGGTTCGCCAAATCCGCGCCAGAAAAACCAGGTGTACCACGTGCGATGACCCGCAGATCGACGTCGGGGCCAAGGGGTGATTTGCGTGCGTGAACATCCAAAATCTTCTCGCGGCCCTTGATGTCAGGGTTTGGCACCTGCACCTGACGGTCAAAACGACCGGGGCGTTTTAGAGCGGGATCCAATACGTCGGGACGGTTTGTCGCCGCCAACAGGATCACGCCTTCGTTCGCGGAAAACCCATCCATTTCAACCAGCAATTGGTTCAATGTCTGTTCGCGTTCGTCATTACCACCGCCGTGACCTGCGCCACGATGACGGCCAACGGCGTCGATTTCGTCGATAAATACGATACATGGCGCATTCTTTTTCGCCTGCTCAAACATGTCACGCACACGCGATGCACCCACACCAACGAACATTTCAACAAAGTCAGAACCAGAGATAGTAAAGAATGGAACCCCTGCTTCGCCTGCAATTGCGCGCGCCAGCAGTGTTTTACCAGTACCGGGAGGCCCGATCAGCAATGCACCTTTGGGGATTTGACCACCAAGGCGGCTGAATTTTTGGGGATCACGCAGAAACTCTACGATTTCTTCCAGCTCTTCTTTGGCTTCGTCGATACCTGCAACGTCGTCAAATGTTTTGCGATCTTCGTTTTGGTTCAGCAATTTTGCCTTGGATTTACCAAAGCCCATCGCCCCACCACGACCGCCACCTTGCATGCGGTTCATGAAGAAAACCCACACCCCAACAATCAACACAAATGGCAGCAAATATTGCAAGAAGGACGCAATCCCTGATTCTTGTTGTTTGAGGGCATCAAGCTGTACCTTGTTTTCCAACAAGATATTCGTGATTCCTTCGTTGAATGGTGCATTGGGAATGACTGTCTTTAGTGTGGATTCATTTTTCAGTGTGATCGTAAGGTTTTCACCATCAATCACAGCCGCTTTCACATCGCCTTTTTCAATACTTTCAACGGCTTGCGAGAATGAAATCTCATCCACAGCCTTGGTCATTGTTGTTGCATTGAACATCTGAAAGACGGCCATCAACAAAAAGAAAAGCACCAGCCAAAAGGCTATATTTCGGTTATTTCCCAAAACTCAAACTCCTTACTTATGCGCGAGAGGCCACGCATTTTCCTACACTAGATGTATAGTATTATTGAGAAGTTTCAATGCGTCACGATGGATGTAAAGAACTCGTGAGCGCCTTTTTGCAGGTTGCATCGCCAAGGTGTGTCGACAGACACCATCGGTGCCGCGATCAGTTCATTTTCGCGCCAAATGGCGGGGGTTCCCATCAGGGATAATCTGGACGCGTCCAGATCGCGCCAATTTTCACATTGGGGCAATCCGTCCTGTCCCAAGGCCGCGATGCGCATTCCAGCGTCCAATTTGCCACCCGTTACAGACCAGCGTAGATCAAACGGGACATCCAAGGTTTCGCAGGATTTTATGCCGGCGATTTCACGGCATACTTCGCCTTGTTTACCGTCCGACAGAATGTGACATCCCGACAGGGTATGATCGACGCCGGTCCAGAGTTTAGTTGCACTGTCCAGCAGCGCATCAAATCGCGGGCGATAAATCGAGCCAGAAACCCATTTCAGGGCATGTGCAAATAGGCGATAGCGTAATTCCAACGGCAAGGCCTTGAACTGTTCGATGTCAAATTTGACGCTGCCATATTTGGTAGGCTGAACGATGCTGTGCGCTTGGTCCTTGGTCAGGCGTTCAAGGGCGCGACGTGCGGTGCCCATACGGGTGGCGGTTTCCACAAGGCGATCAACGGTCAACCCGAGGTCATCCAATGCCGCGCGTGCGTTGCGCAGTTTAATCCGGTCAAAACTCTCGTTTTCATTGCTGGGATCGTCAATCCATTTCACACGCTTGGCCGTTAGATAATCGCGCAGTTCTGATCGGCGGTAGGTCATCAAGGGGCTGAACCACGCCATGCCACCGCGGTCGCGCATCGAGGCCATGGCCGACAATCCGTCAACACCAGATCCACGTGCCAATCGCATCAGAAACGTTTCCGCTTGGTCATCGGCCGTATGCCCTGTGGCAATGGCGGATGCGCCAACCTGTTGTGCCCAGTTGTTTATCAGATTTGCCCGCGCTTGGCGTGCTGCATCTTGTAGGTTTCCACGGCCGTCCCAGCCATCCCATTTCAAAACGACACAGGGGATGTCCATGCGTTTGCAGGTTTGTTTAACCAGTTTTGTTTCATTTTTAGCTTCTGCGCGCAGTCCGTGATCGACAGTTGCGACCGACAGCTTACGCCCAGATTGTTTCGCCCATTGGCGCATCAAATACAGTAACGCCAATGAATCACTGCCACCAGACACGGCCAATCCAATGGTTTCGCCGGAAATCCGTGCATCCCAGATACGCATTGTTTCGCAGAAATGTTTATCCAATCGCGTCACAGTTCCCTGCGTCATGAACAGCCCAGTGCGCCCAATTCTTCTTGGGCTTGGATGACCATCGGATCGGATGGAAAGCGTGCGCCCACTTCGGACAAGGTTTGACAGGCTTCGGATGTTTTACCAAGTTTTCCAAGGCTGACACCCAACCCGTACAACGCTTTGGGTGCGGTGGGTGCGGTGGGTGCGGATGAAAAACTGTCTAAAAAGCTGCGCCCTGCGGATTTCCAATCGCCCATTTCTCTTAGGGCTTCGCCTTTGTGAAATTGCGCGCCTGCGGTTAAGGGTCCGCCGGGGAAGGTGTTTGTAAAGGCTTCGAATTGTTGTGCTGCCTGTGCAAATTCACCCGCACTTAAGGATGCCAAGGCGGTGTCATAATCCGATTTTTCCACAACTGTCAGTTCGACACCGTCAGGAACATCCGAATTGGCGGTCGCGGGCGCGCCGCCGATTGGGCGGGTTTGTGCAGTTGCCGTAGGATCCCCGCCTTCGAGTTCGGTTAAGCGAAATTCAAGATCACCAACACGATTTGTGGCATCTTTTGCAATCTGCTCGATCCGATATTGAACCTCTTCAAGTTGCCCTGTCAAAATGCGCAACTCGTTTTCAATCGCATCAACGCGCATCAAAGCAGTGCCAGAAGGGGTCGTGCTTTGATCAGTTTCACTTTGAACCAGTTCACTGCGCAACCCTTGGATTTGAGATGACAGAAGGCCAATTTCATTGCGAATGTCAGCCAAATTGCGATCCTGAGCCAGTGCCGCCGTGGCGGTGGTAACCATCGCCAAGGCAAACACAGTGGTGCGAAATACAGATTTCATTTCTTAGCTACCTAAACCGCCAGTCACCAAAGTTACAGCACGACGGTTTTTAGACCAGCACTCTTCGCTTGAGCAAACGGCCAATGGACGCTCTTTGCCATAGGTTACTGTGCGAATACGTGCATCAGTTAGGCCACGGCTGACCAAATAGTTTTGCACGGATGCCGCGCGGCGCGCGCCAAGTGCAAGGTTATATTCCCGTGTGCCCTGCTCGTCTGCGTGACCTTCGATTGTGACGTCGTTTTGGCCATTTTCCAAAAGCCATGTGGCTTGTCTGTCCAACAATGCCGCCGCTTCGGGGGACAAGGACGATTGGTTAACTAAGAACAGAACCGTGTCGCCGATTTCTTGGTTAAAGTAAGCAATACTTGAAGGATCCAGTGATGATTGCGAAATCCCACCAGCGCCGCCTGCATTGCTTCCTGAACCAAAGGTTCCGCCACAGGCGGTTAGCCCAAGCAAGGCCACGGTTGCCATTGTCAATTTGATCGAGATCATTTTGCTCTTCCTCTTCTTGTTGTCGGTTTCACCCGTTTTTTTCACTTATACATATGTTTTCAGCAATTGGAATCACTTGCTACTTTAATAGCCCTGACCAAGCGGGATCTGACCCAAAACTTGGTGTTTTCACTCTTTTAAGGTTACGCCCTGTAACATCTACCGAATATATCGCAGGGGCACCGCTGGCGCCGGCTGTTTCGCGGAAAAACATGATGACCCGGCCATTGGGCGACCATGTTGGCCCCTCGTCCAGAAATGATGCGGTCAGCAACCTCTCGTTACTGCCGTCTACACGCATAACACCGACATGAAAGCGACCTTGGCTGATTTTTGTAAACGCAATCATGTCACCACGCGGCGACCATACAGGCGTGCCATATGATCCTTTGCCAAAGCTGATGCGCTGTGCGGTGCCACCTGTTGCGGGCATGACATAAATCTGTTGCTTGCCACCGCGGTCACTCTCGAACACGATTTGTGTGCCATCGGGTGAAAAGCTGGGTGCTGTATCGATTGACACACCAGACGTTAGCCGCGTTTTTGAACGGTCATTGACGCCCATCAGATAAATATCCGTATTACCCTGTTCGGTCAGGGACATAACCACACTGTTGCCGTCAGGTGAAAACCGTGGTGCAAAAGTCATGCCTGGCTGTTCATCCAGCAGACGTTGTTTCAATGTATCAACATTCATCAAATACACTTTGGGTGTGCCTGATTTATAGCTGGTATAAACAATCTCGTTGTTATTGGGGGAAAAGCGGGGTGCCAATACAATGTCTGTGTCGTCGGTCAAAAACCGATTATTTGCACCATCATAGTCCATAATCGCCAACCGCTTGCGACGCTGGTTTTTGGGGCCCTCTTCGGAAATGTAAACAACACGGCTGTCAAAATATCCACTCTCGCCTGTTAGGCGTGAATAGATTGCATCCGCTGCCTTGTGTGCCATACGGCGCCAGCTGTCTTTGCTGGCTTGAAACTGTAATCCATCACCCAGTCCCGTTTGTGCGAAAACGTCGAACAGACGAAATTTGACGGTTAATTTGCCACCAGAAACCTGTACCGCGCCCGTTACCAATGCTTGGGCGTTAATTGCTTTCCAATCTGCGAATTGGACGGGTGCATCGAAATTCGTGATGCCTGAAATGTAAGCGGACGGAGGTATTTCGCGAAATAGGCCTGAACCGGCCAAGTCAGAGACGATCACGGCCGTAATTTGTTCTGCATAAGTATTACCGCCATTTCCTGAACCGACAAATTGTGGCGCAGCAATTGGCATTGGCTCAATAACACCTTGATTAATCTCGATGCGCAACGGTTTGGTTTGAGCCAGAAGTGGTGATGACACCACCAGCAGGCAAGCGTAGGTCATTGTCAAAAGTTGGATCAGTTTTTTCATCTCAGCACCATTTGTTGCGGGTTAAATACGATTTCAATTTCTTTCCACGTTTCATACTTTTCGATCGGCAAGTCATAGGGTTGGCAACGGATCAGGGCGCGGCGAGCCGATTCATATGCCTGCAAAATACCCGCCGCAGAGCCGCCTTGGGGTGCCAATTTGCGCGGCTCTTCGGCCAAACGCCCCTCGCGGGTGAGTTTTACACCCATCGTTATAATGTTAGATGCGTCGTTTTCCAAACCAACAGGCACATTCCAACATTGTTGGATCGCAAAAACCAAACCCGCGGTTTCGGAGCCCGTCATTGGCGGGCCTGCTACGTCAGCGGGTTGGTTTGCGGCCTCGGCGACAGCCGCCGCTAAGTCCGCGGCGATTGCGGCCGCGATCGGATCGACAGCAGGTTCGGCCACGGGATCAGATTCTGCGGTTTTGGTTTCTGGTTTGATTGCCGGTTTTGGTTTTTCTGCCAATTTCAAATTCTTAGGGCGTCCTTGGGGACGTGCAGATCGCGCAGGTGCCAGTTTGCTGTCTGGTTTATCTGCTTCGGTCACGATTTTTGTCGTGCTTTCTTGGGCGGCGGCAACTTCTGGTTTTGGGGTTGGCTGTGGCGGATCAACCTTGCTTGGGGCTTCGATCACGGCGGGTTTGGGTGCCAATGTGGGTTTAACGGGGTCTGTAGGAGCTTCGACCACTGCGTTTGAAATTGTTTTGGCGGCTTTGGGTGATGCTGGTTCGTCGGTCAAAGGTTGCAACTCGCCAACATTTTCTGTTTGCGCAATAGGTGCGATCGGATCGGTTTCCACTTCGCCCACAGGTGTGTCCACCTCTGGTTCTGGTGTTGGCTCTGTGGGGGTTGTCTCTGTTGGAGTCGGTTGAATCTCTGCAGGTTTGGCTGCGGGGGCTGTGTTCCCCGATGACATGGCGGCAAATTCGTCAGAGGTTATTAACGACACTTCGGAAATCCGAATAGTATTGTCATTGTCCGCACTGAACAATGGCATGCCAAACGCGGCGATACCGATCAACACCCCATGTGCGATACCTGATATTTTGACGCCTGTGTCCATGCGACCGCCCTATTGATCCGAGCCGTCCAACTTGGGCCCACCTGCGTCGGTGACCAAGCCGATATTGTTAAAACCACCTGCATTCAGTGCGCCCATGATTTCCATCACGGCGGCGTAATTGACCGCGCCGTCAGCACGCAAGAACACCTTGTTACCATCCCGTTCAGCGGCAATCGCGCGTAATTTTGGGATCAAGTTTGCGCGTTCAATTGGTGCCGATTGCAACGCAATCACACCATCAGCCCCGATCGCGATGGTCAGCGGCTCCTCTGCTTCGGTTGGCAGGGCTTGCGCGGCTGTTTTGGGTAATTCGATGGGAACGCCGACCGTCAACAACGGCGCCGCAACCATGAAAATAATCAACAAAACCAACATCACATCCACAAAGGGAGTCACATTGATTTCGGACATTGGTTGGCGTTTGGAATGGCTACGGCGGCGTTTACCGCCACCTCCGCCACCCCTTGGTGCAACTGACGCGCCCATGTGATGCCTCCTAGCTGTCGAGTTGACGCGACAGGATTGTCGCGAACTCGTCTGCGAAACTGTCGTAGCCGCCAATCAAACGATCCGCATCGGCAGATAGTTTATTATAGAAAATAACCGCAGGGATCGCCGCCAACAAACCCAAGGCCGTCGCAACCAACGCTTCGGCGATGCCGGGTGCAACAACGGCCAAGTTTGTGTTTTGCTGAATTGCGATTTGTTCGAATGCATTTTTGATGCCCCAAACAGTACCGAACAATCCAACGAATGGTGCGATGGAACCGACAGTGGCCAGAAAAGTCAGACCGTTGTTTAATTTTTCACTTTGGCGCGCAATGGCCACGTCCATTGAACGGTCGATGCGTTGTTGCGCCCCTGCGATCAAATCCCCGCCACGGTGCGACCGTTCCCATTCGGTCATGGCCGCTGCAAAAATCTTCTCGTTGGCACCGGTGGGTTCTGCGCCCACCCGCTCGTATAATTTGTCCAGCGGTTCGCCTGACCAAAATGCCCGATCAAACATATCCGCATCTTGGCGCGCTTTGCGGTAGTTGATGAATTTTTGAATAATGATTGACCACGACCAAATTGATGCGCCAATCAAAATCAACATCACGATTTTGACCGTAAATGTTGCCCGTAAAAAGAGTGCAAGCACGGAAAAATCAATTTCCGACGCTGCCGCGAGTGCTTCAGTTTCCATAATTCTGCTCGTTCTGCCTGTGGCCACATTTGCGCGGCGCTTTTATTGTTGAGCTTAATATAGAGATGAACACGCCAAAAAACGAGCGTTTTCAGCAGGACAATGTTGCTAAGCGGCAAATTGCTGTAATTTACCTCTGATTTCGGGGGATAATCGCGCGGGACGCCCCATATTTGTTATATATGCAACAGTCACCAGCGATGAAAACAACAGCAATTCATCACGGTAGACCCGTTGATCAAACACAATTTTAGCTCCGCCAATGGACGAAAGTTTTGTTTCAATCCGTAACACATCGTCCATATGTGCGGGCGCGTGATAGTCCGCAGTCAGGTTTCGCACCGCAAAAACATGCCCCTGTGCCTGTAACACCATCTGATCGATACCCGCTTCGCGCACCAGCGTAGAGCGGCCGCGTTCGATGAATTTCAGGTAATTTGCGTAATATACAATGCCCGCCAAATCCGTGTCTTCGTAGTAAACGCGGCAATTGAATATATGGGTCATTTTTGCATCTCTGCGATCAAACGCGCGACCCGTGGCGCCAAACGCATGGCATGGGTTTTGTCATTGGTGGCGACGGGTAAAACAGGATCATATGCCGCGCGAATTAATGCGGCGTAATCGGGCTTTGCCAAGACCAGACCGTTTTCCTCGATACGGCCAATCGGGCTTTGCTCCAGAAAGGCGTGCGGACTGAACAGTGCCAAACATTGATAAGTTTCACCAACGGCCAATGTTTGAATAGGAATGTCTGCGGTTTCGTCCGCAACCTTGACCAATTGGATACACATCTTAATCCCGCCCTCTTTCTCGAACGAAAAAACGCGATAGGTTTTTGTGGTGGTGGTTTGCAAGCGAGCGATGATATCTTTGATACTTGGGATCAGTTTTTCCAAATCTGGCACCGTCAGGATTTCATCCCAATCTTGGCAGAAAAACCACATGAAATTCGCGCCCAGTTCGGGGTCGGTTTCGGCGATTTTTGTCCCGGTCAAACCGACCGTTGTCACAATTGCCGTTTTGAGGTGCATCAGGGTTTCGTCATCGACGCCAAAAACGATTGGCACAATTGGGCGATTCCAGCGCGAAAACATAAATTGCCCGTCAGGCATTGTGAACAGTTTTTCAATTTTCGCCGCGTCCATGATCATCGTCTTATTTTCCACTTTCAAACATATCTACTTGGTTTGGGGATTTGGGCGCGGACAGTCCCAGATGCCGCCATGCTTTTTGTCCCAACATCCGCCCGCGCGGGGTACGTTGAAGCAGGCCTTGTTGCAACAAGAAAGGTTCGACAACCTCTTCGATTGCATCACGTGCTTCGGACAGGGCGGCGGCGATGGTTTCGACGCCAACGGGGCCACCGCCATAATTTTCCGCCAACAGATTCAGATAGCGTCGATCCGCACCGTCCAGCCCCAAATCATCCACACCCAATCGGGTTAGTGAACTGTCGGCCAATTCTTTGGAGATTGTGCCGTCGCCCTCGACTGTGGCGAAATCCACAACGCGGCGCAATAATCGGCCTGCAATGCGCGGTGTGCCGCGTGCACGACGTGCGATTTCGCGCGCACCTTCGGGGCTGATAGTGACACCCATCAGGCGTGCGCCGCGTTCCACAATCGAACACAACTCGTCCACAGTATAAAATTCCAACCGCACAGGGATACCAAAACGATCACGCAAGGGTGTTGTCAATAATCCCAAGCGTGTGGTTGCACCAACCAAAGTGAAAGGTTGAAGGTCAATGCGCACAGAACGCGCGGCCGGTCCCTCGCCGATCATCAGATCAAGTTCAAAATCTTCGAGTGCGGGATAAAGTACCTCTTCGACGACTGGGTTTAGGCGATGAATTTCATCGATAAATAAAACGTCCCGCTCTTCCAAGTTTGTCAGAATCGCCGCCAAATCACCCGCCTTGGCCAGCACAGGCCCCGAGGTCATCCTAAAATTAACGCCCAATTCTTTGGATATAATTTGCGCCAATGTGGTTTTGCCCAAACCAGGGGGGCCATAGAACAGCGTGTGATCCATTGCTTGGCCACGTTTTTTCGCGCTTTCGATGAACACCTTTAGGTTTGTACGCGCATTGGCCTGCCCAGTGAATTCATTCAGGCTCTGTGGCCGTAAGGCGCGATCGACATCATCCGAGAGGGGTTCAGGTCGAAGGTTGGGATCAGGGTTTTCCATATCTTGCATTACCCGATCAGCCCGCAGGCGCCAAGAGTTTCAGTGCGGCCTTGATCAAGGCACCAGACCCCACATCGGGAGCGTCGCCGCTGGCGCGTGCCACCGCCGTTGCCGCGTCGCCGTGACCATAGCCAAGATTGATCAAGGCAGACAAGGCATCCGCCTGTGCCCCTGCCGATAGTGGCGCTACAGGTGTACGTGTTGGCATATCAATGGGCGTTTGCACATCAATCACCACGCTTTCGTCCGCCTCGACAGCCGCCGATCCTTGGCCGCCCATCGCCATAATTTTAGGTGCTTTGTCTTTCAGTTCTGTCACAACACGTTGCGCGATTTTTGGCCCCACGCCCTGTGCCGATTTTATCGCCGTCACATCGCCCAGCGCAATCGCACGCGATACGCCGTCCGTGCCCAATGTGGATGCAATCGCCAACGCCGCCTTGGCACCCACGCCCTGAACCGTGGTCAGCAATTTATGCCATTCCTTGTCCGCCAGCGTGGTGAAACCAAACAATTGTAAATTATCCTCGCGTACCAGCAAATCCGTATACAATGCCACGATGCCGCCACGCGCGGGTAACCCCGCCAAAGTACGTTCAGAACAATACACCAAATATCCAACGCCTTGGACGTCGACCAGAACGTGATCCGTGCCGCGATAATCCACGCGCCCTGTGATTTTACCAATCATGCCGCCCCCTGCGCGCGCGCCAGTGCCGCGTCTAGTTTACCCGAAAACTGTGCGTGATGCGCGTGGCACATGGCAATCGCCAATGCGTCCACCGCATCAGGGCCATTGAACGTCACCTTAGGTAATTGCATCCGCACCATATGTTCCACCTGTTTTTTATCCGCATGTCCGACGCCAACCACAACCTTTTTAATCGTGTTGGGCGCATATTCGGCCACGTCCAAACCCGCCTGTGCGGGTACCAGCAAACAAATACCCCGCGCTTGACCCAGTTTCAGCGTGCCTGCGCCATCTTTGTTCACGAAGGTTTTTTCCACCGCAGATGTGGTGGGTTGATAAGTGTAAATCACATGCGTCAGTTGTTCGTGCAATTCACGCAGACGTTCAGCCAAGGTTCCCGTGGATGATTTACAAACCCCGTTCGCCACATGGCCAATTTTAGTGCCAGCCACATCAACCACACCCCAACCAAGGTTTCGCAACCCCGGATCAATCCCGATAACGCGCATTTGCCTGTCCTGCCTTTTTCGCGAGCGTAGCACGAAACAAGAACATTCGCCAAGTAGAGAATTAACCTGTTGTTATAATAGGCCATTTCCATGGGAAGTGGCCTATGCATTTATTGCATCTCGGGAATGCACAACGAGCATTGGTAAATGTATGCATCATCTACTAAATGGCAATCAACACTAATCAAACATTTTCACACAAACAAGAGGAACGTCATCATGGCTACTTTTCAAACCACAACACAACAACCATTAGGCGCAGTTGCAATTTTCCGCGCAACAAACCTTTTGGAAAACGCAGTAACTAAAGCGATTACATGGAACCAATCACGTCAAACCAAAAACGAATTGTCAAAATTGACATCTCGTGAATTGGCAGACATTGGTTTGACACGTGGTGACATCCACAACTTCTAATAGGCAAAACGCTTATTGTTGAACGGTATTTTCGGACGCCTCAGAATTTGGTTCTGGGGCGTTTTCTTGTTCAATTGGCTCTTGGTATTCACCAAAGACCATGCGCTCAATGATCATCATCAACGGATCACGGCCAGCCACGATTGCGGCGTAGGGCATCCAACCTTCGCCTTCACGTAATTCCACCAATCGCGCTTGATACTGTTCTTCGCCCATTTTACGAACCATGAAGGTTTTTATGACGATCAATCCCACAGCGGCCAGAATCAGTGTTGCGATTAATTTTCGCCACGGAAAGCGGTTGGCTTTTCTGCGCTTCTCTTCTTCGAAGTCATAGAGACCAACGCGCGTTGAACGTTTTGCGCGGTTTTCGGATTGTGGTTTTTTATCAATCGCCGCAAGGCGCTTATGGAAATCATCACGGCCGATGTTGGACATGTCGCACTCCTTTTTTCAAAGAATAGCGCGAAATAATGCGTGTGTTAAGTCTTTCTGAGTGTCAGCGTCGTCCATTCGGTTAATTTCGTGTGGTCGATCAATGTGAAACCTTCGTCTTCATAGGCTTCGATCACTGCTTCTGCTTGGGGATTTAGAATGCCTGACAGAATCGCATAACCACCCGTGGCGCAATGTTTGCCCATATCAGGTGCCAGTGAAATCAGTGGGCCCTTTAGGATATTAGCAAGAATCAAATCATAGGGGGCTTTGGCGTGTAAATCGGGGTGATCAAACCCAGCACAGGTGACAACGGTAATCCGGTCGCCCAAATGATTTGCCTGCGCGTTCGCCTTGGATGTTTCGGTTGCGATTTCGTCAATGTCACTGGCCAAAACCTGACCTGGCCACAACAAGGCCGCGCCCATCGCCAAAACCGCCGTTCCACAGCCAACATCAATCACATTCTTGCCGACAAAACCCTGTTTGGCCAATGTGTCCAATGCGGTCAAACAGCCCTTGGTGGTGCCGTGGTGGCCAGTGCCAAACGCCATCGCCGCTTCGATCAACAAGGGCATGCAATCGGCGGGAACCTGATCCGCATCATGTGCGCCGTAGACGAAAAAACGCCCTGCCGCGACAGGTGCCAATTCGCGGCGCACCTCTGCGACCCAATCTTTGTCGGGAACTTCGGACACGGCGAACGGTTTTGCCCCGTACGCGGTCGTAAGGATCAAAAGCGAGATGTCATCAGGGGCGTCGATAAAGTAACCGCCAACCTCGTACAGGCCTGAGCCATCCTCGATTTCAAAAACACCCACACCGTAGGGCGCATGATCAAGATTTTCCAAGGCTTGGCCAAGTTCATCAGCGGCATCTTTGCCGCGCAGAGTTGTCAGTGCGGTATATGTTGGCATTGTGACCCCATGAATTGTTTCATTTTGCGATAAGTCAGAAGTGTGAAAGGGTCAAGCGTTCAACCGATTTGACGTGTTACGTGACCTGATCGATTAGCGCCGCTTTTGCGTGCGGGTTTCAGCCTGAGCAATGAAACGCCAACCGAAAATGGCACTGGCGGTGCCACCAATGGCCCAGGCCGCACCTTGGCCGTAAACCACACCTTGGGCGCCATAAACACTTGCCCCCCATAAACACAGCGGCAACATTAAAACGCCGTCTTTGAGCCAATTGAAGGCCGTCGAATACAGCGGTTTTCCCAAATTATTAAATGACGCATTCGACACATAAAGCATCCCCGCAAACGCGAAACTGCCCGCGGCAATATATGTGAATGCCTTCACAACACCCGCCGCTTCGTCAGACAGGCCAAATGCGGACAAAATAAAGGGGGTGAGCAACGCCAAAACCGCCCAAACAAACACGACATAGGCAGTGGAAAAGATCATCGCATCACGGTACGCCGTACGCACGCGATCGAACGCACCTGCGCCAAAATTTTGTCCGACAATACCCCCAATCGCACCCGACAATGCGAACACGCCGCCAAAAGCCACAACGGAAATGCGACCCAAAACCGCCCAACCCGCAACGGCCGCTTCGCCAAAGTCGGAAATGACGCTGGTGGCCAATAAGTTTCCTGTGGGTGATGCCATTTGGGTCAGGATTGTGGGCACCGCAATGACGGCGAACGGCATGTACCAGCGGCGGATGTCCGATAGGGTAATTTTTGCCGCTAAATCCTTGACCGCGATTACGAAATAGATCGCCAAAATCGCAGAAGTGACGCGTGCAATCGATACACCCAGCGCCGCGCCTTGGACACCCATATCAAGGCCAAATATCAATAATGGATCGACAATTGCCGCTGTAATGCCCGATGAGATTGTCACCATCATTGAGCGTACACCGTCGCCTTCGGCGCGCAAAACTGCTGATCCGATCATGCCTAATGCCATAATTGGTAGGCTGGGAACCGAGACGAGTAAGAAATCGGAGGCCACTTGTAATGTTTGACCCTTGGCACCAACCGCCGACAAAATTGTATCGCGAAACAGCAACAAAAACACCACACCGATCACCAAAACGCCGACGGTAATAGCGGCGGAAACGGATGTTTGTTTGCGCGCATCGTCCCAGTTTTCAGCACCCAAAGATCGTGACACCATTGCAGTGGCAGCAATCATAAACGCAACAGCAATTGAGATGGTAAAAAACTGTACTGTCCACGCGAAACCCATGGCGGCCATGAAGGTTTCTGAATTCAACTTTGACACCCAAAACAACGTAATGGCGTCGACCAAAAACATGAAGGTCAAACCAATCATTCCCGTGGTTGTCATCACGGCCACATGGCGCATGGTCGACCCTGTTACGAAGCGTGCTTGGCGTTTCATCAATAACCTTTGATCAATTAAATTTCGAAAATATCGTCTCATAGCGCTGTGTAGGATTGCGCGGAATACACAAGGATAAACACAACGAAATCAACGCAATAAATGCGGCCACACCGAAAACAGATGCAGGCGACACCAACCACAGATAACCCAAAACGGCAGGCAGAACCACCGCACCGATGTGATTGATCGTAAAGGCCACAGCGGCTGTTGGTCGGATGTCTGCGGGGTCAGCAATTTTTTGAAAATAGGTTTTTTGCGCGATTGAGAGACCAAAAAACATGTGATCCAAAACATACAATGCAGCCGCCAACATGACGCCCCAGTCAAAGATATAAATTCCACCGTAGGTCAGAAAGATTGCAACCAATCCGATGTATTCAAAAACCAAGGCATTGCGCTCGCCAAAACGCCCCACGACGCCGCCGATGATTGGCCCCAAAAACATATTGGCGATGTAGTTTATCAAAAACAGTGCTGTGACTTCGTGGACCTGAAACCCAAAGCGTTCCACCATCATAAATGCAGCAAAAACGATGAAAATTTGACGCCGCGCGCCCGCCATAAATTGCAGAAGATAATACAGCCAATAGCGTTTGCGCATCAAAAATTTTGTATTTTGTGGCGTGGACCCATGAAAGCGCGGATAGGCGACGAAGCAGAACACGGCAATCGCCACGCTGACGCCACCACCCGCCATGTATAGGGCATTGTAATCCCAGCCAAAAACGCGCCAAGCAATCATCACACCACCATAGGCGACCAATGAGCCAGCAGATCCAATTGACAGCAACCACCCAAGGGTTTGCGGCGCGCGATCCCTGGGAATCCATTGTAATTCAAGGCTCTGTTTCGCGGTTTCATAATAATGAAAACCGATACTGGAAATAAACGTGGTTAACAGCAATCCACCAAAGGTTGGAAACCACGCGGTGGCGGCCACAGCAGTGCCCAACATGACCAAAGAAACCAGCGCCAACATTTGTTCGCGCATGACCCACAGAACCACGATAACCAACACGGCAAGAAGACCAGGAACCTCGCGGATACTTTGGAGCCACCCCAAATCAGATCCATTGAATCCGGCGCGTTCATAAACAAAATTATTTAACAATGCCGACCACGTAGCGTAGGCCATTTGCATGGCAACTGTCATCAATGCCAACAAGACAATTGGGCGACGCCAACGCGGCAGGTGGAGCGTGTCACTTGTGGGTATACTGATCGATTTCATTGTCGGACGCTACCGCGAAAAGATGCGGTTCGAAAGCGCAAAATGACGATGCACACCCGGTGCACAGAAAGCCAGTTTTTGCTAAAATAAAGCCAAGAA
This sequence comes from uncultured Rhodobacterales bacterium, assembly GCA_963976255.1. Lineage (GTDB taxonomy): Bacteria > Pseudomonadota > Alphaproteobacteria > Rhodobacterales > Rhodobacteraceae > Amylibacter. The sequence continues at coordinate 35,119 of CAXBJO010000010.1, forward strand.
TGGTAAATCATAATGCGTGCCGATGCCCTCGATTAATTCGACCATTGGAATGAAGGCCAAGAATACCAAAGCGTCGAAAAAGTTGCCCCAAAGGGTACTGACGCGAAATTCCACGGTTTCGGTGGTTCTAAAGTTTTTAAGGCTGGGAAAAATCATCGGAACGCGGGCGGCGTATTCATCGTATGCAGGGCCAAATTCAGACCGTAAAAAGGCCTCTTCGCGTTTGGCGGTCAAGGTTAGGATTATAAATGTTGCCCCACCAAGGGAAACAGCCAAAACAATGCTGGCCAAGGCCAAACCAAATCCAAAAACACCGATGGTAGAAAACAAATAAAGGGGATGGCGACACATCGAATATGGGCCGTCTTGCATGATCAGTTGATTTTTGCGGCCACCAACATAGAGAATTGACCAAAACCGTCCCAATACACAGGCGACAATACTGACGATGCCAACAATTTCCAAAAACTCTGACGAAATCGTTTCGATTGGATAGGCATAGGGTTTGATGAAAAACACCAAAGGCACCAACATCAGAAATGACAGGCGCAGAATTGTGATGCGAATTTTTTGGTTAAACGGTTTTGCAGCCAATGTGGACATACTATTTGCTTGATTGAATAGGGTCGATGTACGCCTATTGTGTGCATGAGCAACGCATTATTTTAAAAACCCATCCCAAAAGCAAAAAGCCGCCCACGATGGGGCGGCCTTAAATTCTGTTCTAATCGCGGGGATTAGTTTTTGGCGTAATATTCCACAACCAAGTTTGGTTCCATGATCACTGGATATGGAACGTCTGCCAACAATGGTGTACGTACGAATTCTGCTTTCATTTTAGAAGCATCAACGTTGATGTATTCCGCAAAATCGCGCTCGCTTGATGCCAATGCTTCGATGACCAAAGCCATTTGTTTTGACTTTTCACGGACTTCGATAACGTCGCCCTCTTTCACACGGTATGAAGGGATGTTAACCTTTTGACCGTTCACTGTGACGTGGCCGTGGTTTACGAACTGACGTGCAGCAAATACTGTTGGGACGAATTTTGAACGGTATACAACCGCGTCCAAACGACGTTCCAGCAAACCGATCAAGTTTTCACCTGTATCGCCGTTCACGCGAACCGCTTCGGCATAGTGACGACGGAATTGTTTTTCAGTTAAATCGCCGTAGTAACCTTTTAGCTTTTGTTTCGCACGCAATTGGATACCGAAATCGGACAATTTTTGCTTGCGACGCTGACCGTGCTGGCCGGGGCCATATTCACGGCGGTTTACTGGTGATTTTGGGCGACCCCAGATGTTTTCACCCATGCGGCGGTCTAATTTATGTTTGGCAGCGGTACGTTTAGTCATACGCTGGACTCCTTATTTTAAGATAAGGGCGCTTTCCTTTCCCGCAGCGGACATGCTTTGGGCGACAGGCGATCCCCTTGCGAGGGCCACAAACACCAATATGGTCACCTGAATTCAGGCGATGGGCGGCTTATAAAGGTCGGGTGGGCAGAGTCAACGCCAAGTGGGCAGTTTTTTTGGATTGACCATGGTGCATCAGACACCCAAGATTGACCCATGATATTTACACAAACCATCAGCCATTTTCCCGTCCCATATGATCCTGAATTGGGGGCGCAGGTTGGCGCCTTGTATACGGCTCTGCCAAGTGATGCACAGCGTTTAATTGCGGGGATTGCAGGGAGCAGCCCGTATTTGGGGCGTTTGCTGGAAAGGCATCGCGATTGGATATTGAAGCATGCGCAAAATACGCCCGAAGATGCGGTTGATGCGGCGATGGTTTTAGAGGGCGAAATCGGCCCTGCGTTGCGGATCGCCAAGGGGCGCGTGGCGTTGGTTTTGGCGCTGTGCGATTTGTCGCATCTGCGCGAAATGGAATGGGTGACCCAGCGATTGACGGTGTTTGCCGACTTTGCCGTGCAGACCGCGTTGGATGCAGAGTTGCAGGTGATGGCGGACGACGGAAAATTGGATCGCGCATTGTTGAATGACGGCGCGGCGGCGGGGGTTTTCGTGCTGGCCATGGGCAAGATGGGCGCGTTTGAGTTGAATTATTCGTCCGATATTGATTTGATATTTCTGTTTGATGACACGCGGTATCCTGTGGATCATGTTGCCGGGTATCGCGCCCTCTTTGTAAAGGTGACGCAGAGGGTTTTTGCGCTGTTAAACAAGGCCACGATTGATGGTTATGTGTTTCGCACGGATTTGCGCCTGCGACCCAACCCATCGGTAACGGTTGTTTGCCCCGCAATGCGCGCAACCGAGGCGTATTATGTGCGCGAAGGGCGCACATGGGAACGCGCCGCATTTATTAAGGCGCGGGTTTGTGCAGGCAACATGGCGGCAGGTCAGGCGTTTTTGAACCGGATGCAAGATTTCATTTGGCGTCGGCATTTGGATTATGCAGCGTTGGGTGAAATCGAAGGGTTATTGATCCAATCGCGCGCGCACAAAGGATTAACAGGCCCTGTGACATTGCAGGGGCATAACATGAAGTTGGGGCGCGGTGGTATTCGCGAAATCGAGTTTTTCGCCCAAGCCCATCAGATGATTTTTGGCGGGCGGCATCCTGAATTACGCGATATTACGACCCAAGGGGCATTGCGTGGATTGGCGGCTGGTGGGCGGATTTCGCAAGAAAAAGCGGATATATTGATCACGGCGTTACGCCATCACCGCAAGATTGAACATCGCATCCAGATGATCCGCGACGCACAGACACATTCAATCCCAACAAACCCAGAGGATTTGGATCGTTTGCGTGCCTTGTCAGGGTATCAAGCGGTAGATGAATTTGCCACTGATGTGGTGACCCAATTGCAGATCACCCGTGATGAAACTAAAACTTCGACGCCCAGTGACGATACGAATGTCACGCCGACGCCTGTGCAATTGGATCGATTTGATCAATGGCGTGCGTTGCCCGCGTTTCGACATGAACGCGCAGTCGAGGTGTTTGAGGCACAGTTGCCTCATATCTGGGATTTGGCGCAGAAGGCCGCAAATCCCGAACAAGCGTTGGATTATTTTGAGAATTTCCTGTCTGGATTGACGTCGGGAGTACAGCTGTTTTCCCTGTTCGAGCGCAAGCCAGAAGTTTTGGATCAAGTGTTTCATGTAACCAGCCTGTCCAAACAATTGGGCACCACATTGGCACGCCAAGTTTTGGTATTAGATGGTTTGGCCGACACTGGCCCCGATGCGATTGCACCCGATGTGGCAGGGTATCATGCGGGTTTGGCGGCGCGTCTGCCAGAGGGTGCGGATTTTGAAACCGTGCTGATTGAAATGCGCGCGTGGAAATCCGAAGAGCAATTTAAAATCATCTATGCGCAGTTGACGCAATTGATCCCAACGAAACGCGCCGAACAAGCGTTTTCGGATTTGGCGCAGGTGTGTTTACAGGTCTGTTTGGACCAAGCCGTATCCGAGGCGCGTCGGCGTTGGGGCGAAATTGCAGACAGTTCTGTGGCAATTTTGGCGATGGGAAAAATGGGATCACGGCAAATGACGGCGACGTCGGATCTGGATATTATTGTGATTTATGATGGGGACGGCGACGCAGTTTCCAGTATTAAGGCATTGGATATTCGCACCTATTATCAACGGGTGACACGGACGTTGGTTTCAGCGTTATCGTCGTCCATGACCTACGGGCGATTGTACGAAGTGGACATGCGATTGCGCCCATCGGGGCGTGCGGGCACGGTGGCGACCAGTTTGGATGCATTCAGTGATTATCAGCATAACAAGGCATGGGTTTGGGAACATTTGGCATTGACCCGCGCCCGCGTTGTAGCAGGGGATACGGGGTTGTGTGATCGCATTTCCGCTGTCCGCCGCGCAGTGTTGGACAAGGCACATGATCGCGTCAAAGTGTCCCAAGAAGTCAGCGAAATGCGCGAGCGGATAGCGCAGTTAAAAATTGAGAAATCAGATAATTGGCCAGTGAAAAAACCATTAGGCGGTGTGCTGGATTTAGAGTTGTTGGCGCAGGCGTTAAGCCTGTTGGATAATGGCGAACATCGCAGACCATTGGATCAGTTTCGCCATGCATTAAAACAGGGTGCGATCCGTGAAGCGGATGCAGAACGGTTGACCACGGCGTTGAATTTATTTTCCAAGATCGAGCATTTAAAACGGCTGTTGGGGGTTGAGCATTTTAACACCAATGATTTGAGCGATGCCGCAATTGCGTTGTTTATAGAAGTTACGGGGATTGGATCGCTGATGTTGATTGGGCGGCGGATTGAGCAGGACTTGGCGATGAACGCCGTATTGATCACGGACTTGATGCGCAAGTTATCCGCCTGATTTCAACAATCGTCCAATACGGTTTTGCGAAGAATTTACACCCGCCAATTGGGACATGTGCCATGCCAATACTTGGTTGCTGGACAAACACGGTTTGTTGATTACGGCCTCGATTTCGTCGATCACCGACAGGGTGTTCAAGTTGGTGCAAGACAGGAACACAGCGTCCACACCGTCAGTGTTTAGAGCAATGGCGGCGTCGCGTGTGGAATGGGGTGATATGCGGACAACACGCTGTTCTGATGCCTCGTCGAAACTGCCAAACACGGGGGATTGAATGCCTGCAACTTGCAACGTGTCGCGCAGGGTCTGGCTGACACCCGCGACGTAGGGTGACAGGAACGCGATGCGTTTAAGCCCCATGTGTTTACAGGCGGCGATTAGGGCGCTGACGGGTTCGGTGACATGGGTGGTTTTGCAGCGTCCTTGGATCAATTCGGCAATACGCGGTGCGCCAATGACGGATGTGCCCGAGGTGCAACCGTAGCCAATAACGTCGAAATTTGCGGCCTGTGGGAACAATGCAGCGGCGGCGGGCAGATCGTTTTCCATTTGTGACAAGGTGTCGTTGGTAACGATGGCACCCGATGGAATGCGGGTGACATGCAGAGTAATGTCAGGCGACAGCAGGTGACGCATATCCGTTTCGATGCGTTCGTCGGTTTGCAGGACGACCAAACCCACCGTGGGCGTGGTGTTTTCGGTGGTTTCATAGGGAAATGTTGTCATGCGATCACCGGTAATTCTGTGGCAAAGGGCGACAGTTTTTGGGCACCGTTTGCGCGAATAACGATGTTTTCTTCGTGTACCAAAATGCGGCCATCGATTGTTTCGATACTGGGTTCCAGAGTTAAAACCATACCCTCGGTCAGTTCGGTGTGGTCGGTAGGAATGAAGGATGGCCATTCAGTAAGTTGGGTGCCAAGGCCGTGACCAAAGCGGCCTGCCTCCATTGCTTTGCCAGCGCCAGTGATTTTGGCCATGGCGTGGAACAGATCGGCGGCGGTTGCGCCCACAACGGCGGCAGTAAGGCCTGCGGCGGTGGCGTCGATCAGGCGATCATAGGCGGAAATTGCACAGGGATCGGCGCGGCCGAACGAAAAGTTACGGTCATAGTCGCAAAAATATCCGTCCCACATTAAACCAGTGTCCAACATCAGGATGTCGCCCGATTGCGCCTGAATATCACCGGCGGGGGAAATGACGTCGAAGTAACCACAGGGACCAAGTCCCATCGCGACATATGGGACGCTGTCGGCACCAGAATCCAAGCAGGCCGATTGGAATTGACGATTGATTTGGGATTGGGTCATGCCAACGCGGGCGAAGGATTTCACCGCGTCGAATGCGGTGCCTGCGATGGTGCATGCGTGGCGAATTTTGTCGACTTCGGCATCTGATTTCACCATGCGCAACTCGCGCATTATTCCTTTGTCGGACGTTAATACGTGGCGGGTTGCCAATTTGGTGACATCGGCAAAGGGCATCCGAATATGGGTTTCGTGGCCGTCGGGGATTGCGATGCGTCCCTGCCCTGCGATTTCGGTCAAAGTGTCGGCCAACAATGTGACGCCGTCATCGGTTAAATCAGGTGATGCCCACGTACGGATGTCGTCGATCCATGTGGTGTTCATCAAGGCTTGACCAATGGCGGGAATGACCGCGATGGGTTTGCCTGATGCGGGGACGATCAGGAACCACGGGCGTGTCGGGCTCTGCCAGAACTGTGTCAGGAAGCCCGTGAAATAACGCACATCCGGTTCGGTGGTTAGCAATAATGCAGCAATGTCATATTTCGCCATCAACGCCTGTGCGCGTTTGGTGCGGGCGTCAAATTCGGCATCTGTGAACCCGCGTTGCATTAGGCATCAGCCCCTTCGGACAAGATACATAAAACACGTGCATCCGGTGGCAAATCAGACAGCGTGGCCGCCGCGATCCCTGCCCCACCTGATGATGATGTCGTCAGATCATGCGCGGGCAGTTGGGCGATTGCGGTCAGGCATTCATCCTCGGTCAATGTCACAAATGCATTAGCGTCGCGCGACAGGCCGTTAAGGGCAATCAGTGACGCCTCTTTGCAATCAAGGCGCCCCATGTCCGACACGGGGCCGTGGGTCGTGACGAATTTTCCTGCACGGATGCTGTCGATTAATGCAGGGGCGAATGCCGGTTCGACCACAACGATTTCGGGGGCATCGCCCCATGCGGCACGAAAACAGGCGGCCATTGCGCCCGCCAAACCACCCACACCCGCCTGAAGGAAAACATGCGTTGGCACGGTGTCGATTTCGGCAATGATTTCGGCGGCCATGGCGGTGTAGCCCTCCATCAAGCGCCACGGGATGTCGGTGTATCCGTTCCATGAGCTGTCGGATAACAGCACCCAATTGTTTTCGGCGGCGGCGGCAATCGCGCCTGTCATGGATGCTTCGTAGTTTTCGCCGTGACGCACGACCGTGGCACCCAAATCGCGCAGGCGTTTGGCGAAATCTTCGGGGACTGTAGCGGACAGGTAAATCACCGCATTCGCACCAAAGGCGGCGGCACCTGCGGCGATGGATAACCCATGGTTGCCCGCGGATGATGAGACATATGTGGTTTTTGATACGTCATGTTCGGCGGCATCCGACGCGATGACATAGGCCGCGCCCAGTGCTTTGAAACTGCCAAGGTTCATGCGGTTGCGCTCGTCTTTCACATGGAAGGACGCGATATTTAGGTTTTTGGCAAGCTCGGCCGCATTGACCAAGGGTGTCACCCCGTGTGCGGGACAGCGTTTCAGCATGGCTGTTGGCCGTGCGCTGTCGGTGCTTGGCAAGGGGATATCAGCCAGTTGGAGACCAGTTTTAAAATGGGTGTTTTCGATGCGGTTCATATGCTTGCCTTATGGATTCGTTGGGCAAGTTTAGGGGCGCGGGTTCGATCTGCAAGGAATTTGTGGTGTATGGAAAAACGCCGCACCCAAAGGTGCGGCGTTTTGAGTTAGTTTGTAATAACCTCTGGGCCCATGACCGCGTTTGGTAACACGGTGGAAATCCATGGGATGTAGGTGACCATAATCAAGAACACGAACATAATCGCCAAGAAGGGTAACGCAGCGCGCACCACAGCCATCATCGACATATTCGCCACCCCAGCGGTCACGAACAAGTTCAGACCAACAGGCGGGGTAATCATCCCGATTTCCATGTTCACCACCATGATGATACCCAGATGGATTGGATCAATGCCCAATTCAATTGCAATCGGGAACACCAATGGTGCCACGATAACCAACAGGCCAGATGGTTCCATAAACTGACCGCCAATCAACAGGATAATGTTGACGATGATCAAGAACATCACAGGACCAAAGCCATAGGAAATCATCACTTCGGTGATTTTTTGTGGCAATTGTTCATCGGTGATGACCTGTTTAAGGATCAACGCGTTGGCGATGACGAACATCAAGGTGACAACCAATTTACCCGCATCAAACAACGTGCGGCGCGTATCTTCGTGCCAGAAGGCGGTGATCAGTGCCTGTGGTTTTTTCAGCAGGGAAATTGATGTCCCGTCAGCATTCGCCAAGGGCCCCATGTCACGATAGATAAAGCTGGCGACCAAAAAGGCATAGATGGATGCCACGGCGGCGGCCTCGGTTGGGGTGAAAATCGCGCCTGTGACACCAGGGATGCCATAGATGCCGATCATGATAATTGCGATCAACATCAGACCCCAGGCGGCGTCACGAAAGCTGGCGCTTACTTCGGTCCAGCCAGCCCAATCACCTTTGGGCATGTTTTTCACACGTGCCATGACGTAGATACCGATCATCAACATTGTACCTGCTAAAAGGCCAGGAATGACGCCCGCAAGGAACATACGACCCACCGATACTTCGACTGCGGCGGCGTAAACCACCATGACGATAGAGGGTGGAATCAAGATGCCCAAGGTGCCTGCATTACAGATCACGCCTGCGGCAAATTCTTTGGTGTAACCAACCTGTCGCATCGCCGCGATAACGATGGAACCGATGGCAACCACGGTGGCGGGCGATGAACCCGACAGTGCCGCAAAGATCATACAGGCCAGAACGCCCGCAATCGCCAAACCACCACGAAAGTGACCCACAAGCGCGATAGAAAAGCGGATAATCCGTTTGGCCACGCCGCCCGTCGACATGAACGACGAGGCAAGGATGAAGAAGGGAATGGCCAACAGAGTTGAGTGGCCTTCAAATGCCTCGAACAGGGTTTGCGCGACCGACGCCAGCGAGCTTTCGGAGAAGATGAGCAAGAACAAAATAGACGAGAGGCCAAGAGAGACGGCAATTGGAACGCCGATCAGCATCAGGCCGACAACCATTGTAAAGAGAAGTAAGAGTTCCATTATTTTTTCTCCGTTTCGGCCATTGCGGCGCCTGCAGCTTGGACGTCGTCTTCGGCTTCGTGGCTGACGATGAGCATGTCGATTTCACGTTTCCAGACACGAATGCCTGCCTGAATAAAGCGGAAAAAAAGCAGCGCCATGGATACAGGTATGACAAAATAGGGAACAACTTTGGGCATTTTTTCGTACAGTTCGCCGTTGTTGAATACATCCTCTAGCCAGCGCATGAAAAATGGCACTGGAATGTCTTTGGTTTCGTACCAGCCAAGACCGCGCGCTTTTTCATTGAAACCAGTTGGGAACCAGCGACCTTCGGTTGGTGGCAAATTCGCATATGGTGCCCAGTAATCCCACGCACCTTTTAACAAAAGGAATGCATATAGGATGCACATTGCGGTCACGATCAATGCGGCAATCCGACGTTTCGAAGGTGCCAACGTGTTGACGATAGCGTCCACGCCAAGGTGTGCGGTTTTTTTCACAGCGTATGAAGCGCCCAACAAAACCAGCCAAGCAAATAGGAACACAGTCAGTTCCAGTGCCCAGAAAATATTTGAATTAAAAACATACCGAGCAATCACATTGGCAAATGTCAAAAGGGTCATAATTCCCAAGAGTATTGCAATAAGATTTTCCTCGATCCGGTCAAGTCGTGAGCTGTTCTGTCCCATGACGTCCCCCCTGAATTTCGAGTGAGTTGGCGCGCCCGATGGGGCGCGCCAGTATGATGATTAGTTAGACATCATGTTGATTTTTTGAGCAGCTGCGATGTTTTCCGCACCTACGTCGCCCTCAAACTGTGTCCAAACCGGTTTCATTGTGTCGACCCAAACTTGACGCTGTTCAGCAGTCAATTCACGCACAACACCACCAGCGGCGATGATGTCCTGTTTGGCTTTCTCGTTCACGGCTGTGGATTCTTTGTTGCGCGTTGCGGTTACTTCGGCAACGATTTGCAAGAATTGATCACGTACATCAGCATCCAAACCATTCAACCAGTCGACGTTGGTTACCAGAAGGTAATCAATGATGCCGTGGTCTGTTTGTGTGGTGCCGTCCTGAACTTCGAAGAATTTTTTGCCGAAGATGTTTGACCATGTATTTTCCTGACCATCAACAACACCTTGTTGCAGACCGCCGTATACTTCGGAAAATGCCATTTTTTGTGGCGAGCCGCCAATTGCTTCCATTTGAGCGACCAACACGTCAGATGATTGCACGCGGAATTTCAAACCGTTTGCATCTGATGGTGCGATCAATGGTACATTCGCAGACATTTGTTTCATGCCATTGTGCCAATATCCCAAACCTTGAAGGCCGCGATTTTGCATGCTGTCCAGCATTGCTTGACCGGCGTCTGATGCTTGAAATGCTTCGACGGCGTTAATGTCTTTGAACATGAACGGCAAATCAAAGATGCGGAATTGCTTGGTGAATTTTTCGAATTTTGACAGCGATGGTGCTGCCAGTTGAACGTCACCTTGGAGCAACGCTTCAAGAACTTTATCATCGTTGTACAAAGTCGAGTTTGGGAAAACCTCCATACAAGCTTTGCCGTTCATTTCGTCGTTTACACGCTGTGCAAGCAATGTCGCGGCGATACCTTTGGGGTGTTTGTCGGTGTTTGTAACGTGGCTGAATTTGATTACCACTTCGCCTTCTTCGCATGACGCCGCAGCGACGGTTGGAATCAGTGTTGCGGTTGCAACAACTGCAACTTTCATAAATTTATTCATATTTTTCTCCCTTTAGAACTTTGCGGACTGATCCGCGTGTCATAATAGTTCCCGTGGTGATTGTTTTTGCAAATCTTTTTTAAGCCTAAATTTTAATAGCATTATTTCAATATGTTATACATTTACTGTAACACCAAACATGTCATTGTGCGGAAAGTCGCACATTCCATTTGCGCCACATAGCGCCGCATGTCTAAGCTGTGGCATTCCTTATTTAGCGATTCGTCATGCCCAAGTACCGCTTTGCCATTATCTATGTTTTGATCAGCGGTGCTTTGGCTGTTGGAGCCTATTATTATTCGTTGAGCGTTGGATATGCGCGGTTGGCGCAAACAGGAGAGGTGCGCATTGATCAGGCCAGTGATCGTCTGTTGGGGCAGTTATCCAGCTTTAAGCAATTGCCGAATATTTTGTCACGCCATCCGATTTTACAATCGGCGTTCGATGTGGATGCAGATGTGGATGTCATCAATGCTTTTCTAGAAAATACATCACTGTTAACAGGTGCGCGGGAAATATTTGTCGTTGATCGCGATGGCAAAGTGGTGGCGCGATCCAGCGCAGAGAGCGGATTACATCCATCCCTGGCGGGTGAACCGTTTGTGCGAGCCGCATTAAATGGACGTTTGGGAACCATGGCCGCATTGGATCCCAGCAGCGCAGAGCGCACCATTTTTATTGCGCGCGGCATAAAGGGTGATCGCCCCAAAGCATCAGGCGCGATTGTAATCGCTGTGGACGTCGCCACATTGGAATTTGAATGGCACGTGGACGAAGAGGCATTGGCCTTTTTCGATGATAATGATGTGGCGTTTATCACCAACCGATCCAATTTGGCATTGCGCCGCATTCGTGCAGTAGATGCGCCATTGCAGGATCGATATCGATATGTTGCGAGCCAGTTACGACCCTTCTTCGGTTATACAGAAAAAAGGGTGTTTGGTCATTTGGTTTGGCAATTTGCAGACAATAGCGAGTTACCACCAGAGACATTGATTGCGGCCAAATATATCCCGCGATTAGACATGATGGCGCGGGTATTTTTACCGACCCGAACATTAAAAATAATGGCCGTGTTTCAGGCGGGGTTTGTCGGCGCCATCATGTTTGCATTGGGGACAATTTTATGGGCCTTGTGGCAACGTCGGCAACGTTTAGCGGAATTGTTAGCCATAGAGGCAAAGGCGAATGCCGCGTTAGAGGTTCGGGTCGAGAACCGCACCGCCCAACTTAAGCAAACGCAACATCAATTGATCCAGGCGGGCAAGTTAAATGCCCTTGGGGAAATGTCGGCAGGCATCAGCCATGAGTTGAACCAACCCTTGGCGGCGATGCAGAATTATGCGGAAAATGGCGCCAAGATGTTGGCACGTGATCGTATTGACGATGCGCGTGAAAACTTTGGCTTGATCACCGAACAAATTGATCGCGTGACGCGGATTATCCGATCCTTGCGTGCCTTTGCACGGCGCGAAAAAGAGACGGTAGAACCGATTGATTTGCAGAGTGTGATATCGGAATCTTTAACCCTGTCGCAGGCGCGAATTAAGGCCGCGAATGTTGATGTTCACCGCGATGCGGGAACCTCGCCTGTGATGATTATGGGGGGGCATGTGCGGATGCAACAAGTGGTCATCAATCTGTTGACCAATGCCATTGATGCCATGAAGAGCGTTGATAACAGGCGCATTGATATTGAATTGCGCGACGCGGCGCACACGGTGGCCTTGGTGATCCGTGATACGGGCTCTGGCTTGTCAAATCCAGCGCGTGTGTTTGAGCCGTTTTATTCCACCAAAGACGTTGGTGCCAGCAATGGTATGGGGTTGGGTCTGTCGATTTCCTATGGAATTGTGGGGACGTTTGGTGGTGAGATGACCTGTCGCAATCATCCCGATGGCGGCGCAGAATTCACCGTGACATTGCGAAAGGCCATGCTATGACACCACAGGTTTTATTGATCGAAGATGATGATGCGATGCGCATTTCGTTGACGCAAACGATGGACTTAGAGGGGATCACAGTTGTCTCCGCAAATGGGTTGGCACAGGCGCGGCGTGCCATTCGCGCAAATTTTGCGGGGATAATCCTGTCCGATATTCGAATGCCCACGGATGATGGTTTTGCCGTTTTGGCGCATGTGCAATCAGTTGATTCTGAACTACCTGTGGTGATGTTGACTGGCGAAGCGGATGTCCCAATGGCGTTACGTGCGATGAAGGATGGCGCCTATGACTTTTTGGAAAAACCATGCCCAAGCGACAAGTTATTAAAAGTGGTGGCGCGTGCCTTGGGGTACCGAGACGTTGTTTTGCAAAAGCGCCGTTTGGAGCGAGAGGTCAAGCGAAGCGATCCCGCCGCAGTTAATTTTCCAGGGACGTCCAATACGAGCAAAACGTTGCAGACAAATTTGCGCCGTTTAGGCCCCGATCAGGGTCACGTTTATATCTCGGGCGGGCCGGGTGTTGGCAAAAAACTGGCGGCGTATACTCTGCACGCATTGGGTCGCGAGGATGCACAGTTTGTCGGGTTTAACTTGAACCAAGTAGGGACGCATTTGGCGGATGTGATTTTGCCGTCTGGAAATGTGGATTTTTCGGTGAAGTCTGCCCATCTAGCCACGCCAGATGATTTGGCGTTTTTGTCTGAACAGGTCGCATTGCATCCAAATTTGCGCATATTGATGTCTGGTCAGCAAAGTTTGACCCAATGTCGATCCGCGCATGCGTTTTACGAAGACATTGCATTTTCGGAGCTTTCGATCCCAACATTACGTGCACGCAGGCAGGATTTGCCGATTATATTCGAGCAAACATTACGCCATTTAGTACGCACCCAAAATATGGATATGCCAGAGGTGGCCGAGGGTATCTATGCACAGATTATAGCGCAGGATTGGGAGGGTAATTTGACCGAATTACGCGCCTTTGCCCAAAATGTCCTGACCGGGTCGGCGATGTCACCCCTCAAACAGGGTCATCTGACATTGGCGCAACAACTGGATGATTTTGAAACGTTAGTATTGCGAGAAACCCTGCGCGAAACCAAGGGGAGTGCGACCCAAGCGGCACAGCAATTAGGAATGCCGCGCAAGACGTTCTATGATCGGTTAACACGCTACAATATTAAGCCAAAAGATTTCAAATAACGCCCAAGGGATGTCGCCCATTGTTTATTTGGTTAGGATTTAGATTGCAATTTGTGGATGGTTTCAATCAGCCCACGGGTGGACGCGCGCAATGATGTGTGATCGGCACCTTGATCCAACATTGGTTCCACTTGGCGTGCCAAAACCTTGCCCAATTCGACACCCCATTGGTCGAACGAATTGACCCCCCAAATCACGCCTTGGACGAAAACTTTGTGTTCGTACATCGCGATCAAACGACCCAAGGAATAGGGTGTGTGGTCAGCGTAAACGATGGATGTGCTGGGACGATTGCCGTGGAATGTACGGTGAGGAACAAGCGCCTCGATTTGGGCGGAATTTGCACCGTTGGCCGTCATTTCAACACGGACTTCGTCGCCTGTTTTCCCGAATGCCAACGCCTGTGATTGCGCCAAGAAATTGGCGGTCAGCAGTTTGTGTTGGTAATCCAAGGGGGACGTTGGGTTGGCGCAGAGGATAAAATCAGCAGGGATAATATCGGTACCTTGGTGCAACATCTGAAAATAGGAATGTTGCGAATTTGTGCCCGGTGTACCCCAAATAATCGGGGCGGATGCACGGGTCAGGGCTTGGCCTGATTTTGTCACACCTTTGCCGTTACTTTCCATATCCATCTGTTGAACGTAGTCAGGGAAATGTTCCAAACGTTGGTTATAGGGCAACAAGGCAATCGTTGGGCAATCCATAATATTGCGCCGCCAAATGCCAATCAGAGCCAGCAATACAGGCAAGTTCTGTTCCAGTGGTGCGGTTTTGAAATGCTGATCCATGGCGCGAAAACCAGCCAAAAAATCACGAAAGTTTTTGCCGCCAACAGATAATGCTACAGACAGGCCGATGGACGAACACACAGAATAACGCCCCCCGACCCAATCCCAGAAACCAAAAACCCGTTCGCGTGCGATGCCAAATTCCGCCGTTGCGTCCAGACTGGTAGACAGTGCCGCCAAATTTGCATCCGCATCCGCGCCACTCAGTGCCGTTTGCAACCACGCCTTGGCCGCTTGTGCGTTGGTGATGGTTTCGATGGTGGTGAATGTTTTTGAAGCCACCAAAATCAGCGTTGTAGCGGGGTTTAAACCATGGGTCACATCCGTCAGATGCGCACCGTCGATGTTGGACACAAAATGCACGTTCGGTCCATCACCGCGAAAATCGGACAAGGCGCGCACGGCCATTACCGGGCCCAGATCAGAACCGCCAATGCCGATGTTGATGACATCCGTGAAACGTTTGCCCTGCGCATTCGTGTATTTGCCGTCTCGCACATCATCTGCGAATTGCAAAAAGCGGTCGCGTTCGGGATCCACCAGATCGGCGGTTGGTGCGCCATCGACAGTAAATCCATCCTCGCGGTTTGCACGCAGAGCAACGTGTAAAACTTCGCGTCCCTCGGTGGTATTGATGACCTCGCCATTATACATCGCATCGCGCGCACCCGCTACATCGCATGTGGTGGCCAAAGCCAACAGGTTTTCCAGTGCCATCGCGTCAATCCGCTCGCAGGAAAAATCCATCGTTATGTCATCCATGGTGCGACTGAAAATGTCGAAACGATCAATGCCATCTTGGTCGAACATATCCCGCAGATGCACATCACGCAAACGATCCCAATCTGCCTGCAACGCATTCCAGTGGGCCTGTGCTGATGATTGTGTTGACGTGGTCATGTCATACTCCTGTAAAGCGATAGCATGAAAATACGCGGTTTATTCAGAATGGAAAGGGTTGGTTTTTAAATGGTCAGTAATCGCCGTTTTTGTATTGATACGATGTCGATAGGACATTGGCGTTTGCCCAAAACGGGTTTTGAAAGCGCGTGAAAAGGCACTTTGGTTTTGGTACCCTGTCCGCAAAACAACTTCTTGGATCGGTTGATTGGTGGTGTGCAACAAGTGTCGCGCGAATGACAGACGCAAGTTACGATAGGTTTGTTGGGGCGATTGCCCCAAATCCTTTGTGAAGGCGCGGTGTAATTGTTTGGGGGTTGTGCCCAGACGATTTGCGATTTTGGGTATGGTTATGATGTCCTCTAAATTAGTTTGCATCATATCAATCGCTTTTTGAACCTGTGGGATTTTACATAACGGGTGGTGACCCATATGGGGTTCGCGCGTTGCCATAAAAATCGCCGCAACATCCAATGCCAATGCGGTGTCATTTAATTGGCGGATAAGGTCAACGCTAAGGTCAAACGCGACCATTGCACCACCACATGTGCCCACATTACCGTCCCAGATATAGCGGCGTTGTTCCACGTCCAGATGTGAAAATTCTTCGGCAAACTCGTCAAAAATATCCCAATGCACGGTGCATGAATGCCCATCCAACAGGCCCGCCGCCGCCATCAACCACGGCCCTGCATCCAAGCCGACAATAGTTTTGTAACGCTTGGATGCACCACGCAATGCACGACGTGTGGCAAGGGTGTTATGGTTGCGAAAATCATAGGATGCGATGACAAACAAGTAATCGGCATCTACAGCTTCTGCAAAGGCATGGTCAGGCATCAAGCGTAAATCACTACTGGAGCTGACAGGCTCACCGCTTAGTGTCACGATGTTCCAGCGGTATAATTCACGTGTGGCAAGGGTGTTTGCCGCGCGAAATGGTTCCAGACAATTTGCCATGCAGTGATTGGAAAACTGATCAAAGACCAGAAAATCAATTGTTGTGGGTTTTGGCGAATACTGCATAAATTATGTCTAATACTGCACATCGTATTTTAGCAAGCAGAATAGCATTCAGACGAGTCGTAAAGGATAGAACCATGCCCCTGAACATGAACAAAAACGTTTTCATCACCTGCGCCGTTACGGGTTCAGGCAGCTCCCAAGATCGCAGCCCCCATGTGCCGCGCAGCCCCGAACAGATCGCCAACAGCGCGATCGCGGCGGCCAAGGCGGGGGCGGCGATTGTGCATTGTCACGTACGTGACCCCGACACAGGCGTGCCATCACGCGATCCAAAACTGTATCGCGAGGTGACGGATCGCATTCGTGCGTCGGATGTGGACATGGTGCTTAACCTGACAGCTGGCATGGGTGGCGACATGGTTTTTGGCAATCCAGAAAGCCCCCTGCCATTGGGTGCGGGAACCGATATGGCGGGTGCCAGCGAGCGTGTGGCGCATGTGGCGGAATGTCTGCCTGAAATCTGTACGTTGGATTGTGGCACGATGAATTTTGCCGAAGCAGATTATGTGATGACCAACACGCCAGGAATGTTGGAAGCCATGGGGTCAATGATGGAAGCCCTGGGTGTAAAACCCGAAATCGAGGCATTTGATACGGGACATTTATGGTTGGCGAAAAACTTGGTTGAAAAGGGTATTTTGAAATCCCCCGCCCTTGTCCAGTTATGCATGGGTATTCCATGGGGTGCGCCCAATGATTTGAATACGTTTATGGCGATGGTGAACAATGTGCCATCCGATTGGAACTGGTCAGCGTTTTCGATTGGACGCGACGAGATGGCCTATGTTGCGGCGGCTGTTTTGGCAGGTGGCAATGTGCGTGTCGGATTAGAAGATAATCTGTGGTTGGCCAAGGGCGAATTGGCGACGAACGAAGCATTGGTGGCACGTGCCGTCACAATCATCGAGGCGATGGGCAGTACCATCATGGGCCCCGCACAAGTGCGCGCGCAATTGGGTCTGACAAAACGGTTACCCAAATGAAGCGCGTTGTCGTAACGGCAGGTGCGGCGGGGATTGGATTACGGATTGCGCAAACCTATCTGTTAGCGGGTGCGCGAGTTGCGATTTGTGATGTGGATGCGAGTGCCTTGGATGCGTTTAGGGCCGCCAATCCCGATACATTGGCGATGCAAGCGGATGTGACGAACGAGGCGGAAATGAATACGTTCTTCGCCGCTTGTGATGCCTACATGGGCGGTGTCGATGTGGTGGTATCCACAGCGGGAATTGGTGGCCCAGCGGCGTTGATCGAGGATCTGGATTACGCGGATTGGAAGGCCACAATTTCAACCACGTTGGATGGGACGTTTTTAACCACACGCTGGGCAGCGAAACATATGCGGGCGCAGAAATCTGGATTGATCGTTTTGCTGTCATCGACGGCCGGTTTGTTTGGCTATCCGTATCGCAGTCCTTATGCGACGGCGAAGTGGGGGATTGTGGGTTTAACCAAAACGCTGGCCATGGAAATGGGCGGCGATGGTATCCGTGTGAACTGCATCTGCCCGGGTGCAGTTGAGGGTGAGCGTATGGACCGGGTTGTTGCAAACGAGGCGCGCGCGCGCGGTGTGGATGAACAAGTTGTGCGCGATGATTACGTGGCGGCGGTATCGCTAAAATCTTGGGTCACGGCAGATGACATCGCCAACATGGTGCATTTTCTGGACAGCCCCGCAGGGGTAAAAATTTCGGGTCAAGCATTGGCCGTGGATGGTCATACGGAATCGATTTCGTAATGTTGGTAATTCGCCGAAATTCCAACGCAGTGGCGAAATACTTGGTCATTTGTGACGAACACCTAAACTGTATCCAACATTTCAAAAGGATACGGTTATGACATTTAAAAAACTGACATTCATCACCACCGCGTTGATTGTGGCAGGGTCCATTTCAATCGCTGAAATGGCACCACGTGAACCCGTTAGCAAGATGCAACGCATGGGGTTGGTTGCGGGCGCCACCAATGCAGAGCTGACGCCCAAAGCGCAAAAACGGCTATTAAAGAAGAGCCTGCGCAACTGTGCACGGGATAAATGCACCAACCTTGATCTACGGTATTTGCCGATCAGTGACCTGTCGGTGCTGTCCGATATGGTGCATCTGCAAACGCTTTATCTGAGCTATACCGATGTTGCTGATCTGACGCCGATTGCTGGTTTGACGGAACTTGAACAGTTGCATATTGGCAAAACCAATGTCACGGATATATCCCCGATTGCAGGTTTTACAGATTTGACTGTACTGCACCTGTGGGGAACGGGGATCACAGACTTTACCGCTGTTTCCGGTTTTACCACGCTCATGGAGCTGGCGTTGTCGGACACATCGATCCAAAACCTGTCGGTGCTTCGCCCGCTAAAAGAGCTGCGCAATCTTGCATTGGAAAACGTAGAGATCAGCGACATTAGGGTTCTGGAAACCCTGCCAAAATTACAGATAGTTGAAACATTAACCACAGATCACTTCGATCAGAAAATACTGAAGCGTTTGGAAAAACGCGGAGTGTTTTTTGGATCGATGATGGTGCTGTGCTGAAATAAAAGTGAGGACTTCATGACACAAACGGCGGCAATCATTGGCGGTGGCGTTATTGGCGGGGGATGGCTGGCGCGGTTCCTGTTAAATGGGTGGGACGTGAATTTGTTTGATCCTGATCCACAGGCAGAACGCAAAATCGCAGCGGTGTTGGAAAACGCGCGGCACGCCCTGCCGATGTTATACGATGTGGCCTTGCCGCCCGAAGGGGCGTTAAGAGTTTGCACAACGATTGAAGAGGCCGTTGCAGGTGTGGATTGGGTGCAGGAAAGCGTGCCCGAACGACTGGATTTAAAGCACAAGGTTTTCGCGCAAATCGTGGCCGCGGCGCCGCACGATGCGGTGATCGGCTCATCCACGTCTGGGTTCAAACCGTCAGAGTTACAACAGGGTCTGGAACACCCAGATGCCGTTGTCGTAACGCACCCATTTAACCCCGTATATTTGTTACCGTTGATCGAGTTGGTACCATCCCCCGTAAACCCCGTTGCGGTGATTGAACGCGCCAAGGAAATCCTGACGTCATTGGGCATGTTCCCACTGCACGTTCGCAAAGAAATCGATGCGCATATTGCGGATAGATTTCTAGAGGCCGTTTGGCGCGAAGGGCTGTGGTTGATCAAAGATGGAATCGCCACAACGCAGGAAATTGATGACGCCATTCGGTACGGCTTTGGTTTGCGCTGGGCGCAGATGGGGTTGTTTGAAACCTACCGCATTGCAGGAGGCGAGGAAGGTATGGCGCATTTCATCGCGCAGTTCGGCCCCTGCTTGCAATGGCCATGGACCAAATTGATGGATGTACCTGAATTGACGGACGAATTGATCGCGCAAATCGCCGATCAATCGGACGCACAATCAGGTGACAAATCCATTCGCGAATTGGAACGTTTGCGCGACAATAATCTGATTGCAATGTTGCGTGCGTTAAAGGGCGAAGATGCAGCGGCAGGCGCGTTGATAAATGCGCACGAGGCAACGATCAAACCCGCGTTGCCGGATGCAACGAATGGAGCGATGACAACGATTGAACGGGTGATCCCGACCGATTGGACCGATTATAATGGCCACATGAACGAGAGCCGTTACGGGCAGGTGTTTTCGGATGCCGCCGATATTGTGATGCAAGCGGTTGGTGCGGATACGGATTACATCGCGAGTGGTCTAAGCTATTTCACCGTTGATATTCAGATCAAGTTTTTGGCGGAAACCCATGCGGGTACCCGCGTGAACGTAAAGTCATTCGTGATCCAAGGTGAAGGCAAAAAGATGCGCCTGTTCCATCAGATGTTTGGGGACGATGGCACCTTGATGGCGACGGGTGAACAGATGCTGATCCACGTCAGTTTAGAGACCCGCCGTGCGTGTGATCCACGCAGCGATGTGTTAGCAAAACTTGAAAAAATCGCGGCCGTGCACAGCGCTCTGCCCGACCCACGCGAGGTATAAAATGGACTTTGGATTAAGCCAAGAGCAACAGATGATCGTCGACACAGTCCGTGATTTTGTCGAAAAAGAAATCTATCCTTTTGAGGCAGAAGTAGAGCGTGCTGGACAGGTGCCACATGAGTTGGGACAAAGTATAAAACAGAAGGCGATCGACCTTGGGTTTTATGCCTGCAATTTTCCCGAAAGCGTTGGGGGCGCGGGGTTAAGCCACGTTGATTTCACACTGGTGGAACGCGAACTTGGGCGTGGGTCGATGGCGTTGACGCATTTTTTTGGGCGACCACAGAATATCCTGATGGCGTGTCAGGGCGAACAGATTGAACGCTATCTATTGCCGGCGGTTCGCGGTGATCGCATGGATGCACTGGCGATGACAGAACCTGATGCAGGCAGTGATGTACGGGGAATGAAATGCAGTGCTGTACAGGATGGAAGTGATTGGGTTATCAACGGCTCAAAACACTTTATCTCTGGCGCGGAACATGCTGATTTCTTTATTGTTTTTGTGGCCACAGGAGTGGACGAAACTCCGCGTGGGCCCAAGAAAAGGATCACGACATTTTTGGTAGACCGTGGTACGGTGGGTTTTGTTGTGCGCGATGGATATAATTCAGTCAGTCACAAAGGTTACAAGAATTGCATCCTTGATTTTGACAACTGCCGCCTGCCTGCCGAAGCCGTTTTGGGCGAAGTGGATGGTGGGTTTGCCGTGATGAACGAGTGGCTGTATGCTACGCGGATTACCGTGGCCGCGTTCAGTGTTGGTCGAGCGCGACGCTGTTTTGATTATGCGCTGAACTATGCAGCAGAGCGCAAACAATTTGGACAGCCAATTGGTAAATTCCAAGGTGTCGGTTTTCAAATTGCGGACATGATTACCGACATTGATGCTGCGGATTTATTGACGTTAAAATCTGCGTGGATGTTAGATCAAGGCATGCCATGTAATCGCGAAATTGCCAGCGCTAAGGTATTTGCATCAGAGGCGTTAGCAAAAGTCACGGATGCCACGTTGCAAATTTTTGGCGGGATGGGATTGATGGATGATTTTCCGATTGAGCGGTTCTGGCGTGATGCGCGTGTTGAACGGATTTGGGACGGCACATCGGAAATTCAGCGCCACATTATCAGTCGCGAATTGCTGCGCCCGTTAGGTGCATAGATGAGCCGGTTGGAACGCATGCTACATCCAAAATCCATCGCCGTAATTGGTGGTGGATCATGGTGTGAAAATGTGATTGCACAATGTCAAAGAATGGGTTTCACGGGGCCCGTGTGGCCAGTGCATCCCAAGCGTTCTGAGATACTGGGTGTTCCCTGTTTCGCCAGTGTTGATGAATTGCCTAACGCTCCTGATGCCTGCTTCATTGGCGTCAATCGGTTCGCGACAATCGACCTTGTGCGTGCGTTGAATGCCAAGGGTGCGCAGGGTGCGGTCTGTTTTGCCAGTGGATTTTCCGAGGCAATGAGCGAAGATGCCCAAGGGCAAGATTTGCAACAACAGCTGTTAGATGCGGCAGGCGCCATGGTTGTGTTGGGTCCGAATTGTTACGGGTTTATCAACTATCTGGATGGGGCGTTATTGTGGCCAGATCAACACGGTGGCGAGCGTGTGAAAAGCGGAGTTGCGATCATTACGCAGTCGTCCAATATTGTGATCAATTTAACCATGCAACAGCGTGGCTTACCCGTGGCATTTGCATCCACAGTTGGCAATCAAGCACAAGTGGGTTTGGCCCAAATGGGCGCCGCGATATTGAACGATCCCCGTGTGACTGCGCTGGGATTACACATCGAAGGCATTGACGATTTGGTGGAATTTCAGGCCTTGGCGGAACAGGCCCACCGCCTGAAAAAAACAATCATTACGCTGAAGGTTGGTGCATCAGATCAAGCGCAGTTGGCGACGGTTTCGCATACCGCGTCCTTGGCCGGGTCGGATGCCGGTGCGCGGGCGTTGTTTGCGCGATTAGGAATTGCGCAGGTTTCAGACTTATCGACGTTTCTTGAGGCTTTGAAGCTGGCGCATGTGTGTGGATACTTGGATAATGCGCAGGTTGTTTCCATGTCGTGTTCAGGCGGCGAGGCAAGTTTGATGGCGGATTTGGGGCAGGCGGTTGGGGTAACTTTTCCGTCTCTGGATGCCCAGCAAACTGATGGATTGAAAGCTGCATTAGGGCCGATGGTCGCCTTGGCAAATCCGCTGGACTATCACACCTACGTTTGGGGCGATTGGGATGCGATGACCGCGACGTTTAGTGCGGCGATGATTGGGACAAATGCCATGGGTTTATTGGTGTTGGATTTTCCGCGTGTGGACAGGTGCGATCCGCAGCTTTGGGCAGATGTTATTCCCTGTGTTGTGGCGGCGCAAAAGGCGTCGGGGCGGCCGATGGGTATCGTTGGATCACTGGTTGAAACGATGCCAGAAGAGGTATCAAAACAGTTGATCGAATTTGGTATTGTGCCGTTTTGTGGGATGGCTGAAGCGCTGAAATCTGTAGCGGCTTGTTCAGGTCGTGGAACCATGGACAAGGTTCCAATTTTGCTGCCATTTGCGCCTAAAAATGCCATGACAATCAGCGAAGCGGAAGCCAAGGAAATGTTGTCTTGTCACGGTGTGCGTGTTCCAAAATACAAGCGTGTTGATCGCGCTGAAGCCGCGGGTGCTGCCGCGTCAGAAATCGGATTTCCCGTTGTGCTAAAGGGTGAAGGCGTTGCGCATAAAACCGAAGCAGGTGCAGTTGTTTTAAACTTGTCGGATGCCGCATCCGTCGCTCTACACGCCAATGCGATGCCGTGCAAAACATTCTTGGTCGAAGAGATGATCACGGGTGGTATGGTCGAGTTATTAGTTGGTGTGGTACTTGACCCCGCGCACGGTTATGTTTTGACATTGGCCGCAGGTGGACAGCTGACCGAAATTATGGATGACACGGCATCATTGTTGGTTCCAGCACATGAGGATCATGTGATTAATGCGCTGAAATCATTGCGTATTTGGCCATTGATTTGTGGTTATCGAGGTGGTGATCCAGTGCGTTTATCCGCTATTTTAAAAACTATTGCGTCAGTACAAGAATTTGTAATTGCCAATCAGGGCAGCGTTTCAGAGGTGGAAATCAATCCACTGATTTGCACCAAAACAGATGCGATTGCGGCGGATGCCTTGATCAAATTAGGAGAGAGATTATGAGCGACAACCCGATTAAAACCCATCGCGATGGGCATGTATTAGAGGTGACGTTGGATCGCCCTAAAGCCAATGCGATTGATCTAGCGACCAGCAAAATTATGGGTGATATATTTGCCGGCTTTCGTGATGATCCTGAATTGCGTGTGGCGATTATTACCGGTGCGGGGTCTAAGTTTTTTTGCCCGGGTTGGGATCTTAAGGCGGCGGCGGATGGGGATGCTGTGGATGGGGATTATGGGGTTGGTGGTTTTGGGGGTTTGCAAGAGCTTCGAGATTTGAACAAACCTGTGATTGCGGCGGTGAATGGGATTTGTTGTGGGGGTGGTTTGGAGTTGGCGTTGTCAGCTGATATTATCCTTGCGGCGGATCATGCGCAGTTTGCGTTGCCTGAGATTAATTCGGGGACTGTGGCAGATGCGGCATCGATCAAATTGCCCAAGCGGATACCGTATCATATTGCCATGGAAATGCTGTTTACGGGGCGTTGGTTGGATGCACAGGAAGCGGCGCGTTGGGGGATGATTAATCATATTTATCAAGCGGATAGACTGATGGATGAGGCACGTAAGATGGCGCAGGTTTTGGCGTCTGGCCCACCGTTGGTTTATGCGGCAATCAAGGAGGTTGTGCGCGAAGCGGAGGACATGAAATTCCAAGATGCGATGGATCAAATTACGTCCAGTTCATTGCCGACAATCAAGACATTATACACGTCCGAGGATCAGTTGGAGGGGGCGAAAGCGTTCGCCGAAAAACGTGATCCTGTGTGGAAAGGGCGGTAGGTTAAGGATTGGTGCAACGAGCCAAAATGGGACGTCGGTATCACGTCGGTATTCTGTCGGTATTGCGTCATGAAACGGGGCGGTATTTTGGTTGTTAACCTTTGTCGCGCGCGGCTTGCATTGCGGCAAAGTTCGCCTTGATCGTTTTTGTTTGTGGGTGATCTGAAGGTAGTGTATTTTCACAAATTTCGATGGCCTGTTTATACAATGGTTGAGCTGCGGTATAGTTGCCATTCACATGATAAAGCAGCGCAAATTTGTTTAGGTGCTCTGCATATACTGGATGTTCTACCCCAATAGTGTCTTTGTAGATTTCTGCGACCTTTTCATAAAGTGGTTCAGCAGACTCATAATTACCTTGTCGACGATAAAGCTCCGCTAAACTGCTTAAACGGATTGCATAACTTGGGTGGCTAGCGCCAATCGTTACCTTCCCTATTTCAAGTGATTTTTTGTACAAACGTTCGGCGGTTTCAAAGTTATTTAATTCTACGTATAAGCTCGCGAGGTTGGAGAGACTTATTGCACAACTATGACTTTCTAATCCGTGTGTAGCAATTTCGATTTCAAGGGCTTGCAAGTAAAGTGGCTCAGCGGAGCTATATTTACCCTGTCCACGATAAAGCTCTGCAAGATTGTTCAGTCGAATAGCGAAATGTGGATGTTTAGTTCCTACTCTTTCTCTGTCAATTTCGAGTGCCTGCTTGTAGCAGTGTTCAGCTTGTTGATATGAGCCTTGAGACTGTAGAGCCAACCCATGATTGTTTATTGCGACAACGTGTTCTCTACTGTTTTCACCAAATTCGTTCATTGCCGCAGCCAATAACTGTTTGCCAATCGAAATAGACGCCTGGTATTGACCTGCTAATTCCAAAAAATCATGCGCCGCGAGAAGGTGCTTGTAAGTAGGATCGAGAAGCGCCGCCTTGGAATAAAGGGTGGCGGCGTCGGCCCAGCAAATTTCGGCGGCGGCGATGTTGCCGCGTAGGTAGATCGCATGTGCCGCGCTTTCGATATTTGACTGCTCTATTTGTTGGAGTAATTCATCCGCCTTGGTTCTGTCGCCACTATCAAGGGCGGACATGGCGGCGGCGAGTTGATCGATGGGGGCGGTGTTAGAGAATTGCTTTAATTCATCTTTGAGTTTTGCGAGTTCTGCCAGCGTTTGTTCGTAGTCTTGTTCGATATTGGTCAGTTTGCGTTCGAGTTCAGCGATTTTCTTGGACAGCAAATCCCGCTCGGATGCATGCGCAGTTTCGAGGGTTTTACAAAGGTCGGCCAAATCCTCTTTCACTGCGGCACGGTGTTGTTCGAAGGTGATGCCAGTTATGACATTTCCCTTAACCGTACCCGTGTTGGCGACACCGCCTTCGGTTGCATCAATGTCCGTTTTGCCAATCATTTTGGCTTTCCTGATTTGGTGGTGGTTTAGATGTCGCCGTTTACTGTGCCTGTGTTCACAACACCGCCTGTGCTGGCTTTGATTTTGGTCGTTTGGATCGCCTTACGTTTAAAGAACCATGCAATTCCAGCGATCAAAGCAAGAGCGAGTGCAAGTAGGAAGCTGAGTGTTCCTGCTTCTGCTGAGAAGTCTGTTAGGAATTTTAGAAAATCTTGCAATATGCACCCCTTGTAATGGGGTTACTTTCGCAGGGAATGGGGTTTGGATCAACGGGAAGTTGTGGGTAGTTGTGAGAGATCCCCGATCACGTCGGGGATAACAGGTTGAAGGGGCGGCGTTTCACATTGATCTTGGGCCGTTAGACCCGCGCCTTTCCTTCCCTGTGGGAAATACTTTCGGGCATTGCTTTGTAATCCCTGCCGCATCAGCGGGCGCAACAGCGCCTGCCCAAGGAAATGCACTTGTATTGTGCCCCACACTTATACCCGTTTGCGCAGTTCGTATTTTTGGATTTTGCCTGTGGCGGTTTTGGGGAGTTCGCCGAAGATCACGCGCTTGGGGCGTTTGAAGCCTGCCATGTGGGTGCGGCAGAAATCTATGATTTCGGATTCCGATGTTGTAGCGCCCTGTTTTAGCTCAACAAATGCACAGGGGACTTCGCCCCATTTTTCATCCTGCATTGCAACCACGGCGGCCAAGCCGACGGCGGGGTGTTTGTGGAGGATGCCCTCTACCTCTACCGAGGAGATGTTTTCGCCGCCTGAGATGATGATGTCTTTGAGGCGGTCCTTGACTTCGACGTATCCATTTGGGTGCATGACGGCGAGGTCTTCGGATCGAAACCATCCGTCTGCAAAGGCAGTCGCGGTGGCGTCGGGGTTTTTCAAATAACCTTTCATCACAGTGTTCCCACGGATCAGGATTTCGCCGATGGTTTCGCCGTCTGCGGGGACGTCGGTGCCGTCGGTTGCGACGACGCGCAGGCCATCGGTGTGTACCATGCCCGCCCCTTGGCGTGCCTTAATTTGTGAGCGTTCGGATGTGTTCAGATCGTCCCAATCATTGTTCCATGTGCACATCACCGTGTGGCCGTATGTTTCGGTCAGGCCGTACACTTGGGTGACGTCAAAGCCCAGTTTTTCGATACCTTCAAGGATTGCGGCGGGGGGTGGTGCGCCTGCGGTCATGACGTTGACGGTGTAATCAAACGGTTTGCGGTCGGTTTCGGGGGCGTTCAAGATCATGCCCAGCACGATAGGTGCGCCACCGAAGTGGGTGATTTGGTGGGTGTCGATTGCATCGTAAACCACGGCCGGTGTGATGGTGCGGGTGCAGATGATTGTGCCAGCCAATGCGGCCATCGCCCAGCCGTGACACCAGCCGTTGCAGTGAAACATTGGCACGGTGTACAGGTATTTTGGATGACGTGGCAGACCCCAATCGGCGATGACGCCCATGGCCATCAGGTATGCGCCACGATGGTGATAGACGACGCCTTTGGGGCGTCCAGTAGAGCCTGATGTGTAGTTCAGGGCGATGGCGTCCCATTCGTCGGTGGGCATATTCCAGTCGGCATTTGCGTCGCCCGTTGCGATGAAATCGGCATAGTCGATGGTGCCGATGCGGTTTGGGTTTGGGTGATCCTGCAGGTCGGCGACGTCGATAATCAGGATGTCGCGACCTTTGATTGCATCTGCCGCTTGGGGCGCCAATTCGGCGTCGACGATGAAGGCTTTTGCTTCGCCGTGATCAAGGATGTAGCCGATGGTGTCGGCATCAAGGCGGGTGTTGATGGTGTTTAGGACAGCCCCTGACATGGGGATGCCAAAGTGAGCTTCGACCATTTCAGGGGTGTTGGCGGACAAGACGGCAACCGTGTCACCGCGCCCGATGTTATGGGAGTTAAGGGCAGAGGCGAGTTGGCGGGATCGGTTGTAGAGTTCTGACCAGCTGTAGCGGCGATCGCCGTAAATGACCGCATCGCGATCAGGGAACATCAACGCCGTTCGTTTGATGAACGACAGGGGTGAAAGCGCGGTGTGGTTGGCCGCAGACTTTTCAAAACCGTCATAGATGCTCATGGTGATCCCCTAGTTTCGGATGGCGGTGCCTGTGTCCAGCAAGCTGCCGATCCGTTCAATGGTTTGTGGCGTTTTGGCCAAGTTCAGAAAGGCGCGGCGTTCGCGGTCGTACATGTCCTGTTCCGAGACAATCAGGGCGTCGTCCCCTGCCCCGTTAACCACGATTTGAGCCACCTGCATGGCGACGGTTTTGTCGTGGGGGTGGAACAGGCCATCATCGATACCTTTTTGCATGAAGTCGGACATTTTGGTTAGGATTGCGCGGCCTGGCAGGTGGAATTCGGGTTCCGCTGGCGGCGTGTATCCGTTTTGCATATTGGCCATTTCGGTGGTGGCGGCGTGCAAGAGTTTATCGCGATTTAGCACCTCGATGTCGCGATCTTTGAGGTAGTATTGCAGGCGCGCCGACAGGTCTGGGCTAGTGCCGATCTGGCCATAGCCGATTTGCATCCATGTATTCCATGCCGCCTGCTCCCAATCGTTGGTCGCGTTGAACCAGCGCAGCATGGTTTCTTTGACGCCGCCCCCACCCGGCACGACGCCAACGCCTGTTTCGACAAGGCCAAAAACCGTGTTGGTATGCGCAACGATTTTGTCGCAATGCGCCAGCACTTCGAAGCCGCCGCCGATGGACAGACCAGAGGGTGCGCCGATAACGGGGACGGGTGTATATTTCAATGCTTTGACGGCCTGTTGGAAGTCGTTCAGGAACGTGTCGACGCCGTTCCAATCGGATGCTTCGATCAAAGCGCGGAAACGGTTCAAGTCAACGCCAGCGGAAAAGTGTTGGGCGTCGTTATGGACGATGATGCCGTTGCCGTGGTCGTTTGCCGCTGCCAATACGATTTCCATTGATGCGCCTGTTAATGCGTTTGCTTTGGAATGAAATTCCAACAAGCGTAGATCGCCGTCCAGTTTGTACAGGCTGGCCGCCGCATTGGACACGATGGGTTTCATTGTGCGTTTAAGCATGTGGAAGCGTTGGGTATTTTCAGGTAACACAATGGGTGCATAGGTTGGCGTATCAGTGAACGTCAGCACGTTTAGGGTGCTGTCCGCCACCGTGTAGAATGGGCCGCTTGCGATGCTGGCAGTGATGGCCATTGGGACGTTCAGACCAGCATCGGTTATCAATTTCGCCACGGTGTATGCGCCCAGCGCGTCGATCAACTCGAACGGGCCGCGTACCCAGTTAAAGCCAAGTTTCATGGCGTCATCGATGTCTTGGGGACTGCTGGTCACAGCGGGGATCAGGTCGGCGGCATAGGCCAGAACGCGCCCAAGGAAGCGGCGGCAGAATGTGGCGTGTGGGCCGTCGCCGTCGATCATGATTGTGAGGGTTTCGTCGCCGTTCGCCTGTGCGTTAGCAGCGGCAATTGCACTGTCTGGCAATGGTGTGATGCGGGGGCGGGTTTCGCCCGTTTTAAGATCAATGGCCAGTTCTGTTTCACCGTCAGTGCGGTAAAAACCACCTTTGCCTTTGTCGCCTGTGTAACCGTTCGCGACCATGTCGCGGATCAAAGGCATGACAGGGTTGTTGGATGTGCCGATGGCGTGAAACAGATCGTTGGCGGGCAGGATGTCGCCAAGAGTGTCGACCACATCGGACATCAAATCCACGCCGATCAGGTCATACAGGCCAAACACGCCCGTTTTGGGGATGCCCATCGGGCGTCCCATCAATGCATCGGCCTCTTCCACGGTCAGGTTGTTTTTTGCGGCTTCGTCCATGCCGACCTGCAATGCGAAAACGCCCACACGGTTACCAAGGAAACCCGGTGTGTCGTTGCAACGCACCACGCCTTTGCCCATGACGGTGTCGTTATAATCGGCCAAGCGATCCATGATCGCCTCGTCCGTGTCGGTGCCGCGCACCAGTTCAAGCAAGCGCATGTAACGGACAGGGTTGAAATAGTGGGTGATAGCGAAGCGTTTTCGAAATGCCACGGGCATGTCGGCGACCAACAGGGAAATCGGAATTGTCGACGTGTTGGAGGTGACGACACATTCATTGCTGATGGTGGCGTTTAGGCGGTTATACAGGTCTTTCTTGATGTCCAAACGTTCGACAATCGCCTCGACGATCCAGTCGCATTCAGCCAGTAATTCGAAGTCATCACGGATGTTGCCAACCTGTATCAAATCAATGCGTGATTTGTGTACCAATGCGGGGGGATCGGATTTCAACAGGCGCGTTTTGGCGGCGTTGACCACGCCCAGCGGATCATCAGCGGCGGGAAGATCCATCAACAAAACTTTGTGACCCGCGTTTGCGATTTGGGCGGCGATGCCGCTGCCCATTGTGCCTGCACCAATGACGGCGATACGTTTGAATTCGGTCATGATTAGACTTGCTTAAAGAAGGGGCGCAGGGCGCGGTTGATTTCGACAGGGCGTTCAGATGGCAACATGTGACCCGCATTGGGAACGATTGTGACGTCTGTGGTTTTCAGAGTTTCAGCCATTTTAAGGCCAAATTTCATCGGGGTCATTTTATCACGCTGACCCAAGATCACTTGGGTTGGGCAGGTGATTGCGGCGGCGGCGGTTGCGCCGTCTGTGTAATCGACGCAGGCCAGAAGGTCAGCGTAAAGTGCGCCGTTTTCGTTGGCGGCCATCATTTGCACGCCGTAGTTGAGGTGGTTTTGACCCGGCATGGTGTGATCATGGGTGTGACCATCCGTGCCATGCCCCCAATCGGTCATCGCATGGATTGCGCCTGCTTCGCGGTTTTTGGCCATGTCCAGCAAAGCATCATTGACGGGAATCGCCATGGCACAGGCAATCAGTGAAATACCATTAACGCGGTCAGGGTAACGGCGACCAATCTCCAACGCGATTAATCCGCCCTGCGAGTGGCCAATGATATTGGTGGTTTTGACACCCAGCGCGTCCATCAGGGCAATGTGCCAATCGGCCATGGCGGCGATGGTCGTCAATGCGGGTCCGTCGGATAACCCATGTGCGGGCATATCAGGTGCCAATACCGACCAGCCACGATTGGCGAAAAAACGACCCTGTAACATGAATGATAAATGGCTTTGGCCAGAGCCGTGGATGAACATCAATGTGTTAGCGGATGCATCAAATTCGCGCCCACCAGTGGATGCGAAAATTGTTTGACCCAAGAGTTCGATTTTCATGCCCTACGCCCCCACTTTGGCGGCGGCACGCAGTGCCTGTTTAAAGTCGGCTTTGATGTCATCGAAATCTTCTAGTCCGACGGAAATACGCAACAAATCGTCGGTCAGGCCAGCCGCCGTCATTGCAGCGGGTGTCAGGTGACTGTGGGTAGTAGAACCAGGGTGAATGACCAGTGTTTTGGCATCGCCCACGTTCGCAAGATGCGAGGCCAGTTGCACGTTTTCGATGAAGGCACGACCCGCATCGCGACCGCCCTTGATGCCACAGGCGATGATCGAACCAGACCCCTTGGGCATCAGGCGCATTGCGACATCGTGGTCAGGGTGGTCGGGCAATGTAGGGTGCTTGACCCATGAAATGCCTTCGTGGTTGGACAGAAAATCCAGCATTTTGGCGGTGTTGGAGATGTGGCGTTCCATGCGCAGACCCAATGTTTCGATACCTTGGATCAAATGGAAAGCGTTGGTGGGCGACAGGCAGGGGCCGATGTTATACATGCCTTCGGTGCGCACACGGGTGATAAATGCGGCGGGGCCGTATTCTTCGTACAGATTCACGCCTTGGAACCCGAAATGGGGTTGGGTCAGGGTTGGAAAACGATCGTTTTGACCCCAGTCGAAATTGCCGCCGTCAACGATGGCACCGCCCAACGCGATACCGTGGCCGCCCATCCATTTGGTCAGGGAATGGATCACGATGTTTGCGCCGTTTTCCAGTGGTTTTAACAGGTACGGCGTGTTGAATGTGGCGTCGATGATTAATGGCACGCCCGCGTCATTGGCGATTTTGCCGATGGCGGGAACGTCCATGACGTCCATGCCGGGGTTGCCGATGACTTCGCCGAAGACCATTTTGGTGTTATCTTGGATTGCGGCGGCGAAGGCGGCGGGATCATTGGGGGCGACGAAGGTAGTGGTGATGCCGTAGCGCGATAATGTGTGTTGAAACAGGTTCACGTTTGCGCCGTACATTTGCGAGGATGACACGATATGATCGCCCGCTGAACACAGGGCCAGAACCGTCAAAAATAATGCCGACATCCCCGATGATGTGGCAACGCAACCGATGCCCCCCTCAAGTGCCGCAACACGTTGTTCCAGTACGGCAACTGTTGGGTTTGAGATGCGGGAATAGATGTGGCCGCCAACCTCTAGGTTAAACAGCGCACTGGCGTGTTCGGTATCTTGGAACACGTAGGATGTGGTTTGATGAATGGGGACAGCGCGTGAGCCGTGACGTGCGTCGGGTGTATGCCCTGCGTGCAGGCTGAGCGTGTCGAATTTAAAATCACCAGTCATCGTATTCCCCGTTCCATTTATAAGGTTAATGCCACGCCAAAATGCCGCTTTTAGACCTGTAAGCGACCCTACAAAACAATTTTCCGAAATGTAAGACATTTAAAGATGGAAAAATAAGAAATTGGAGTCTTTGAAATGTCTGGTGCAATGATCTTTCCGTCGCGGCGTTTACGGGCGACACCGTTTACCGCGCGCGTCACTGAATTGGGCGTTTCGGGATACACCGTTTACAATCACATGCTGTTGCCAACGATGTTCAAAGGATTGCGCGAAGATTACGTGCATTTGAAAAAATACGCCCAAATTTGGGATGTCGCCGGCGAGCGTCAGGTGGAAATTGCGGGCCCTGATGCGCATAAATTGGCCTGTATGATATCGGCGCGTGATTTGTCGAATGCACAGGTGGGGCGCTGTTATTATGCGCCGATTTGTGACCAGCATGGCAAGATGATCAATGATCCTGTGGCGTTACGTTTGGCGGATGACAAATATTGGTTTTCCATCGCCGACAGTGATTTATTATTGTGGGTACAGGGTATCGCGCTGGGCATGGATTTGAATGTTGAGATTTGCGAACCAGATGTGTCTCCGTTGGCGGTTCAGGGGCCGATGGCCGAGGATTTGTTGGTCGAGGTGTTCGGCGAGAGCATTCGCGATATCAAATTTTTCCGCTTTGCTGGTTTCCCGTTTAAGGGGCGTGTATTGAATATTGCGCGTTCGGGTTGGTCAAAGCAAGGCGGGTTTGAGATTTATTTGGATGACAGTTCATTGGGTGATGATCTGTGGGACACGATTTGGGCCAAGGGTGAAAAATACAATTTACGCCCCGGTTGTCCCAACCTGATCGAGCGGATCGAAAGTGGGTTGTTGTCATATGGTAATGACATGAACCGCGAAGATACGCCGTTGGAAATTGGGTTGGAAAAGTTCATAAAATTGGACGGCGAGGCGGATTTCATCGGCAAGGCCGCTCTGATTGCGCAACGTGATGCAGGCATTACCAAACGCCTGATGGGGATTGAAATGGACGGGGATGAAATGACGCCCGTGTCGATGCCAGAAGCGGTGACAGTAAATGATCAGCAGGTCGGCATTTTGACGTCCGCCGTTTATTCACCCGATAGCGAAGCGAATATCGGGTTCACGATGATTGCCGTGGAACATGCCCATGACGGTGCAGAAGTGGTCGTGAATTCCGCCCAAGGTGTGCGCAAAGGTGTTATTTGTGAAATTCCCGTGCTGTGGAGCCGTGTTCAGCGCCGTAAATAGACATTGCACCAGCGACACCTTTGGCGCAAATTAGACCGAATTAACGCCAAAGGGATAAGATGCCCAAATCCACAGTTTATGCGGTGCGCCCTGATCGATTGGGTGGGCGTTTGTCGGCCATTGTGAATGCAAAACGGTTGGCGGATATGTTTGATTTGGATTTGCAGGTATTTTGGAGCAAGCCCAAGAATGCCTATCCAGAGTTATTGACGCCAGAGGCGATTTTTTCCCAAGATTTTATTGATGCGCATTTTTTGCCCGAAGACACCGTAAAAGGTGCATTGGTATTTACGCCAATCCTAAAACCCGCCACGCGGGAACGACCCAATGTTGCAACGCTGGCATCAGCAGGCAAGAAAACAGATTTCACGCCTGTCCTGCGCAGTGCCGCGTTAACCAATCGCGCGGATTTTAAGGCGCGGATTGCGGCGGGCGAAGATTTTGGGTTTACCACCCGCGAAGGTGCGATCCCCTTGCCTTTTGAGGATAAAAAAACCGCACAGCGCGGGTTTGCAGATGCGTTTTTACGGCTTAATTTTAGTGATGAATTCCGCGCAACCATGGCCCATATCGACACGGCGCTGATCGATGGGAAAACGGATATTGGCGTGCACATTCGTCGTGGTGACGTGATCCGCAATCAAAACACGTCCGAGGGATTTTGGTATGGGCAGTTTGTGCCAGATGTGGTTTATTTTCAGGCCTTGGATGCGTTGAACACCCCCGATACGCAGTTGATACTATTTTGTGACGACACGGCGGTTTTGAAAACCTTTCGTGCACGATATCCCGATGCATTAAGTGGCGCAGATATTTGTGCAACGAATAACAAACCCGCCCTGCATGTCGATATGGCCGAGATGTATTTGTTAAGCCGTTGCGCGCGGATTGTCTGCCCGCGCAGCAGTGCGTTTTCGATGACGGCGGCGGATTTATCGGCCACGGTGCATGAACCCGTCGAGGATTTGCTGAGTGCCGAACAGATGGGTGTGGCGGTTGATGCACTGGTAAAACAGTTGAATCAAGGCACGGTCGCGTTTCATTCGGTTGGGGATTTTAAGCAATCGTTGAATGCCTTGGTTTCGTATTATCAACGCGGGTTAAGTACGTTATCGCCCATTGATATTGCCCGCATCGCGCGGGATCAAAGTACCACAACGGTTACGGTCATGGAACAGGCGCTTATCGCCACATTGAACGCGGGCGATTTAGCGCCGTTGTCGTGGTTACGGGACATGGTGCATTCATATGCGGTGCCGCATGTTTCCGCATTGGGGGATTGTTTTGCATTGCTGGCCTATGGCGCGGAAGTGGTTGGAGACAAAGCGCAGGCGGAACAGGATTTAACGTGGGCGAATTGGTTATATCCTGAATCACAAATTTGTGGGGCGATTACATCGGTTTTGGCAGGAAACGAGGGTCAGTTTTCGACCCATGCCTATGCCAGTGCCAACGCCAAGTTGCATTTTCCGATCCATCGCGGGTTACAGTTTTTGACGCGCGGAAACCACAGTGATCAGTTTGATGGTTTGTGGCGGCATTTGAATTACACGGCCGGTTTCATCATGATGGATTGGTTAGAGTTTATAAACCCCAAAACGCGACGCCGTATGTTGTTGCGATCCGCCCTGCCACGCAAGTTAGATGCGGAATTATATGACAGCTTTCAAGCGTTGGATTTGGTCATGACCAAGCGATCCAAGATCGGGTTGGAGAAGTTGCAGGAATTGCACGCAGCACACCCCGATGATCCGTTTGTAACCAAGCGTTTGGCGACGGCATATTTACGCATGGGTGAAGTGGATGCGGGATTAGATT
Organism: uncultured Rhodobacterales bacterium; assembly: GCA_963976255.1. Lineage (GTDB taxonomy): Bacteria > Pseudomonadota > Alphaproteobacteria > Rhodobacterales > Rhodobacteraceae > Amylibacter. The sequence goes on from CAXBJO010000010.1 coordinate 70,407, forward strand.
TGATGAGAACGGCATGTGATTTGGCGTCGCATGATCCTGCATTCAAGGCCGCCTATGCCATTCGATTGGTCGAGTTTAAGCGCGAACTTGATGCAATGGTGGTGTTTCGCGAATTGGCAGCGCTGGGCGTTGATTGGATCGAGGCGCACCCCGCCGTTATCACATCATATGCGCAGGCCTGTTTGGTGACCAAAGCATATCGCCAAGGGTTCGATTTGATTGCGCGTAATTTGGATGTGGCGCGGTCATGCAAGGTGTCGTTGACCCTGCATGCGCAATTGAAAAGATACCTTTAGGATCGCATCAAGGTGTTGTCGGGATCGTATTGGCATTGCGCGACGACTTTTGCAGATGTCATGGTGCCGATGATGTCGATCTCGAATTTTGCACCTTCTGCCGCAAAGGCAGGGTCAACGAATGCATAGGCGATATTTTTGGCGGTGCGGTGTCCCCAATCACCCGATGTGACTGTACCGATGACATTCCCATCCAACATCACCGATGCACCACCGTGTGCGGGGGCGGTTTTGCCGTCGATTTCGATGGTGACAAATTGTTGGCGCAGGCCATCGTTATGTAGTTTTTCTAAGGCGGCTTTGCCAATAAAGTCCTTGTCCATTTTAACGAAACGATCCAGGCCAGTTTCAAGCGGGGTGAATTCAGTTAAGATGTCTGCTTTCCAATGCAAATACCCCTTTTCCATTCGCATACTGTCGACGGCGCGTGCACCGAACAGAACCATGTCATGCACCGCACCTGCCGCCCGTAAGGCGAGGTATGCAGCGTAGAGTTGGTTGTTAGGGACGTGGATTTCATAGGCAAGTTCGCCAGAGAAACTGACGGTCATGACAGTGGCGGGGGCGATGCCGATGAAACAATCACGCACCGACAGCCATGGCATGGCCGCTTTTGACCAGTCGCCGCGCGATGCGGCCGAGATGACATCGCGGGATTTGGGGCCCGCAAGAACAAGGATTGTGTAGTCGTTTGTAAGGGATTTAATTTGGACATCTTCATCAACGGCGATGTTTGATTGCAACCAATCCATGTCGTGAAATTCCGCCGCCGCCGCCGATCCGTACCAGATGTTGCCATTGGGCAGATTGGCGATTGTGGCCTCTGTTTTGATCATGCCGTGGTGGTTCAACAAATAACCCAAACCGACCCTGCCCGTTTTGCGCGTCACCCGCCCGCAGATCATGCGATCCAAGAAGTCGTGCGCGTCGGTACCAGTGATTTCAAAGCGGTTGAAGCCGCTGACTTCGGACAGGCCGACGCGGGTTTGAACCGCATTTACTTCGGCCGCGATGATGGGTTGAGCCTCGTTAAATTTGAAACCCAATGTTTCGTGAAAATCGGGTGTGGGTTTGATGTATTCCATGCGTTCCCAGCCGTTGACGGTGGTAAATTCGGCGCCCTCTGCCGCCAGAATGGGTGTCAGGGGCGTGGTTTTCATCGGGCGGCCTGCGGGGCGGTGCTCGTGGGGGAAATGGAAGCGGAATTCGTTTTGATAATCTTCAATAGCTTTCAGTGCGGTGAGTTCGACATTTGCGTAGCCTGTAAAACGACGGGGATCGATGACCCATGTGTCGTAACATGCCTCGCCGTGCACAATTTGTTGGGCAAGCAACCAGCCATGGCCGCCACCCTCGCCCAAGCCTGCGCGCAGGCCAATGATGCAGAATGCGTTGCGTTTACCAGGGATCGGGCCGACCAGTGGTGCGCCGTCGATGGTATAGGTGATCGGACCGTTAACGACGGTATGAATGCCTGTTTCGGCCAATGCGGGCATGCGTTGCATCGCGCCTTCCAACACGTCAGTAACACGATCCAGATCATCAGGGCACAGGGCGTTGACGAAATGCGGATCAATCCCGTCCATGCCCCATGTTTTGCAATCTTGTTCGTAGAATCCGACCAACAGGCCGTTTTTTTCCTGACGACAGTAATAGTCAGAAATCGGACAGCGCAGTAACGGCATGCGTTTTTCGGATTCGACAATTGCAGGGATATCCTCGGTCAGGAAATATTGGTGCTCCATTGATGTGACTGGGTGGTGGACACCCATCATGGCGCCCACTTCGTTGACGCGATAACCGCAGGCATTGATGACGACATCGCAATCAATGTCCCCGTGTTCGGTGTGCACTGTCCATGTATCATCGCTGTGTTGGGTCAATGCCGTTACGGGCGTGTTACGATATACTTCGGCACCTGCATTGCGGGCGCGGCGCGCCAATGCTTGGCACAGTTGTGCGGGGTCGATATCGCCATCACTTGGGTCCCACAACCCGCCGATCATGTTGTCTGTGGAAATTAGCGGATGGCGGCGGGCGCATTCAGCCGCGTCCAGAACTTCGAATTCAACGCCCATCCCACGCGCCATCGAAGCAAAGTGGTGGTAACCATCCATTTGCGCCTGTGTGTCAGCCAGACGAATGCCGCCGTCGCCGTGATGATAGTTGATCGGGTATTCGGGATCATTGGCCAATTCGTTATACAGGTTAATCGAATGGGTTTTCAGGCCGACCATGGTTTGGGTCATGCCAAAATTTGTGACCTGCGCGGCCGAGTGCCATGTTGTGCCGCTGGTCAGCTCGTTGCGTTCTACCAGAACCACGTCTGTCCAACCTTCTTGGGTCAAATGATACAGGGTAGAGCATCCTGCGATGCCACCGCCGATGACGACTGCGCGTGTTCTGGTTTTCATGATCCGGCTCCTTGGATTTCGACCTATCAAAACTTAGAAGTGTGATCGTGTCTAGCGTCGTTGATGGATTTTGGATTTCCGAAGGTACTATTTATTAATTTTTAAGGGATTGTTCGATTGGGAACGGGTCGTCTACGATTGGTCAATCAGAAGGGGCACAAATGACACATTCGCAAAAACCAATAAAACGGGCAGGACGCCAAGCGCGTCATGATAAACGTGCGGCAAAACCCATTGTTGATCCCTGCCCGCCCGGTCAATCCGGTGGTGCATATCGTCCCCTGACGGATACGGAGGTTGCGCGCATTTATGATACTGCGCTGCGTCTGTTGGCAGAGTTGGGCATGGGCGAAGTCCCTGATCGGTTACGTGATTTATTGGTGTCACATGGGGCAGTGGAAACGCAAAATCAGCGCGTGCAATTCCCCAAAGAGTTGGTCGAAGCGGCGATTGCGTCTGCGCCAAAAACGTTTGAATTGCACGGGCGTGATCCCGCACGCACCATTACCGTGGGCGGTGATGCGGTGCATTTTGGCACCGGCGGGGCGGCGGTGCAAACGTTGGATTTAGATAGCGGTATATACCGCGAGAGTACCCTGTCGGATTTACATGATTTCACGCGATTACAGGATACATTGGCAAACGTCAGTTGGTTTACGCGGTGTTGCATTGCCACCGATGTGCCCGATGTTTTGGATTTAGATGTGAACACGGCCTATGCGTTAATGCGCAATACGACCAAGCCTGTGGCGACGGCGTTTACGGTGGCAGAAAACGTCGCACCGATTGTAAAAATGTTTGATATTGCGGCGGGTGGCGTGGGCGAATTTGCCAAACGTCCGTTCGTAAAGGCGCATATCAGCCCTGTCATTTCACCGATGCGTTACGGCGAGGATGCAGTGGATGTGGTGTTTGAATGTTTGGCACATAATATTCCTGTGTCGTGCATTACTGCGGCACAAGCAGGTGCAACCGCCCCCGCAACGATGGCGGGATTTTTGGCGCAATCATTGGCGGAAACATTGGCCAGTTTGGTGATGGTGCATGTGATTAAACCCGGCCATCCGATGGTATTCTCAAATTGGCCGTTGGTAATTGATTTGCGCACGGGTGCCTTTGCCGGTGGCGGCGGTGAAACCGCATTGTTGAATGCGGCGTCCGCACAGGTTTCAAATTGGTTGGGATTGCCCAGTGGGGTCGCGGCATCAATGAGTGATGCCAAAGCGTTGGATGCACAATACGGCATGGAAAAAGGAATGACGTCATTGGCGGCGGCCTTGGCGGGTGGGAACCTGATTTACGAGAGTTCGGGCATGACCGCGTCCCTGTTAGGGGTCAGTTTTGAGGCATTTATTCTGGATGATGAAATGCATTCCAACACCTATCGCATTTTGCGCGGGGTCGAGGTGACGGATCAGAACCTTGGGTTTGATGCGATCTGTGCGGCGGTGTTGGGCGATGGTCATTTTTTAGGGGGTGCGCATACGCTGGCCGCTATGGAACGCGATTATTTTTATCCTGCCTTGGCGGATCGTGAGAACCCCAAAACATGGGCGGATGCGGGGGCGCAATCAGCGTGGGAATTGGCGGGAATGAAGGCGCGCGAAGTGCTGGGCACCCATCACCCCGCGTATTTAACCGATGAACAGGATCGAGAAATTCGCGCGAAGTTCAACATTTTAACGCTCTAACGGTTGGATTGCGCAAAGGGTGTAGTGCCAAAGTGCGCGCGGTAAACACGGGAAAAATGTGACGGGGACGAAAACCCGCATGACATGCCAATATCTGCGATGGCATTTTCGGTTTGCAGTAACAGCTTTTGAGCCTTGGCCATGCGCAGTTCCATATAATATTTTCCCGGGCTACAATTCAAAAACCGTCCAAACAGACGTTCCAATTGGCGCACGGAAATGCCGACATCGGTGGCAATGACACTTGGGGAAATGGGGAATTCAATCGCCGCCTCCATCATTTTAATCGCTTTGGCCAATTTGGCGTTACGCATGCCGTGACGTGCCTGCAAGGAAACCCGTTGTTCATCAGTTGCGTTGCGCACGGTATTATAAACCATTTGATCCGCAATCGCTGTCGCCAAATCCGCGCCGTGTGCTTGTTCGATCAGATGCAACATCAAATCGGCAGTGGCCGTGCCCCCCGATGCAGTGATGTATTTTTCATCCGCCACAAACACATGACGGCACAGGGCAACAGATGGGTATTTTTCCATGAATGCATCATGGTATTCCCAATGCAGTGCGGTGCGCACATCGCCCAAAAACCCCGCCTGTGCCAACACAAATGCACCCGAACATAACGCGCCAATTTGAATGCCGTGCACACGTTCGCGGCGCAAGAAATTCAACAGGGGCGGTGTGATTTGTTCCCAGACATTTAAGCCCGATAACACGAACAATCGATCACCAGATTTTAGCGGATTAAAACCAGCATGGGTCAAGGTAACAGAGCCGTTGGAACAGGTGGCTGTTGCGCCGTCTTCGGACAGAAATGACCAGCTGTATAATTCCTGTTCGGATATCAGGTTGGCAATCCGCAAGGGTTCAACCGCACAAGAGAATGCGAGGTGCGAAAAATTTTCGACCAGTAGAAATACAAAATGCTCGGGCTTACCCATATGCGAATCCTTTGGGTTGTTGTGTAAAACTATGTCAGATATTTTTTGTATACAAATTGTTTTTTTCATGTTTTTCTGTTTGAAACGAAAGAATCACAAAATTGGCCCAAACATCCAAACAAAACAAAGCGCGTCTGTACGAAGATTTGAAGCGTGCCATTATTACGATGGAATTGCGCCCTGGGTCCGATCTGGACGAGGCGCGATTATCCGATACCTATGCCCTGTCACGCACCCCCCTGCGCGAGGTGTTTCGACAGTTAGCGGGTGAAGGGTATGCAGAGATTGTGGAAAACAAAGGCGTGCGGGTGGCAGAGATGTCGCATCACAGTTTGCGCAATTTTTTCCTGACGGCCCCGATGATTTATGGTGCGGTTTTACGCATGGCGGCATTGAATGCCACGCCTGCGCAAATTGCGGAATTAAAGGCGGCGCAGGTGGATTTTAAGGCGGCCATTGCGGCCGGTTCATCGATTGATCGGATGTTAGCCAACAATCTGTTTCACGACATCACGGGGGACATGGCAGCGAATGAATACCTGCGCCCCAGCTTCAATCGATTGTTGATTGACCACGCGCGGATCAGCGTCACGTTTTACAATCCCACCGATGCCAAGATGAAACAAAGTGTGCAATCCGCCAGTCAGCATCACGATGCCATAATCAACGCCATTGAAACCCGCGACGAAGGCCGCGCGGCGCATTTGGCGAATGAGCATTGGAACCTGTCACGCGATCAAATCGAAACTTTCGTCATGCCAAATGCGCTTGACGGACAATTAGGACATAATACATGACGCCGATTTTTAAAATGAGTGGGATTTATACACCCTTGGTGACGCCCCATCATGATGATGGATCGTTTAACCTGCCTGCATTGGCGAATAATATTGATTATTTGGTTGATGCAGGGGTGCATGGATTAATTACGGGTGGATCGACGGGTGAAAATTATACCCAGACAACCGCCGAGCGGATTGAATTGGCGCAGTTTACGCATAACCATCTGGCGGGGCGTTTGCCGTTGATTGTGGGGACTGGCACGTTGCGCACGGATGATAGTATTGAGATGGCAGTTGCCGCCAAAGATATGGGTGCGGATGCAATTTTGTTGGCGACGCCACCCTATTCCGTGCCAACCGAGCGTGAGAATGCGTTGAATGCGTTGGCGATTGATCGGGCGGCGGATTTGCCGATTATTCTGTATAATTACCCCGGACGGATGGGCGTGAACATGGGCGAGGAGTTTTTGGATCGTGTCGGGCGGTCGCGCAATGTTTGTGCGATTAAGGAAAGCTCGGGCGACATTAACCGCGTGCATTTATTGGCGCGGGATTATCCGCATATTCAGATGTCGTGCGGGATGGATGATCAGGCGTTGGAATTTTTCGCGTGGGGCGCGCAAAGCTGGATTTGTGCGGGGTCGAATTTTTTGCCCCGCGAACATGTGGCATTATGGCAAGCCTGCGCCGTGAATGGTGATTTCACCAAAGGACGCCGCATTATGTCGGCGATGATGCCCCTGATGCGGGTGTTGGAACAGGGCGGCAAGTTTATTCAAAACGTGAAGCACGGTGTAGAGATTGCCGGCCAAACGGCGGGTGGGCTGCGCCCGCCGCTGAAGGGTTTGAACAAGGACGAAAAACGTGAATTGGCACAGGTTATTCGTGTGCTGAAGACAACAATCAATGACATTCAGGCGGGGAATTAATGATGAGCGATCTTTTAACCAAAGACGAATATGTAGCCATCGCAAAGGGGCTGGAATTACCACAGAATGCGTATATCGACGGGGGCTATCGCCCCGCAATTTCAGGCAAGACGTTTGATACGTTAAACCCTGTGACGGGCGCGGTTTTAGGAACAGTTGCAGCGTGCGACGGCGCGGATGTAGATTTCGCGGTGTCAAAGGCACGCGAAGCATTTGATGATGGGCGCTGGGTGAATATGCACCCATCCGATCGCAAGGATGTTTTGATCCGCTTTGCAAAATTGTTGTCACGCAATGCCCGCGAATTGGCGGTGATGGAAAGTGTCGACAGCGGCAAGACGATTTTTGATTGCGAGACCGTTGATATTCCCGAAACCATCCATTGCATCAAATGGCACGCCGAAGCGATTGATAAAATGTACGATCAAGTTGCACCGTCATCGGATGATCACATGGCGTTGGTTGTGCGCGAAGCGATTGGGGTTGTCGGGCTGGTATTGCCGTGGAATTTCCCATTGTTGATGTTGGCGTGGAAAATTGGTCCCGCGTTGGCGGCGGGGTGTTCGGTTGTGGTCAAACCCGCCGAAGAAACATCGCTGACGACCCTGCGTGTGGCGGAATTAGCCAGCGAAGCGGGATTGCCCAAGGGTGTTTTGAATATCGTGACCGGTGGTGGCGCAGACGTGGGCGAGCCGTTGGGGCGGCATATGGATGTGGATATGGTTTCGTTCACAGGATCGACTGCGACGGGACGGCGGTTCCTGAATTATTCATCCGAAAGCAATCTGAAAGAGATCGTTTTGGAAATGGGTGGTAAGAACCCGTGCGTTGTGATGGATGACGCCGAAAACCTGGATGTGGTGGCGTCGCATGTGGTCAATGGTGCGTTTTGGAATATGGGCGAGAATTGCTCTGCCACATCGCGCTTGATCGTGCATGCTGACATTAAAGATGTCTTGGTTGAACGGGTTCAGGCGCATGCGCGTGAATGGAATGTGGGTGATCCATTGGATCCCGAAACACGGGTTGGAGCGTTGGTATCCAAGGCGCATTTCGACAAGGTTTGTGGCTATTTGAAACAGGCGCCCAAGGGGTCTGTTTTAATGGGCGGCAAGGCGATTGATGGCGCATTTGTTGAACCGGCAATTATTGATGATGTGAAAAACAGTGATGTATTAGCACGCGAAGAAATCTTTGGGCCCGTATTATCCATTATCACCGTGAACAGTTTCGAAGAAGCGATTAGCGTGGCAAACGACACGAATTATGGGTTGGCTGCGTCAATATTCACTGCCAACGCCAAACGCGCCATTCGCGGTGCACGGATGATCAAAGCGGGAACTGTGACGGTGAATTCATATGGCGAGGGCGATATGTCGACGCCGTTTGGGGGCTACAAGCAATCTGGCTTTGGTGGGCGCGATAATTCGGTGCATGCACATGATCAATATACGCAACTGAAAACCATCTGGCTGGATTTGTCGGATGATGCGAGCGATGCTGTCGACTGATGGTGTATACAGCCAAGCGGTTACCCAAAGTGACGGGCGGTTCGGGATGGAATGCGATATTGCCGCCCCGAACCGCCCTGCCCGCTTTAGAGGATGATTGCCGTGCAGATATTGTCATTGTGGGTGGTGGTTTTGCTGGATTATCATCGGCGCGACGATTGCGTGCCCTTGATCCGACATTAAAAATTATCCTGCTGGAAGCAGGGCAATTTGGCGAGGGATCATCGGGGCGAAATTCTGGGTTTATGATTGATTTGCCCCATGATTTGGCGTCGGATAATTACGCAGGTGATGCGCTAGAGGCGGATCGCGTGGCGATTGAAATGAACCGTAAGGCAATTGCATTTGGTCATGACATTGCGGATGAATTTGACATGCCACGCGCGGTTTTTGACCCGTGTGGCAAAATCAATGCCGCCGCAACCCCCGCAGGGGATCAACATAACATGGATTACGCCGTGCATTTGGCGCGGTTGGGCGAGGCATCCACGCATCTGTCTCATGACGAGATGCGCGCCCTAACGGGCAGCCCGCATTATACATCCGGATTGCATACACCCGGCGCGGTGATGATACAGCCTGCGGGCTATATCCGCACATTGTCGTCGGGGTTATCGCAACAGATCGGGATTTATGAAAATTCGCCCGCTCTGGGATTCACCCACGAGGGAACGGGGTGGCGCGTAATTACGCCCAAGGCACGGGTGTCAGCGGGCAAGGTTATCTTGGCCAATAACAGCCATGTTGAGAGTTTTGGATTTTTTAAACGCCGGTTGATGCATGTTTTTCTATATGCCTCGATGAGTGCGCCGATGACGCCCGAACAGACCAATCGTTTGGGCGGTGATGCGCGGTGGGCGGTGACGCCGTCCGATCCGATGGGGACGTCTGTGCGGCGGATTTCGGGCGTGTCTGGTGATCGGATATTGATCCGCACAGGTGCGGCGTATCACGCGGATATGGAAACCAGTGCGTCGGCAGTTGCGCGTGCGGGCAAAACCCATGATCGCAAGTTTGCACAAAGGTTTCCGATGTTGCCTGATTTGGCCATGGAACATCGGTGGGCGGGTTTATTGTGCCTGTCGAAAAATGGCGCCCCTGCATTTGGCGAGCTGGATAACGGTATTTTTGCCGCCTGTTGTCAAAACGGATTGGGCATTGCGCGGGGAACGTTGCAAGGCATGGGGATTGCGGATTTGATTGTAGATGGTGGCTCGGATGTATCCGCGCATTTTCTGGCACAACCCACGCCACAAAAATTACCACCAGAGCCGCTGAGTAGTATTGGAGCCAATGTCTATTTGAAATACAAAGAATGGCGCTCGGGGGCGGAATAACGCGCAATTTTCCAATTTCATAAAAACATATTCAAAAAATAGCATGCGTCATTTGGTATCATTGCAACACGCGCCGATCGGCGTAAGTTAAGAGTTGTTACCCATTAACTTATGGAGAGATTCTGATGACTGTAAACCTAGGTAAAATTGATCGCATTTTTCGGATGGCATTGGGTATTCTATTGCTGGCCACGCCGTTTGTGTTCAACTGGTCGTTCACTCTGACACCACTTGGCATGAGATTGAGCATTGTTGTCGGTCTTATCCTGATCGCCACATCATCCCTGCGGTTCTGCCCATTGTATCGTATTTTTGGCATGAATACCTGTCAAAGGTAACAGGCGCCCGCCGTTAAAAACACCAAAATAGTGCGTCATTTTTGGCGCTTTCTATGCTAGGAACGATTATGACATATCCAATCAACATGAGCGTTGCACCAGACGTTTCTGCACATTTCGACGAAGCTACCAACACCATCAGTTACATCGTCAAAGATCCAAACAGCAATCATTGCGCCATTATCGACAGCGTGATGGATATTGATTACGCGGCGGGGCGGATCACACATGATCACGCGGACATTTTGATTGCTGAAATCAAGCAACGCAAATTGAAACTGGATTGGATTATTGAAACCCATGTTCACGCAGATCACCTAAGTGCGGCGCCATATTTGCAAAGCGAATTGGGCGGTAAAATTGGCGTTGGTGAAAAAATTATGGTGATCCAAGAAACCTTTGGCAAGGTCTTTAACGAGGGGACTGAATTTCAGCGCGACGGATCGCAGTTTGATGCGCTGTTCAAAGATGGCGACACCTATTTGGTGGGTGAAATGCAGTGTTTTGCGATGTTTACACCGGGGCATACGCCTGCGTGTATGGTGCATGTGATGGGCAATGCCGCCTTTGCTGGTGATACGTTATTTATGCCCGATGGCGGTTCGGCGCGTGCGGATTTCCCAGGCGGTGATGCAGGTGAATTATATGACAGCATTCAAAAGGTGCTGTCCCTGCCCGACGATATGCGTCTGTTTATGTGCCACGATTATGGCCCCAATGGCCGCGCCATCGAGTGGGAAACCACCGTCGCACAGCAAAAAGCCGATAATATTCATGTAGGTGCGGGAAAAACACGCGACACATTTATTGCATTTCGCACCGAACGGGATGCAACATTGGCGATGCCCAAGCTGATCATCCCGTCCTTGCAGGTCAACATGCGTGCCGGCGAAGTTCCCACGGACAAGGATGGTAACCCAATGTTAAAAGTGCCCGTGAACGCACTATAAGGAGAGAATTATGGATCATAAAAAACTGGCCGACGACCTGTACGTTAGCGGGCAAATCACAATTGACGATATACAGAAACTAGCGTCCAATGGTGTGCGCTCTATTATCTGTAATCGCCCCGATCACGAGGGCGTGGATCAACCCCGCTTTGATGAAATTAAAATCGCTGCGACCGCGTTCGGAATTGAAACGCATTATCTGCCGATTGTTCCAGGCCAGTTGAGCGACGCGGACGTCGTCAATTTTGGCACGGCGTTAACCACGTTGACAGGGCCCACATTGGCGTTTTGTAAATCTGGTGCGCGCGCGGTAACCCTGTGGTCATTTTTACAATCCCAAAGCATGCCCGTCGCCGATATTTTGGCATCCACCAAGGCGGCAGGATATGACATGAGTGGGATTGAACATCGGATTGCGAATGGTGGTAAAACGCCCGCCAATTGAATAGTACCTGCGCATTGATTGCGCACGTTTTATCGCCACTTTGGCGACTACCTTGGGGTTGATTAAAGCTCTTGTTCTGCGAACACTTTTTTGGCGGCGCGGAAACATTCCAAGGCTTGTGGTACACCGCAATAAATCGCGACGACGTGGATGATGGCGCGGATTTCATCCTTGGACACACCATTGGTTATTGCACCCCGACAGTGGATTTCCCATTCATGCATTTTGCCTAACGCGCCCAACATTGACAAGTTCATCATCGAGCGGGTTTTGGCGTCGATCACATCGTCGCCCCAGCCAAAGCCCCAGCACCACGCGGTCATTGCCTGTTGGAATGGACGGGTGAAATCATCCGCTGCTTCAAGGTTATTGGTGACGTATTCGGCGCCTAATGTTGCTTTGCGTTGCTCCAACCCCTTAAGGAATAAATCTTCGTCAAAAGTGTCGGTCATGGGATGTCCTTTGTGTTGTGTTGGTGAACCGTAACCCGAATTGACGGGCGTCACAAAAGGAAAGTGCTGGTGTTTTTACGAACGGGAACGCAGGTTGTCGAAAAATGAAATCAACACCAAGGGCACATCATGTCAAACATTCCAAAAACAATGAATGCATACCCGTTAATGCGCCACGGCGATATGGATGCGTTGGAATTCAAAACGAATTGGCCAACACCGACGCCTTCGGGCATGCAGGTATTAATCAAGGTGGCCGCCTGTGGGTTGAACAACACGGATGTGAACACGCGATCGGGGTGGTATTCCAAGGCGGTCGAGGCAGAAACCACAGGCGATGCATATGGCACGGTATTTGACGAAGATCCCGCATGGGGTGGATCGCCGATTGTGTTTCCACGTATTCAAGGGGCGGATGTTTGTGGCCATGTTGTGGCCGTGGGACCTGATGCGGATGCAAAATTGATTGGGCAACGTGTGATTACCGACAATTGGTTGCGCGATTGGAGCGATCCGTTGAGCCGTGACAATACAGGGTATTTCGGGTCTGAATGTGATGGGGGTTTCGCGCAATATACCGTGACCGATGCCCGCAATGTTCATCCCATCACCAGCGATATGAGTGATGTGGAATTGGCGACGTTTTCCTGTTCGTATTCCACCGCCGAGGGCATGTTAAGTCGCGCCAATGTTGGTGCGGGCGATCGGGTTTTAATTACCGGTGCGTCGGGTGGTGTTGGATCGGCGTTGATCCAATTGGCGAAACGCCGTGGCGCGGTTGTGATCGCCATGGCGTCCGAGGCGAAACACGGGGCGGTTGGGGCGTTGAAGCCCGATGCGTTATTGCCTCGCGCACCGCATGATTTGGCACGGGCGTTGCAGGATGCAACCGGATCGCGCACCGTCAGCGTTGTTGCCGATATTGTGGGGGGTGAGTATTTCGAAACCATCATTGATGTGTTGGAACGTGGTGGGCGGTATACCTGTTCGGGGGCGATTGCGGGGCCGATTGTGAAATTGGATTTGCGCACGTTTTATTTGCGGGATCTGACGTTCACGGGGTCGACAGTAATTGCACCGCATATATTTAAGGACTTGGTTGGGTATATTGAGCGCGGTGAAATTACACCCGTGGTGGCGGCGCAATTTCCACTGATCGATATGAAACAGGCGCAACAGATGTTTATCGACAAAAAGCACACTGGGAATATTGTGGTTTGTCCATGATCTATTGAATGATCGCGTTTTCCCATTCGGTGATAAAACGCTGTCGTTTGAGGCGGTCTAAGTAGGTCATCAAAGCGGGTTCCAATGCGATGGTTGACTGACCCGCACCATCACTGGATTTGTTCAATGGTGGCAACAGCGACGTCGATAGCCCGCTACGCTGTCTTTGAAAATCAATCATGTGACGCACAAAGGCAGTGGCGGCATCAGGCGCATTGGTTGTTTTTGACACGAAAACCGTGCGCATCATTGTGGTTGGAAAATCGGCAGGCAGGATGATTTCGATGGTATCCCCCACCTCGGCGCGATCATCGGCATAGCTGCCAAGAACGTTATAGGCGACCGCAATTTTTCCACTGACCAAGTCGTCAATCATTTCCCCCGAACAGCAATACAATTGGGTGCCAAGGTTTCCCATCACCTCGGTCAGACGCCAATAGGTTTCAGAGGCGCGAGCATCTTGGGTTGCGAAAAGGTATCCCAGACCCGACTTGCGAACATCGTAAGTGCCAAGGCGGTTTCTAAATATTTCTGGCCGCGCGCGCAGGGCACGGATTAAATCCTGTCGCGTTTGCGGAATTTCGACCCCCGTAAACGCGGCGCGGTTGATGACGATTGCCGCGGGTTCAGCCGTGAAAGCATACAAGGATTCACGCCATTGCGCCCAGTCGGGATTTTGGATGCCATCAAGGTTTTGTGCGAACCCATCATTGACCAGTTTCAATTGTAAATCCATGGCGCTGGAAATTATCACATCAAATGTATCAGGGGTTTGGCGATAAATTTCATCAATATTGGCGGTGCCAGATACCAGATATTCCACACCGATGTTGGGGTTCTTAGCAACAAAGCTGTTGATAATTGGCAGGAAAAAAGAGGTGTCTGTGCTGGATAACACGCGGATGGTTTGACGCGCGGTTTCATCACCAAACATTTGGCGATCCTCCCACTCTTGGGCCATAGTCAATGATCCGTAAAGCATTGAAATTATAAGGACAATGTAACGCATGCGCCCCCCTTGTTGGGTTGGTTAGACAGGTGCAATGAGCCACCATGCGCCACCGCGACATCAGTGGCGATGGTCAGGCCAAGGCCAGATCCGATGATGCCGTCTGCGTTTTTACCACGGGTAAAGCGCGTAGCAAGGTCGTTGATTTGATCTGACGGAAAGCCATGCCCCTGATCAAGCACGACGATTTGTGGTGTGGGTTGGGCATTGATATGGATGTGAATCACGGAATCAATGGGCGAGAATTTCAGGGCGTTGTCGATTAAATTGCGCACTGCATTTTGCAACAGGATCGGATCGCCCTGCACCATTACATCTGTATCGGCATGTACCTGTAGTGCGACGTCCTTCATTTCTGCGATGGGTGTAAGGCGCAGAACAAGGTCATTCACCAGCGCCACCAGATCGATTGACTGAAGATCAAGATGATCGGCGCGAAAAGTGATCATAGCGTGATCCAGCAATTGGCCTGCGGCACGCGAACTCTCGTCGATGGCGCGCACCATGGAACGCAATGCTTGGCGATTTTCCTCTTTGTCGACACGTTGCAGTGTTGCTTCGGCGTAGGAACGCACGGTGGCCAAGGGCGTGCGCACGCGGTGCGCCGCTTCTGCGATGAACTCTTCGGATTGGTTTAGCGATTGATCCAAGCGCCCCATCAAATTGTTAAGCGATGACACCAATGGCACCATTTCGGTTGGGACGGGTTGCTCGAACGGGGACAGATCCTGTGGGCCGCGTTTCGCAACGGACGTGGTCAGGCGTTTCAGGGGCGCGATTGTGGTTGATGTGGCCCACACGGACAGCAACACCGCCAACAGGAAAAACCCCGCGCCGTACAGCGCGACGTTTTTGGAAATCCGGTTCAAGGTGCCAGACAGTTCATCCTGTGTTTGCGCCACGGCCACGGTGATTTTTGTTTTCTCGTTTGAACCAATCAAGGTGCGCGAGGCGGCGACCAATCGCACCGCAGTGTCGTTGACATCAACAGTGCTGTAATCACGTGCAATGCCAGATGGTGTCGTAATGCGCGGCAGGATTTCGTAGCCTGAAATCAATTTTTCATCCTGATAGATCGCATAAAAAATACGATCGTCAGCAACGGTATCCAAAATGGCGAGCGCGGCGTAAGGGAAATCAATTTCCACCGCGCCATCGCGCAGAATGGCCGCATCCAAAATGGATGTAACGGATGCGTCCAAAATGCTGTCTTGGCCGTGCTGTGCGATTTGGGCGGAATAACTACGCACCGCAATAAACAACAGGATTGTCAGCAATGCCGCGCCGCCAATCAAAGAGATGGCCAGCCGGTTACGCAACGAGCCCCAGATATTGCGCGGGTTAATCATGATCCAGCCGATAGCCCAAACCGCGATGTGTCGATATTTTTACATTGGCGGGTTCAAGGTGTTTGCGCAGGCGACCAATATAAACTTCGATCGCATTTTCGGACACGTCAACGTCGTAGGAAAACAAACGATCCGCCAGTTTTTGTTTGGAAAAAATCTGCCCCGGTGCGTTGATCAAAAGTTCGAACAAACGCAGTTCGCGATTGCGCAAGGCGATGGTATTGTCGCCGACAATCAGGTTACCTGCAACAGGATCGAAAGACACATCACCCAGTTGGACAATAGTTTGCGTGGTGCCTGATTTACGGCGCAACACGGCGCGGCATCTGGCCTGAAGTTCCGCGTGGTCAAACGGCTTGGTCACGTAATCATCCGCGCCCATATCCAACATGCTGATTCTGTCCGATACTTGTGATCGCGCCGTCAAAACGATGATCGGGGTATCCTTTTTGCGTTCCCGTTGTTGATGGATAAAGCTGCGGCCATCACCATCAGGTAACATGATGTCCAACAAAACCAAGTCGTATTCACCGGTTTCAGCGAAGGCAATTCCATCGGCAATTTTATCTGCATGATCAATGACATGACCATCCAATTGCATGCGTAAACAGATCGCATTCGCCAGCTCTTGATTATCTTCGATCAACAGGAATTTCACCGCTATTTTCGCATTCTTTTGGGGTGACAGGTTAGTGTCAGGTTAATGTGCAGATTTAACTTAACTGGCCCCATTCGTGGTCAGTTGTCAAATGGGAGAAATATAATGACAACTTTTAAATTGGGCCGTCGTGCCTTGATGGTCAGCGCTGTTGCGGCGTTGAGTTTTGCGGCACCCGTAATGGCCGATGGAAACAAAGTATTGGACAGCGTTCACTTCTTGATCCCCGGCGGTGCTGGTGGTGGTTGGGACGGAACCGCACGTGGTACCGGCGAAGCCTTAACCAAATCAGGTTTAGTTGGCAGTGCGTCATACGAAAACATGTCGGGCGGCGGTGGCGGTAAAGCTATTGGTTTCCTGATCGAAAACGCAGAAAGCAATATGGGCACATTGATGGTGAACTCTACGCCAATCGTGATCCGTTCATTGACTGGTGTATTTCCACAAAGTTTCCGCGATCTGACATTGGTTGCAGGGACGATTGGTGATTACGCGGCCATCGTTGTGGGCAAAGACAGCCCTGTGAATTCAATGGCTGATTTGATTGCGGCATACGATGCAGACCCATCTAAAACCGCCATCGGTGGTGGTTCAGTTCCGGGTGGTATGGATCACCTTGTTGCGGCCATGGTTATGGAAGCAGCGGGCAAAGATGCTTTGGGTGTGAAGTACATTCCATACGATGCAGGCGGCAAAGCTATGGCGGCATTGCTGTCAGGTGAAATTGCGGCGCTGTCCACTGGTTTTTCCGAGGCGGTTGATTTGGCTGCTGCAGGCGAAGTGAAAATCATTGGCGTAACATCAGACGAGCGCGTTGGTGCGGCCCCTGATGCGATGACAATGAAAGAGCAAGGCATTGATACATCATTCGTCAACTGGCGTGGTTTCTTTGGTGCGCCTGGCATGCCAGCGGATCAGGTTGCGAAATACCAAGATGCAATTGCACAAATGTACGAAACCCCAGAGTGGGAAGAAGTGCGGGCGCGTAATGGTTGGGTTAACATCCACAATTCAGGCGATGATTTCAGAACATTCCTTGAAGCACAGGAAAAAGCCATCGGCGATCTGATGAAAAAATTGGGCTTCTTGTAAGACCATAATCGGCAAAGCGGGCAACCGCTTTGCCACACACTAATTTCTGTTACATTGGGGGGTGCCTGTCATGGCTTTGGATCGTTGGATCGCATTAATCTTGCTTGGGTTTAGTTTAACCTATGGTTACACCGCGTGGTTTACGATGGATGCTGATTTGGCACCGTTCATGCAACGCAATCCAATTTGGCCCAGTACATTTCCCAAGGTATTGTCGATCCTGGGAATTTTAGCGTCCACAATTATTTTGTTGGGTCTTGAAAAAGGCGAACCGTCGGAGCTGGACATCGATTATCGCCGATTACACGAATACAAGCTGGGACAAGCAGTTCTGTTGTTGGCCTTGATGGTGACATATGCGTTGGTGTTGCGCCCATTGGGTTTCTTGATTTCTACATTCTCATTTTTGGTTTTGGGCAGCGCATTTTTGGGCGAACGAAAGTGGTTTGTTATGGTGCTTGTCGGGGCCATTGCAACGTTGGTTGTTTGGTATTTGGTTCAAGTGGTTTTGGGCATCTATCTGCGCCCACTGCCCGGTTTTTTAGGAGGCTGATATGTTAGAAGGTATTCTGTTAGGGCTTCAAACCGCGTTTTCCGTTCAGATGTTGCTGATGGTGATTGCGGGCTGTTTGATCGGGACCTTTATTGGTATGTTACCTGGCCTGGGTCCGATGTCGATTATTGCGATTATGATCCCTGTGGCTATTTCCATGGGTGACCCTGCGGCGGCGATGATTTTGTTGGCTGGGGTGTATTATGGCGCTATTTTTGGTGGGTCGACATCGTCCATTCTGTTGAATGCACCTGGCGTTGCGGGAACCGTCGCCAGTAGTTTTGACGGCTTTCCGATGGCCAAACAAGGCAAAGCAGGCAAGGCGTTGACCATTGCCGCTATCGCCAGTTTTTGTGGTGGTACCATTGGCGCGATTTTGTTGATGATCTTTGCGCCTGCGCTATCATCCGTTGCCTTGTTATTCCATTCGGCTGAGTATTTCGCATTGATGGTTGTTGGCCTGTCCGCCATTGCCGCATTTGCAGGCACGGGTAAGGTCACCAAGGCTATGATGATGACCGTGTTGGGGCTGATTTTGGCAACTGTCGGTGAAGGGGCGCTGTTTAATATGCCGCGCTTCACCATGGGATTGATGGATCTGCAATCTGGATTGGGATTTGTGACGTTGGCTATGGCGATGTTTGCCCTGCCCGAAGCATTGTTTTTGGTTTTAAATCCGCCAACTGGTAATTCAACAGCAAACCAAGAGATTAAAGATATGCGTATTACCCGCGCCGAGGCGAAAGCCATTACACCGGTGATCGCGCGGCAATCTGTCCAAGGTTTCTTCATCGGGGTTTTACCCGGTGCAGGCGCGACAATCGCCAGCTTTCTAGGTTATGCCGTGGAACGCAATATCGCAACCAAAGAAGAACAAGATTTGTTCGGCAAGGGTTCCATCAAGGGATTGGCCGCACCCGAAACCGCCAATAATGCCGCCTGTACGGGGTCATTTGTGCCGCTGTTGACGCTGGGAATTCCAGGGTCGGGGACGACGGCAATTTTGTTGGGGGCATTGATCGCGTTGAACGTGACGCCCGGCCCACGGTTGATGATTGACGAGCCACAGATTTTTTGGTCGGTCATTATTTCGATGTATATCGGGAATTTTGTCTTGTTGTTATTAAACCTGCCGCTGATCCCCTATATCGCCAAGGTTTTGGCAATTCCGCGCAATTATTTAATCCCGTTCATTTTGTTTTTCACCCTAATGGGCGCCTATATTGGGCAAAACAATGCCACGGAATTATTGTTATTGGTGGCTTTCGGTGTCTGTGCCACGGCCTTGCGTTTTGCAGATTACCCGTTGGCGCCGCTGTTGATTGGTTTCATTCTGGGTGGGATGATGGAAGACAACTTCTCGCGCTCAATGCAGTTGTATGATGGTGTCAGCTTTATCTGGGAACGCCCAATGACGTTGGGATTGTTAGTTATCGCGCTGGTGTTGATTGTATTGCCCAGTTTCCGCGCACGCCGTGCCCGCATCCGTGCGGCAGGGATTGCTGACGGCGATTGATCCACGCGGCCGTGCTGTTTATTGTGATCAAAACGCAGCACGGAGCGGGATAAATGAAGTTTTCGGCTAACCTTGGTTTTTTATGGAATGACCGCCCCCTGCCCGACGCCATCCGTGCGGCCAAGGCGGCGGGATTTGACGCCGTGGAATGCCATTGGCCCTATGATTATCCGACACAGGCGGTAAAGGCCGCGTTGGATGAAACTAAGCTGGTGATGTTGGGGCTGAATACCGCGCGGGGGAATGTGGGAATTGGTGAATTTGGCCTGTGTGCATTGCCAAATCGCGTTGATGATGCGCGTTGTTCGATTGATCAGGCAATCCGCTATGCACGTGCAATTAGATCGCCCAATATTCACGTCATGGCGGGAAATGCCACAGGCGCGGATGCACATCAAACATTTATCGAAAACCTGAAATACGCCTGCGCACAGGCCGCGCCATTTCAGTTGACCGTTTTGATTGAACCCATGAATACCTTTGATGTCCCCAATTATTTTCTGACGACAACATCACAGGCAATTGCCGCCATTAATACTGTCAATGCGTCAAACCTGAAACTGATGTTCGACTGTTATCATGTGAAATTGATAGGGGATGACGTCATGCAACGCCTGACGGATTTATTGCCACATATCGGCCACATACAAATTGCATCTGTTCCCGATCGCGGCACCCCCGATCATGGAGACGTGGATTATACGCAGATTTTCAAATATATAACGGCACTGGAATTCAATACGCCCTTGGGTGCGGAATACAGACCCGTGGGCGATACGGATGCCTCCCTTGGGTGGTTAAGGCGCGCACAATAGGTCACCGGCATTTCTGGCAGTTCATAGGATAACACAACATCGTTGCATTTTTTGCATATCGGCATTGCTGATATGTCCGTTGTCCTTAACTGGCAAAGTATTAAATCAGGGACAGAAGCAGATGAAACCATAGACATAAGGAGTTCTTAAAATGTCCTTCGTTCCTGATACAATGATTTTAAACCAATCCCCTTCACTGGGTGATCGTTTTGCAAGCTTGCGCACCACATTGATTGCAGCCGCACAGCGCCGCAAAAAATATAACCAAGTTTTCAACGAGCTGAGCGCGTTGTCAAATCGCGACTTGGCAGATATCGGCATTGCGCGTCGTAACATTCCCGACATCGCACGTCAGTCGGCCGTATAGTAAGAAATTATGAAGCGGTTTGTTACCGTTTCTGCGTTAACTGATCGTCATGATCTGTTTTGCCCCAATCCAATTTATGGAAATCAAAGCCACCCTTTAGCGTTGGCTTAACGATTTCCATAAACGGGGATAGATCAAAATCGCGCGGTGCAAACAGAGAGTGGTGGCGGATATGATATATTTCGCTACGTACAGCGGTGTTTGAAACATCACCAACTGACACCTCTGGTAAGATTGGGTAATGGATAGATTGGAATGCTTGTGCGATCAACGTGGAACAAATCGCGCGGGTTGGATCGCTTGACCCCATAACCAACAACCGCCGCCGCCAGCGCGCCGGCACTGGTGGTGCGGGCAAGAAGTAGCGCAGTAAATCGAAGATGTTGCGCAAATCATAGCGCAGACCAATTTTGCCCACCATGAAATCAATCAATGCTTGTCGTTCGGCGTTCGAGAGGGAATTTGCGCGGCAGATACGCAGATTAAATCCTTTGTATTTTGTCAGCGGTGACGCAACACAGCCTTCGTGAAGATTAACTTCGATTAAGTTGAGGCGCTCCGCACCCGCCTTGGATTGAGGAAGTGTATCACCAATGAAAAGTGCGGCATGTGACCATGTAGATTGCGTTAAATACTTAATGATACCCGATACGCGCTCGCTGCCCTCTACCAATAAAACATCACCTGGTCGCAGGGTATCGCACAGTTTTTCAAAATCAATATGAGAGACCGGCTTAAATCCTGGGCGTGGGGTGTTAAGTTTGCGCGCCATGGTGTGGCCAATCTTGCGCAAACAAAAATTACAAGACGTTCGAACTTTCACAAACATAATATGCTCCTCTCAAGTCGGATAATACAGAGGATACAGCTTCGGAGTTGGCCTTGAAACAAATATGTACTAAATCTTGTCGTCACATTGCTGTGTATTAGGCCCAAAATAAGGATCAAGATCGCGCCTTTGTGTTCCAAGAATTTGAAACAGGAGCGGAAATATATTTCCTAAAACAACAGCCCACCCATTAGAAAACACTAACCCGTACCGTGGGTTCTAACTGTGACATGGCCGCGCAAAGTTTCAAAAATGAGAACATCATGTAATGTCAAAGCGCGAGCGGCGTCTATGTATATGTAACCGCCCGTAAACATAACACACACGGGCAAGCATGAAGGAGGTGTCGTAATGGTCACCATGCAAACAAATAGTAACTCTGAGGCCGCCAACGCGCCTCGTATTCCAATCGTCATCCTGGGCTGGAGCCTAGCAGCATTCCTAGCGGTAGCATTCTCGCTTTGTGCGATATTTGCCGCATTGTTTTCTTGGGATCAGATGTTCGCCGTCTGGTTGCCGTTACTGCCAGGTGTCACATCCCTAAGTTTTGCCGGCTTCTTACTGGCGTTGGTGGAAACGGTGATTTGGGGCTGGTTTATCGCCGTTGTTTTTGGATCGATATTCAATTTCTTCTCCAAAAAGCTCACATAGTGAAATCTGGGCGTGCTGCAATGCGCGTCCAATAAGTGCATAAAGCAGTACGTTAAACCCGATAATTTCAAATCTTTGTGGTTAAACCACCGCTCAGATTTCATACAGGAGAATAAAATATGCAGTGGTTGATCGACAATTGGGTTTTAACTTTGTTGTTCGTTGGGATGGGTGCAATGCATCTGTTTGGCCATGGACACGGCGGGCATGGTGGGCATGGTAAAAAAGACAAAAAAACAAAAACGGACGATGAATCAAACCCGTCTGATAATAATCAGATCGAGGATTAGAATCGGCAAAAATATTGCCTTGTGCTGCATCTAAAACCGGCAGTTAATCGCATTGACCAAACCAATTTCAATACCACCCTCAACAATCTTAAGGAAATAGAAATGACTACATCCTCTGAAAATGAAAACATCGTCTACACATGCCCGATGCATCCAGAAGTGCGCAGTGACAAGCCAGGCAGCTGTCCAAAATGCGGCATGTTTTTAGTACCCGAAGAAACCAAAAGCGCGCATGGTGATGGCGGCGAATGTTGTGGTGGCAGCAGTCACGATCACAAAGACAAAGCCGAGGGCGGTTGCTGTGGTGGCAAAGGCAAGCACGTCCACACGGACGAACACGGCACAGTATGATTT